>NZ_JAVRBY020000001.1:0-634517 GCF_034531035.1 Nostoc sp. DedQUE02 | reverse complement strand
CTTAATCTTCTAAAATCCTCTTGCCTATTGCCTTTTGCCTATTGCCTACTAAGCCAAGTGATTTCAGTAATCAAACCAGATTCCTATATTTATACCAATTGGCTAAATTATAGCTATTGACCCCTTTTCCACCATACCCAATACCCACTCCTCTCACCATGAAACCAGAATTTTGAGCAATACTGGTACAGGAAGGAATATTTACACAAAATCCCAAAATGACAATTCAACCTAGTGATAAGCCTTTGCTAGAGTGGGCAGGCGATAGTTTGGCAATTGGATTATTTGAAGATGCAGTAGAGTTAACCGGAGAACTAGCTACTTTAGATCAAAAGTTTTCTGGGGTTTTAAAAGAACTGATTACCGAAGAAGAATTTAAAGGTAAAGCCAACACTACAATTTTCACCCGTGTAAATGCTGGTAGCCCAGTGCGGAAATTGATTTTGGTAGGTTTAGGCAAACCAGATGCACTAAAACTAGATACTCTGCGCCGCGCTGCTGCGGCTGTAGCCAGGGTAGGAAAAAAGCAAAAAAGCAAAACTCTCGGATTTAGTTTTCCATTATGGAACAACGATCCAGCTGCCAGTGCCCAAGCGATCGCAGAAGGTGTGGAATTAGCACTTTACCAAGATATTCGCTTTAAATCCGAACCAGAAGATAAAGGTTCACAAATAGAAACCGTAGATTTACTAGGATTCGGCGGGCAAGAAGCTGCAATCACCCGCGCTCATCAAATTGTTTCCGGGGTAAATTTGGCACGGCAATTAGTCGCAGCACCAGCCAACGCGGTAACACCAATTACTTTAGCGGAAACAGCTCAAGCGATTGCCAAAGAATACGGTTTACAACTGGAAATTCTAGAACGAGAAGACTGTGAAAAGTTGGGTATGGGTGCATTTTTAGGAGTAGCCCAAGCTTCCGATTTGCCACCGAAATTCATTCACCTAACTTACAAGCCAGAAGGTACACCCAAAAAGAAATTAGCAATTATTGGTAAAGGTGTAACCTTCGATTCCGGCGGACTCAACATTAAAGGTGCAGGTAGCGGCATCGAAACCATGAAGATGGATATGGGGGGTGCAGCTGCTACCTTCGGCGCAGCAAAAGCAATTGCTCAAATTAAGCCGGATTCGGAAGTTCACTTCATCTCCGCAGTAACCGAAAACATGATTAGCGGTCATGCCATGCACCCTGGAGACATTCTCACAGCATCAAACGGCAAAACAATCGAAGTGAACAACACCGATGCAGAAGGACGTTTGACCTTAGCAGATGCCTTGGTGTATGCCGAAAAATTGGGATTAGATGCGATCGTTGATTTAGCCACCCTGACTGGTGCCAACGTCATTGCCTTGGGTGACGATATTGCTGGTTTGTACACTCCCGATGATGGTGTTGCTTCCCAGATCGAAAAAGCTGCCCAAACTTCAGGAGAAAAGATTTGGCGGATGCCAATGGAAGAAAAATATTTTGAAGGGTTAAAGTCAGGTATAGCGGACATGAAAAATACAGGGCCGCGTCCAGGTGGTGCAATTACCGCAGCCCTTTTCCTCAAGCAATTTGTTAAAGAAACCCCTTGGGCGCATATAGATATTGCTGGCCCAGTGTGGACAGATAAAGAAAATGGCTACAACAGCGCCGGGGCAACTGGCTACGGCGTTCGGACGCTAGTTGATTGGGTGCTAGGAATTGGGGAGTAGGGAGTAAGGGAGCAGGGGAGCAGCACTTCGGCTACGCTCAGTGACCGAGGAGCAGGGGAGCAGGGGAGCAGTTGCAGTAAGTCTTTCCCATCGCCTCTGCCCCTCTGCCCCTTTGCCTCTTGTGCCCAATCCCCAATCCCCAATCCCCAAATTCGTGCTATCTTGAGCTTGCCAGCAAAAATTGTTGCAATAGTAACAGAAGTAATTTGGCGGTGAGAAAGTTAAGCTTTTTCGGTGAAGCCATCTGGTAAAATTTGTAAGGTTTCTAGAAGCTGTGAGCAATGGGATCGACTCGCGTAAGGATCGCAATTGACGCAATGGGAGGGGATCACGCACCCGGTGAAATCGTTGCTGGCGCATTGCGAGCAAGAGAAGAATTGGGTGTAGATATATTGTTGGTTGGTGATCCCCAACAAATAGAAGCTGCCTTGCCATCAAAAACAAGTTTAGGGCAGGTGGAGATCGTGACTGCTGAAGAAGCGATCGCTATGGATGAGGAGCCTTTAAATGCAGTTAGACGCAAACGTAAGGCTTCTATTAACGTAGCGATGGATTTAGTCAAGCAGCAAAAGGCAGATGCGGTATTTTCTGCGGGTCACTCTGGGGCAGCTATGGCATCAGCTTTGCTCCGCTTAGGACGATTGCCGGGAATTGACCGCCCAGCCATCGGGACTGTTTTTCCCACGATTATTGCCGGTAAGCCAGTGTTAGTACTTGATGTCGGCGCGAATGTAGATTGCCGTCCCAAGTTTTTAGAGCAGTTTGGGGTTATGGGATCGGCTTACAGTCAGTATGTCTTGGGTACAACTGAGCCAAAGGTAGGTTTGCTGAATATCGGTGAAGAAGACTCTAAGGGCAATGATGCCGCAGTCCGTGCCCATCAACTGCTACGCGAAAATTCTCAAATTAATTTTATTGGCAATGCCGAAGGGCGTGATGTGCTTTCTGGTCACTTTGATGTAATTGTCTGTGATGGCTTTGTGGGCAATGTATTATTAAAATTTGCCGAAGCAGTTGGAGAAGTAATTCTGCAAATTCTTCGAGAAGAATTGCCCCAAGGATTGCACGGTCAAATCGGTTCAGCACTCTTAAAACCAAACCTGAAGCGGATTAAGCAGCGAATGGATCACGCAGAACATGGTGGTGCATTGCTGTTAGGCGTGGCAGGAGTCTGTTTTATTGGTCACGGTAGCTCACAAGCTCCTTCAATATTCAATGCAATTCGCATGGCTAAAGAAGCTGTTGACAACCAAGTGATACAACGAATTCAGACCCAATATATCCTAGAGCGCGAGAGCGGTTAGTCATTAGTCACTTGTACTGAGCTTGTCCTGAGCGTAGTCGAAGGGCGTAGTCGAAGTATTAGTCATTGGTCATTTGTAAAGGACAACTGACAAAGGACAAAGGACAAAGGACAAAAGACAAAAAGCTGATAGCTTGGGAGATTAGGAGTGCAAAACTTAGGCGTAGCAATTACCGGAAGCGGCTCGGCAGTACCAGCAACTTCCCTGCACAACCAAACATTGAGTGAACTAGTTGAAACATCAGACGAGTGGATTGCCACAAGAACCGGAATTCGTCAACGGCGATTAGCATTGCCATCTGAGTCTTTGAGTGTACTCGCTACTGCCGCCAGTACTGAGGCGATCGCTGGATCAGGAATAAAACCAGAAGACCTAGACCTGATTCTGCTAGCGACTTCCACCCCTGATGATTTGTTTGGTAGCGCCTGTCAAGTACAAGCTCAATTGGGAGCTACTAACGCAGTAGCCTTTGACTTGACGGCTGCCTGCTCTGGCTTTGTGTTTGGTTTGGTAACAGCAGCCCAATATATTAGAACAGGTGTCTACAAAAATGTACTGTTGATAGGGGCAGATATCCTGTCTCGTTGGGTAGATTGGGAAGATCGGCGCACTTGTGTTTTATTTGGTGATGGAGCAGGGGCAGTGGTGTTACAGGCTGCCAAAAGCGATCGCTTATTAGGATTTGCACTTAAAAGTGATGGGACTCAAAACCATTACCTCAACCTTGCTTATACAGGCGTTTCCCAAGAACTGCTCCCGGATGTAAATATCACCAAAGGCACTTATCAACCGATTACGATGAACGGCAAAGAAGTCTACCGCTTTGCTGTTCAAAAAGTGCCAGAAATAATTGATAAAGCCTTGTTTCAAGCCAACCTCAGCGTTGATCAAATAGATTGGCTGATATTGCATCAAGCCAATCAGCGCATTATTGATGCCGTTGCCCAACGCCTGAATATCCCAGAACAAAAAGTTATCAGTAATCTCGCCCAGTATGGCAATACTTCAGCCGCTTCCATCCCCTTAGCTTTAGATGAAGCAGTACGACAAGGTAAAATTAAACCCAATGACATCGTTGCTACATCCGGCTTTGGCGCCGGTCTTACCTGGGGAGCGGCAATCTTTCAATGGGGAAAATAAATATTTTGTCATTAGTTATTAGTCATTTGTCCTTTGTGAATGACAAATGACCAATGACAAATGACCAATGACCACTGACTATTGACAAATGACAAAAACTGCATGGGTGTTTCCCGGACAAGGTTCCCAAACGCTGGGAATGGGAATGGATTTACTAGATATACCGTCCGCTAAAGACAAGCTTGCCAAAGCTGAGGATATTTTGGGCTGGTCTGTAACTGAAATTTGTCAAACTCAAGAAGAGAAGTTATCACAAACGCTGTATACTCAACCAAGTCTTTATGTGATCGAAAGCATTCTTGCTGACCTGCTTCGAGAGCGAGGACACCAGCCAGATTTAGTTGCTGGCCACAGTTTGGGAGAATATACTGCTCTTTATATAGCAGGTGTCTTTGAATGGTCGGCTGGTTTATATCTGGTGAAGCGTCGTGCAGAACTTATGGATAGTTCCATCGATGGGATGATGGCAGCTTTGATGAACTTTGACCGCGAACAGTTAGAAAAAATTATTGCTCAAACGCCTGATGTGGTGATAGCAAATGATAATAGTTCGGCTCAGGTGGTAATTTCAGGCACGACTGAGGCTGTACAAGCGGTGATGACTCAAGTTAAAGCAAAGCGTGCGGTTCCCCTCAAAGTTTCTGGAGCATTTCATTCACATTTAATTGCACCAGCAGCTACCGAATTTCAAGATATTCTAGAATCTGTAGAATTTCAGCCAGCGACTGTGCCAGTGCTGTCTAATGTAGAACCAATTCCGTCTATTGATGCCAATACTTTAAAGCAACGCTTGAACAAACAAATGACTGGCTCTGTAAGATGGCGAGAAATTTGTCTGCAATTACCAGTCAACGGCATTCAGCAAGTAATAGAAATTGGCCCTGGTAAAGTGCTAACTGGTTTAATTAAACGTATTAGCCCTGACTTAATATTAAAAAATATCCAGAGTGCTGCTGATTTGTCTGTTTAATTTTTTATATCCAGGAATACTGACTGTAGTGCTAACTATACTGCTGAACTCTAAAGATTTCTAGATTTAGTGTTCCCAGATGAGTGAAGCAATTCATCTCTATAGCTTTTTTGCATTTGATCTGGGTGTTGCGATCGCTTATGCTAAATTCAGTTTGATTTGTATTATCTTCTGTGGACAAAAACCGCGAACCGTTTATCAGTCTGGCACTTTACCACGCCTTTAAATGGTCAGTCGTCAGTCCCATGCTTCACGCTTACTTTCGGGGTCAAATTTATGGTGCGGAAAATGTTCCCAAATCAGGACCGCTACTGGTAGTGAGTAATCACGCTAGTTACTTTGACCCACCGATTGTCTCTAATTGTGTACGTCGTCCAGTGGCGTACATGGCTAAGGAAGAGTTATTTAATATCCCCGTTTTGGCGCAAGCGATTAAATTGTATGGCGCTTACCCAGTCAGCCGGGGAAATGCCGATCGCAATGCCATCCGTGCCGCCCTAGATTATCTCAATAAAGGTTGGGCTGTCGGTGTTTTCTTGCAAGGTACTCGCACCCCCGATGGTCGAATTACAGACCCCAAAAGAGGTGCATTACTGCTAGCGGCGAAAGCAAAAGCCCCAATACTACCAGTCAGTGTTTGGGGTACTGAGGAGATTTTACAAAAAGGATCGTCGCTACCCCGTGCAGTTCCCATCACTGTGAGAATTGGTAACTTGATTGATGCTCCCATTTCCAGTAACAAAGAAGAATTAGAGAGCTTAACACAAAAGTGTGCCACAGTAATTAACGAAATGCATGATTTAGGAAGATGAGTTAGACAAGCAAGAGATATATGCTTTAAGGAGGTAGCGATCGCTATCAAGTTTCTCTAATCTTAAAGTCAATTCACTTTAGCAATCAATTAAGGGACTTCCAACAAATAAATTATCCATCTTGTAGTATGGGCAACTATCTCACGCTACACTACTAGCTTTTCTTACATATTAATTACGAATTACAAATTACGTTAGCGTAGTGGGGCGAAGCCCATTAGAAATTATTATGAGCGGCTTTGAAGCCAAGAATTTTTGGGAGCGATTAAATAATCTGGCGTTAGTCCGCTTTTTGCTTTTAGTTGCTTCTGGTTGGGCAATCGTACAGCTTTTAGCTTACTTTGAAGCAGTCATTGTTATTTTCACATTTGCGGCAATTTTGGCTTTTTTACTCAGCTATCCTGTGCAATGGCTACGGCGTTTTTTGCCTCACGGTGTAGCTGTTGGTGTTGTTTTCTTGCTGAGTATTGTGATTATTGGCAGTGTGATAATTACCGTGAGCTTAACAGTTTTATCTCAAGGACAGCAATTAATTGACAGTATAACTAGGTTTTTAAATTCTTTAGCCCCTTTATTAGAGAGGGTTGAAGAATTTTTGCGAAGCCGGAACTCACAGATAGATTTAAGCTTTATTGAAGAACAAGTGCGGAATCAAGCTGTATCGACTCTTGTAACTAGTTTAGCTATTCTACAAGGTTTTATGACGAATTTTGTAACTTTTATATTGATTGCAGTTGTGGCTTTCTTCATGCTATTAGATGGAGACAAGCTGTGGAATTTTATTTTAAAAATAGTACCGAAACATCGTCGAAATAGATTTACAAATATAATCAAAAAGTCTTTTTTAGGATTTTTTAGAGGTCAGCTATTATTAAGCGCATTCTTAACAATTTCAACGTTCTTAGTTTTCTTAGTATTAAAAGTACCTTTCGCTCTAATCTTGTCGATAATAGTTGGAGTCGTTGATATTATTCCTGGCATAGGAGCAACATTAGGAGTCAGCACAATTACTCTGTTTGTATTGTCTCAAGGTGTTTGGTTAGCATTGAAAGTATTAATCGCTTGTATTATCCTTCAACAGATACAAGATAACTTGATTGCGCCCAGAATTATGCAAGGCGCGCTGAATCTTAATCCTGTAGTCATATTTTTTGCTTTGTTAGTAGGCGCTAAAGTAGCAGGTTTATTAGGTGTTTTTATATCTATTCCCATCGCTGGAGTAATTGTGTCTTTATTTGAAATTGATGAAATGAAGGCAGAAGTTTAGTTATAGGAATTTGCTTTGATTTTGGAACTGATTTGCGTAGACAGGTAATAGGTAATAGGCAATAGTCAATAGGCAATAGGCAATAGGAAAGAAGGCTTTCCAATTATACTGAGATTTTTCACGTAATTAAATATTAGTTTTATATGATGAGTTAAAAAAGCAATAGTCTGTTAATAAATATATAGCAAAAATAGTCTGACAGCCAGCTAATTAAGTATTTTGCTAATAGCATATATAACGGAATATAAATATTGCAATTATTTAGGTTAAAGCGATTTAAGCTATTAGCCTGAAAATAAGTTTTTGGACATTATTTGAAATTTTAGAAGCGGTCTATCTAATGTAAAATAGAATGTTAGACAAGACAAATTGGGAAATAATGTCGGATTTAAGAGCGGAATTAACAAAAATTTTGGATGAGGCAGAGTGGGAGTGGCTAATTCCTCATGTACAACGAGATGCAGTAATTTTGGTGGCATCTGAGTTAAACATACTGGATGTTGGAGTAGCGATCGCCAGCGATAACATTCCATCAGTGCAGCAGTGGATTGATGAGCTATTAATTACCAAACCCACTACAGTACAAGTAGGAGAATGGAATCTTGACCGTAGTAAACGATTTAATACTCTCATCGTCCAGCCTTACGTTTTGGCACAAGAAATAACTCTTGCTTAGAGGACTTGCAATTAAACAAATTTTCAATATTTCCGGTGCGTCGGCTGACGGCGTTGGCGCAACCCAGGGATTCAGAACTAAAATCCAAAATTGATTGACTATTGACTAAAGCAAAATTTTCTCCTTTAAAATTCCTCCATCTGGGAGCTAGAATTGTTACGATAATTTCAGATTAGATGTTGAAACCTTGATCCAATCTGAAACCTTAGAACTATTAGAATGGCATCGCCTCTGCCAGCACCTTGCCACCTTTGCGGCAACTAAGCTAGGGGCGACAGCTGCGCGTTATCTGAAAATACCCAATTCTCAGACCCAAAGCGAACAGTTGTTAGAGCAAACCAAAGAAGTCTACCAACTGGAAAGTCGCCTGACTACGGGACTGTCATTTGAGGGAATTCAAGACATTGGCGATTCCTTAGAACGGGCCGAACGCAGTGGAATTTTGGCAGGAGATGAACTGTTAGCGATCGCCACTACCCTCGCTGGTGCAAGAAATTTGCGCCGTGTCATTGACAATCAGGAAGATTTGCCCATACTGACTGATTTAGTTGCCGATTTGCGGACTTATCCAGAACTGGAACAGGAAATTCACCGATGTATTGATGAACGCGCCCAAGTAACTGACCGCGCGAGTCAAAAACTGGGAGAAATTCGCACAGACTTGCGGCGAGTACGCAGCCAAATTACCCAAAAGCTGCAAAATATTTTACAGGCAAAATCTGGGGCAGTTCAAGAACAACTGATTACGCAACGGAGCGATCGCTTTGTCATTCCTGTAAAAGCACCGCAAAAAGATGCTATCCCTGGTATTGTTCACGATACCTCTACCAGTGGTGCTACGCTATACGTAGAACCGAATTCCGTAGTGCCTCTAGGCAACCAGCTGCGGCAAATCATTAGAAAAGAGCAAGCCGAAGAAGAAACGATTCGCCGCATTTTGACGGAACAAGTGGCCGCAGTCAAACCAGATTTGGAGAGGTTGTTAGCGATCGCTACCACTTTGGATCTAGCAACCGCCAGATCGCGATATAGTTTCTGGCTAGGAGCAAACCCTCCGCGATTTATTCAGCGCGAAGACAGGGAAATGATTACCTTGCGGAACTTACGGCATCCTCTGTTAGTGTGGCAGCAACAGCACGAACAAGGGCAACCAGTAGTTCCTGTAGATTTGTTGATCAGTCCACAAATTCGGGTAGTGACAATTACCGGGCCCAATACTGGCGGTAAAACTGTAACCTTAAAAACCTTGGGGTTAGCTGCATTAATGGCCAAAGTGGGTTTATTTGTCGCCGCCCGCGAACCAGTAGAAATACCTTGGTTTGATAAAGTGCTGGCAGATATTGGCGATGAACAATCCTTACAGCAAAGTTTATCCACATTCTCTGGACACATCCGCCGCATTAGTCGGATTTTAGAAGCATTGGGGAATGGGGAAGTAGAGGAACAGGGGAGCAGGGGAGCAGCACTTCGGCTCATTTCGGCTACGCTCAATGACCAACGCTCAGTGACCGAGGAGCAGAGGAGCAGAGGAGCAGAGGGGGAACTTTCTACTTCTAACTCAGCACTCGTTTTACTCGATGAAGTCGGCGCAGGAACCGATCCAGTGGAAGGTAGTGCCTTAGCGATCGCCTTGTTGGAATATCTAGCCAACCACGCCCAGCTAACTATTGCTACCACTCACTTCGGCGAACTAAAAGCCCTGAAATACGAAGACGATCGGTTTGAAAATGCCTCTGTAGAATTTGACGAAAGTACTTTGTCGCCGACTTACCGTCTGTTGTGGGGCATTCCGGGACGTTCTAATGCCTTAACTATTGCCCTACGCTTGGGATTGAAGCCAGAAGTTGTACAACAGGCGAAAACCCAAGTAGGAGAGGCTACAGATGAAGTTAACCAGGTGATTGCTGGGTTAGAAGCGCAACGCCGCCGCCAAGAAACCAAAGCTGCGGAAGCCCAAGTTTTGTTGCAGCAAGCGGAACGTTTATATAAAGAAGTATCTGCAAAAGCTGCAAGTTTGGAGGAAAGGGAAAGCAGTTTGCGGGCTTCCCAGGAAATAGCAGTCCAACAAGCGATCGCTCAAGCAAAAGGTGAAATTGCCCAAGTTATCCGCCGTTTGCAGAAAGGTACGCCCACAGCCCAAGAGGCACAGCAAGCAACCAATGCCTTGAATCAAATTGGCCAGCAATATCAGCCAGCAACGCCAGCAAAACCAAAAGTTGGGTTTATGCCGAAAATTGGCGATCGCGTCCGCATTCCAAAATTGGGACAAATAGCAGATGTAATCGCCGCGCCTGATGCTGATGGCGAGTTAAGCGTTCGGTTTGGGCTAATGAAGATGAATGTGAAGTTAGAAGATGTAGAATCTCTAGATGGTCAAAAACCCGAACCAGTTGTCAAAGCCAAACCAACCCCAGCAGCAGTAACTCCCCCACCGCCAGTTGTCCCAGAAATTCGGACTTCCAAAAATACCATCGATTTGCGTGGTAAACGAGTAGCTGATGCCGAATACATTTTAGATAAAGCCATTTCGGAAGCTACAGGGTCAATCTGGATTATTCACGGGTACGGTACTGGTAAACTGCGACAAGGAGTTCACGCCTTTTTGCAACAGCATCCCAGAGTGAACAACTACGAACCAGCAGAACAAGCAGATGGTGGCACTGGTGTTACCGTTGCTCACATAAAATAAAAAGCAGGAGTCAGAATCCAGAATTCAGAATTCAGAAAACTCTACCCATAAAGGGATAGAGTTTTAGCTTGTTGAATATTTTAATGTTTTCGCCCACCAGGGACGAGATTTTAACCAATATTCATTAACCAATCGTACAGAATTCATGCTGAATTCTTCTTATAAAAGCAGGAATGCTATGTTACTTGAACTCAATCAACTAATTGTTAGAGCCGGTCATCAGTTGTTGATTAAAGATGTCTCCTGGTCGGCATACAAACGCATTTTAGCAGAATTAGGAGACAATCGCAGCTCACGGATAGGTTACAGTCAAGGGGTGCTAGAAATAATGGCTCCATTGCCAGAGCATGAAGTAGCTAAAGTTATTATTGGCGACTTGGTAAAAGTTTTATTAGAAGAGCTTGATCTGGAATTTTGGAGTTTGGGTTCTACGACTTTTGATAAAGAAAGTATGGATGCTGGGGTAGAACCCGATGATTGTTTCTATATCCAAAATGAAGCTAAAATTAGGGGCAAAGATAGAATAGATTTAGAAACCGATCCGCCTCCAGATTTAGCTATTGAAATTGATATTACCTCCCGCACTCGTTTCAATAATTATCAAGCTTTAAGAGTACCAGAACTATGGCGATGGAACGGAAGAAAGTTGGAAATCAACGTACTATCTGATGGGAAATATCTAGAATCAAATACCAGTTCTATTTTTACTAATCTCCCCATTCAACAAGTGATTCCCGAATATTTTATGCTAAGTAAAACCAATGGTAGAAATGCGACAATTAAAGCATTCCGTGTGTGGATAAAACAGCAAATTAGTAGCCATATTTAGTTTAAATTATCAGAAATATTTAATAATTTTTCTAGCTATGTTGGTCTAATTTGATTAATTGCTTTTTGAGTAATACTGGTTTTTTATTCAGGATTAAAGCTACAACTACAGCTAGTAAAATTCCACCCGTACCCTGATGTTCGGGAATAGAAGTAGAGGGTGCGCTAAATCCATACTTTACTAAAATTTCTTGCGCTTCTGGTGACAGGATATATTCAGCTAATTTTTCACCATCGGGATCGGCATTTTTGAGTGTAGTCAATCCATAATTAGCTTTCGTTGCTAAGTAATCGGGTAACTCTACTATTTGCAGATTGTCACCACCTGCTGTTGCTTGGGCAGTCTGACCACTGGTGTAATAAGATAAAAATATATCTGCTTGCTTTGTTTCTTCTAGAAAGTAGACTAAATTATTTTTGCCATTAGGAACTATAGGAGCATTAGGATTACCACCTACTAATTGCAAAGCTTTATTCTTCAGAATTTGAGAGCTACCAGGTTTAACGCGATCGGCCTTGTCAAATATCTGCCATGCATAGTTACCAGATGGATCTGCTATAGGCGTTGAGGTTCCCAACTTGATTTCAGGTTTTAGCAAAAAATCTAACAGATTATCTGATGTGATACCAAGTCCCGATCTCACAACAGCAGTCATGCGATTGCTAGTGAAGTTCACTACAGGTTCACTTAAACCTTCTTCAAACAATGTCTGAGGGTTCTCAATATCTGCACTAGCAAAAACATCCGCGGATTTTCCAGTTTCGGAGAATTCTTGTTCTACAAATTCTCGTGTTAAACCAGACGGGCCAAATCGGGTTTCTACTGGAATCCCATATTTCTCGTTAAAAGATTCAGCTACTTCTGTAAGACTATCGCGCAAACTACCAGCACCATATAGCTTAACTGCGAATGCCTGAGTTGGCAGAATAACACTGACAGCACAAGCTATCAGTGAAAAGGCAAAAAAATGCTTTTTCATAGTTGTTATATTATTGCGTTGTTATTCTTACTTAGTGAATTATCTGTAACCCATACTGAAGCATAGGTTTTGGCAAATATCTAAGTATCATGTCCGGCTGATTAGCTATAATTTTCGCATCTGTGCAAAAACCTGAAAATCCTTTTTTTGCCTGCTCCTAGCTAATAGCCCCCTTGCAGTTTTAATGATAAGTCTTTAACCGGACACGATATAAACTATTACCTCCGCCCATCAACTTTATAAATGAGTTCTGATATATGCATAGTTTGCAGTTAAAGTCATAATACCAACTAAGTTGGAATAAATCAATCTCCCAATATCTTCAAACGCTGACTTTATCAAATTTTTAAGTTTGTCATCAGTTTCATTAAGGCATCAATCTTCCTGATGTTGCCCAGACTGTCCTGAAATAACAGGCTGCACACAAGCGCCAATGGGGTGAGATTATCATCGGCAGCAAGAAGTACTTTTAGCAAACAGGCAAAAGATTTGTATAGTAATTATGTATACATAAAGACCAAATAATAAACATCAAAAAATTTCAAAATTTAAAAGCGGAAATAAATTAGGAGGTATTCTACATAATTACTTGGCGATAACTAGCAGTTAGCATTCTTAAGATTGTTTATTTATACTCTTGTACGGAGATAGCAGCGAAAGCCAGGTAAACCTTAACTAGAATTGATACTTTTCTACTTTGTCGAAAATAAATTTTCCTCTAGAGTAGGACAAAGATACCTGCTGTTTACCACATAGAAAAAGCTAGCTGAAGCCTGTGGCTGATGTCTAGAGGAAACCAAGCTTGATTCTTAAGAGTCTGGTTTCAAAATGGGTAACAGCAACATCCCCTATCAGCTTGATCACCTATGCTAAAAGTTATGCACTCGGCCACCAACTCAGCCACTCCAAATTCCCAGTGGGAGGATTTAATCAAGCTTCCAGCTCCAAACACAGTTCAATGGGACAATATCAAAACCCAATTAGACTTGGTGCTGTTGGCGCTAGAAACCTTAACTGGGATTGGTTCAGAGGCTATGCTTTCGGCGGCAACTGATCTGAATTTAGAGTCAAGAGTGCCAGACCGCGTAGCTTTATGGCGACTGCGCCAATCAAATCCCCTACGCAAAGGTCAAGGAGGGCGGAAAAAGCTAGATGTCGAAGAAGCGCGATCGCTTGTTTTGATTGTCTGCTACCTAGCCAAACAGCACCAGGAATTGATTCGCCGAGCTGTCGGTCTGTTGGAACAAATGGCAGAAAATAACCGGGAACCTCACCAGGCTGCTTTACTTGGAGACTATATTGATGCTTTTTGCAACACCTACCAAGAACGGATGGAAGAGGACGAGCAAATCTCAACGGATTTACTAACCAACCTGGCCCTAAAACTGCTTGTAGATTTACTTTTTTACAGTGCTCCTGGTGGGCATCGCCGTCTCTGGCTAGCACTTATAGACCGTTCAACTAAATTTTAAATTTTAGATTTGAAATTTCTCAACCAAAATTTGCTTGTGATTTGTTTGCTAGATCAGAAAACCTTTTTGATGGTCGTTGGCTCTTGGGCAATGAACTATCGGCACTGCTTTCTCCTTGCACACTAGTTTGTATAAGTGAAGGAACCTGACAAAGTTCTAACTTTTCTTTGCAAGCTACTGGCTTAATTTTTGCAAAATTCCAAATAGTCTTTTTCGCAGTTCCTGCCATGCCTCTATCAAATTCTGTCATTCGTCGCTATACACCACCGACTTGCACGCTAGAAGTATTCGCGCAAAGCTCACCTCTGTCCCGTTGGATGGGTAAAACTGTCCTCAAACACCTGAGCTTTGAGCTACGTTTTGATGATCCCCGACTTCCAGAAGAACAAAGATTTCCAATTCGGGGCGATCGCGAGCAATTAGAAGTTTTATGTGATGCTGTCACTAGCTACGTACAGCAATTTCTCCAACAGTCTCCAGAGAGCTTTTGGGTCAGTTTCTCCGGTACTCACCAGTCAAGCACAGCACTGGATGAACCAGAATTAAAGTCCTCAACAAAAACATTAAATGCCTTTAGTACCCAGATTCCTGGGGGAAATATCCACCTAGAACCAAGCAGCTATTTAACTCACAATCTATTTCTCGGTTCTCTTGCCAACTATTCATCTGGCCCTGTAATTCAACTCAGTCTGTTGCAATTATTTGATTTGGCAAGTGCTTTAGATGAATACTCGACTGATGTCATGGCACTTCCAACTCTCAACAACACGAGTTCGACTTTAAGGTTTCCGGCTTGGGCACCTATTGCCGCAGTATTAGTATTAGGTGTAGGTTTTTTACCAGTTACTTGGCAATATGCTAACAACCTTAGAGAAAAGCAGCAGACAGCTAAAACATCAGATTCAGCAGCAGTAAAAACTGCTTTAGAACCTTCATCCTCACTAAACTTTCCCACGCCTGAGCCTGGGCTAATCACTCCATCAAATAATCCGCTAGGTTCCACCCCACCACTTTCCACATCAATTTTACCCCAAGCACCTCTAACAGCTCCTAGTTCCGGTTTCTCTACATCGCCACCTCTAAGTACATTGACAATACCTCAGGGGACGACTGCAATTCCTAGTAATCGAGCAATGCCTCCGGCGAGCTTCTCTACAAGAAGTTCCGCGAACGCTAACGCACCATCGAGCAAAACCCCAGGTCAGGAAATTGCCATCTTACCAAATCTGGGGCAGAATCCAACCGGGTCAAGTTCCCAAGTCGGTGCTATCCCTAAACTGCGGAATTTGCCACCCAGACTTTCCTCTAATGCAAATAGCTTACCAACTAATATCTCACCAATTCTGCCTCCGTCTCTTGACACCATACCCAATACTAATCGTGGCAATACTCCAACCCAGCCCTCACAACTAACCTCACAACAGCTAGAGGAAAGAATCAATTCTCTACAGCAACCTTCTTCTAGCCAGAAACCTACTTCACAACTTCCCTCCTCTAGAACTGCGGAGAATAATCCTTTTATCGATCAATTAGGGGACGCAAGTAAAAACCCCACATCGAGAGAAGTAGCTACTGGCACATTATTTGACACACCTCAAGTAGCAGAAGCTAGAGAATATCTCACAAAGCGTTGGCAACCACCTTCTGGACTGGGACAAACATTAGAGTACAGTTTGATAGTCAGTGTTGACGGCACAGTTGAACGAATTTTTCCCCTTAATAAGGCAGCAAGAGAATTCGTTGATAACGCTGGGATGCCTGAAGTTGGTAAACCTTTTGTTTCTGCCAATAAACGCGGACAAAATGTCAGAATTAGAGTTGTTCTCAGTCCTGATGGCAAGGTACAGACTTTTCCAGATGAATAAGTAAACTAATCTGTTTAATGCCACTTGTAAAACTGGTACAAATCTTGTGCCAGTTTCTACTTACTCCAATTGCTTTTGAGCTTACCTTTTGGAGTCCAGTTACCAAACTTGTCTTACTATTGATACCAGTAAACCTACTACTCAATACAATTACTGTTAATACCAATTCTCTAAAATTAAACTATAGATACAAGTCTGGAAACCCAGATGAAATCTTACGCTTCTTTCAATCGGTACTCATACCAAGTTGCGTTCAAAAATATTAGTTTTGACAGGCAGGGGGAGCAGGGGAAGCAGGGGAGGCAGGGGGAGAAATACTACATATAATTGCAAAATGGTATCAAAAAGACAGTCCAGCTTGGGTTATTCAAACTTAGGCAGCTTTTGTGATTTCTATTTCTGTGACCAGCTTCGATATTGTAAACTTACCTGTAAATAGCTGGATGAAAGGCTTTATGGGTATGGCTTTCTCTGTTGGCTCAACTTTTACTTTGGCAAAAACTACTAGAGACTTGCACGAAACTAGAAGATTAACGGCTAAGTTAAACGAAGCGAAAGTGGAAAAATTGCTTTCACAACAGGATTGTCTAAATTTCAAATGAAGGTAGCTATAGCAATTTTGGATTAACAGGCTTTATAAAAAACTTGATGTGATGTGGACATCAGAAATTAACTATATGACGAAAAATAAAAGGACTGGATATACCAGTCCTTTATTATATTTATTTAACGTTTTTATCTTAATAACGGGATTTTTTGGTTTTTAACTTTTGCTTTTTACGCCGACGTTCGCTAGCAGCAACCGCTTGTTCTACAGGATAACCCACTAAAGGAATTACCTGATATTTACGCTCATCTTCTAACTTTCTCAGTTCAGTGTAATCAACCCAGTGAATGCAATCAACCGGACAAGTGTCAATTGCTTCTTGGATAATTTCTTCAGCGTCCCCATCTTGTCGAACCACACGCGATCGCCCGTAATCTGGTTCAATATAAAAGGTGTTACGCGCAACATGAGCGCAATGCTTACAGCCAATACAGGTGATTTCGTCAACATAAACACCATTTTGGCGTAGCACACCACCCAATTCCGGTTCTAAACCAGAACGTTCTGGGGCATCCCGTAAAAAACCCCCTAGTTCTGGTTCCAAACCGGAACGGTTATCTTCTTGTTCTTCCGGTGACGGCAGAAAATCAGCCATTACGCACTCCAGCGCTGTACTACCAGGCGAATTGAACCATCTTCATTTTTTTGTTGTTCAGAAACTTGAAAACCAACACGAGCAGTTTCTTTCAGAACTGTTTGATAAGCATAGCGCTGTGTTACTTGGCGCAAAAATCCATCTACAGACAAATCTTGTTGCCAATATTGCAAGTCAGCCACCAGTTCATATTCCTTGCCATTCCATCTAAAGCCGATGTCATAGCCATTTTCCTGCTCAATACTAACTTCGGCAGGATGGGTTTGACCGCGATAGCCACGAACTTCGCGCGGGCCTGGTTTCCAGTCTACGCCCAATTCAGTCAAAGCATCTTTCAAAGAATCAAGGTTACGGATTTGAGTCTTAATTTGGCTAAAGTGTGACATGGTGGTTGTGAATTAATAACACTAAACTACTGTGAAAACTTACCAATCGCTGTAAGTGGTGTGTGTATTCGCTACATTAGGTTGCTGCACCTTAGCGGCGAAATATTCTGAGGTTGGCTCATGATTAAGTACTTGCCCCAGCTGCGCCTCTATTGCTGCTGTAACTTCAGCGCAAGAATTACCCACAATGCCAGTGACTTTCTCTTGTACCCGACCGTCTGGATAAATTATGAACTCTAATGTCTCCATTCTTTTGGCCAACCAGGATAAGTACGCTTAAATTCTACTGCCTTAGCAGAAGGCTACAAATATAGCCATAGGAACATTTTTACTAGATACTAACTCTCAATTTGTTAACTAATGTTCCATCTTTCAACATATATATCTCAGAATCTTTACAAAACTTATTAGTATTATAAGCACATACATCAGTATTTAGTTAGTTTCTCTTAACCTCCTTGATTAGTCAAGGTAACTACTGGAGCTAGCCAAGTAAGCTGCAAAAGTCCTAAAAATAAGCATTAGAGGTAGTATAGGCAGCAAGACAATTCACAAAAATATAAAATTTATTGAAAAACTTTATTATTACCGTGCAATTTAGTTTATTATCTTAAAATTTTCTAGGTAGATTTGATGCAGCGCAGTATCAGCCTACAGCAAGATAGCGAGGTATACTTACGTAAGCATTGCATTAGGTCTTTAGATTAGTAACTTTAGCTTGCATTGAGTGTAAAGGGGATTTTTAAACTGCGTTCGCTGAAAGCGTTGGCGCAGCCATCGCCATTTTCTGCCATTGGTTAGATTTACCAACCTCGACTCTAGACTAGATATGTACAAGTTTGCCCCAGCTTGGAAGAAGGAGCAAATAGTCTTTGGTGCTGCACGACCTGGATATTCTGATAAGAACGTTCAGGATTGGATAGAATTCATGAAGCGCCAAAATATCAAGCGAGTTTGCTGTCTTCTTGATGAACAACAGCTAGCTTCTTACTCTAATCTTCTAAACAGATACAAACAGGAATTTGGGAATCAACTAGTTTGTTGGGCACCAATTGCAGATTTCCATCTATGTGATTTAGAAACCCTCACTAATAAAATACTTCCTTTTTTAATAGAAGCAGATAAAGAAAATGAGAAAGTTGTTGTACATTGCGCTGGTGGAATTGGACGTACTGGACACATATTAGCGGCATGGCTAGTTAGTGTCCGAGGATTATCAAATCAAGCTGCAATAAATGCTGTAAAAAAACAGGTAGAAATCCTTAGAGGATGTGTGAGAAGTATTAAATATTTCGCTTGATCCCCCCTAGCCCCCCTTAAAAAGGGGGGAACCGGAATCAAAGTCCCCCTTTTTAAGGGGGATTTAGGGGGATCTACAAGTCTCAAATACAACACCAAAAAGTTTTCAGACATTCTCTTATGAAGCTGCGTTAGCGAAGCTTACCGAAGGTATCGCTGCTATATTTAGAGTTAGAAATCCCTTGACAGTTATAAAAGAACTTAACGCGCTTATGAATGATTGCCAGCTCTCAGTAAATAAAACATTTTGATGGTATCATCATTCAGTTTAATCAGTCTATTGACGAGGTAAATTCTATGGCAATGGTTCTAGATAAAGTAGTTCCTTTTGGGAGGTCAATGGATGAATATATAAAAATATTCAATTTAACAAATGCAGATTTAAATAAAAGAATCATTGGGATTGGGGATGGCCCGGCAAGCTTTAATGCAGAAATGACACATCAGGGGAAAAGTGTAGTTTCTATTGATCCACTCTACCAATTTTCTGGTGATGAAATATTGCAAAGATTTAATGAAGTAGTAGATGATATCATTAATCAAGTCAAGGCTACAATGAATGATTGGGTATGGAGCTATCATAAATCTCCAGATGATTTGCGACACAATCGAGTCAAAGTTATTCGAGAATTTCTGTCTGATTATGAAATTGGCAAAAAAAGTAAAAGATACGCAGTCGGTGAATTGCCAAAATTAGCTTATGATAATCAAGAGTTTGATATAGCTCTTTGTTCGCATTTATTATTTTTATATTCAGATCATCTCGATTACGATTTTCACTTAAATTCAGTAGGTGAGATGTTGCGTATTGCTAAAGAAGTCAGAATATTTCCCCTGATAACTTTAATGTGGAAACATTCACAACATTTAGATGAAATAGTAAAATATTACACTTTAAAAGGTTACAAGGTAGATATTGAAAAGGTTGAATACGAATTACAGCCTGGTGGAAATAAAATGTTGAAGATAACCAGAGATGTTATATAGTTCATACTCATATAAAATTGGTATAACTATTACGGTGGCATCTCATCACCATCCGGTGTATAGGATTATTAGACATATTATTCAGCAAACATTTCAGCTAAGGTATCTAAAACTGCTTTTTGTTCATCAGAGTCAATCTGACCTAGCTTTTTGACTAATCGAGCCTTGTCAACTGTACGAATTTGATCTAGAACGATTTGCCCATCCTTGCCCTGAAAATCACAAGTGACACGAGTCGGATAAGACTGTCCTTTAGTTGTCATTGGAGCAACAATAACCGTGGCAATATATTTATTCATCTCATCGGGTGAAATTACTACACAGGGTCTTGTTTTTTGAATCTCACTGCCAATTGTCGGGTCGAGGTTAACTAAAAACACATCAAATCGATTGACTACCACTCCCACTCTAGATGCTCCCACTCTGTAGTTACGCCATCATCAAGCAGTGCATCGTCATGTTGGTTCGCCATTGTTGCAAATGCTTCTTCCCACCCCTTACGCGATTGAGAGGCTGCACGGACAATTAGGTGACAATCTTGAATTTCAATTTCTACCTCTTCACCAATACCACTTTGTTCCAGCAGAAGTTTAGGAATGCGGATACCTTGAGAATTTCCAATTTTAACAATACGGGTTCTAATTGCTGTCCCCATGAGGATACTTATCCTTGATTGTAATTACATTGTGATTACTAATCAGGATTTTGTCAAGAAGCGCTCAATTTATCAATAATTTTTAATACGTAGGCGTAGCCAGCCGTAGGTATCGCTCTCAAAATTACCAGATGCGATCGCTTTGCTGGTATATGTTTAATATGCTCCAGCGTACCCCCGTGCGCTTACTAGTCTTTAGGTCGTCTCAGAGTCATCCAGTGATTCACCAAGGGTCTGCTGTGCAGCGTGACGGATATGAAGAACACGCACTGTCGATATTTTTTCTCTTGCCAAAATCGTGAAAATTATTCGGTATGAGTTGCGTCCTCGACCGTAAAGTATCTGGCGAATTTCTTGGCTAAAATAATCATTTTCTCTAGCTAGAGAACATCGGCTTGGCATTTGCAATAAAGATTCAATAATTTGTAGTAATCCTGCATACCACTGACTTGCCCTTTCAGGAGAAGTAACTTGAGATAACTGCAAAAATGCGCTGTCTGCTTCTGCTTCAGCTACACTAGAGATTTCAATGCGGTATTTCATGAATCGGCTGGCAGATTATACTTGCGACGTTGCTCGTCAGCAAAATCATCAAATGAACGGAATCTACCCGCTTCAAAGTCTTCTAATCCTTGCTGAATACCCTTAATAGCTGCTTCTGAGTCTTGCACCTCCCACTCTAGGACAGCCTCTAGCAATTGGGCTGCAACGAAACTAACATCTTGTCCCTGCTGTGTAGCTTTCTCGCGCAGTCGTGCTTCTAATTCTGGGCTTAGGGAAACAACGATCGCCATAATCAGATATTTTGCGAAAGGTTTATAGATATGATTTTATTTCAGATTTATTATTTATAATCCTTAAGCCATTTTTTTAGTGTTTCATAGTCTCGCAGACTGAGTTCATATTTCAATGGTGATGCAAAATCTAAAGCATCTTTTGTAAATGATGATGTTGTCACCAAAATTCCCATTGTGGCACGTTCGCTTTGCTTTACACCGTAAAGGGATCTAACTAACTCTACTCCAACCTTATTCGATGATTGATAGCGTTTACATTCGATCAAATAGAGCATATTGCCAAGGGAACTTTTATGAACTGCTTGTATATCTCTACCACCATCTCTCGTCTTTGGAGTCAGGGTAATATCAAAACCCTGTATTTGGAAAATATGAGCAACTAACTCCTCAAATTTTCTAGGGTCGAGTTCGTATAACATCTCCGGATGTTTTGCTAAATGTTTAATCAGTTCTTTATTAACGTCTACTATCTCTATACTGTTTGGAATTAATACTTTTGAATCTACTGCATAAATATCATCAAATAACTCCCTAATGGGAGAGTATTTTGTATATCCTTGTGCTTGATAACGATTGCTGTAAGGATATTTTACGTAGCCTCGTGGTGTCCTTAATCCGTCTGCTAAAAATTCATTTTCCTCCATATGGTGTTCACACAAAAACGGACAGGTTTGATCCTGCTCAAAAAATTCTTCATGGTACAAAGGGTAGTAGTCGTATAAATAAACTTCGTACTCAGGAGGTTTTTCACAACCCCGTACTGAGCAACGAGTATCTGAAGTATATTCAAAATATCTTTTCGTCGGTTGAAGCATAAATATTTAAATCTTAATTAAATATAGGAACAGATCGCTCTTGACTCTTATATGTATTAAAAAACTGCCTTACTGAAAACTAACTAATAGTGCGCTGACCAACCTTCATTCGTTCACTCCAATGCAGCTTAACACTGCATTGGATAACTTATTTAACGCTATTTGTCTTTACCGCCGCCGAAAAGTTTATATATCCCGTATCCAATAGCTGCCGCAGCAGCAACAGGTGCAGCAGCAACTATTGCAGTACCAGCGATCGCACCTCCCCCAACAACACCACCAATACCTGCAAGGGTACTCATAATTGCAGCACCAGAAGCACCAGCAGCTACAGTTACAGCACCAGCACCAGCTACACCAGCAGCAGCCCCAATATTTGTAGCTGTTCTTGCAGCTGCACGAGCTTCACGTTCTTCCGCAGACAAATCCGGTTGGTCTTTGAACAAAGTTTCATTCATTATTTTTGCTCCAGCATAAGCTGGTCCTGCTGCCAATACAGCAGGAGCGGCGGCCATGCCACCACCAACCACACCACCTGCCGCAGCTAGACCAGAAGTGATTCCTGCTCCTGAAGTTGCTGCAACAGATAACCCTGTAGCAGCACTGACAGCAGCCCCTGCGGCCGCACCAGTCTCTACAACGGCTTTTACCGTCTTTAGGTCTTTAACGCCTAAAGTTTTTTCTACAGCAGTTTCTACACCTTTTTCAACGGCTTTATTGGTAATATCTTCAAAATTCATAAATCAATTTCTCATAATCTGGTACACGATACTCTACTACTAGAGCATAATTGTTACTAAATCTGTAACAGTATTAATACTAGTGGCATTTTGCTGTATACCAAATCAGCAACAAAGAGTTTGAAGCTGCTTAGAATAGTAGTGATAGAGAGGATTATAATTATGAGCGTCGTCATTCCTAATGAAATATTAACCGCAACTCGGATGACTGAAGGCGAAATGAAGCAGGAAATTGCGGTGATGCTCTTTCAAAAAGAAAAGTTAACCCTTGCTCAAGCCAGCCAATTTGCAGGGATGAATCGTATAGCATTTCAGCATCTACTCGCAAGTCGTCAAATTTCAGTGCATTATGGGGTCGAGGATTTTGACCAAGATATAGAAAACTTGCGGGCGATGGGTAGACTGTGATCGTTGTCAGTGATACTTCACCCATTAATAACCTCGCCGCCATTAACCATCTTCATTTACTACAACAGCTTTATGGAACAGTCCTAATTCCTGAAGCTGTCTACCGAGAACTGACTGATCCTAACTTTCCAGTTGCAGGTGCAATTGAAGTCCAAACTTTTATCTGGATTCAAACTCGTCCAGTTCAAGATCGAACATTGGTTGAAGCACTCAGCAATGAACTGGATATTGGTGAAGCTGAAGCGATCGCTCTAGCACTAGAAATGAAAGCAGATCAAGTTTTGATTGATGAACGTCGTGGTCGCATGGTTGCAGCTAGGCTAAATCTTGGTTACACAGGAATTTTAGGGATTTTGGTTGAAGCTAAAAGTCAAAAGCTGATTTTTGCTGTGAAACCTTTGTTAGATGCTCTGATTAACCAAGCAGGATTCTGGGTGGCAGAACCTTTATATAAGAGGGTTTTGCAGCTTGTTGATGAAAATTAAATGCGGCATAGACTTTCTAACTGAGCAGTAGGCATTCTGAAAATTTTTACCTATTAACCATCTCTAGCAAGTGTTTGCGGTTAATTTGCCAGTGATACTTCGCCCATCAATAACTTTGCCGCCACTCTACTGAGTTTCCTTTTACTCTGATTCAAATTTCCGCCAGAAGTCTATTGACTTCTGGTAAATCTATTGAGAAGCTAATAGTTAGATTTGCTAATTAATATAAGTGCATCAAACTTGTGACAATACTGACGGGAAAAATAAATCGATCGCAACCTCCTACCGAACCAAAACCGTTGATTTTGCAAACTCAGGGACTCACACGCCGTTTTGGGAAATTCACCGCAGTTAATAACCTGAACATATCTGTGGAACAGGGCGAAGTGTTTGGACTGCTTGGCCCCAATGGCGCAGGGAAAAGTACAGTTATTAAAATGTTGACAACCTTGCTGCCTATCAGTGCTGGGAAAGCAACCTTAGCTGGCTATGACGTGGCTCGTCAATCTAATCCGGTGAGACGGGCTATCGGCTATGTCCCCCAGGCGCTGTCTGCTGATGGTAGTCTCACGGGTTACGAAAATCTCTTAATCTTCGCCAAGCTGTATGGAATACCTGCCAAAGGACGCGATCGCCGTATCTATGAAATTCTAGAATACATGGGTTTGCAAGATGCGGCGAAACGCTTGGTACGAAACTACTCTGGTGGGATGATCCGCAAGCTGGAAATTGGCATATCAGTTCTACATCAACCCCAAATTCTGTTTCTTGATGAGCCGACTGTCGGACTAGATCCCATCGCTCGAACTCAAGTATGGCAGCTTGTACTACAACTCTGTGGTGATTACGGCACAACTATATTTTTAACAACCCACTTTTTAGAAGAAGCGGATAGCTTATGTAACCGAGTAGCGATTATGCAGCAAGGTGAAGTCGTTACCACAGGTTCACCAAGGGACTTAAAAGCTTCTTTAAATAACCCAAATGCAACTTTGGATGATGTCTTTATTCACTATACAGGCGACCAGTTAACATCAGGAGTCAACTACCGTGACACAGCAAGAACCAGACGTACTGCTCAACGGTTGGGTTAAAGCACCACCCACTGTCCGAGGAAATTTGATCTCTGCAATTAAAGAGCTAGTTACAAAAACCCTGGCGATCGCAGAATTAGAAATACGTAAACTTCGCCACGATCCCACTGATTTAGTAGTTCGAGCTGTGCAACCAACCTTATGGCTCCTAATCTTTGGGCAAGTTTTCACCCGAACTCGCGCGATTCCTACGGGGAACTTACCCTATTTGGACTTTATTTCTGCTGGCATCTTGGCTCAGAGTATTTTGTTTGTGGCAATTTTTAGTGGTGGGATGACGCTAATCTGGGAGCGAGATTTAGGGATTGTCCATAAATTTTTAGCTAGTCCTACACCCCGTGTAGCGATGGTGTTGGGCAAAGGTTTAGCATGTGGGGTAAGGTGCTTATCTCAGGTAATATTCATTTACGGATTGGCATTTTTATTAGGTGTCAAACTAAATCTTTATCCTCTAGCTATTCTCCAAGTATTGCTGCTAGTCATACTGGGGGCGGGAACATTTTGTATTTTTTCATTAATTATTGGCTGTTTGGTGAAAAGCCGAGAAAGGATGACGGGTATTGGACAATTGTTAACCATGCCGTTATTTTTTGCGAGCAATGCCATCTATCCAATTTCTTTGATGCCCAGTTGGTTAAAGTTGATTTCCCATTTAAATCCGTTGACTTATCTGGTTGACGGCTTACGTAGCACCATGCTGCTGAATGGCACTAGCATCTATAGCTTTGGTCTGGATTGTACAATTCTCTTATTCACATTAATAATTTTGGCCATTCTAGGTGGAAAACTTTATCCACGGGTGGCCATGTAACTAGGAGAACAACAAGCCCATGACCTTGGATAAACCTAATCAAGGTGCAACTTCCGAAGAATGTGCCGCTAGAGTAATGGAAACAGTTCCATTAGTGATGCGGTTTATCCGAGCGGATATGCGTGCCCATAGTGCCGCTTTTTTATCCATACCTCAATTGCGATCGCTAGCATTTATCAACCGCAATCCTGGTGCTTCATTATCTGATCTGGCAGAGCATTTAGGTGTCACCTCTGCCACGGCATCAGCAACCATAGAACGCTTAGTACAACGCGACTTCGTGAAACGGATTGCTCATCCTCAAGAGCGGCGGCGGGTGCTGCTCAATTTAACTGAAGATGGAAAACACCATCTTAAGCAATCCCAAGATCAAACTCGCGCTCATATTAGCGATTTGCTCAAAGGTCTTTCAGAAGACCAAATTTCCAACATTGAAGAAGGCTTAACTCTACTAAAAAATGTCTTCGAGAAAACAGAACTCAAAGCCCCATAACTTTGAGGTTGCACAACACGATCCCTTTGCAGCCTTTAAGTTTCGAGACTATCGGCTATTTACCATCGGACGGCTGGTGCTGTTCGTGGGGTCGCAAATGCAAACTGTAGCGATTGGCTGGGAACTCTATGAGCGGACTAACTCAGCTATAGCTTTAGGTGGTGTAGGACTGGCGCAAGTCCTACCGATGATTATTCTCACCTTAATTGCCGGAGATGTTGCCGATCGCCGCGATCGTAAAGTGACCATGTTACTCTCGGTAATGTTGCTAGCCCTCTGCTCCCTAGCTTTAGGGGTGCTTTCCTATACTCAAGGGGCAATTTTTCTAATTTACGCCTGCTTAGTATTAACAGGTGTAGCGAGGGCATTCCTCAAACCTGCCAGTGATGCTTTGATGTGGCAGTTGATACCTGTCAGCGCGTTTACCAATGCAGCTACTTGGAATAGTAGTAGCTTTCAATTGGCTGCTGTTGTTGGCCCAGCCTTCGGGGGATTTGGGATTGCGCTATTGGGAAGTGCTACAGGAGTTTATGTGTTAGCAGCGATCGCAGCTTTACTGTGTTTTATTTTAACGCTAGCAATCAAACAGCAAAAAGTCATCCGCGCAACTGAGCCAATTTCATTTAAAGCACTTGCTGCTGGCGCTAAATTTGTTTGGCAGAATCAGTTGATTTTAGCAGCGATTACATTGGATATGTTTGCTGTATTGTTGGGTGGTGCGATCGCGCTCCTTCCGATTTTTGCCAAAGATATTTTACACGTGGGGCCAGTGGAATTGGGATATTTACAAGCAGCCCACTCCATCGGTGCTTTGACTATGGCCATTACACTGGCGTATTTACCACCGTTACGCAAAGCAGGCCCAGCCTTATTATGGTCAGTGGTTGGCTTTGGCGTTGTCACAATTATCTTTGGACTTTCTCGTTCCTTTTGGCTGTCTATGTTGATGCTGATCCTTGGTGGCGCACTAGATAGTATCAGCGTTGTGATCCGCCATACATTAGTTCAAATCAGAACACCGGATCATTTGCGTGGTCGAGTTGCTGCTATTAATAGCGTGTTTATTAGTGCCTCAAATGAATTAGGAGGCTTTGAATCAGGTTTGACTGCTGCTTTATTTGGCCCAGTGATTTCCGTTGTGGGCGGTGGAATTGGCACAATTGTAGTAGTGATTGCTACAGCCATGATTTGGCCGGGAATTCGCAAGTTAGGGGCTTTGCAGGAGTATAAATAAATTGAAAATGAGAGTTATTAGATGATGAAGTCATGCTCACTACCAACTCTTCCATAGATACCAAATATCTCACCTTATGCAAAAGCTACAACATTAGACCTCTTGCAAAAGTGCTTTTTGCAAGAGGTGGGAAAAGGGTAAAGGTTAAGGGGGAAAGGCAAAATACAGAATCTTTCCCTTTCCCCTTTCCCCCTTTCCCGACTTCTGCAAGAAGTCTATTGTAATTGTTATCTTTTGCTAAGGTGTGATTTTTGTTTAGCGAAACTTACATATCGTGTAATTAAAAGGTAGACAAATCCAGAGTTTTGGAATTATGTCTCAGTTAAATTTGCCCTTAAAGTTAGACAATTGGCACTAAACAATTGGGATATTACCATTAGCACAAAAATTTGGTATATCGTTTCCAGTTTGAATACCATACTTTGCAAAGTCGAAGTTATCAGCCGTTGTAATACCATTTCTTTGTGAGGCTGCGCTAAATTCTCTTGGCTTCTTTCTTTGCGTTCTTTGCGCCCTTTGCGGTTCGTTTCTTATTTAGTTTGGCGCATCTTCATACAGAATTGGTATAATACCATACTTGGCAAAGTCGAAGTTATCGGCTGTTGGAATACCATACTTGGCAAAGTCTTAGCAAAAAGTCATCGAATAAAAGCATATGTTCTACATAGCTTGTCTTTTAGAGAGCTAGTATAAATGCCTGAATTTAAACTTTTTTGGATTTTAAATTCAAAATTTAAAATCCAAAATTTAAAATTGGTTGACAATTAGCTACCCTGGCAATTCCTATTAGTATGCCAGCAAAATTAAGATCACTACAACCGCACAGTTGAGCGCAGCAGAATCACTTTACGACTATCTACTATACTGGCAACAAAACCACCATTATTTAGCTTCTGTAATGTGTTGTATGCTTCACTTTGATTAGTAGTGTAAACTGCCAGCAGGTAAGGACGTTGCCCATAAGAAACAAAACCTACATTACCTCCCACTGCTTGCTGCACACTATTTACTAGTTCTGGACGGTTGTAATAATCTACCAGCACTGCATAACCCTCTCCTAAAGCTTGAGGATTATAGCTAATTGCTTGCTGAGGTCGTAGTGGTTGTGGCTGTGACTGTGGCTGCACATCTGCCGTTGTTGTTGGTCGAGTTGTAATTATGGCAGATAAACCAACAATATTGCTGACATATCTCGCCCAACGATTGGCATCGTCAATTTTATTAAAGCCCCCTACTCGTGTCACAGTTTCGTTGAGATATTTGCAGGTGATAGTCTTAAGTTCAGGTGGTAAGGCACTACGCAACTGCTTTTGATTATTTGCTGTAGGACTGACTACTAATAAAAGATACTCACCTGTATTTGGTGGTTGACAAACGGGAATGGCTTGTTGGGCAAAGACAGAACTCATGCCACCAATCAACCCTGCGTAAGCGAAGCTCATCGTAGACATCGCTAATCCTAAAACACTTGGTAAAATCTGAAATCTATGCACAAAAGTTAGATTATGTAAATCAAGGTGTCTTAGAAGATTTTATAAGAAAAAAGATAAAAACCTCGCTACTTCAGTATGGGGATAAAAATAGTGTAAAAAATATATTTTGTTACTCAAAAATAAAATTAGGAAGCAGGGAGCAGGGAGCAGGGAGAAAACTTCTCTCCTCTGCACTCTTCTCTCTACCCCTCTGCCTCCTCCTAAGAGGATACGCTAGCCAAGGATGCCAATGCATCAGGTATTGTCTCAGAAGGAGCCTGAAATTCTCCAGTAATAACGTACTCTAAACGCAATTTTAACCAAGTAATAAATTGGGGATTTGTAGAAATAATTGCCACTGCTGGTTGGGGACACTTGGCCTTTATATCTTTAAATTGAGATGCATCTAAGAAAGCTGGTTGCTCAACCAACCAAAAATCTATTTGTTTTTCTTGTTCGTGGTAATTACGGGTACGTTCTTTGAGAACTTCCTGTATCGGTTCTTCCTGGAGAAGAAAGCGCTGACTTGCCAAAACGTAATGGTATGTTTGCATTTTCATCCTTTGGTTGCTATGTGAATAATTTTAGGGCACAGTGACTCTGTACCCTTACAAACTAACTTTTGGGGGATTTCTTGAACCAGGAACTGAACGGACAAGCACTTTTCTGGTTTTCAGATTTTGTCTGTTTACCACCAGATGTTAGCTTTTCCAAGAACAGATTATTATCGAAGTAGTGTTCTAAAGAAACAATCTTCAAGTCATCGGTAACTTTTGCAATGGTCATGCCGATAATTTCTAGCGTCTCTCCAGTCGGTGCATGGTCTTTGTATTCTCCGTTAAAATGTCCCCAATGCCGCCATTTAAATGTGACATTTGGTGGCCCGGAGAAAACTTCCAGAACTTCCCAAGGAAATCCTTGGGGAAATGTGGTGTGGAAGACTTTTGCAGATGATTCAAAGCTTTCTTCTGAAGCCTTATAATGCTCTGAATCAGCCATAAATAAATTGTAAGTACCTTGGGCTGATAAATCTGCTGCGGTGTACTCTACTCCGCCATTGGTACTGACGCGAAAGTTGTCATTCACAATAGATAACCACTCTTGCGGGTTAGCTTTGAAAGATACCTCCATCTCAAAGGTTCTTACCAAGTTTTGCACGATCGCTTCCAGTGTACCTTCAAGATGATTGTGGATACTTTCTTTAGCGAGATTCTCTTTGGAACGGGAATAATCAGGCGGTGTCTGATAGCGCCACTCGACATTAGTACTTTCTGCTATCACCTTATCCCGATCCTGTACCCAAAGTGGCAGGTTGTTAGATTGTGTTGCGCTCATAGAAGTTTTTGCTGAAGATTCGATCCCAATTTCTAGATTTCGCAGTGACAACCCCTCTAGGTTATAGGTTGCAGGTTATAGGTTACAGATTATAGGTTATCAGTTTCTTCCCCTATTCCCTATTCCCTGTCACCTGTCCCCTCTCATAGCTTGCTTCATCTCGCGGACTGCCCTTTCTATACCTACTAATGCTGCCCGACTGATGATGGTATGACCAATGTTCAGTTCTTCCATGCCTGGAAGCGCAGCCACCGGATAGACGTTCCAGTAGGTGAGTCCATGACCAGCGTTAACTCGCAATCCAGCTTGAATCGCTTGCTCACACCCTTTTGCTAATATGGCTAATTCTCGCTGGCGATTTGTTTCATCTTTAGCCTCAGCATATTGTCCGGTGTGCAATTCAATAAACTGCGCCTGTATCTTGACAGATGCTTCAATTTGTGCTGGTTCGGCATCGATAAATAAACTAACTGGAATGTTAGCGCTTTGCAATTTATCGACTATCTCACCTATTCTAGCAATTTGGAGGGCAATATCTAGTCCGCCTTCTGTTGTGACTTCTTCGCGCTTTTCGGGGACTAAAGTCACGTAATCTGGTTTGATATCGAGAGCGATCGCCAGCATTTCATCTGTAGCGGCCATTTCTAAATTAAGATGCGATCGCACTGTTTGCCGCAATATCCGCACATCCCGATCTTGGATATGTCGCCGATCTTCACGCAGATGCACCGTAATTCCATCAGCACCGGCTAATTCTGCCAGCACCGCCGCCGCTACCGGGTCTGGTTCCACCGTCCGCCGCGCTTGCCGGATAGTGGCGATGTGGTCAATGTTAACGCCAAGTGTAGGCACCCTAAGTTTCTCCCAAATCCACAGTCCTTAGAACTTGATTTTACTGGAAATAGCGGTAGTTTTGCTGAAAGAGCTACAGATAGATGACACGCGTACAATCCAATTGTTTAAAAGAAAACTGAGTTAGCAAAAGCTTATTCTTGGGCAAACTACTTTAAATAAGTAGCTGATTTCACAAGAGTTGATGAAGTATGAATACAGCAGTTGAGCCGATGGACAAGCTTTTGAACTATCAAATTAGCGAACAACTTTATGCAGGCTCTAGAACCGTAGTTTACCGTGCTATTCGAGAAGCCGATCGACTTCCGGTTGTGATTAAACTGCTCCAGCAAGAGTATCCTACCTTCAATGAACTGTTGCTGTTCCGTAATCAGTACACTATTGCTAAAAATCTTGACCTACCCGGTATTGTTCATCCCTACAGCCTGGAACCTTACCGCAATAGCTATGCTTTGGTGATGGAGGATTTTGGTGGCATTTCCCTCAGAGATTGGCTCAACCAAAAAATGGCGAGCAACCAATATACTTTGACAGAGTTTTTGGATATTGCGATCGCTCTAAGTAATATTCTTGACGGACTATACCGCCATCAGGTTATCCACAAAGATATTAAGCCTGCCAACATCCTCATCAACCCGGAAACTAAGCAAGTCAAGTTAATTGACTTTAGTATTGCCTCTCTTTTACCTAGAGAAACCCGCGAAATTCACAGTCCCAATGTCTTAGAAGGTACTCTCGCTTACCTTTCTCCAGAACAAACTGGGCGGATGAATCGTGGAATTGACTATCGCAGTGATTACTATTCCCTCGGCGTTACCTTCTATGAATTGCTGGCTGGACATCTGCCCTTTGAGTCTAACGATCCGATGGAGTTGGTTCACTGTCATATTGCAAAGCTTCCAGAGCAATTAGGAGGCAGGGGGCAGGGGGCAGCACTTCGGCTCATTTCGGCTACGCTCAATGACCAACGCTCAGTGACCGGGGGCAGGGGAGAAGAAGAAATTCCCGAAGTTCTTTATGAGATTGTGATGAAATTGATGGCGAAAAATGCTGAAGATCGCTATCAGAGTGCATTAGGGCTGAAATTTGATTTAGAAAAATGTTTGTCTCAATTACAGGAAACTGGCAGGGTTAAATCCTTTCAATTGGGTGAGCGAGATATTTGCGATCGCTTCATCATCCCAGAAAAGCTCTACGGTCGCCAAGCCGAAGTTCAAAATTTACTGGATGCCTTTGAGAGAGTCAGCCAGGGAAGCACTGAAATTATGTTGGTAGCGGGCTTCTCTGGAATTGGCAAAACTGCTGTGGTGAACGAAGTCCACAAGCCAATTGTGCGACAACGGGGTTATTTCATTAAAGGTAAATTTGACCAGTTCCAGCGCAATATCCCTTTCTCTGGCTTTGTGCAAGCCTTTCGAGACTTAATCGGGCAACTGTTAAGTGAAACTGATGTCCAATTCCAGCAGTGGAAGCGCAAAATTCTCTCTGCTTTGGGTGAACACGGACAAGTGATGATTGAGGTGATTCCAGAACTGGAAAGTATGATTGGTAAACAGCCTCCTGCACCAGAACTCTCTGGTAGTGCAGCCCAAAATCGCTTCAATTTGCTGTTTTTGAAGTTCACTCAAGTCTTCACTGCATCAGAACATCCATTAGCGATCTTTATTGACGATCTGCAATGGGCAGATGCTGCTTCTTTAAACTTAATGCACTTGTTAATGAGTGAAGCTGACATCGGCTATTTATTGTTAATTGGTGCTTATCGAGATAACGAAGTCAACCCAGTACATCCCCTGATGCTGACTTTGGAAGAGATTCAGAAGTTAGATGCTACAGTCAATACGATTACCTTATTACCTCTCGATCGGGTTTCTATCAATCATTTGGTTGCAGATACATTGAGTTGCTCTTTAGCTTTAGCCACACCTTTAACAGAATTAGTATTGAGCAAAACTCAAGGAAATCCTTTCTTCAGTACCCAGTTTCTCAAAGCGCTACATCAAGAGCAACTAATTACATTTAATTTTAATGGTGGTTATTGGGAATGTGATATTGCTCAGGTGCGATCGCTCGCTCTTACCGATGATGTAGTAGAGTTTATGGCAGTTCAGCTTCAGAAATTGTCAGCAAAAACTCAAGAAGTTTTGAAGTTAGCGGCTTGTGTAGGAAATCAATTTGATTTAGCGACGTTAGCGATCGTCTATGAAAAATCTCAAGTGGAAACAGCCGCAGACTTTTGGAAAGCTTTGCAAGATGGGTTGATTATTCCTACCAATGAAGTTTACAAGTTCTATCATGACGAGTCTGAATTGAGAATTCAAAACTCCGAATTTCAGCAACACAATTTTCCTGATTCTTGCTCTTACAGATTTCTTCATGACCGCGTTCAGCAAGCGGCCTATTCTCTTATCCCTGAATCTCAACGAAAAGCTACTCATTTCAAGATTGGGCAATTACTGTTAAACAATACATCACCTGAAGCGCTTGAAGCTAGCATTTTTGATATTGTTAATCAGCTAAATGAAGGAATTGACATAATTAATGGACAATCTCAAAAATATGAACTAGCTCAACTGAATCTAATCGCTGGTAAGAAAGCAAAAGCTTCTACTGCTTATAAAGCAGCTCTGAAATATTTTACATTGGGTAGAAGCTTGCTAATAGCAGAGACTTGGTTATCTAATTATAAAATTACGTTTGACTTATATCGAGAGTCCGCAGAATGTGAATATTTAAATGGTAATTTTCACCAAGCCGAAACATTATTTCAGATAGCGCTAACTCAAAGCCAAAATAGGTTTGAGCAAGTAGAGATTTATCGAATTCAGATGTATCTGAAAATGACTCAAGGTGAAAATATAGCAGCTAGTATTGAAGCTGGGGTAAAAGGTTTGAGCATTATGGGGATGAATCTGCTAGTCACTCCTGAAGAACAGCAAGCTGCTATCGAAACTGAACTTCAAGAATTAAAAGCTAAACTGCAAACGGTTCGCATATCAGATTTATTCGATCTGCCTGAGATGACAGATCCAGAAAAGAAGGTTTGTATGGGTATTTTAGCTGACCTTTGGGCAGCAGCTTATATGGGAGGAGATCAATATTTTACTTGCTTGGTTCCTCTATTAGCGATCAATTTATCGTTTAAATATGGCAATGCAGAAAGCTCTGGTTTTGCTTACTGTATATATGGGATGAGTCTAGCAAATCAAGGAAATTATCAAACTGCTTATGAGTTCGGTACATTAGCACTAAAACTCGATCGTCACTTTAATAGTACTCAATTTATTTTTAAGACCAATAATATCTTTGCACACACGATTAATCCCTATAATCAGCATTTGAAAACGAATTTACCACTTTCTCAGGAATCATTCCAAGTCTGTCAAGAAACTGGAAATTTGGTGTTTGGTGTTTGGGCGGTTTCGTTTTTGATTTGGGCAATGTTAATTAAAGGCGATCGCCTCTCAGATGTTTACGCGGAAACTGAAAAATATCTGAGTTATGTCCAACAGGTTAATGATGCCAATATGCTGTATGCATTTACTTTACAGAGGCAGTTCTTGTTAAATCTGCAAGATATATCTAAAAACACCGATTTATTAGGCGATCGCAACGACGAAGATATTCCATACATAGAAGTATGGAGACAGAAGAATAACTTCGATCATGGAATTAATTGGTACTGCTTTCTTAAAATTCAATTGTCGTACCTTTATGGTCGTTACACAGATGCTGTGCAAGCAGCAGAAGAAGCTGAGAAAACTCTTGGTTGTAACTCTGGTTTTTTCCCAATTATTCAGTATCATTTCTATTATCCACTCAGCTTGATAGCTCTTTATCCCAATGTGACATTAGAGAAGAAAAAGCAGTATTGGGACATTATTCGAGAGCATCAACAAATTCAGAAAAATTGGGCGAATAGTTGCCCAGACAACTTTCTACATCGATATCTCTTGTTATCTGCGGAAATAGCAAGAATTTCTGGCAAATATATGGATGCAATCGAGTCATACGATCGCGCCATTGCGAAAGCTAAAGAAAACGAATATGTCAACGAAGAAGCTCTCGCCAACGAGCTTGCAGCCAAGTTTTATTTAGAATGGGGCAAAGAACGCATTGCTCAAGAGTATTTAATTAATGCTTACTATTGCTACACCCGTTGGGATGCTAAAGCCAAAGTCGATGACCTAGAACAGCGTTATCCACAACTGCTAGCCCCAATTTTACAACAGAGGCGTTCACGAAGTGACTCTGAAAGAGTATCGCCACTCACACCCAATGACACAATCGCAAATATTGACAGCATTGCTACCTTCCACCCAAGCATTCATAAATCAGTAACATCTAGCAGCAATACATCAGTAATGCTAGATTTGGCAACAGTTTTAAAAGCCTCTCAGACTCTCTCCAGTGAAATTGAATTAGATAAATTACTTACAAAGCTGCTACAAGTAGTGATTGAAAATGCTGGAGCAGATAAGTGTGCGTTACTACTGCTTAAAGAAGATAGATTGCTAATTGAGGCGATGGCTCAAGCTGGGCAACAATCAACGGTGTTACAGTCCATTTTTGTGGAAGATAGTGCAGACGTTCCCCATAGCCTAATTTACGCCGTTAAACGCAGCCGACAACCTACCGTTATCCTTGATACAACATTACATCCGGTGCTGATAGCCGATCCCTATATTATTCATCAGCAACCTAAAAGCTTGCTGTGTACACCAATTTTATATCAAGGGAAATTGTTAGGGATTTTGTATTTAGAAAACAATTTAATGACTGGGGCGTTTACTAGCGATCGCGTCGAAATTCTCAATTTATTATGCACTCAAGCTGCAATTTCCCTAGAAAACGCTAGGCTTTATCAGCAAGCACAAGATACTTTAGAAAACCTGGGACAGACTGAACAATTTTTGCGGTTAATTATTGACAATATCCCACAATCTGTTTTCTGGAAAGACTGCAATAGTGTTTATTTAGGCTGTAATCATAAGTTTACGCAAACTTGGGGTCTAGGAGTGCCAGAAAATGTTATTGGGAAAACAGACTACAACCTTCCTTGGACTAGTGAGCAATCAGATTTTTTCGTAGCGCGCGATCGCCGCGTTATGGAATCTGGGCAACCTGAACTCAACATTATCGAAACAGTGCAGCAAGCAGATGGAAAAGAAAAGTGGTCGAATACAAATAAAATTCCCTTAAAAGATAAAGAAGGAAACGTTTTTGGCATCCTTAGCACCTCTGAAGACATCACGGAACGCCAGCAAGCACAACAATTACTACAACAACAAAAACAACAATTAGAACAAGCTTTACAAGAACTCCAAACGATGCAATTACAATTAGTGCAAGGTGAAAAAATGTCTGCACTTGGTAATTTGGTAGCAGGTGTTGCCCATGAAATCAATAATCCTGTTGGCTTCATTGCTGGTAACTTAGAACCAGCTAAAGATTATGTAAAAGATTTGTTTGGATTAATTAACCTTTATCAACAGAAGTTTCCTAATCCTGGTTTAGATATTCAAGATGAAATTGATGCCATCGACCTGAATTATTTACGCGAAGATTTACCTAAATTGCTGGACTCAATGAAATTGGGTGTTAACCGTATCCGCAGTATCAGTACCAGTTTGCGAACATTTTCTAGAGCAGATAAGGATTATAAAGTTCCCTTTGATATTCACGAAGGTATTGATAGCACTATTCTGATTCTCAGACACCGTTTAAAAGCTAATGAAAACCGTCCGGCGATTGAGGTTGTTAAAAATTATGGCAAATTACCCCTAGTGGAATGCTTTGCTGGACAACTTAATCAGGTGTTTATGAACTTGTTAGCAAATGCCATTGATGCACTTGAACAATACAATTCAGAGCATAGTCTAGAAGCTATTCTCGCTAAACCCAATTGCATCACCATTGAAACCTGTGTAGCAGATTCAGGTAAGCATGTTTTAATTAAGATTGCCGACAACGGAGTAGGAATGTCATCGGAGGTTAAACAAAAAGTATTTGACCATTTATTCACCACAAAACCAGTAGGAAAAGGCACTGGATTAGGATTAGCGATCGCTCGTCAAATTGTGGTAGAAGCACATGGAGGTTCGCTTTCCTGCACTTCAGAAGTTGGACAGGGTACAGAGTTTATCATTCAAATTGCTACTCAACAAAAATAATCAGTGCTGTTAGCGCTAGTGGGGCGTTGAGCCATTGCTAAGTGCTGAGTAAAGTAGAAATTACTCAGCACTTTTCATTTTTACTTTTTAAATTTTAACTTGGAGTAAAGCGACGATGATGCTTAAATTACGGAAAGTATGGTTGAAAATCAATCCCCAATGGTATGCTCAAAACAACAAAAATTACTACTTATTTAAATGGCGATCGCGGAACTTACTATTGTTATCAATTGTGGTGATTATGTCTATTAGCATTAGTGCCACAGCTATTACTAGTTACAATATTATTAAAGGACTGTTGCTCGATAGTCTCAAAGAGCAAGTATTATTAAAAACACACCAAGGTCAAGGTGATATTGATAACTGGTTAGCCATTCGTAAGACAGAAATTAAGTCTTTGGCAAATTCATTTGTGGTGCGATCGCTCGATTGGTCTGTAATGGAACCTTACTTGCAATCTGAATTGAAGCGGCTACAAACGTTTTTGCTCATGGGGTTGGTCACACCGGATGCGCTATTAATCAATACTCACGGAGATGATCTCAATGTTAAAGACCGAGAGTTTTTTCAACGGAGTATGGCGGGTGAAACCGTAGCAGCCGATCCAGTTATTGGACGCACAACTAAACAGCTACAGATTCAAATTAGTTCGCCGATTCCTGCCAAAACAGGCACAAAACCAGCAGGTGTTTTAATGGGAGGCATTCCGATTAACCGAGTAGTTGAGGTGATCGGCAATTTACATCAAGGCAAAGGCAGCTATGCCTTTGCGCTCAATTCTCAAGGAGTTCCCATCGCCCATCCCAACACGGAACTAATTGGTACACCCGAAAAAGCCGCTCAGAGTTTCCTCAATTCATCCAATCACAGGTTAGTTGAAATTACTCAACAAATGGTAGCTAAACTTACAAATATTGAATTTGCTCAACTGGATGGTAAGTGGAGCTATGTTGCTTATACTCCCCTCAGAGAAGCAAATTGGTCGGTAGCGTTGGTTGTGCCACAAGAAAATATTGAATCGCCATTGCAAGCGTTGAACTTGTTGGCTACGGTTTTGGGAGGATTGCTAGTAGTTGGGTTGATCGGTGCATGTCGACAGGTGCAACTATATGAAGAGATTCGCGATCGCGGCTTGATTTCCAGTCAGCAGGCGCAGCAACTCAGCAAAGCCTTGAAAGAATTGCAAAATACCCAAGCTCAACTCATCCACACCGAAAAAATGTCTAGCTTGGGACAAATGGTTGCTGGAGTGGCACACGAAATCAATAATCCGGCTAATTTTATTCATGCCAACCTCAACCATGCAAGTGTTTACAGCCAAGATATCCTCGATTTGCTTAAGCTTTATCAACAAACCTACCCAAATCCTACCCCCGAAATTAGCGATCGCGCCCAAGAGCTTGATATTGAGTTTCTAGCAGAAGATTTACCCAAACTTATGACATCAATGCAAGTTGGAACCAAGCGCATTCGTGAAATTGTACTATCATTGCGTAACTTCTCGCGCCTTGATGAAGCAGACATGAAATTTGTAGATATTCATGAAGGATTAGACAACACTTTGATGATTCTAAACCGTCGGATCACAGCTACACCCAATCTACCAGAAATTCAAATTGTTAAGAAATACGGTGATTTACCCCTAGTAGAATGCTACGCAGGTCAACTTAATCAGGTGTTTATGAATGTTCTAGTAAATGCGATTGATGCATTAGAAGAAGCTAGTAAAAAACGGAGTTCTGAGTATCTTAAAACTAACCCTAATCATATTAAAATCCAAACCCAAATTGAAAAATCAAGTAATTACGCGATCATTCAAATTTATGATAATGGCATTGGGATGTTTGAGGATGTTAAGCAACGCGTATTTGACCACATGTTTACGACCAAACCTGTGGGCAAAGGAATCGGATTAGGAATGGCGATCGCTTATCAAATCGTTGTAGATAAACACGCAGGAACTATTGAAGTTGATTCTACCCCAGAATGCGGCACAGAGTTTACTATTCGTATTCCTTTAACAAGTAAAAATTAAAAATTGCTGACAAAATTTAAACAGCTAAAGATTATGTCAATGAGTTATTTTGGCTAATTTATACACTCCTCGTCAGAGACGATATACTTTAAGAAAGTTGATTTGTATTAATCTGCTACATCCAATCATGACTACATCAACTCTCTGAGATGATATGCTTTTAAAACTGCAACAAATTATTGTGAAACCTGGTCAACAAATGTTACTCAAAGATATTAGTTGGCAGCAGTTAGAAGATATTTTAGAAGAAATGGGAGAAAGGCGTGCTGCACGTATTTCTTATAGTCATGGTTGGTTAGAAATTATGGTTCCTCTACCAGAACACGAAAAAGATAAAGAACTTATTAGTGATTTAGTCAAAATCTTGTTAGAAATACTCCAAATTGATTTTGAGCCTTTTGGTTCTACAACACTAAAAAATGAGCGAATCCGTCAAACAGTAGAACCTGACACCAGTTTTTATATTCAAAATCAAGCTGCTGTAATTGGGAAAAATTGGATTGATTTAAATATAGCTCCACCACCAGATTTAGCAATCGAAATTGATATTACTTCTCGGACTCGATTTGAAAATTATGAAATTTTGGGAGTTCCTGAACTTTGGCGACATACACAACAAGGTTTAGAAATTTCGCTTCTACAAGAGGGAAAGTATATTAAATCTCAATCTAGTCCTAATTTTCCTAATATCCCAATTATTGAATTAGTTAATGAATATGTTCAGCAGTGTTTAACAATTGGTAGAAGTCAAGCTATGCGAAATTTTCGAGATTGGGTGAAGAATAATTTATGATAGAAATCTAAGGCTTTCTCAGAAAGGCGATCGCTCATGACTACTGAGACAAATCCAGCAGCCATTGTGGAGTGGGAACCCCCCATGCCACCTACAGATTTAATTTTTGATGATGGTGAACCCTTGGAATCAAATCGTCACCGTATTGCTATGAATGTGTTGATTCGCTCATTGCAACAAGCTTGGGCTGATCGCAATGATTTTTTCACTGGCGGCAATATGTTTATTTATTACAGCAGTACCCAGGTTCGTAACCGTGATTTCCGAGGCCCAGATTTCTTTGCAGTGTTGAATGTTGACGGCAATAATTCAAGACAGGGTTGGGTAGTCTGGGAAGAAAATGGTCGTTATCCTGATGTCATCGTGGAATTAATGTCACCATCTACGGCAGCAATAGACAAGGGTATTAAGAAAAACCTTTACGAGCAAACTTTCCGTACCTCAGATTATTTTGTCTATGATCCCTTTGATCCTAATTCTTTGCAGGGATGGCATTTAGATGATAATCAGCAGTATCAACCTTTGACACCAAATGAGCGTGGGTGGCTATGGTGTAAGCGTTTAAGTTTATGGTTGGGGACGAATGAGGGAACAATAGATAGAGAAACGGCGGTATGGTTGCGATTTTACGATATGGCTGGCAATTTGGTTTTGTTACCAGAGGAGGCTGCTGTTGTACAAGCACAAGCTGCTGCTGCAAGAGAGTCAGCCGCAGTTGCACAAGCACAAGCCGCAGTTGCACAAGCACAAGCTGCTGCTGCAAGAGAATCAGCCGCACTTGCACAGGCAGATCGTTTAGCGGCTAGATTAAGAGAACTAGGGGAAAATCCAGATATGTTATGATATTTTGGCTTTTTTGATTTATTTGGAATACAGTTTTGAGTTGTACAAGTAATAGATGAAGAGACAAGTTACTATGCGATCGCCTCGCGGGAAAAACTGAATTTTTCCCTTATTCAATAGCGCTGATTAACTCTTCATGAGTACTAGCTTTCCGAGAAGCAAGAGCGATCGCATTTACAAATCAAATCTGCAACAGAATGTATGAAAGACCTGATAGCTCATCATTCTCAGCAGACAATTAGTCTTCAAATCTACTGCTGAAGCTTTTTGATTTGGTCTAAAGTGTCTTGGTAGTCTTTTGTAAGTCCTTGTTGTTTATAAAGCGCAGCAGCTTTCTTAAAATCGGCTATTGCTCCCTTCCGATCTTTTAAAGCAGAGAAAGCAAGACCTCGGTTGTAATAGGAATAAGCATCATTAGGATCATTCAGGAGCGCCTGATTATAATCCTCAATTGCCTTACTGTAGTTACTTTGTTTATAGTAGGCTCTAGCCCGGTTAAAATATGCCGAATTGAGTGGTGTATACTTAAGCTCAATGGCTTTTGTGTAATCAGTAATAGCTAATTCGAACTTGCCTTGTTCATAGTAGGCTAGACCTCGTGTATAATAGGCGTAGCTGCTCTTGGAAGTAATTTTAATAGATTTATTTAAATCGGCAATAGCAAGATCGTATTTGTCCAAATTGTAATAACAGGTTCCTCGGTTATTCAAAGCAACTACATCATTAGGATTGATCTTAAGATACTGGTTGTAATCCTCAATTGCCTCTTTGTAGTCTTTAAGCTTAAGACGGGCATAACCTCGCTGGTAGTAAGCAAGTATATAATTATCAGGATCTAGCCGTAGCACTTCGTTAAAATCCTCAATCGCTCCCTTATAATCCTCTTTATTAGATTTATCTAGTCCCCTATCGTAGAATTCCTTAGCATTTATCTCGGCTGTAGGAGAAACATTAGGAGTGGGTGTCGTTGTCGGTGACTCTGCTAAATTAGGCGTCGGTGTAATTGAACTTGTAGGGCTAGGCTGTGTCGTTACTGAAACCTTGTGTGACTGCATGAGAAAAGAGAAAGTTAAAACTACAACCGTAAAAATACCTGCCCCAATCAGCATTTTGGGGTTTCTTATAACTACAATGAAAGAAGCAATTGTGTTGCCTATAGAAGTTTGAGCTTTACTTTCTACTACTTCTTCTTCTGGCTGTTTGACTAATGTTGCATTTTGACCATGATATTTAGTTTCAGCCTCAATCGATGCAATCTGATTTTGAGATTGCTTTGCTGCCCTATGATGAGGAATTTGAGCTTTAATCGGTGCGATATCTTCATTTCTCAACCCCAAAAGTTGCTGATAACGTTGCAACTCATTTTGAGTTCGCTCACTGAGAGGTTGTTCACGCTCAAGTGCATAAATTAATGCTTGTTCATATTCCTGCAATTTTTGTTGATATTCTCGATAAGGTTTTAAAATCTCAGCTTCAATTGCAGTAACATCTTCAGGTACAAGTCTTAAATTTTGGCGTAACGCATCTAATATTTTGCGACCAATAATAGAAATCTCGCCCCGACTGGCATAAATCTCAACTTCTTTGCGATACCTCAGTTTTGGATCGCCAATTGGTGCTTTAGCTAAGAGGATTTTGAATCCTTCTTTGAAGGCATAGATTTCTGGTTTCATGGCGGGAGCAGCTTCTTTAACTTTCTTTTTTGCGTATTCATGCAACTCATCGACCGAAATTGCACCATCATTACCTAAATCTGCGGCTCCTGTTTCAATACCTTCAATGAGATAACGAGTATAAGTCGAAAGATTGTCTCCTTGTTGCTGGAAAGAATACTGAGTGGAAGTGGAAGATGTCAGGACAACTCGTCCCTCACCGCCGAGTTGTGTCTGGATATCAACAGAACCATCATCTTTTGCTGACCAGCCTTCAGCGAACGCTCCGCTAAAGCAACAGTCAAGAATGATTACCTGACGCTTGCATCGGCTATCATTCATGATGTTATGAATGAAGCTAGCTGGAACAGAGGTTGATTTGATAATTTGTCCTTGAGGATTTTTACGGGTTAAGCGAGTGGCGAGGTAAAGGTGGCCACTCTCATCTTTAATGCCGTGACCGGAGAAGTAAAATACTACAAGGTCATCTTTGCTGCGATCGCTAAACAATCCCTCAATCGCTTCCTGCATTTTCTGAGGATCGGGATTCTCCAGTTTTTGGATGTCTGCTTCGGTAAACCCGCCCATTTCTGGATGCTGCAACACTTGGGCGATCGCTTGCATATCCTTTACTGAGGCTGGTAGTGGGTTAAGACCAAGTTGATACTCGCTGACTCCAATCAGAAGTGCTACCTTTGCCATTTTGCTATCCTCTCTTTGATTATGGGATTTCTCAACTTACGGCTACAAACCTTTGGGCGGCTTCCAATGCTGCTGTTAGTTCTTGCTGGCTGCTGGCTTTAACTTTCAGCTTTTTACCGTTGGCTTCTACTTCCAACTCAATTGGTTTATTACCCAAGCGATCGCCCACAAATCCCAATACTTTCTTAAAATTGGCCATACTCACCTCAGCTTGCAACACCCCTAGCAGGAAACCTCCTAGCGCCTTTGCTCCTTTGGGTGTTTCTGTAACTGCTACAAGTTCAGCACTTTCCACATCTAAGTCTTTAATTTCTCGCAGCAGATTTCGTGTTTCACGTTCTTGTTCTTCTGCATCTAAGTCTGGATTAGCAAGAGCGATCGTGAATTTAATGTTAGATTGTTTGGTCATTTTTATCCTTCTAGGTTTTCAAATAGCTGAGAGTCAATATGTATTTCCGTGATTCCCTTCTTGACACCATATTTGATAGATTAATTTCCCTAAAACTCTAGATTTACTTTACAAAACTTTACAAAAAAATAATAAATATTTAGTAGAAGTAGGGGCGATCGCTCCTCTTTAACTCGGATTTTTAGTATAAAATAGCAACGTAAGTTGCCAAAAACACTTATTAAACTGACTGCTACAACATTAAAAGAGCCACTAAGATCACAAAGGTGAAGAAAAAGCGTTAAGTAGTGGCATGGTCTGCGATCGCATAGCGTCTAGTTTCCAATACTTTGGATAGCCTACACTGACCTTGACAGTACAGTGTAGGTAATTGACATCATGTCAAGTTAACTAAAACAAGTCCAAATCTGTTACAGCACCAATACTGCTAGAAGATACCAATTTGGCATATTTAGCCAACACGCCTTTAGTGTAACGTGGAGCGGGAGGTTGCCAGTTAGCACGACGACGGGCTAATTCTTCTTCAGATATATTCAACTGCAACAAACGAGCGGGTGCATCAATAGTAATACTATCGCCTTCTTCTACAAGAGCGATCGCACCACCCACTGCTGCTTCTGGAGCAACATGACCAACCACCATACCGTAAGTACCGCCAGAAAAGCGCCCATCGGTAATTAATCCCACCGCATCACCCAAACCAGCACCGATAATTGCCGAAGTGGGAGCCAACATTTCGCGCATCCCAGGCCCGCCCTTGGGCCCTTCGTAGCGGATGACTAGAATATCACCAGCTTGAATTTTACCGGCCAAAATTGCAGCTAAAGAAGCTTCTTCCGATTCAAACACCCGTGCAGGGCCAGTAATTACTGGTTTTTTCACGCCAGTAATTTTGGCGACAGCCCCTTCCGTTGCCAAGTTCCCTCTAAGAATAGCTAAATGTCCCTGGGGATACATCGGGTTATTCCAAGCCCGAATCACATCTTGATTGGTAGATGGTTCTTCTGGGATATCTGCTAATATCTCTGCAATGGTTTGACCAGTGATGGTGAGACTATCACCGTGTAATAAATCATGCACAAGTAGCATCTTCATGACTTGCGGAATGCCACCAGCTTTGTGCAAATCTGTAGCCACATATTTACCACTTGGTTTTAAATCACACAAAACGGGAACACGGGCGCGGATAGTTTCAAAGTCATCCAGGGTTAACTCTACATTAGCAGCGCGGGCGATCGCCAAGAAATGCAGCACTGCATTGGTCGAACCACCCACCGCCATAATCACAGAGATAGCATTCTCTATAGATTTGCGGGTGATTATTTGCCGGGGTAAGATTTGTTTACGAATGGCTTCGACTAAGACAAACGCCGATTTTTCCGTGCTGTCGGCTTTTTCGGCATCTTCGGCTGCCATTGTCGAAGAATAAGGCAAACTCATTCCCAGCGCTTCAAATGCTGAAGACATGGTGTTAGCTGTGAACATTCCCCCACAGGAACCAGCACCAGGACAAGCCCGACTTTCGACTTCTAATAATTCTTTGTCGTCAATTTTGCCAGCACTGTATTGACCAACAGCTTCAAAAGAACTAACAACAGTTAAATCGCGTCCGTTATAGTGACCGGGTTTAATTGTGCCACCGTAAACAAATATTGCAGGGATATTCATCCGCGCGATCGCCAGCATTGCCCCTGGCATATTTTTATCACAACCACCAATGGCTAGTACACCATCCATACTTTGCCCAGTACAGGCGGTTTCAATGGAGTCTGCAATCACTTCCCGCGAAACTAGGGAATATTTCATCCCTTCAGTTCCCATCGAAATCCCATCGCTAATGGTAATTGTGCCGAACACTTGCGGCATCGCTCCGGCAGTTTTAATCCCAACCTCTGCCCTTTGTGCCAGTTGATTGATTCCCATATTACAAGGAGTGATCGTACTGTAGCCATTGGCAATGCCCACAATGGCTTTGTTGAAATCTTCATCTTTAAAACCAACTGCACGCAGCATAGCCCGATTAGGCGATCGCTGCACCCCTTGCGTCACAATTTGGCTTCTCAAATTCTCCGACATCTTTTTTCCTTCCGTGGCATCATCGCTTGTATTGCGATTGTATTACCTGATTTTCTCATGTATATGCGGCGCGATCGAAACATAATTGATACTTATCGGCCTACAAAAAGTATGGTTTTTAATTGAGATAGGACTTACGCAGACTCTACTAATTCTTGGCGTTTTTGGGCGTTGCTGAATTGAAGTATGAATCTAGATGTAGAGACGTAGCACTGCTACGTCTCTACAAGGATTTTGGTATTATGCAAAATCGTTTTCATACATGGAATCAGCAACGCCCGTTTTTGGCATCTTTTCTGCGAGACGCTACGCGTTGGCGGAAGCCTCTCGTAGAGATGGCGGTATGCCTCCGGCACGCTACGCGAACGATAGAATTAAGCTTTTTGGCAATTTTTGCGTAAGTCCTGTGAAAATTGAACACGGAGTTATAAGGGTTTGTTAAGTGCTAGCGATCGCTTTTCCAAATGTTAATAAATATGTAATTAAGAAATAGTATTTTTTCATGAAGAGGATTTTATTGCTTTATTGCTACTTTTTAATGCGTGCGATCGCATAACTAGCAAATTGAGTTAGTATCGAATTGAGACTTTAAAAATATTCTCTAATAATCTGAAAATACAAATATATTATTTATTGAAAAAGTGCATTTTATATGACAAAATACTTTAAAAAATCTTTTTTAAATTTGTCTATTATATCTCTAACATTAGTTTTATTTGCTGCTTCAAAGCCTTTTTCATCAAAAAACTCTAGTTTACTCAATAACAAACATCAAATGACTGATCCACAATTCCATAAACTTCAGTCTAACAATCAAGAATTGTCGCCATCTTTAAATGAGGAATCTCGCACAATCCATTTACACGCACAGGAATTTCAGTTTAACGCTGATGTGAAATTTCCATCTCCAACTCTGACAAATCCAGATAAATACAAAGAGTCTATCACTCATAACAAAAACGGTGCTTTTGATATCATTCTCACCAAACAGAATGATACTATCGAATATCTTTTCCGAATAAGTAGCGTATCTGAACGGCAATGCAAATCAGATACTACCAGAGCATGTCAGCAGACTCCAGCAGCTCGACCCGCTATGGGAAATGTTGCCGACATCCAAATTATTCTCAAAGCAGGTAAATTAAAGCCTGGAATCTATCAGTTTGGAAACGGTAAGTCAACACCCATAACAGATATGATGATTAACTCCCGACAACTATACTCTGATCCTTCTCACGGCTCTTTAGGATGCCAGACATGGGGCAAAGGAGAACTCAATATTGAAAAGGCTGTTTATGATGTGAATGGCAAACTAGAATATCTTAATGCCAGCCTGTTGCGAGTCTGCGATCGAACAGTACCTTTTTCACCTGCACAACTTGCAGAAGATGTTTCGCAAGTTAAATTGGAAAACATCAAACAATACACATATTATGCATCTTGGCGTTCTCACCTAATATTAGTGAAAAAGTGATCGGGGGAATCAGGAGCAGAAAAATTTATGGGAATCTTTGTATGAAGAAGTACCGCAGCTAGCAACACAAAACTGTCCCAATACTGCTCGGGTTTTGGATTTTTAACTCGGAGTTGGGTTTGGGGAAAAGGTTAAAGGGTAAAGGTTAAAGGTTTTTTCTTTCCCCTTTTCCCCTTAACCGACAAGTATTGAAAACTGTCCTTCTCTGAACCAGAGAAGGACAGACTGGAACTAAAGTTAAACTTAGGAAGAGGTTCGTCTAACTCACGTTAAGCTATGACGAAAATATCATTATTGCTTATAGCTAGTCCAGTACTGAGCTTCGCTATCTGAACTTGAGCAAAGCCTCCAAGACTTCCATCTTTATCAAAGGAAAGAGCGCCAGTGCTACCGTTATAGATAAATCGGTCAAATGTATCAGTAGCTGCTGTGCCAATTACAAATTGAGCAGATGTAATGAATGCTCCAGCTACTAATCCTCCTCCAAAGCCAACTGCTGAAACATCAATTGTGTCACTGAACACGGAGAAATCTGTAATCTGATCAACACCTTGATTGAAAGATTGAAACCTAAAGTGGTCTGCACCTGCATTGCCAGTCAGGATATCGTTGCCAAATCCACCAGTGATTGTATCATTACCAAGTCCAGCGATAATTGTATCATTACCAGATCCACCGCTAACTGTATCGTTACCAGCGCCGGTTTCGATTTTGTTATTTACCGCACTGCCAATCACATTATCATTGCCGCTTCCAGTTAAGATGTTCTCGAAGTTGAGAATTTCTTCGTTATAAAAGCTTGGGAAGGATGCAACACCAGTTGCTAGGTTGTAAGTACCTCCACCATTCCAGTATCTATAATCAACGGTGTCTATACCAGCACCACCATCCATATAATCATCGCCACCGTTGCCATTGACTGTATCGTTACCAGCACCAGTGATGATTCTATTATTTGCATCGCTGCCAATCACATTGTCATTGCCGCTTCCAGTCAGGATGTTCTCGAAGTTGAGAATCTCTTCGTTATAAAAGCCTGGGAAGGATGCAACACCAGTTGCTAGGTTGTAAGTGCCTCCACCACTCCAGTATCTATAATCAACGGTGTCTATACCAGAACCACCATCCATATAATCATCGCCACCGTTGCCACTGATTGTATCGTTACCGCCATTGCCGCGCAAAATGTTGTTGGCACTGTTGCCGTTGATACTGTCATTTCCCGATCCGCCGTTGGCGTTTTCGATCAATGAGCGGGTGTCGCCGTTGAACTGCAACGCGTTGAAAACATGTCCACGGGCATAGTTGCCATCACCAAGATTGGCTCGCTGAAAGTTACCACCGACATCTAAATTAGTCCATCCACCTGGCTCCAGATCGATCGCCAGATTGGTGCTGTAGTTTGAGAAGTTGTAGGTGTCGTTCCCATTACCATCCCAAATTGTACGAAAGATCCGGTTGCCACCTGGTGTACCTTGTCCGATGCCATTAACGAACATTTCTCCAGTGGTGGTCGAGAAAGTGTAAGTTGTGTTTCCAGAGTTGTAGTTAAAATTCGCGCCGTACATCTGCTGGATTGCTCTGATGTCGTACATCATCAACGACTGTGCATATCCCCAAGTTTCGTTCGAGTATCCGCCACTGAGAGGATCGCCCACATAAGAGCGGTAGGTCATAATCGAGAACTCCATAGAGTCACGGTTGGCATCCATTGCGACGTTTGAGACGCCACCAGTTTCGTGACCATGCTTTAGTCCTAGCGCGTGACCCAACTCATGCCCGAAAGTGTGATAAGCATAGTTGCCGATAACTGGGTTATTGTAATCGGATTTATTTAACCAGACATCGCCTGCTGCAAAGCTGTTTGCAGGGTAATAGCCATAAGCTGTAGGGGGGTCGTCGGATTCTGCAATTCGGATCGTTGCGTCGCGATCGCTAGCACCGGTCAGTTCGACCAAATTAAGTCCAGAGACGGACTCGTATTGATCAAACCACTGGCGAGCGACGGCACGCTGGGTGGCGTTGAGAGTTTGGAAGCTAGCTTTATGTACCGCCGAATTAGGATAGCCAGACTCATCTTCATAGTCATTTGCAAAGTTGTTGGTGAAACTGAAGGTAATAGTGTTCGATTTCCACTCAGTTCCTATTAGCAGACCATCAATATTGTTAACATTTGTTTTTGTCGTGTTGATTACAGGCGTAGTTCCACCATAAGCATCTGCCCGTTCTGATGTGACTGGTGGAACAGTAAGAGTAGTTAAATTATTACTTTTTGTTTCGTCGGTTAATGTACTCATGATAAATTCCTGTAAAGTTAAAAGCTTTTATCCAAAATGTGCCTACAAGCTTACTAAAGACTGTATTTAGAAAGAGGCAGCAGACAGATTTTATCTGATGCAACTGTAGGTGTATTGAGATGTTTTTAATCTATATCGGAATAGAGATGTCATGATAGTACCCTTGAGGGTAATATGTTTTATTTACAAAAAAAGTGGCATTCATTTGTAAAAACTGAATACCACTTTTATTTATAAAAATTCCCGATGATGGGGATATTTTATTCAGCTAGATTTATCTTTGTAAGAGCGATCGCACTGGCTGCAAGGGAAATAATATGGCATTCCATCCTCTACAAGCTAAAGGATAATGTCGCTTGCTACTAGTCCTGGTGCTCCTGCAAGCTGAATCTCAAACTCAGCTAACAAATCTCCATCAGTACTACCTTGGAGAATGCCTCCTGAATAACGAATCTGACCGGCTGCGGAGAATGCACTACTCCCAATGAAACTGAAAGCTTGGTTGCCCCCTGTAATGGAATTAGCGTCAATGGTAGAGAGATCGATTTGATCGCCTGCCAAAACACCGTTGCCAACAAAGTCAGTAATCACATCCCGCAACAAACCAGGTTGACTCTCAGAAACGAAGTTGAAATCGAAAACATCGTTACCCGATCCTCCAGTGAGGATATCAGTCCCACCAACACCAACGAGGATACCACCGTTACCAAAATCACCGCTAATGGTATCGTTGCCAGAGCCGCCAATAAGGCTATCATTGCCAAGTCCACCAACAAGGCTATCGTCGCCAGAGCTGCCGTCAATCTTATCGTTGCCAGATCCGCCGTTAATCGTATCGTTGCCTACCGAGCCGTTTATTGTATCGTTGCCAGATCCGGTGTTAATCCTATCGTTGTCATATCCGCCGTCAATCGTATTATTGCCATCACCAGCGTTAATCGTATCGCTGCCTGCTCCGCCGATTATTGTATCGCTGCCAGATCCGGCGTTAATAATATCGTTGCCAGAATCGCCATCAATCCGATTGTTCCCGCCTCCGGCGTTAATTGTATCGTTGCCAGAACCGCCATTAATCGTATCATTCCCGGCTCCAGCGTCAATCTTATCGTCGCCAGATTGTCCGTCAATCCGATTGTTGCCAGAACCGGCGTTAATCGTATCGTTGCCATCACCGCTTTGAATCCTATCATTGCCAGAACCGGTGTTAATTTTATCGTTACCGTCAAATCCTCCATAAATCGTATTGTTACCATCACCGCCGTCAATTGTATCGTTGCCCGCTCCGCCGTCAATCGTATCGTCTCCAGATCCGCCAAGAAGGCTATCGTTACCCTTTCCGCCGTTAATTGTATCGTCTCCAGATCCGCCATTAATCGTATCGTTGCCAGATCCGCCCCTAATCGTATCGTTACCATCAAATCCATTAATGAGATAAGGGAGAATAGCAGAAGGATTACCAAGATTGTCAGGGAGATTAGTACCGTTAATGGTTGGCATTGTGGTTTATCCTGAATTTTTTGGGTAAAAAATTACCTCGTCACTTCCCCATCAGAAAACGGCGCTGCTAATTAAGAGGATGAATTTCCTTTCTCCTAAAGGCGCAAAGGAAACATTTTCTAATATGCAATTTTGGAATTTCACACTTTTATTCAGCAATGCCGAGAAAATAAAGTGAGGAAATAACGAGTGTGAAGATATGAACAAATTAGACCTGATTAAAACAGGTCTTTGCTGCTACTATTTTCAGGTAAATAGACCACATGGTAGGGGCACAGCAATGCTGATTGGTGTCAACTTAACGCCAAACCGCTTGTCCGCCGGGAATTGAAATTCCCGTCTCATAGCTAAAGTCATCTGAAGATGACTAAATATCGCTAAAAATCTCCAGTCTATTGAAGTAGAGTGAAGCTAAAAGCCGAAAACTTTATTTCCGGGCGGGGATTCAGCCAACACATAAGCTATTTCTAGCTGAAGTTGACACATATTAGCAATGCTGTGCCCTAACGACAGATGTGATTCAAATACATGAAAACTACTGTAAGTCGGAAATTTGAAAAGCAGTGTATGGACTGATAATTTTGGCATCAAAATTGATTGTGCCAATGCTCATTTTATGTCCTTATGCCTGATGTCTTCACAGGTTCTAGTAGTAGGCTGCTAAGGAACAAGCAGATTATCTCCTATGGAATTGTATAGGTTTGAGGACATTCTTAGTGTATTTAGAGTAACACAAGCATAATACTATCCTCGAACATAATTTTTTCTATCTATAAGAAATAATAATTAACCCTATTTTTATGATTCTCGCCATCATTAAATCTGAAACCTTTACTCAGATAGGATTTTTGTTTTAGATCGGAATCAAAAGGTCGTGATAGTACGCTGTGGGGTAGTTTATTTTATTTATATATAAAAAAAGTGGCATTCATTTGTAAAAACTGAATACCACTTGATATTTTCTCAAAATTTTTGATCAGGGTAATATTTTAACGAGGTAGAGGTATCCCCATAACGGCCACTGCTCCAGCGATCGCACTGGCTGCAAGAGAAGTAATTGCTGTCCCAAATATCCACCACGCAGCATTGGCTACGGTTTTTTTGGTTTCTTCAGCTTGTTTTTTAGCTTGCTCTTGAATCGCTTTTAAGCGTTTTTGGGTTTCTTTCTGGATGCGTTCGGCTCGTTGTAATACGCCATCCCGCGCCGATTCTATTTGGCTAATTATACCGTTAGCATCTGCCTCGGAAATATCTTCACGAGAACTCAATACAGCAATTAAGGTGTCGCGATCAAATTGACTAAGGCGATCGCGCAATGCTTCAAATCCAGCTTGGGGATCATCGAAGAATTTTGCAAAATCTTGCTTAATGCCTTCATAGTTGAGTTCCGAACGATCCAGGGAGTTGAGATAGTTGCGAACTTTGCCAAAAACTCCATCTAATACTGATTGCACTCTCTGCTGAATCTGTTGGAATTGTTCAACGATGGAACTACGAACAGAATCAATTTGATCGACAATTCGGTTAGCTTCTTCTTCTGAGATATCTTCTCGTTGGGATAATAGCGCCACAATTGTCGAACGGTCAAATTTTGAGGCGCGATCGCTTAAATTGCCAAGTCCAGCGCGAGGAGAAGACAGTAGCAATTGCAAATCGCGTTTGATTCCTTCGGGATTGAGTTCTTCTTTGTTCGTGTTACGCAGATATTCTTCGAGATTACCTTCAAAATCTAAAGCTTGTTGAGCAGTACGCTTGGCCAAACGTCGTGGCGCTCTTACAATATCACCAATTGCATCTTGAGCGCGATCAATAATCTGATTAACTTGCTCTTGGCTCAAATCTCCGCGTTGACTCACGAGTTTAACTAAAGTTTCTCGATCGACATTAGACAAGCGATCGCGCAGTGCTAAGGCTCCAGCTTTGGGATCGTCGAGTAATTTTTCCAAATCGGCTCTGATACCTTCTGGATCGAGTTCTTCCAAGTTGGTATTGCGGAGATATTCAGCGATCGCTTTGGTAGTTTTTTCGTACTGTTCTTTCGCTTGTTGCGGTACTTGCAAAATACTATCTCGGACTGCTTCGAGTTGATCAAGAGTTTGATTTACCTGTTCTTCGCTCAAATCTTGACGCTGACTAAGCAATTGTACTAGTGTATCGCGGTCAAATTGCGATAGGCGCGATCGTAACAGGCTAATTCCAGCTTGCGGATCGTCTAGCAAAATTCTAAACTCACGTTTGATCGCTTCGGGATTGAGTTCGTCTTTGTTAGTATTTCGCAGATAGTCTTCAACTCTTTGGCGCAGTTCATCGGCTTTCGCTTTTGCTTGCTCTTGCAAATCTCTCGCACGATTCAAGAAATTATCGCGATTGCGTTCGAGTTGACTAACTATATTATTAGCTTCCTCTTCGTTGATATCTTGACGCTGCTGGAGCAATTGTACAAAAGTATCGCGGTCAAATTGCCCGAAGCGGCTACTTAAATCTTCAAACCCAGCTTGTGGATCGTCGAGTAACTTAGCAAAGTCCCGTTCAATACCTTCGGGATTGAGTTCTTCTTTCCCCGTCGAACGCAGATAATCTTCGATGCGGCTGCGGAAATCTTGCCCTTTTTCTCGCGCTTCGGCCTGTTTTACAGTCTCTAAAACTTCTAGGCGATCGCTTTCCATTTGATCGGAAATTTCTTTCACCCTGGCTTCGCTGAGATCATCCCGTTGCTGTAGCAAATTGGTGAAATATTCTTGATTAATTTCTTCCAATTCTCGTCTTACAGTTGTCGGATCTGCATTTACATCATAGATAACTTCTTTAAATTCATCTATTAGCGTAATTCGGTTAAAATGCCAAGGAAACGAATGCAATATGTAGTCTTCTACATCTGCCTTAATTGCATTTTCCAGTGATATTGGTAATGCAGATACTTGCTCAGTTGTTTGATCTCTAAACTTTTTGAATTGTTCTGTGATTTCATCGACATCGACATCTTGAACTTTTTCTTTTAGCTTTTGCAACTGAGTTGTAATTTTGTTCACATCGATATCAGAAAGATTTACTCGCTCTAGAACTGCTGGTGCAGCAGCACTCAAGCCATATCGAATTGCTTGCTTAATTACACCATTGCCATTACCGCCTCCCACTGTAACCAGTTGTTGAAGCCGTTCACCCAATTGCTCAGAGTTCAGTTCTTCAGGAGTAGCAGATTTAAGTAAATTGATTACTTGTTCTGTAGGATTTTTGCGATTCAAAGCTTGTTGCCAAGCATCTTGAAATTGGTCAGCAATGCCATTAATATCTTCTTTAGATAAATCTGTACGACTGCTGATTAAATCAACAAAGGTTTGGCGATTAACATTTTGCAGTAAATCACTATTGGCAACAGATTGTAAATCTGTATCTTTAAGAAGCTGATCAAATTGATTTCTAATTTCTTTAATATCTAGCTTTGGTAATTGCAGAGAACTTAAAGAACTTTGAAGCGTATTTTTAATACTTTCTGAATCAAAACCTGAAGTTAATTCCCGTCGGACTGCGGCTGTAATATCTTCAGCAGTAGAAACTAACTGTTTTTTCGCATTGTTAGCACCGATGCCAGCAGTTGCTGTGCCCATCAGAGCTTGAAAACCAGAAGAGGCAGTATTAGCGATCGAACCAATTAAAGAACCTACTGCCGATGAACCAAACCAAATGACTAGTGAAAAATAGGTAGACCAGATGACTACACCAATAATTGATCCTAAAAATACATTTTCGATTAAACTAAGTTTTACCGCTAAAAAACAAGCAATAAATAATGCAATGCTAGCGGTTAGTAACGCCCAAGTGCCAACTTTCGTTTGAACGTTACGAACTGTCTTACCCAAACTTTCTGACTCATCATTAGAATCTGAATCAATTTCCCAAGATGAGATTCCAACAGCAACTGAAAAGTTTGTGAATAATAATTGAAAGGCAAATGCCATCGAAACCCCAGCCAGCAATGCTATCAAGAATTTAGGCCCAGAAAAAACAATTGATGCTTCTTCTGGAGTTAGTACTTCTTGAGCTAAAGTTATCGGCGCTAATCCAAGAGGTAGCCAGTTCCATACCAAAATACTTAAAACACCTTGAAACATGTATTTTCTCACTTCAACTCAATTAAAGATAGCAATCCTCAATCATTTCTCAGAATCAATTTATCGCAGAGTGCAAATAATAAATAACGATATCTGAGATTTTCACAATTCATTGAGGATTGCTATATCTATTTATCTGCTAAATAGCTTAATTTTTAATTTAATTATTATTTATATAAACTGACACTTTCTTAGGTAGGAGATTTTTTTATCAAAAGTTGTATCTTTCAATTATCAAGTTATGATTATTTTTCATTAATTAATAAATAGAATAAAAGTTTATTTAATAATTTGTTTACAGAAAAAAATTAATATTAATAAATAAGATTTAAGTTTTGTAAAGCTGCATCTGAAATTTTTTAAGCTGACAATAATCAATGTTTAAATTTTAGAAAATATCTAAGTTTTTACAAGAGAAAAATTAATCATTTAGATAAAATTACCTATGTCTAATGATAGAGATAAAAATTCTTCCAAGCGATTGATGAAAAATAAACAGAAACATGTATTAATAAGGGTTACTAGGAGCTATAAGTTAGTGAAAAATTAGATTGTTGCTTGAGGAAAAAGATAATGGTTGTAGGTTTACATAAACGTGGTGTAGGTGTATTTTCTAATCGTCGGAATGTTGAAAATGCGTTACATGAATTGAAAAATTCCGGCTTTGACATGGATAGAGTTTCTGTCATTACACAAGATGGAGAAAAAGACGATATTGCTGGAGCGGAAGTGCGCGATCGCGTCGGCGATAAATCTGACGAAGGCGCTAAAGTCGGAGCAGCTACAGGCGGTGCTTTGGGCGGATTAACTGGCTTACTAGTCGGTCTTGGCACTTTGGCAATCCCTGGAATTGGGCCAATTATGTTGGCTGGAGCCGCAGCAACTACCTTAGCTACAACTCTCGCTGGCGCTGGTATTGGTGCGGTAGCTGGTAGTTTGATTGGCGCATTAATTGGTTTAGGGATTCCCGAAGAACGAGCCAGAGTTTACGACGAACGCGTGAGACGCGGCCATTATTTAGTTATCCTCGATGGCACAGATGCAGAAATTCTTAGAGCAGAAACCATTTTAAATCGTCAGGGTGTAGAAGAGTTTGGCATCTACGATAACCCAAATCCTCCAAATACAACCACAAATGCAACCACTGGTTATGTAACTCCTACTCCCACTGGAACTTATAGTGGTGTTGCCAAACGCGCGATCGGGGTATTTTCACATCGTCGAGATGCAGAAGCGGCAATCACAGAATTACGAGATGCAGGTTTTTCCTTAAATAAAGTCTCCATCATAGCTAAAGATGCAAACGGTCATGGGATTGCTGGTGTAGATGTAGACAAAAACGTTGGTACAGGTAATAAAGCAGACGATGGTGCAAAAGCTGGTGCCGCTACAGGCGGAGTCGTCGGCGGCTTGACTGGCTTATTAGTTGGTCTGGGAACTTTAGCAATTCCAGGAATCGGCCCCGTGATTGCAGGTGGCGCAGTTGCAACAGCCTTGGCGACAACATTGGCTGGTGGTGCGATCGGTGCAGCAGCTGGTAGTATTGTTGGCGCACTGGTTGGCTTGGGAATTCCTGAAGATAGAGCGCGAGTATATAGCGATCGCTTTCAAAGAGGCGACTACTTAGTAATTATCGATGGTACGGAAGCAGAAATCCACCAAGCTGAAGCGGTTCTCAGACATCGAGGTATTGAAGAATTTGCGGTCTATGATGCAACTGAAATCAGCGAACATCGCACAGGTATAGACCGAGCAACCAATCACGACAGAGTAGTAGATGAACCCATTCGCCCCAATTACTCAACAGAGCTTCATGGAAACGATCCTGCTGTAGTCATTGTTGATCGTCGTGACGAAACACTTTAATCTAGAGTAGTTGTCACTCAGACTAACTCCACAATATTGCAGGAGCAAATTTTTCAAATTCTTGCTCCTGACTGAAAAAACTTGCTCCTCCTTCCTGCCGTAAATATCAACAAATTTCACTTTCCGATTGCGAATTAAACCTATGCAAAAGCTAACCCCCTTGTTACTTAGCGGCCTTTTAGTCTTTGGTGTTGCTGCTTGTGATAACGCTTCTAAAACAAGCGAATCTGCACCGAATAACCCTAATGAATCTCCCCAAGCACCGACCGCCCAAACCACACAAGCTTCTCAAAACGACGCACAAAGTGAAGTTCGTAGAAAACAAGCTAATTCTGATATTCGCGCCCGCGAACAGCGCAATAATACCACTGGTGGTGATGCACAACGAGCCAAGGGTGATTTAGCAAGTGAAGTTCGCTCGAAGTTGGAGGTTAACATACCCAAGAGCCAACTAACAGTTGATGCCGCAGACAACGGAACTGTCACTGTGGGAGGAACTGTCAACAATCAGCAGGAGTTGGCTAAAATTGAAAAATTAGCTAAAGAAATTAAAGGTGTAAAAAGTGTAGTTGTTAAAGCAACTGTTCTCCCACCAAAACCCTAAAACAGCTAATAACAAATCTAACTGAGTAGGTATGCAAAAATAAATTTAGATGCTCTTGCTCAGTGTTAGTGATCAGTTACACTCATTACTGATCACTAATAATTGAAAACTGATGACTTATATAATTATATTTGTTGATGCTCAGTTAATTTATACAAACTCTTTGTAGTCACAGAAAATAAAAACTATGGAAACCGAACAACAGCAACGTGAATCGATCAATGCTTCATTATCTCAAGGTACATTAGCACTTGAAGGTACTGATACTGCAAACTTGCCAAAGTTACCACCAGCATCTGAACCTGAATCTCAATGGCAGCAAATTAGCAGACAAATTTCTCAATTTTTGGAGCAACTGCCCGAATATTTAAGTAGTTTTTTTAAGGACTACAAGCAACCTCTAATAACTGTTGGTTTAATTTTAGCAGCGATTGTTACAGTTAAAGTAGTGCTAGCAGCATTAAATGCAGTCAATGATATTCCATTGCTATCACCCCTCTTTGAGTTAGTTGGAATTAGTTACACCAGTTGGTTTGTTTTCCGTTATTTACTGAAGGCTTCAACTCGCCAAGAGTTAGCCGATGAAATTCAATCCCTGAAAAACCAATTCGTGGGCGAGTAAATTTACTGACTATTAAACTAGGTTTTACACGGGCAAATAGAATTCGCAGCTACGTAAACTCTCGTCCGCCTCTGCGTAATCGGGTAGGGTCTCTTAATAGTTGCAGTTTCTAATTGCCCTTTTAATGTTTAAGTTGACTTCAACCAAAACCCTTGTTCTCCCAATAAATGTAAATTCACAGTATTTAACCGGACTCAATCTTAGTCTTTTGAATACATCAAAAGATAGAGAATATAACATCATTTTTAATTTTAAGTCACTTCTCAAGATAGTAGCTTGGAGATCAGAAACAGCCTAATCTAGTTTCTGAAGTTATTTAATAGATTCTTTAACGAGGACATAAATTATGGCTAATGAAGCAGTTAAGAGAGATACAGATTCATCCGATAGAGCGGAAGTCAATAATTACGATCGCGGCATTATCCCTGCTGAAACCGCCGCTCGGATGGAAAGAGAAGGAGATAAATTTAAAAAGCGTCCCACGGAAGAAGGGGAAGCAGATGCACCTACTGACGATCAAACCGATTCAGAAAGTATACGTACCACTGACGGCTATACCGTAGACAATGAAGGTTTGTCTAATAACTATGCAATTGAACCGGAAATGTATTACGAAACACCGGGTGATGCACGCCAGCAAGCAGCAGAAGAGAAACAACAACGTATCGAAGAACTTGGAGAAGTTAATCAGGACGAGGAAGGCAAGTTGACAGATAAAGGTGACAGCCGTGGTAGAGGCCCAGGAATTATTTAATTAACAACTCTTTTGCTGGGTGCAATTACACGTAAGAAGGCAAGTAATAAGGCAAAATAGGTACTTTGTAGAGACGCAATGATTGCGTCTCTATTTACATGGTTGGCATTTCCCAAGGGGAATAAGTTACAATTTCGCCGTCCGCCATAATAGTATCTTCCAACACAGCATCCTTGATAGAGTCATCCACAATAGCTCCCCTAAGATTAGCAGCTTGGATAGGTGAATCGTTAAATGATCAACGGCTCAAGTTCCCGATTATGCCATTGTCGCTGATACCATTCGGCGACCAAAGGACGGACAATAAACTTAGGTTGTCCTTCGCCTTTAACGTCAATACGTAAACCTGAATAAGGTCGTCGCTTCTGAAAACCTTGACCGCTACGACCAATGAAGAAATGCGATCGCGCCACTAATCTATTTTCCTCCATCAAATCTGCCCCCTCAATCCTCTGGCGTCGCAAACTAAACCCGCTACCACCACAAACAATCCAGTGGATATGAGAATCAGCGTGTCCTGTATCCATTGTCTCAAGGTGTTCCAAGCAGTGCGCGTGACCGTTTAATACTAAATCGACCAAAGGACGACCCTGACTTAGGGAACCTATTTCTTTAGCTACCGCATCCAGCACACCACGCAGGCGATCGCGAATGATCAAAGTTTGTGCTTGTTGCCACTTTGTTGCCTCAGTTACATAAGGTGGATGATGGAAATAAATTATCCTTCCCCGAACTTCACTATTATTCCAAGATTCAATTAATCTTTGTTTGAGCCACTCCAATTGTTCGATATCCGTCAGTGTTGTTTTATTAGTGGCTAGTTGCTTATCGATATCAACAATAAGTTCTTCAATTTGTGACAGCTTGGCATGAAAGTCGTCTAATTGATCGGCTTCGCTGGGATTTTCGGGACGAAGCTTTGATGAATTTTCAATGATTTCTAGCTTTTCTTGCTCAAAATCCTCACGGCGTTTTTCTAAGAGTCTGCGATCGGCATCACCTTCTTTTGTTTTAGGCAGGGGTGGTGGATCGTTAAATGTATTAGAATCCAAGGCAAAGAAATCAATACCGCCATAGCGAAAAGTGTAGTAGCGATTGGGAAGACGGGTAAAGCACCCAGGTTGATATGAAAGACAATGACCTGTGTCTGTCTTAGCTGTGTAGTACTGATCTAAGTGACTGGCTAACTCTCCCGGAAGCTGATACGCCTTGAGATAATCCAGAAATGCTCGTGCGTAAGCTTCACCGGTTCCTGAGCCATGCAAGCCTACATCTAGGTCTAGGCGCGATCCCAATAAATGACGAATGGGTAATGTTGTTAGCGATGCCAAACTCAAGAGAATCGGCAAGTTATAGTAATCGTGATTTCCCGGTACAGGTAAAATGGGCAGCTTAAAAACCATCTGGTCATAGCCAATCGTTCTATGATGCTCTCCACCCAAAAGAAACTCTCGATAAGGCTGGATAAAGTTTTGCTGGTAGTATTCACTCGACCCCACTAAATAGATCACATCCCCGGTATGCAGCATAAAACGGCATTCGTTGTGATGGGGGAGCATAAGTTCAGCCACCTGTCGCTGAGGATTATGTCCCCGGTGCTTACCGGAACCACTATCACCTACAACTAAAAATGAGAACTCAGAATTGTCTGTTTGACGATCTTCCAACACCAGCCGAGTTTGATCGATGTTCCGTTCCACAATTAGCGGATCTTGCCACCGTACTCGCTGATTCATTTTACGAATTTTGTTAGCGATCGCTGGATCTGATACAAGTTTCAATGCAACCTACTCCTGAATTTTTAATTTAAGGGAGCAGGGGAGCAGGGGAAACAAGGGAAAGAAGCAAGGGAGCTCTTAGCTCGGAGGAAGGGAGCAGATTTTTCCTCTCTGCCCCCCGCACCCCGGTCACTGAGCGCAGCCGAAGTGTGCCCCTCTGCCTCTTTCCCATACCCCATGCCCAATTCCCTTACTCCTCTACTGTGTCTTTCATCTCAATAGTCAAATTAGGAAGTCCCTCTAGTTTTTCCGTAGGTTCAACTTCTTCTACTAATGGCACAAAAACTCGCAATCCTGCTGGTACACACTTAATTTCTACTGGTGTTGTGCCCACTATTTCACCATCTAAAACAACCTTTTGTGGTGGGTTGGTCGTAATTTTAAATTGTTTAGCTCGCAGAAAGCCAATATCATTCCGTTCTGCGGCGTTACCTGTAGAAGCCGTTTGAAATAAATGAAATGTCGCTGCGATCGCTCCTGCCCTATTAGTTGGAGCTACAATCGTTAAATCTAATAACCCATCATCATAAATCAGACCTGCTGGCCCTTGAGCCAAGACGGAAGTAGGAGGTGCGGCATTTGCTACTGTTACTGCACTGGCACTAGTTTTAATTATTTTGTCTTCAGTTTCAATTTCGACATCAAAATTTTTTAAACTTCTCAGTTGCTGAATTCCTGCAAAAACGTAGGCCATCATCCCAAAGCGATTTTTCGCTTCCCGGTCTGCCAATTCCACAGTTTCAGCTTCAAAACCAATACCTGCCAAAAGTACCATTGGCTGATCGTTGCAATAAGCTACGTCTACATGGCGGGTTCCTCCCTGCAAAATTGTCTCACACGCACCTGCGATCGTGTCAGAAATTCCTAAAGCTGTGGCAAAAGCGTTTGCTGTGCCGCGAGAAATGATGCCAAATGGAATGTCAGTACCTACTACAGCCGCCGCCGCCGCCGAGAGAGTGCCATCTCCCCCCGAAGCGATGATTGCATCTACCCCTCGTTCTACCGCTTGATATGCCAGTTGATCGGCATCGATTTCTTCAGTTGTCAAATAAATATCTAAGTCAATATCTGGCTCTAATATTGCCCGAATTTCTGCCAGTTCTATATCTGGGTCGCCCTGACCCGCAACAGGATTAAAGATGAGACAGGCGGAACGATTCATAAGGCATTACAACTAAGCTTGGATCATTAATGAAGATACCAAATTATTCTTAGCATTCCTGTAAATTTTCAACTTCCCTTTTGGGGATGAGTTTTTTGAATCTATCGGACTCATATTTGATTTTTGAAAAAATTCAGTACAACCAAAGAGGTTTATTGCCTATTGCCTCTTACCTATTGCCTATTGCCTATTGCCTCTTGCCTCTTACCTGTTGCCTATTGCCTCTTACCTACTACGTAAATAATTATGGCTACGCTCCCGTGAGGGATACAGAAATCAAAGCGGATTGCTATATCGCATCATCTACCAAGAAAAAGCAAGAAACTTTAATCATTGATTATCAATATCGACTTTTGGCGTTTCTGCAATGTAGTCGCATACTTTGTGTCGTTTGCTACATATTAATCACAGTGTCTTAGTGTCCGTTTTAATTATTAAGCGTTCATCCAGACTTGATGTTGTAAAATAAGCAGTGTATTTTGTCGATTAACAAATTAAAAATTAGGCCATTGTTTTGGTAACGACGACCAAAACAATTGGACACGATCAGCATTTTCATTTCACTAAATTAATATTACGGATGGGTCTAATTGACAAATCACTCATTTTGGTATTATTGCTTTTTATTATTCGGTATCACTCTTGCCCGATACTTTGCGATCGCTGGGGGAGCATACTTGCTCTTTTATTCAGTTTTAGGAAAGTCCCTAGCCAAGAGGAGTTTGCATTTGAAACCGTTGATGAGTTGTTCCATTAAAAAGGATATCGAATTATCGATACTCTCCGCAGTAATTTTTGCGATTTGTGGAGCGTTTATCATCTCCGAATATAATTTGGGAGCAACGCTGTTATACACTGACCTATATAAGTACGGTTTGTGGTATTTAATACTTAGCTTTATTGCGGTGCTTGTTCTTCAGGATACTTATTTTTATTTTATCCATCGGATGTTTCATCAGCCTCTGCTCTTTAAATGGATGCATTATGGACACCACCGTTCAGGAGAGCCAACACCTTGGAGTTCTTCTGCATTCGACTTGCCAGAGGCGATCGTACAAGGAATTTTCTTTGTCGTTGTAAGCTTCATAGTTCCTCTGCATTTCATCACCTTAGTTGCTGCACTTATGACTATGACAGCATGGGCAGTCTTTACCCATCTTGGATTTGAGGTATTTCCCTCCTCATCTAAGAATTACTGGATTGGAAAGTGGCTTATTGGTTCTATGCATCATTCAATACATCATCGCAAATATAAAGTACACTACGGTTTGTATTTTACGTTCTGGGACAAATTGCTTGGTACTGAAGACCCCAATTATGAAAATGAAACCCACACAAGGGAGTGTTAGTAGTCATTAGTTATTTACAAATGACAAACTCAGTAGTTAATGTGAAACTTAATTTAACGTGAGTTCGATGAACCTCTCCCACGGGGAAAGGGAACAACGAGAAATTAGAGTTTTGGCTCCCCTCTAGGTGTCCAAGAGGGGTTGGGGGAGAGGTCAAAAAAGGACTTGTCGAACTCACGTTAATTTATAGCGTTTCTCTGGCGACTGAGTTACACTAACCCTACCCCCAACCTCCTCCCCGCAAGCGATGAGGGGAATATTGATGTAAATTGTATGATTAGAAAACGCTATAATAGCTTATTCATCACCTTGTGATTCATCTTGATTTTTAGTTTTTTGATGAGTAAATCGAATTCCTACAAAAATATCGTAAATAAACTCTAAAAAGTCTTTCTTTTGTAGTAAACCTGAAGTTTGATAACAGCCTTTTTCATCTAGCAAAGGTTTCATCAGATAATATGTAGACTGATATTTGTACCAGGGAATAGAAGTCCATAAATGATGGATTAAATGGTAATTTTGCCCAAGAATCAGGATATTAAGAATTGCGCTAGGGTAGACGCGGGCATTTTTCCAGCGATCGCGTTCAACAAAGGGACGATGTGGCAAATAATCAAAAAATAAGCCTAGTATTAATCCCACAATACCAGCAGGTACAACCCAAAAATTGAGAACGTACATTAAAAAATGATATTGAACTGAGATATAAATAATTGCAACAACAATTAAGCGGCTAATGAACCATTCCAATAGCTCATATTTGCGCCACAGCCGCCGTCGAAAGAAAAACACCTCGTGGGACAAAAATCGAAATGCAATCATCCATAGTGGGCCACCTGTAGAAACAAAATGATCTGGGTCATCTTTGGGATGGTTGACATGAGCATGATGCTGCAAATGTACTCGCGTAAATACTGGGAAAACAAACCCAAGCATTAGGGCGCTACCATGCCCTAGCATGGCATTAATTACTCGATTGCGGTGGGCAGATTTATGACAAGCATCATGAATTACTGTCCCAGAACAATGCAAAGCAATAGTGTTAAAACTAAAGCATACCCAGTCTGGCCATTGCCAAAGCCAGTAACCACAATTAGATAATACCAGCACTGTCACACATGCAAAAAACAGTAGTAGCGTCGGATTGAAATCGCCAGGAGGCGCGAAAAATTCCTTGGGCGGTTTTAACAGTTTGTGTGTATTTGGCGCGATCGCTTCTACTTCTGTATTTGCTACATCTTCCAAAATGACTTCTAATTTGTTGCCATTTAGCTTTTTATAGTCATCAACGGCTGGGTCGGTAACGATCAGGCTTTTGGCTGTGATGTCGTCAAAAAAATTAGGAGCTAAAGAGGTCATAATTTTTTACTAGTCGCGGTTCCTTGATAAAGTGAGCTTGAAATCCCGAATTCAGCCAGCACAGAATAGATTTCTTGCCCCGATTAGAGAGATGAAACCCTGAAAATCTAGCCGATACTCTTCTCTATTAAAATTAGGTATATATTGTTAGATGTGTAATCTGCAAACAATTTGCAATTCTTGATTACATCATCAATAACATATTTTATTTTTCTTTTCTCTAGCTACCCCTGCTACTAAACTATGCCAACAACAGGATACATATTTTGGTTTTGTATCGATTTTCTCGATTCACCAAGGTAATGCTTTTTCCTATGTATTGAGCTTATATTTTCTGATTGCTTTGTAAAAACAATTTTGAATAATATAAACAATACAGTTTTTTGATTCATTAACGCAAGACTTTTGCCATAATTTCATGTGCAAGAGAAATATTTTAGACGCAAAAAATATTATACTTTTAAGAAAAGAGTATATGCTGTTTGTTTATTATTTTTAAATTTTTTCTGATAATATTCTAATTTTTAGATTTTATCTCAACAGCAGTTAAAATTCCATCTCATTTGATCGTATTCTTCTTAAAAGAAGTTAAGCTTTTGAATCTCTTAGACTTTAATTTGAACAAAGAAATGAGAACTGTGCTGAAATTAGAGAATGGAGAATGAGATATTTTCATGATGAGTGGTTAACTATAGTTGATCGGGTGTTGCTGAATCGAGGTATGAATTTGGATGTAGAGACTAGCAATTGCAACGTCTCTATAAGGATTTTGAAATAACGCAAAATTATTTTTCATACCGCAATCAGCAACGCCTGATCGATATCTCTTGCAAAAGTAATTTTTGCACATTTGTAGGGAAAGGGCAAAGGAAAACTTTGTCTTATTGCTCAGTGAGACAAAAAGTATATGGACAAGCGATCGCTTTCCCGTTTTCGATTCCCTAACACTACGCAGGCTTTGTACTCTTGGGGATCTTTCTAGCTCTAGCTGCGACTTCTAGCCATTCGATATTTATATTTGCAAAATTTGGATGCTAGCAAATTAAGATTCTTGACTTATGAATTAATTCGTGTATCTTGGTGAAATAAAGTCAATGGAAAGACTTACGTGGTATCAAAATCAACATTACGCATAAAATTGTCTGTGCCTTATTTATCATTTTTGCTAGTAAATATACTAGCTTTTAGCAGTTTGTACACTCCTAGCGTGACAACAGCAAGCACAACATCGAATTTACCAAAAATGCATTTAGCTCAAAAGCTAAACTGCAATAATGCTCAGACTCAAGCAGCAATTAATGAATGCACTAAGTTGTCCTATCAAAATGCTGATAAAAAACTCAACCAAGTTTATCAACAACTTCTACCTAACTTAAACAGAACTAGAAAACAAAAGTTGATTGCTGCACAGCAAGCATGGATTAAGTTTCGAGATAGCAATTGTGAGTTTGAGAAAAGCGCATACGAGGGCGGAAGTCTAGCTTCAACTATTTATTTTTCTTGCCTGGAAAATACCACAAAAGAGCGTACTCAACAATTACAAGAATATCTCAAACCCGACCCTTAAACGTGAAGTAGGGGTGCATAGGTATGTACCCCTTGTTTGTACTTGATCCATAGACATATAACTACTTCCCAGTACGAGAAGAGCTATAACTAGTTGATTTGTTTAAGGCGATAGCCTATACCGTGAACTGTTTCAATAAAATCTTCAAAAGCTCCGGCTGCTTTGAGCTTTTGACGCAGGCTTCTAAGATGAACTTTCACAGCATGTTCTTCTGGAGGCGACTCTAGCGACCAAATATGCTCGATAATCACGCTACGACTCAGGACACGACGACCATTTCGCAGTAATAATTCTAAGATTCCGTACTCTTTTGGGGTTAAATGTAGCATATTTTTCCCATAGTTCACTTCATAAGTGCTGGGGTTAAGGTGGAGATTACCCCATTCCAAAATTGGTGGTGATGAAACATTACCCCGACGGAGTAAGGCGCGAATTCGGGCAAATAGTTCTTGTAAATCCACTGGTTTGACGACATAATCATCGGCTCCTGCATCAAGTCCAGTGATTTTATCGCTAACGGTGTCACGAGCAGTGAGCATGAGAACAGGCATAGTATAACTGTGCGATCGCAACCGATGACATAAACTAATTCCATCCAGTTCTGGCAACATCACATCCAGCAGCAGCAAATCGTAATCCAGCATTTTGGCTTGATTCCATCCTGCCTCACCATCTGTCACCACATCAACCGTATAACGCTGGTCTGTAAGGGCTTCTGCTAAAGTTTCGGCAAGGCGTACATCATCTTCAACTAAAAGAATTCGCATAATTTTTTTACCAATACTTAGTTATGTTTAAAACAATCCGCACATTCTCACTGAGATAATATTGCAAAAAGTAACAATTTATCGATCTATTGACTTCTTTCCGTTTTCTTTACTATTTCCTGAGCTATTTCCTTACTTTTGAGATGTAACTTTATAGTCTGTGTGGGTTTTTAATAACCTCCTTAACATATTCCAAAAAAACTCTATCTTTAGCCAGGAGATTTTTAGGAAATGGCTTTTGGACTAAATTCAGGTTTAGGTGTCAGGTTCTTTGAAGACACTAACTTAACTTTTGAAAAAGGCAAAATAAGCAATTAAGCATTTTTCTTTGCACCTGGAGTGCCTCTGCATAACACAGAAAATTATTTTATTTAGAAGAGAAAGCAGGAGGCAGGAGTAAAGAATTATCAATGAAAACTTTAGTTTTGGTGTGAATCATTACTCAGTTTAAAAATAAGAATTGTATTGAGTAGAGTGCAGCAAGATACAAAGCATCTGTAGCATATTTTCCACGTTTTAAATGTGGGTTATTCCTGCCTCATGAGTCAAGAAATTTACTCATTTAAAAATCGATATAAACACTGCATTCATCTCAAATTATTTGAAGCAAAACAATGTTGCCGCCACAAGCGCATAAAAAGCTCCAATGTTGGATAAGAAGCCGTCATTTAATCTGTTCGGGTCATTTTTTTATATTTGAAACTATAGATTATTCTTGCGTTGAAAGATTTAACGAGTGTATAGCTGCTCTAGGAGGAACATTAATTTCCGTTGAGCCGGTTGACAAAATTTGGATGGGCGACCATCGGCAGGTTTTTCTTTATCGTGTCAAGGCTAGTTTGTTTACACCTTGTCATCAGTTAAGGCAATATTGGTTTAAGTATGGTAGTTTTTACACTAGATTTGATAAAAGTTGTTAATTTTTTTGATGTTTAACATGTATTGCTCACTCTGCTTTCATCTTTAACCAGCTAAACAACTGTTCTACTGTCAACTCTAAATCAACCCCATCTAAAACAATCAATCTATCTTCTCTATGACAAAATTCTGGTTGTTGATGTGGTTGAAATACTAGAACTGAGCGGTCATCAGGATCAATCAACCATCCTAGCTGACAACCATATTTTAGGCAGTGTAAGATATTGCTTGTAACTCGATTAGAACTCTGATCGGGAGAAAGTATTTCGATTGTCCAGTTGGGAGCAATTAGCACATCATCTACAGGCTCTCCGTTTTCGTCAAACTCGATTTGTTGCCAACGAATAACTGCTACATCTGGAACAATTGATCGACCACCAAAGGTACAACGCAACTCTGGAAAAGCATAAGCGATTTGCTTTGTTTCTGTAACTTCATTAATTCCATTAATCAACTTAGCCTGAAGTCGGGAGTGGAGGGTTTTCGGCATTGGTTTCTGAATAATTTCACCATCAATATAAATACTTGCAGGCTTTGTTTCCGGTAACTTGAGAAACTCCTCTAGGGTTAGAGATGCAGATTTGGCAACACTCATAACTTCTGCTACTCCAAAAGTATTACATTCAGTTTATCAGCGTTCGGTATTAGCTGGATAAGGGAATAGGAAAGAAGGCAATAGGCAATAGGGAATAGGCAATAGGATAGAAGGCTTCCCAGGTATACTGAGTTTTTTCAAAAACCAAAGATTAACTCTATATTCTATAGTGAATAGCCCTCATTATTCTTCTCTCTGTGTTCTCTGCAATACTTTTCGGATAAGCTTAACAATCTCTCTTTTGGTCTGGGAAAAGGTTAAAGGGTAAGGGGGAAAGGTGAATTAAAACCTTTCCCTTTCCCCTTTCCCCCTTAACCGAAAAGTATTGGTGTTCTCTGTGTCTCTGCGGTTAGTTTAAACAATAATGTTCACAATTAATTTAGGATTGCTATAGCACTAATCAAAATCCCAAATTAAAAAATTTTAAGAGCAAACTAGTTTAAATCCGAAAATTGATTTATTTTCAATACCCAATTCGTTTAATCTGTCATTCCTATGATTATGCCCGATTTTAGTATTATTAGTTTCACTCCTCTCGGTGTTAGCTTTAGCATTATTACCTTGGGAGTAATTTACTATTTTCTCAACTTAGAAGTAACCAGACGGCAACGGGTAGAAGTAGTACTGCGGCAACAAACTGAGCGGGAGCGATTAGTAAATCAGATTGCTCATCATATCCGTAAGTCCTTGGATTTGGAGGAAGTTCTTACTACTACTGTTGCAGAAGTACGCGAGTTTCTCCAAGCCGATCGCGTGTTAATTTATCGCCTTTGGGAAAATGGTACTGGTAGCGCAATGACTGAAACAGTTTTACCTGAATATACAAAAATTTTAGGACAAACCTTTCCACCAGAAGTGTTTCCTCAAGAGTATCATCAAGCGTATTCATTAGGAAAAACCCGCGCGATCGCTAATATTGAACAAGCAGATGTCGAACCATGTTTAGCAGACTTCGTGAAACAGTTTGGTGTCAAAGCCAAGTTGGTAGTGCCAATTTTACAAGAGAATCGGCAAGCGGATAAACAACGAGACAGCAAAACACCTGCTTCTACTCCTTATCTTTGGGGTTTATTGATTGCTCATCAGTGCGATCGCACCCGTGTATGGGAATCTTGGGAAATTGAGTTAATGAAGCAACTGGCTACCCAAGTAGCGATCGCCATCCAACAATCAGAACTTTACAAACAGCTACAAACACTCAACGCTGAACTAGAAGACCGCGTTCAACTGCGGACTCAAGAGTTAGCTGAAGCTAATGTCTCTCTGCGAGCAGAAATTGCTGAACGTCAGCGCACACAAGCCGCGCTACAAGCTTTGATTACTGCCTCACCTCGCGCCATCTTCACACTTGATTTAGAAGGCAACGTCAAAATTTGGAATCCTGCTGCTGAACGGATGTTTGGCTGGACAGAGGCAGAGGTAATTGACCATCCTAACCCAATTTTTTTAGATGACCAATTAGAAGAATACAACACTCTCCAACTAAGTATATTACAAGGAACAACTTATACCAGAATAGAATTGCGCTGTTTTAAAAAAGATGGCACTGCGATCGATATAGTTTTTTCTGCCGCTCCATTGCATGATAGCGACGATAGTATCAATGGCATGGTAGCAGTAATTGCTGATATTACACATCAAAAGAAGCAGGAAGAACAGGTACGCCTACTGCAATCTGTAGTTGTAAATACTAACGATGGCGTAGTTATCACTGAAGCACAACCGATTGGCAAACCTGGGCCGCAGATTATTTATGTTAATGAAGCATTCACCCGAATCACAGGTTACAGCCTGGAAGAAGTTTTAGGTAAAACGCCTCGTATCCTTCAAGGAAAGAAAACAAGTCGGACTGAACTGGATAAAGTCTGGACTGCACTATCTCGTCGGGAACCAGTCACAGTTCAAGTAATTAATTATCGCAAAGACGGCTCGGAATTCTGGAATGAATTCAGCATCGTCCCCGTAACCGATCAAACAGGCTGTTATACCCACTGGATATCAGTACAACGTGACATTACCGGACGCAAGAGGTTAGATGAAATTCGGATGGCACTAGAGCGAGAGAGAGAACTAAGCGTTTTGAAAACACGCTTTTTCTCAATGGCATCTCACGAATTTCGCACTCCTTTAAGTACTGTTTTAGCAGCCGCTCAATTGCTAGAAAATTGTCAAGATGAATGGGATAACTCTTCTAAGCGGCTAAGGAACTTGCAACGGATTCAACTTTCTGTCAAAAATATGGTTCAAATGTTAGACGATATTTTGACCATCAATCGAGCCGAAACCGGAAAACTAGAATTTAATCCCAAACTCATAGATTTAGAAGGATTTTGCGCTTACTTTGTCGAAGAAATGCGCCTAACTACAGATGAGAAGCACACGCTGAGTTTTGTTTGCCAAGGAGAAGCTGTTAATGCTTGGGTGGATGAAAGGTTATTGCGTTCCATTCTGTCTAATTTGCTACTAAATGCGATTAAATATTCTCCTGAAGGAGGTAATGTTAATCTTAGTCTGGAGTTTAAATCAGATAGGGTGATTCTCCAAGTCCAAGATCAAGGTATTGGGATTTTGCTAGCAGATCAAAAGCAGCTGTTTCAGCCGTTTCATCGTGGCAAGAATGTCAGAAGCATTCCTGGTACAGGATTAGGTTTGGTAGTAGTGAAAAAGTGTGTTGACTTACACCAAGGTCATATTAACATCACCACAGAAGTAGGAATTGGTACGATTTGTGCGGTAACACTGCCATTAGCAGCTAAGTCTTAAAGAGTTTTAGGTAAAAGCGTAACGTTTTTAATGCAAGGAGACCATTGGCATCGTCACGCGATGCATTGGCATTGTCACGCGATGCATTGGCATTGTCACGCAATGCATTGGCATTGTCACGCAATGCATTGGCATTGTCACGCAATGCATTGGCATTGTCATACCATTTTGCAATGATATGTAGTATTTCTTCCCCTGCCTCCCCTGCTTCCCCTGCTCCCCCTGCCTGTCAAAACTAATATTTTTGAACGCAACTTGGTATTAATTTGGCGGATATGATATTACTCATTTAGTGCAGCTTCCTTCACATTAAATTGGTATAACTTGGCTGGAAGTAAGCAGAAGTATGATATCACCGAATTGTAAAACGCTGTAATACTATTTCTTTTGCAGAGGGATGCATTAGCATAGCAAGCCGACGCATTAACAATACAAGGCGATGCATTGACATAGCAAGCCGACGCATTAACAATGCAAGGCGATGCATTGGCATAACAAGCCGACGCATTAACAATGCAAGGCGATGCATTGGCATTGCAAGCCGACGCATTAACAATGCAAGGCGATGCATTGGCATTGCAGGGTTATTGCCAAATTTAATTCGCTACAAATTCATTAAATGCTGTATTTAGGGTGATTACAAAAACACTCTTGGTAAAAAATATCTGCTTATCTTTCACACAACCTCTAGCGAAAGAAAGAGTTTGAGGCAGAATATCTCTGTAATCATGAATGCGGACAAGTATTAACGTGTTTAATAACTGATATGCCCCAATATTTCGGAAAGCTACCCACAACAAACCAACCTTGGACGACTGTTAGCAACGTAAAAGCTGTAACCTGGGACAATAATATTATTGATTTTAACTGTGGTGACTCACGTCTTACTATCAGCGTACTTACTCCGAATTTAATCCGCGTGCGTTTTGCACCGACTGGAGAATTTATGCCCCGTCGTTCTTGGGCAGTGACGCCAGATGATGGAGAATGGGCAATAACACCTTTTGCAGTGCGGGAAACTGAAGCAACAATAGAAATTGAAACAGCACAGATTCGTCTGTGTGTCCAGCGAGAAAAGTGCCGCATCGCCTGTTTCGACAAAGCTAATCGCCCTTTTGCTCAAGATGCAGAGATGAGTATAGGTTGGCGGATGGGTGCAGTTGCAGGGTGGAAGGAAATTGCAGCCGATGAACATTTCTATGGTTTTGGTGAACGCACAGGCTTTCTGGATAAACTCAGCGAAGTGAAAACCAACTGGACAACGGATGCTCTAGATTATGATTCACTCACTGATGAAATGTACCAAGCAATTCCGTTTTTTATGGCTTTGCGCCCGCAGGTAGGCTATGGCATATTTTTCAACACCTCTTTTTGGAGTCAGTTCGATATTGGTGCTGAACAACCAGGTATTTGGAAGATGGAAACTCGTGGCGGTGAATTGGATTATTACATTATCTACGGCCCCGAACCTGCCCAAATCCTGAATACATACACTCAGCTAACTGGGAGAATGCCATTACCGCCGAAATGGGCGCTAGGTTATCATCAATGTCGATGGAGTTACGAATCAGAAACCGTTGTACGGGAATTGGCGCAAGAATTTCGTCAGCGTCGCATTCCCTGCGATGTTATTCACTTGGATATTGACTATATGCGGGGCTATCGAGTGTTTACTTGGAGTCCTCAACGTTTCTCCAACGCAGCAAAACTTATCGGTGATTTAGCAGAGGATGGTTTCAAAACAGTCACAATTATCGATCCTGGTGTGAAGTATGAACCAGAAGGTAATTATCATGTTTTTGACCAAGGAATAGAAAACGACTATTTTGTGCGTAAAGCTGACGGTACGTTGTTCCACGGTTACGTTTGGCCAGAGAAAGCTGTTTTTCCTGACTTTTTACGTCCTGATGTGAGTAACTGGTGGGCTGATTTACACAAAAGCCTAACTGATGTTGGCGTGGCAGGAATTTGGAATGATATGAATGAACCTGCCATAAACGATCGCCCTTTCGGCGATGATGGTGAAAAGATTTGGTTTCCCCTAGATGCACCGCAGGGGGGGGAGGGAGCAGGGGAGGCAGGGGAAGCAGGGGGAGCAGGGGAAGCAGGGGAAGCAGGGGGAGAAGAGGAGAACTTTCAATCCAAAATCCAAAATCGCTCGACTGAGCGAAGTCGAAGTCCAAAATCTAAAATTGATGTGACTCATACAGAAGTACATAACTTGTATGGGTTGATGATGGCTAAAGCTTGCTATGAAGGGTTGCAACGGCATCGAAGTTCAGAGCGATCGTTTGTGTTAACGCGATCAGGTTATGCTGGTGTGCAACGCTGGTCTTCTGTGTGGATGGGAGATAACCAATCGTTGTGGGAGCATTTAGAAATGTCTCTGCCGATGCTTTGCAATATGGGACTTTCGGGTGTGGGGTTTGTGGGTTGCGATATTGGCGGCTTTGCTGGTAACGCTACAGCTGAATTATTTGCTCGGTGGATGCAGGTAGGAATGCTTTACCCATTGATGCGCGGTCACTCAGCAATGTCTACTGCTCGTCATGAACCTTGGGTATTTGGCGATCGCGTTGAAAATATCTGTCGAGAATACATTAATCTACGTTACCAATTACTTCCCTATATTTATAGTCTTTTCTGGGAAGCGGCAACGACGGGCGCACCGATTTTAAGACCATTATTGTACCACTTCCCTAACGATCCGAAAACTTATAGCCTCTACGATCAAGTATTGCTAGGTGCATCGCTGATGGCTGCACCAATTTACCGCCCTGGAGTTGAACATCGAGCTGTCTACTTACCTGCTGGCACTTGGTATGATTGGTGGAGCGGCGATCGCTACGAAGGCCCGATTCACATTCTTGCCCATGCACCACTGGAAAAAATGCCACTGTATGTCCGTAGTGGTGCGATCGTTCCTATGCAACCTGTCAGACAATATGTTGATCAATCCCCACTCGACGAGATCCGATTACGGATTTGGCCTGGTAATAATGAATATCAGCTATTTGAAGATGATGGACAAACAAACAAGTATCAAGATAAAAAGTTTTCGCTAGCAAATATCAGCGTATTTACTGACTCTAATCAAACAGTAGTTGAAATTGGAGCAAGAATCGGAGAATGGACACCTCCAGCGCGTGAAGTGATTGTAGAACTTGTTGGTCTTGGAGAGCAACGTTTTCAAGATGATGGGAAGCGACATAGCCTGCAATTCTGAAGTACGGATTGGGGATTGGGGATTGGGTACTAGGGATTGGACATTGAAAAACTTTTCCTAGTCCCCGGTTCCCAGTCTCCAGCGATGCACTGAGTTTCGACACAACGACTGCACGGTAGTTGTGAGTCGAGATTCAACTACCGCGCAGTCGAAGTGTCCCCAATCAGCAGTTTAACTACCATTATTTCCTACTCTAAATTATCTCAGAAAAAATATGCATAGAGATAGATGAAAAGTAAGTCAATGGGTAGCATAAAATACAAGGGACATAAATGGTTAAATCGGAAGAAATACGTAAGTTTATTACGCTAGATAGATGCGGTTAGAGAACACTCAATGTTAAATGTTAACCGCTTGCGGCTGCAAGATAGATTTAAAATCCTGACAAATTCACTAGTGGCAAAAGCTGCAAGTGCGATCGCTGTTTTTGTAGGCAGTTCGGTACTAGTTGGCTGGTGTCTTGGTATTGAAGTTCTTAAGCGCGGCTTCCTTGGTAGTCCTGCCACAATGAAAGCCAACACAGCGCTATGTTTTGTGCTATCTGGTGTGTCGCTGTGGCTATTTTTAAAAGCAGAGGAGGAGAGCAGGGGGAAAAGAACAATTAAAAATGACCTGCAAACTTCTACAGTCCCCTTGCTTACACTTACTCTTCGAATCTCTAAGGTTTGTGCAATAGCTGTCAGTACAATTGCAGCACTCACCCTCTGTCAATATCTGTTCGGCTGGAATCTCGGCATTGATGAACTGCTGTTTCGTGATTCGCCAACTAGTATGACGACATCGCATCCGGGACGAATGGGGGTGAACACAGCACTCAACTTTATACTGGTCAGCATCGCCTTACAGATTTTGATTCATCCAAATACCCACCGCAGTTATTGGTATGCCCAGATTATCGCTCTGATTGCTACTTTAATTTCCTTTCAAGCGCTGATGGGCTATGCCTACAAAGTGAAAGTTCTTTACGGACTTGCCCCTTATACAACATCAATGGCTCTGCATACAGCGATGTTGTTTTTTTTACTAAATATGGGCATTCTGTGGGCGCAGGCAGAACAGGGTTTAATGAGGGTGGTTACAAGTGATACTTACGGCGGTTTACTGGCGCGTCGTTTATTAGTTGCGGCGATCGCAATACCTTTTATATTGGGATGGATCATTGTTGAAGGTCAACGAGCAGGAAAATACGATCCAGCGTTTGCAGTATCGGTATTTGCGAACGCCCTAATTGTAATTTTTACTGTTTTGATTTGGCAAAGTGCCAGAGTTATTGAACGCCTCAGCTATCAACGCGACTGCGCCCAAAAAGCACTGAGAACTTACGAAGCTAAACTGGGGAGTTTTGTTGATTCTAACGTCATCGGCATTCTGTTTGGCGACGTGTATGGCGATATCCAGCAGGCAAACGACGAATTATTGAGGATGATTGGTTACACGCGGGAGGATTTGTTAGCAGGTAAATTAAATTGGAGCGATATCACACCACCAGAGTATCTATATTTAGATGAGCGTGGTGTTGCTGAAGCAAAGGAAAGTGCCAACAGTGCTTGTACGCCTTACGAGAAAGAATATATCCGCAAGGATGGGAGTCGTATCCCGGTTTTAATTGGTTACGTGCTGATAGGAGAAAATCAGGAAGAGTCAGTAGCATTTATCCTCGACTTGAGCGAACGCAAGCAAGCAGAAGCAGAGCAACAAAAATTAGTCTCACTGGTAGAAAATAGCTCTGATTTTATCAGTATTGCCACCCTTGAGGGTCAATTACTCTACATAAATGATGCAGGTCAAAAGTTGCTAGGGTTTGCCAGCGTTAATGAAGTAAGGCAAAAAACAGTATTAGATTACTTCATGCCCAAAGACAAAGCCTATTTTCAAAAATATATACTGCCGACTGTGCTATTAGAAGGGCGCTGGCAGGGAGAATTCTGCTTTCGGCATCTTGAAACAGGCCAACCGATACCAGTTGATTACAACATCTTCACTGTTACAGACAAGAACACAGGTGAGCCAATTGCCTTAGCAACTGTGACTCGCAACATCAGCGAGCAAAAACAGGCCAAGGAACAAATATTACAACTAAACAGGGATCTCCAGCGCCGCATTACTGAATTACAAACTTTGTTGGATGTAATTCCAATTGGAATTGGCATTGCCGAAGATCCAGAATGCCGAAATATCAAGGTCAACCCTTCTTTTGCCAAGCAGTTGGGAATATCCTTAGATACAAATGCTCCCTTAGATGAAAAACTGAAAAGTTTTAAAATCTACCGAGAAGGAAGGGAACTGTCAACAGAAGAACTCCCAATGCAGTACTCTGCTGCTCATGGTGTTGAAGTTCTAGATTTTGAAGTTGATATAGTCCATGACAATGGCAAAATCGTCAACCTGTTGGAGTCCGTTGCACCCCTGTTTGACGAAGAGGGTAAAACTAGAGGAAGCGTTGGTGCATTTTTAAATATTACGGAGCGCAAACAGGTACAAGAAGCACTGCTAAATCAGCAAAAATGGCTGGAGGATGTCTTAAATCTGATGCCAAGACCATTGCTGTTTATCGAACCAGGAACGGCGCGGGTAACTTTTGCCAATCGCTCTGCTAACGAATTAGCTGGAGGCGAATTTCCCAAAGGTGTACCAGCCGCAGAGTATGACACAGTTTACCATTATACGGATGCGGCTGGCGATCGCATCCCCAATGAACAAATGCCAGGAGTGCGGGTTGCCCTTGGCGAATGCCTGAATGGGTTGGAGGTGGACTGGCACACTCCCGGTGGTGTGCGATCTCTACTGATATTTGCTGATACCTTGCCAGCAATGCACGGTCATCCGGCTACCTGTATCTTGGTTTTCCAAGAAATCAGCAACCTTAAGCAGGCAGAAAAAGCACTCTCGTTAGGTTACAAAAGGCTAAAGCTACTATTTGACACAGCCAACGATTTATTATCAAGCCAGGAACCAGTACTACTAATCGATAGCGTCTACCGAAAACTCTCACAGCAAATTGGTCTAGATATTTACTTTAACTATCTGGTTGAAGATAACTCTCAGGTAATGCGCTTAGGTTCTTACAGTGGCATTTCCCAGGAGATGGCAAAGGAAATTGAGTACTTGCCATTTGGTGAAAGAGTTTGTGGTAATGTTGCGCTCTCACGCCATCCTATAGCTGTAGAGAATGTGCAGCAATCTACTGATCCGCAAAGAGAATTGATTCGCTCTTTAGGCATAACTGCTTATTATGCATACCCATTGATCGCCCAAGGACGGCTGTTAGGTACTCTATCTTTTGGTAGCCGCACTCGGTTAAGCTTCACCGATAATCAAAAGGGGATGATGCAAGCAGTATGCGACCAAATAGCGATCGCAATGGAACGGGCTAGTTTAATTGCTTCTTTGCAACAACAAACACAGCAGTTGCAAGAGGCCAATCGCATGAAGGATGAGTTTCTGGGGATATTGTCTCACGAATTGCGATCGCCCCTCAATGCTATCCTTGGCTGGGCGCAATTACTGCAACGAAGCAAGCTCAGTGATAGCCAAATGGCTAAGGCTACGGAGACAATTGAACGCAATGCTAAAGCGCAAACCCAGCTAATTGAAGATTTGCTGGATATATCGCGGATGATTAGAGGCAACTTACGCCTCACTGTCCGTACTTGTAATTTGGTTCCCATAATTGAGTCAGCTATCGAGACTGTTAGTTTAGCCACCCAGTCCAAGGAAATCGATTTAAGATTTTCCCTCGTTCCTTCAAAAGAAACTAATCACGAAAATCTAGAATTTCCAGAAGCACAATTCCAAACCAATCAACATTCAGAGGACAGCAAGCTTGGAGATAATTCTCAATTCTTAGTTTCTGGGGATTTCGAGCGCTTGCAACAAATCATCTGGAATCTGCTATCTAATGCCATCAAATTCACACCCGTCGGCGGACGGGTAGAGGTGCAATTGTCAATAGTCAGTGGACAAGAAAAAAAACAGACTACAGATAAATATGCCCAAATTCAGGTGATTGACACAGGTATTGGCATCAGTCCTGATTTTCTTCCTTACGTCTTCGATCGCTTTCGTCAAGCTGATAGTTCTAGCACTAGAACCTATGGTGGATTAGGGCTAGGATTAGCGATTGTTCGTCATTTAGTAGAATTACATGGTGGTACTGTCCACGCAGATAGTCCAGGTAAAGAACAAGGAGCGACGTTTACAGTCAAACTACCACTTCTGAAGAGTTTCCCCAAGACAATGGTTACTCTTTGATCCATAAAGTGCGATCGCAGCCACCACAACTAGAGGAAATTCCAGCCGCTTTTTTCTCACTCCCTGCCTCAACGGATAAATTTCTTAACCCAAGCGTATTGGGTTATCAGCCACATTTACCTAAACTTCGTTCCGAGTTGCGTTTTTAATATCCAAATTTATACAAAATTATAAGTTTTTCTCAATCATCAAACAATAGCTTTTTTCTTTACAATTTAGGCTAGTTGGTGAATACCTGCATTATCAGAATATTTATATATATTTTTATTTCAATACGAATAATTACTGTCTATTAAGACGATGAATACTTAGTATAACAGGCTTCAATACAATTCAGATCGCTTCTTGATTACGCGAACATTTCCCTAACCTCTCTTAAAAATCTCGCTCTTTCCCTACTTTACCCTCTTAAAAAAGGATTGCCATTGGCGGGGGGATGTTATGTGAAAGATATTAAAAGCGGCTTCCGAAATAGACGGTTTAAGAGTTGTATTTAAATTATGTAACCTCAGCTAATCCAAAGAGGCTACATAAACTCTAATTTGAGTATTTTAAGATTTTTATGTTAAAAATGAGACCTTGAATTACTTAAATTAGTATGATCAGTCTGTAGTATTCATACCAATTCACTAAAATAATGAGACAGATGCAAACCCCGAAAGCCTTACTAATTCTGACTTTCTTAATTTTGAATTTTGAATTTTGAATTTTGAATTGGTATCACTCTTTGTATAACGCTATGAACAGTCACTAAGACACTTACTGTATGTTTTTTCCCCATCATTTTATACATTAAGATACTTTATATGATCGCCCTAACAAAGAAATTAGTCAAAACATTAGCTAAACCAGAACAGCTAGATAGTATTAACTTACATACCTCGAAGCGAGCTGATTTTTTACAAGAAGTAATTGAAGGCTTAGAAGACGGAATATTAATTTTAAGCCAAACTGGTGAAGTTATTCATGCGAATGCATCTGCTCATCGCCTTTATCGTAAATTCAATCAAGATAATTTCAACAAAAATTTTATATCACCAGTCATCTGGAATCTTTGTGAATCATTACTTAGCAGTCAGTATTTATTTTCCGATCAACTGATCATTTTGTCGGATGAGATTGTAGTTGATAAGTCAAATGTTTTTCGTATTAGGGTGAGACTGCTAGATTTAGATGGATTTGAAGTACCTTGCTTATTAGTAACCATCGAAAATCAGTGTGAATCTTTGAAAAGTTTAGCAATTACTGAAGTTAAAAAATTTGACCTGACGCCACGAGAAGCTGAAATTTGGTTTCTCTATAGAAGCAACTACAGCTATAAAGAAATTGCCACTAAACTTTACATCACCATAAATACAGTGAAAAAGCACATGAAAAATATTCACACCAAGCGACAAGCATATCTTGTCGCTGAATAATAGTATTGAGCAGATAAAACTTTGTTCGTAGTGAGCGATAAATCACTCTATATAAGCTTCTTAAAGAGTAGAGCTACTTACTACGTGCTTTTTTAATTAAGCCTTTTTACTCACCGAGGCTCAGAAGGTTGTTGCAGGCGCAATAAGGTATTGTAAACCTGCCTTTTTAACAAATTATTGTTTTGTAATTCTATAGTAATTTTATTGAATTGTTCAAATCTCAAACCATTATCTTCGACAATTTTTTGAGCGTGGGTACAGTAATTCACGGCGATATCTTGAGCCTTCTTTGGAAGACCAGTTATGCTGTTAGGATCGTTGCAAACAATCTTGGGAATTTCTCCATTGCCAATGAGTTTTTTAATTTCTTCAAAGGCATTTTGACGAGCTGGTTCCATTGCTAGCACGGCTTGAGCATAGCTATCGATTTCAGTATTGTTAACTATTGGTGGTGGAGTTTGGCCATAGGCTTTTGAACTCAATGAAAAAGCGTTATAAATCACACTCACAGTAGCAATCGCGCCGAAAAAGAATGATTGGGAAAGGATTCGTTTTCGGCTAGAACGGGAAAATAAATCGGAAATTTTCTTCATATAGTGTGTGACACAAAACTACATCAGGGATATTATAAGAACTTTGAATTATTTTCGGAGTTGGAAGTTCCAGGAACTAGTCAATACATCAAGCTTTTATATTTGATTGTCAATTTCCTTGGCATACTTGACAAAGTTCGATTATTTTAGTCTGGAGTGCTGACATTTCTGATGCTCCTTGCTTGAGGCTCACTTCTAATTCCAATAGTAAGGGTAAGCAAGAGATTAACTGTTGCACAGAAAGCAGTCGGATTTCTTGCTGTAAGAAGTAAAGTCGTTTGGGATTACCGATATCAGCAGCAGTAGCGATCGCTTGTTGATTGCGCTCACCACTTTCTATCATAATCTTTACCCATAGCCAGGTACGAAATTGTCCAATCAGTGTAGCAACTATCCGTAATCCTGGCTCGGAAGCATTGCTCAAGTCTGCCAGTGTTGTCAAAGCTTTAGCTGTATCTCCTGTTCTGATCGCTGCTGCTAATTGTAAGCTATTTTGAGTAGTATTTCTTACTAACTTGGTAACGGTATCTATGTCTAAAGGCTTATTACTACCTTGGGCATATAGCCGCAATTTCTCTAACTCATTGTAGAGAAGCCGTGTATCATTTCCCACGGACTCTGCCAACAACTGGGCAGTATTGGCAGTCAGTTTCACGCCCACAGTCTGGGCTGCTTGAGTAACAGATTGCACCAGTAATTCTGTTTTCCAAGGGGGAATGAGGGGAAATTCTCGAAATTCCGTGGCAAACTGTTTTAACAATTTCGTGGATTTGAGGCGTTCATCTGGCTTATTACGGCTAGTGAGCAATAAAAATGAGTTTTCGGGAATGACTCTTAGCGATCGCCCTAATTCGGCTAAAACATTCTCTGGGCAGTGCTGACACAGGGTTGTATTTATCAGCCATACCAAGCGCCCACCAGCGCCAAAAGTGGGTGTCATGACCTGATTTAACCCCTCGATAGCGGCATCAGCTTGATCTGGAGAGAATGCAGTGTAGTTAAAACTTGTCCATTGGGGATCGAGGACGCGATCGCGCAGCATGGCGATCGCTTTTTCCATAGCAAAATCATCCTCACCCCAGTAAACATAGATTGGCATAGACTAACCTCGTAGTATATCGGGCAATGGGGCATTGGGCGTTAGGAGTGCTGAGTGCTGAGTGCTGAGTGCTGAGTTCTGAGTGCTGAGTTCTGAGTTAAGAGTTTTGTTTGTCTCCTTGTCCCCTTGTCCCCTCATCTCCCTGCTCCCCTGCTCCCCTGCTCCCCTGCTCCCCCACTCCCACTCCCAAAAATTAAATACTTTTGAAATCATTCTGTTAATCGGGGTAATTTTCCCTAAAATCTATCAAGTGAGAGCGTGAGGCTATGAAGATTGGACGACAACTATCAAACTTACTTAAATCGGTTAGCACGACTGACGCTGCCAGAAGCCTACAGATCGCAAGCCCAGCATATCCAGGAATCTTCTAAATTTCAGCCACATTCTGGGTTGAGACAAGCAGTGTCCTTTCCTGGCTATACCTTAATTACCCCACCGGCAGGAGAAGAATCAGAAAACTCTGCTTTCTATGCCAAATTACAGACTTACCAACAGGAACTTTTAGAGTTGCCTGTAAACCATAATTTGATTGTACCTGTACCTCCTGCTAGCTTCCATCTGACTTTAGCGGATTTAATTTGGGACAACGCTTACCTTGATGCCTACGAAAAAAATCCTAAATTTGACGAGGAGTTGCACTCTTGTGTAGCCGAAATATTTCAAACATATCAACAATTGATGACAAACAGGAGTCATCCGATTAAATGGCAAATGCTGGGACTGATACTGATGCCAAGAGCTGTAGCAGTTTGTTTAGTACCTCAAGATGAACGCTGCTACGAGGAAATTATTAAATTTCGCCGAACAATTTATCAAAATCCTAAGTTAATTGCTTTGGGTATTGAGCAGCATTATCACTTCACAGCCCATGTTACATTAGCGTATTTCGGGGAGGTTCCATCTGACTTAGATCGCATAAACTTCAGCACGATGCTTTCTCAATTGAATGAAAAATGGCTGTTTGATTTGCCAGAATTTTTGATCAATCGCGTCGAATTGCGAAAGTTTGACAACATGACACGCTATTATCGTGAACCAAATTGGCCGATTTTAAATTTTTGACCTGACCTGGGTATTATCTGAACAACATTAAATTTGGGTTTACTAATATAGCGGTTCTTAGTTTAGTCCAATATAGACCTAACCCTCAGCCCTTTCCTTTATAGGGAAGGGAAGTAATTTCAAATCCTCTCTCTTTTTTGGAGAGAGGTAAACTTTTTATTGCATAGAAACGAAAATTGTTGTATTTTTTCGCATTTAAAATTCCGGTTTTTGATAACCGAGGTAAATTGCTTCTAAAAAAACATCAGGCGTAACAGCTTCTGGCAATTTTTCTAAATTAATAATAGCTACAACTTGCTCGGCTAACTTTAAAGATAATGAGGATCTTGCCTTTAATGACATTGCACTACGACGCTGCAAATACTCCCGAATTACAGCAAAATCATCTGCCATCAATGGTGATAAATCAGCAATTTGTACTAACTGTTCATGGAGCGTCTTTGCCTGTTCTGAAATTTTCAATGTTGCAGATGTAGTAGGTATTTGGGCTTGAATTACAATTGTGCCAGCAGCCAAATCACCTAAGCGCTTTTCGCGGCGACCCAACATAATTAAAAAAGCGCCAATAAACAAAGTTTCATCAAAGGGTCGCAGTAAGGCACGTAGCGTTGCTTGTTGTAGCCCGATGAGTCTACCATCATCTCGAACTACGCGAATTTTAGCAACCCGTTTACCAGGGGTTTGCCCAAACCATAAGGTTTCAAAAAATACAAAGTAGCCGATGTAAATTGCAAAGGCGATCAAGCAGAAAATTGCTATTAACCAAATTCCTAAATTCTGAGCATTCGTAATCAAGCCCTCAAAAAAATTGAAGAGTTGTGTCGAAAAGACAGTCCAGGTTAGTAAAAATACAAACAAGGTTACAGTCAAAATTGCATAGTCAATCAGCACTGCCAGAGCTCGATTACCTATTCCTGCTAAGGTAAATTCCAACTCTACACTTTCTGGAGTCTGGAATGTGATGCGATTAAAAAAGTGCATATTTTAATTAATTCAAAATTAATAGAGTTGGATTAAGGTGTTGAGTTAACGAAAATCTTGCGAGGGAGGTTCTCTTAATTGCAAACCTAGACCTTCACGCCGACTACGCAAGTCCAAATATAAAACAGCTTTTAGTGCTTGCCAGAATGGCATGATTAAAATTCCACCTATTAAGCTTCCAACCCAAGAAATAAAATAGACAATTGAGTAGATAACAGAACCAGGCTCAAGCTTTATTAGGAATAAGCTAGGTATATAGTTTAATACAAACACCAACGGCAATGTAACGATAAAAGCAACTAAAACAACGCCCTGAATGCGAAATACTGAGGTTTTTGTTAACTCCCAACTTCTGGCAACACTTTCGCCACCATTGATATTTTCTTCAACTGCTAAGGGCACCTCAGCTACTATCCAACGGGAGTAGAACCAGGTTAGCCCCAATAATATAATCCCTGACGTTACAATTATTGCCAATGTAGTTACGACTATAATGCCTGAAGTACCTAATATCCCTCCTAATACTAATGCGATCAAGCCAGCTAGTACACCGCCCACGATCGCTAGTCCTAAATAAATTAGAGCCAAAGATATACCGACTTGAAAACCAACTCTCAAAAATGACCAAAGACGTGGATTAATATGGCTGCTGGCAGTTTGGACACCTTCAGGTTGGTAAATCAATTCTCCAAAAGCCAAGCGTGAAATTAGTCCAGAAATGGCTGCATATTTTGCCCAGCCATAGACAGGAACTAGAATCCACAAATGAGCGATCGCAGCCAGATTGAGATAAGTCTTCAGATGAGAACGATACAACTGCACCGCAGCACTGACAACGTTACCGATACTCAGTGGTTGTATCTGACCGGGAGATCCAAAGTTTTCAGACATAATAGTAAATTTTCCTTGAAACTACGGAGATGAATTTGAGGCTATCTTAAGCTAAGTTAAACTCAGTGTTCCCAAAATTCATGAATATTCAACGTTGGATTGCGCGACGAGAACCGAATTGGCAGCGTTTGGATGCCTTATTAAAGCAGATAGAAAAAAAAGGTCTAAAGTCCTTACAAGCAGCAGAAATTAGAGAGTTAGCGAGTTTATATCGTTCCGTAGCGGCAGATTTGGCCCGTGCCCGCACTCAGCAAATCGGTAATACTTTGATACAAAGTTTACAATCTTTAACAACCCGTGCCTACACGCAGATTTACCAAGGTTCGCGGCGACAAGAATGGCAGGCAATCTTAGAATTTTACCGTTGGGGATTACCATCTGTAGTCCAAAAAGCATTTGTATACATTGCTACTGCAACAACGCTATTTCTACTAGGCGCACTAGTGGCTTGGTGGTATTCCTGGCAGAACCCCAGCTTTATGCCTTTGATTGTACCTGAAAGCTTGATTAGCAAGGTACGAGATGAGCATAAATTATGGATGGGTTCAATTGTTGGTGTTGAACCTCTGGCATCTAGCGGTATTATGATCAATAATTTGTCCGTGTCTTTTGGGGCTGTCGCCGGAGGCATGATTGCTGGAGCATACACAGCCTATTTGATGATATTTAATGGTTTATTAATTGGTGCTGTTGGTACTTTAGTTAGTCAAAATAATCTGGCTTATCCTTTTTGGGCTTTTGTATTGCCGCATGGTTCCTTAGAATTACCCGCAATCTTTTTTGCTGGAGGTGCGGGATTTTTATTAGCAAGAGCAATTTTATTTCCTGGTAAATATCGCCGTGGAGATGCGCTGAAATTCTATGGTTATCAGGCAGTGCAGCTAGTATTTGGGATTGTACCAATGTTGATTATTGCTGGTGCGATCGAAGGCTTTTTTTCCCCTAATCCTAATGTACCTGATGCAATTAAATATTTGGCAGGAATAGGATTATTTATACTTTTGGTAATGTATTGTAGCCGCAAACAACCATAAAATAATTTAGATGACGGCTGATTATCAAATTGAAAATATATTTTAGAATAAGACAAATACTAATTATGTAAATAAATCATCATAAATTGAAGCTAGGATAATCATGGTAAAAACATCAAATAAAAGATTAGCTCTAAAAGAGTTTCTTAAACAAATAATTTAGTGAATCAAAATCAACAAGAAAAAATATTTAATATTTAAACATATTTTAATTTATCGATCATCAATTGTTAAATAAGCTTTAACCATACAAAATGTAGCCTGTTTAAGACTGGAATTACAGCAGTAAAATATTCCTTGAATCAGAGGTAATATGATTTTTTCGACCGCCATATTGAATCGTGTCGTTGCTACTTCAATGGTGACAACTTCTGTTGCACTTAGTCCATTTTTTGGTGCGATCGCACAAGCTGAAACTCTAAATGGTGCAGGAGCAACTTTTCCGGCTCCGCTTTACGAACGCTATGCTCGTGAAGTGAAGAAGAAATATCCAGACTTAAAAATTAACTACCAAGCAATTGGTAGTGGTGGTGGTATTCGTCAAGTCATCGCTGGAACCGTTGACTTTGGTGGTAGTGATGCTGCAATGAAAGATGATGAAATTGCTAAAGTCAAGAATGGTGCAATCTTAGTACCTACAGCAGGCGGTGCTGTTTCTGTTGTTTACAATCTTCCAGGTGTTAACGATCTCAAATTATCCCGCGCTACACTACCAGCAATTTATTCAGGTCAAATTACCAAATGGAATGACGCGAAAATTAAAGCTGATAATCCAGGCGCTAATCTACCAAATCAAACAATTAAATTTGCTGTTCGTGCCGATGGTAGCGGTACAACTTTCATTTTTACAAATCACTTGAGTGCCATCAGCAGTTATTTTAAAGGCAGAGTTGGAACTAACACTGCTCCAAAATGGAATCTGCCAAATGTCCTCAAAGGCAAAGGGAATCCGGGCGTAGCTGCTATAGTAGCTCGGACACCTGGTTCTATTGGTTATGTTGAATATAGCTACGCTGTCAAAAACAATCTGAAATCAGCATTGGTACAAAATAAGAACGGAGAATTTATTGCTCCTTCTTTAGAATCTGCAAATGCAGCTTTATCAACTGTCACTTTCCCAGATAACTACCGCGTTTTTGTAGGAGATCCAGGACAAGGTTATCCCATTGTCGGTCTTACTTGGATGATGGTTTACAAACAGTATGCTAATGCTGCTAAAGCTGATGCAATCAAAAAATGGATTAATTGGGTATTAAAAGACGGTCAACAGTATAACGATGACCTTAACTACACCAAAATTCCATCTGATGTAGCAAATCGAGTGCTTCAGACAGTGAATAGCTCTGTCAAGCCTTAATTGGTAATTTTTAGAAATTACATACAAGAGATTTCCCAATTCCCTTTTTAAGGGAAGGATGCTTTGAATATAGCAATCCTAAATGAGATTGTGAAAACTTTTGTTATGGTCGTCCTTGCTCATTTGTCCTTTGTAATTGCAAATAACAAAGGACAAATGACAAATGACAAATGACAAATGACAGACTGAGTTAATAACTCGCTCTACTAGTAATAAAAAACTATTTTATTGATTTGTGATGGCAAATTTATCAGATGATTCCAATCTAGGCGATGAAAATTTCAATCTAACTACTACTAGCGGCAGAAATTTCTGGTTTGACCAAGGTTTTACACAGCTAGTATACTTTTTTGCTGTGATTACCGTTGCAGTACTATTGTTAATGAGTTGGGTAATTTTACACGAAGCTTTACCAGCCATTAAGCAGTTTGGCATGGGGTTTTTGTGGGGACAAGATTGGGATACAGGTAATCAGATTTTTGGTGCATTACCTTACATTTATGGAACTTTGGTAAGTAGTGCGATCGCTATTTTATTCGCTGTTCCAGTGGGAATAGCAGTAGCCTTAGTCACAAGTGAAAATTTCTTACCTTCATCGCTGCGAATCACCCTAGCATTTGTTGTTGAATTAATCGCTGCAATTCCTAGCGTCATTATTGGTTTATGGGCGATTTTTGTCTTTATTCCAATTCTAGAACCTCTCCAAAAGTGGCTAGCCAGTACTTTTAAATGGATACCACTGTTTAATACAGAAGATCCTTCTGGGACTAATATGTTGACTGCTGGAATTATTCTTGCCATCATGATTTTGCCGACAATGGCAGCAATTAGTCGTGATGTCTTAATGGCTATCCCTAAAGAATTACGTTCTGCATCTATGGCTTTGGGTGGCACTCGTTGGGAAACAATTTTTCGAGTCTTGCTACCATCTGGATTTTCTGGAATAGTAAGTGCAGCAATGCTTGCTTTAGGACGAGCTTTGGGTGAAACAATGGCCGTTACTATGGTGATTGGTAACTCTGCTCAAATCAGTGCATCTTTGCTCGATCCAGCTTATACAATTCCCTCTGTATTAGCTAATGAATTTGCTGAAGCTGAACCGGGTTTGCATATAGGTGCTTTAAGCTATTTGGCATTGATTTTATTTGGATTGACTTTAGCTGTAAATATTGGCGCTGTCATCTTAGTGAAGTGGGTTGGCAGAAAAAATAAATAACACTATCTTATTTTTAAATTCCTATAAATACCTGAGTAAACAAGACATTTATCAATCAAACTCATGAGTGGTTACATTCAGTCAGAAAAAGATGAATCTTTGGCGGCAGAATTATGCAGTCCTCTGCCAAGAAAGCGAGTAATATTTACTTATGCAATGAATGCGATCGCCTTCGGTCTTACAGGTCTAGTACTTATTCCTTTATTATCAATTTTGTGGGAAATTTTTATTCGGGGAATATCTGGACTCAAATCAGAAATGTTTGTCAAAGCAGTTATTGATAATGGCTTTGGTAATGCTATCTTGGGAACCATAATTATGGTGGTAATTGGTGCTATTTTAAGCATTCCCACAGGAATCATGACAGGAATTTTCTTAGCAGAATTTAGTCAAACTAACCCAATTGCTAGTATTGTTCGCTTTGTCACCAGCATTCTTACAGGCGTGCCTTCAATTGTTGTCGGCGTGTTTGCTTATGGTGTAATAGTTTTAGTCACTAAAGGATTTAGTGCGATCGCAGGTGGTTTTGCTTTAGCTGTAATTATGCTACCTGTAATTATACTGACAACAGAAGAATCCTTAAAACTGATTCCTACATCTCAACGTCTCGCCTCTGCTGCTTTAGGTGGAACTCACTTCCAAACTACTTTTCGCATTGTTGTAACTACTGCAATCCCCGGAATTACTACAGGCATTTTATTAGCTGTAGCTCGTGCGGCTGGTGAAACAGCACCCTTAATCTTTACCGCTTTATTTAGTTTAGATTGGTCAGAAGGATTGTTAAGTCCTACAGCTTCTTTACCAGTATTGATTTTTAACCTCTACAACGACCCCGATCCACAAAAAAGTCAGTTGGTATGGACTACCTCTATAGTTTTACTCGGCTTAATTTTATCTGTCAGTATTCTTTCTCGCTTAGTTATTAGGCAAAGAAAAATAAATTGAATAATAATTCATACTGAATCCTGAATTCTGTTTTTATAGATTTTTATTTCGCATCTTGGGAAAGCATGAGTAACTTAATTCCAGCTATCAAAGTTAAAAATATTAGCTTTTACTATGGCACAATCAAAGCAATTGAAAAGGTATCAATAGATATTTATCAGAACCAAATAACTGCAATTATTGGCCCTAGTGGTTGTGGTAAATCTACCTTCATCAAAATTCTTAATCGTATTAGCGAATTAGAAGGGCCTGTCAAAGTTGAAGGAGATGTAGAATTTTTTGGTCAGAATATTTATGATCGTCGTGTGAATATCAATCGGTTACGCCGCCAAATTGGTATGGTGTTTCAAAAACCGAATCCTTTTCCTATAAGCATTTACGAAAATGTTGCCTACGGTATGAGAATAGCAGGTAGGCATTCAAAATTAGAATTAGATGAAATTGTCGAATCTGCACTTTACAGCGCTGCTCTTTGGGATGAAGTCAAAGATAAGCTCGATAAATCAGCTTTAGGGCTTTCTGGTGGTCAGCAACAAAGATTATGTATTGCCCGTGCTTTAGCAGTCAAGCCAAAAGTTCTGCTAATGGATGAGCCTTGCTCGGCTCTTGACCCCATTGCCACTATGAAAGTTGAAGAACTACTCCACAGCTTAAAGTCTGAGTTGACAATTGCGATCGTTACTCATAATATGCAGCAAGCCGCTCGCGTTTCTGATTTTACGGCTTTCTTTAGCACCGATGAAAGTCGGATTGGTCAAATGGTTGAATTTGGCGGTACAGAGCAAATCTTTAACAATCCACTCGATCCTCGCACCCGCGACTACATTTCCGGGCGTTTCGGTTAAGGTACGTTCTAGCGTGACTTATTGATTTTTGTCGACCTATCTTGCACTAGAGAATACTCATAAAGTGTAGTTTAAAAAAGTTACTCATTTATCTTTATAAATAAATTAACTCCTTACTACCTATGAAAAGTATATAATATTCAGATTTTGATTTATACATAGCTAATTTTAAATCGAACCATACCTAATCCTTTCTCATTAGAAAGGATGGTATATAGTTAAGGTGTGAAGGGTGGGTATAAAAAGCCTGTAAAAAATAAATTTTGGAGCATAACTTTAATACAAGTATCGACTAACAGTTAATTTGCTGTATAGCTACTGCATGGCTACGTAATTTCCATGAATATCTCCTTTTGGGGGTAACATAGTGAAACAACGGCGCTAATTTGTACTACTTTACCTAGTCAGGTTTTGTTTCACACGTTTTAGGAATATGAGTAAATTAATTCCAGCCATCAGAGTCAAAAACTTCAGCTTCTCTTACGACACTCAAAAGATAGTTGAAGGCGTGTCAATGGATATCTACCAAAACAAAGTCACGGCAATTATTGGTTCTAGTGGTTGTGGGAAGTCTACTTTTCTTAAATCGTTAAATCGCATGAGTGAATTAGAAGCAGAAATAAAGGTTGAAGGAAGAGTAGAATTTTTTGGGCAGAGTATTTATGAGCGTCGTGTTAATATCAATCGCTTACGTCGCCAAGTTAGTATGGTTTTTCCCAAACCAAATCTTTTTCCCATGAGCGTTTACGATAATGTTGCTTATGGGGTGAAATTAATTGGTTGGCATCCGAAAGTAGAATTAGATGGAATTGTTGAATCTGCCATCAAAGCTGCCGAACTTTGGGATGAAGTGAAAAATAAGCTGCACAAATCTGCTTTAGAACTTTCTGGCGGTCAACAACAAAGATTATGTATTGCCCGTGCTTTAGCAGTCAAACCGAACGTTTTATTGATGGATGAGCCTTGTTCCGGTCTCGATCCTATGGGTAGTATGAAAATCGAGAGTTTGATTCATAATTTGCGTTCTGAGTTGACAATTGTGATTGTTACTCATAATATGCAGCAAGTTACTCGCCTATCTGATTTTACGGCTTTCTTTTGTAGTAATGAAAATCGGGTAACTCAAATGGTTGAATTTGGTACTACAAATAAAATCTTTACTAACCCCGTGGATTCTCGCACCCGCGACTATGTTTTCGCTCGCGTCTGTTGAAGTGTTTCTTAAGTTCTAGCTATTGAGAGGGTTACTACATAGTGTAAGTGGAAATTAGGAGTTAAATTGAATTTCCGCTTGCTTTGAGTTTTTCTGGTGTTGGGCAATGCAGACCGACATTGACAGTCTTTTTTTATACTATATACTTAAATAAAAGCATCTGCCTAGACCACCTGAATCATAAGATGAAATGTCCTCTGTGCGAATCTACTTCATATTATAAAAATGGTCGTAGTAATGACCAGCAGAATTATCTCTGCAAAAATTGTGGGAAACAATTCTTTGAGCCTGCATTATCTCATTCCCTGGAAGGGGACTTGCTAGCTAATAGCAATGAACATACTAAACTATCTATGACTGATGCGGCGGAACTTTCTTTAGTAGAAAACCTGCCAGAAGAAAAAATCACAGAGAAAGGTCTTGGTTCTTTTAATTTTAAATTAGCTGAAGAACTGCTGCAAATGATATTATCGCCTGATTGGTTAGAATCTTCTGTGTTCAGCCAATTGCTCTTAAAAATTCAGCAAAATTATGAAATTAAGCATAAATTAGAAACAGGAATATCTCTTCTCATTTTGGATGCAGAAAACTTAAAGTTAGATATTAATTCAGAAGTATTTTTAGCCAGTCTTTGTGAATATCCACTCCAAGTTAAAATTGCATTTGCTAACTGGAAAAATCCTAGTATTGGGAAGCAAGATATTGAACTATATAACCGTGGTTATCAACTTATCCATGTGCCTGAAGGTAAAAATAGTGCTGATGCAAAAATGATTGCATTCGGTGCTTGTGTATTACGCTCTTATCCAACAGTGAAAGAAATATTAGTCTGTTCTAGCGATGGAATTTTAAACCATCTTTGTAACGAACTCCAAAATCAAGGATTAATTGTCTATTGGGTACGTAGACAAGGGCAAACTTTGCATATAGAAAACCGGAATACGGGTAAATTAACTCATTATTCTTTATCAATGGCAACAAAAGTAACATCTTTTGAAAAAGTAATTGAGCCAATTGAAGATTTAGTTAAAACTGAAGATGAATCAATCAATGCTAAATTAAACAGTTTAGTGGATGTTGCAGCTTTATTTCAAGAAAGATGCGAAATTGATATAAAACATAATTTAAATCAACCAGAAAAAGATAAGTCAATATCTGTTTTAGATAACTCATTGACTGAATCTATTAAAGACCATGAAAAACAAGAAAACTTGACAGAAATCTCTAATAGAGAAGTATTAGATAAATTATTATTGAAAATTATTCAAGATATACAAAATAAATCTCCTAAAAATAAATTGTCTGTGTCCACATTAGGGACAGAGATACGGAAAATTACCGGAGAATCTCCGAATTCAATTATTAAAAAGTTAAAGTTAGGTTCCAATTTTACTAAATATTTAGAATCATCTCCCACATTTACATTAAAAGCGAATGGCAAAGAATATGAGGTAATGTCGCTACTCTCCGAATAGATACTTTCTGGATATTTACGTACAACCTGAGCCTGTAATTCTGTATTATGTAAAAAGATGTAAAGAAATGTAAATAATACGATGCAAGATAAAGTCGTTGTTATTGTTGGTGCTACTGGTGGTATTGGTTCAGCTTTAACACATAAACTTGCGCCTACCGGAGTCCGGTTGGTACTGGCTGCTAGAGATGCAGTTCGTTTAACAACACTGGCAGATGATTTACCAGGGCAAGTTTTGACCGTTACTACCGATATTACTGATCCTCAACAAGTAGATACTTTGATAGAAAAGACCATCGCTGAGTTTGGTCAAATTGATATTTTAGTGAATGCAGCTGGTGCTGGTATACTCAAGCCCTACAACAGCCTGGAACCAGCTGATTTAAACAAGATGCTAGATGTCAACTTAAAAGGCAGCTTTTACACCACTCAGGCGGCGGCTGAAGAGATGCAAAAGCGCAAGTCTGGTCACATCTGTAATGTAGTTGGAATTCTGGGTAAGCATTCGATGGGGATGGCAGCAGCTTATTCGGCTTCTAAGTTTGGTGTTGTTGGTTTCAGCAAGTGTATGGCAGAAGAACTCAAGCGTTTTGGTATCAAGTTCACGCTATTCTACTTTGGTGGGGTCGATTCTCCTTTTTGGGATAACGTCAATCTAAAAGTAGACCGGAAAAAAATGCTCAGTCCTGAAACTGCTGCCAATGCAATTTTCTTTGCCCTTTCTGCCGAACCGCAAGCTGTACCAATGGAAATTAATATTCAACCTGATAGTCATCTGTTTTTTTAGAGTGGGACTACGCCCAGATAATTCTTGCTTAGGAAGGACGTGAAAATCTAGCAAAAATGGCAGAATTTACAGATATATAAGCTTTTATGCTGTATTTTCAGTATCTATGAAAATTGATCACGTTCATTTCTATGTAGAAGATGCCAAAGTATGGCGGGATTGGTTCATACAACATCTTGGTTTTCAATCAGTAGCCGATCGCATCAGTTCGTTTCACACATGTACAGAAGTGGTGAAAAGTGGTGATGTCTGCTTTTTTCTATCTTCACCACTGTTACCAACAAGTCCAGTAGCTGAGTTTCTGCGTCAATATCCACCAGGTGTGGCAGATGTCGCTTTTGCTGTCGAAGATGTGGAAGCGGCGATCGCACTAGCTCAAAAACACGGTGCTACAATCCTACAACCCATCCAAGAACGCCGAATAGGTACGGCATTCTTCAAATGTGGCAAAATTGCCGCTTGGGGTGGATTGACTCATACATTGATAGAAAGGTCATTGGTCATTTGTCCGTCGTCATTTGTAACTAACACAAATGACAATATTTTTACCGCCATAGATCACGTAGTGCTGAACGTGGCAGTTGGGGAATTGGATCGTGCTGTCGCTTGGTATGAAAAGATTCTAGATTTTCAACCCCAGCAGGTATTTAAAATTAAAACCAATCGCTCTGCTTTACACAGCCAGGTGATGGTTTCGCGTAACGGTAGCGTCCAATTGCCAATTAATGAACCAGCTTCTAGGAATTCTCAAATTCAGGAGTTTCTTGATGTTAATCGGGGGCCAGGAATTCAACATATTGCCTTGCGGACGACTAATCTTGTAAGTGCGATCGCGAAATTTCGTGCCAGTGGTTTATCCTTACTCTCAGTTCCCCAAACCTACTACTCGCAACTAAAACAGCGTCCAGGATTAACACTATCACCCTTAGAATTAGAAGCGATCGCTCAACACGAAATTCTCGTGGATTGGCAAGAATATACTCCCATCGGGACACAACAAACCGCGCCTCTACTACTGCAAATTTTCACTCAGCCGATTTTTGAACAGCCGACATTTTTCTTTGAATTTATTGAACGCCGTTTCCAAGCTCAAGGTTTTGGCGAAGGTAACTTTCGCGCCTTATTTGAAGCCATTGAAAGCGAACAAATTAAACGCGGTACTTTGCAATGATGCCTGAGTACAAAATATCAATTGAAAGTCAGCCAGACTCGAAACAAGTTAATTTTGTAGATAAGCAACTTCACCAATTCAATGTAAACAAAATTGGAAATTACCAATATACGCCACTGTTTCTATTGCTTCGTGATTCAGCAGAAAATGTAGTGGGGGGCTTGGAAGGTTTTATCGGCTTAGGATGGCTTCATATCGGTACTCTCTGGATTGCAGAGGAGGTAAGAGGTTATGGATATGGAAAAGCACTACTTTTAGCGGCAGAACAAGAGGCCGTTAATCGCGGCTGCCTGAACGTATATGTTTTTACTTATAGCTTCCAAGCCCCTGAATTTTATCAGCACTTGAGGTATGAAGTTTTTGGAGAGTTAGAGGATTTTCCCCCAGGTCATCGTCGATACTTTCTAAAAAAGAGTTTACAAAAAAGCCCTTAGTTGAGCTTGATAATCTCGAAAAATAGCCAGACATCTGAGATAATTTTAATAAAAATTAACATTTTCCGCCGATGCTAAGACTGATTACTGACTTCGACGGCCCAATTATTGATGTTTCCGAACGGTACTACCGTGTTTATCAATTCTGCTTAGATAAAACTCGTCGCCCAGGCCAAGTAGTGCAAGAACTTCCGAAAGCAGAATTTTGGCAGTTAAAGCGATCGCGTGTTCCTGAAAAACAAATCGCCTTAAATTCAGGGTTAGACGAAGCCCAAGCCCAAGAATTTGCCCAGTTACGGCGGCAGACTGTGCATACAGAAGCTTATTTCAACTATGACACTCTTGCACCTGGTGCCGTGGATGCACTGTTAAAAATTCAACAAGCTGGAATTGATTTGGCAGTTATGACCATGCGCCGAATTCGAGAACTAGATTATGCGTTCAAAAAATACGATTTAGGTAAATTTTTCCCGGAAAATCGTTGTTATTGCCTAAGTAACGACTACGTTAAAACTCGTGATATTGAAGATAAGCCCTTGTTGATGGCTAGGGCATTAAAAGAATTGCCCCCCGTCACTGATACCTGGATGGTGGGAGATACAGAAGCCGATATCACTGCGGCGAAAAATTATGGTATTAAAGTGATGGCTGTGGAATCTGGGATTCGCGATCGCACTCAATTGGAACTTTACCACCCTGACTTAATCGTTAAAGACTTTAACGCTGCTGTAGATTTAGTTTTAAAATCTAAAAACCTTGTCTAGAAAAACTCTATACGCTGCAACAGCTTGAATAATTAGGGCTTACGCACGAGTTATGGAATAAAAGCGGCTTGCCGCAGCTACCACAGAGGCGCAGAGAAGCCAGTGCGTCCTTGCGGTTCCTCGACTTGTTCACTCTTAGCGTTCCCGTTGGCGCACACGAAGGAATAAGATACGAGGTATTTTGCGTAAGTCCTCACAAACCTTGTAACAAGACCCTTTGACTGATTTTACTCAGTAGTCTATTTAATTAATAACCGCTATGTTATATGCTTGAATAAATCACGTTAACTTTATAAAAATAGATATTTTAAGTAACTTTGACAACGGAACTAGTAGACCTTGCAATAAATAAATACGCTTTAGCACTACACACCACCACTCCCGAATTGGGTTTAGCAATTAGTAATTTTGCTGGCGAAACTCGCTCTCAAGTTTGGAATTTGGGGCGTGATTTATCTAGCTTAGTACATCAATATTTAATTGAATTTATCAAACCGCAAACTTGGGCAGATTTATCCTTTATCGCAGTTGCAAAAGGCCCCGGTGGCTTTACGGGAACTCGGATTGGCGTTGTCACCGCTCGGACTTTAGGGCAACAGTTAGATATTCCTGTATTTACGATTTCAACTTTGGCTGCCGTAGCTTGGGCAGAAGCTGGTAAAAGTCAAAATCCAAAAACTATTGCTGTGGAAATGCCAGCCCAACGAGGTCAAATTTTTGCTGCTATTTATCAGTTTGAGCCAGATATTTCTAAACTAAAAGTGTGTTTTTCAGATAGAGTGTTGACACCAGAAGCATGGCAAGAAACTTTAGCAAATTGGAACACTAATTATCAGTTGATTCAAGCTCAATCTGGGCTAGCAGCGACGGTAACAAGTATTTTGGAACTAGCTAATCTCGATTTGCAAGAGGGCAAATTACCTAATTGGTCAGAGGCTTTGCCATATTATGGGCAGCATCCAGTAGAAGTTTAACTGATTGATATGCGTCAAAATAAAAGTTCCATTTTCCAATCGGATGAGCAGTTAAGCCCAAAAAATCAAAATGTGTAAGTTGCGGAGTCACTGCGCCCTTGCGGTTTCCCGACTTGTACCCCTGCGGGGAATCAAGCTACGCACAGCCTCTCCCCTTTTCCCAAAGGTAGAAGCAAGTGGCGTTTGAGGAACGAAAGCCAACAAGTACCTTTGCAGATAGCAATTTTTCCTGGGGTTTTAAGCGATCGCATTAGGCGTTGCATCAATCTAAAATTAAAACAGCCACAGCCAAATTGGGAGAGTAGCCAGCAATACTATAGCCCCAGTAGCTAAGGCAGTAACTGCCAAATCGCGATCGAGATTGAATGTCTCAGCAATTACCAGTGTGCCGAAAGCTGGAGGCATGGCTATTTGTAAGACAATTACTTTTGCTGTGGAACCAGTCAATCCAAACAGTGGTAAGATGCTAGCTAATATCAAGGGAACCAGCAGCATTTTGATTCCCAAGCTCATCCCTGCTTGTGGTAAGTTACCCCAAGATTTAAGCAGCCCTAGTCGCATTCCGATTAGTACCAGAGATAAAGCTACACTACTCCAAGCTAATTTCTCCAAACAGAATTCTACTACCGTGGGAATTGTCGCTTCTCGAACCAGCAAGCCAAATCCGAAACTCCATAAGGCAGGATTAATTAAGATGGCCTTAACAGTCTGCCAATGATTCTGGACACCAACGCCAAAACGCGCTGCTAGCAACACACCCAAGCCGTAAGTTCCTGGGAATGTACCTAACAAATCGTAGAATAGCGCCCAAGCAAAGTATTCCTTGCCTACCATTGCTAAGGTGATGGGAAAGCCAAGATAACCTGTGTTACCTAACATTGCTGCTAATATCAAGCTAGCCTGAGTTTGTGGTTGGGGGACAGTATTTTTAAAATAGGCTTGTCCTTTAATGGCTAACCAAGCTAAAAATGCTCCGAGTAAAATGGCGAGGTAAGCGATCGCAGGTGCAATCCAAATCTGCTCTGACAAGCTAGATTGACGCAAAAACGATACTATGCTTATGGGTACTCCCACCCAAAAGAGGAACTGTCCTAAACGTGTAGGAACTGTCACAGGTAGTTTGCGTCCCAGAATAAATCCTACCAGGACTAATCCTCCCAGCTTGACGTATAGTTCTAAAAGGTTTGTCAAAATTGCGCCCAAGAACCACAGATGTAAAATGCTACCTGTTACGTTTACTTTTGTCTAGTGCAAAATCTGTTATGGCTATTCCACAAAAACAGGAGTTTACCCTTGAATAAGGCAGGGTTTTCTGGAAAACCGCAAAACTCATCGAATGACTTTGGTGATGATATTCCAGTGGCTGTACGCGATACCCCTGATGCAACACCTAAAATTTGGTTGCAACCCCGAATTTTGCTGATTGGGGGAGTTGCAGGATTTGTCTTGCTGGCTTTAATTAGTGGTTTTTTGTTTTTCGTCACTGCACCCAAAAAAACCGCCGATTCTCAACCTTTACCAGCAAATTCTGCTCCTACAATTCCAACTCCAACAGCCTCTAATAATTCCAGCGATACTGTGTTAGGGCATTTTCCATACCCAGAAGCGCCTGAGTCAGAACTAGTAACCATCTCCGCAAATAGGGGCATTAGAATGCGAAAAGCTGCTGCCCAAAAGTTTGAGGAGATGGTAGCAGCAGCGCGGAGTGCAGGTGTAATTTTAGTACCAATTTCTGGCTTTCGTTCAGTCAAAGACCAGGAGCAATTGTTTTTTGGTGTTAGTGCCCAGCGAAATCAAACGCCAGCAGAACGAGCTGCCCTCAGCGCTCCTCCTGGCCATAGCGAACATCACACCGGTTATGCTGTGGATGTTGGAGACGGCTCAGTACCAGCAACTAATCTCCAAACTAACTTTGACAATACCAAGGCCTATCGATGGCTGCAAGCAAATGCAGCGCGTTTTGGCTTTGAAATGTCATTTCCTAAAGATAATGCTCAAGGTGTGAGTTATGAGCCGTGGCACTGGCGTTTTGTAGGCGATCGCAATAGTTTAGAAATGTTCTACAAAGCCAGAAACTTGAAACCCGCTAAGATATCTCAATAAAAGTTGATCTAGAAATTACTATCTTTTTATAAAGGAGTTGGTTGACGATATCCTTTGAGTACTATAGTATTCAAAAATGACATACAAGATTATTGACTTATTTGCTGGTGCTGGTGGTTTGACAAAAGGCTTTCACATGGCGGGCTTTGAATCTCTGTGTGCAATTGATGTAAATGCAAAAGCCTTGGCGACCTACAAGCACAATTACCCAAAAACTAAAATCATTAATCAGGACATACGTAAGGTTAGTCCTGATGAATTACGATTAGCGTTGGGCTTACGGCGAGAAGCACCAATACTCTTGATTGGCGGCCCTCCGTGTCAGGGATTGTCTAGAAATATTCCTGCCGGTTATCGCTACCTCAATGATTCCCGTAACCTGCTATATCAAACGTTTTTGGAATTCGTAGAGGAGTTTAGACCCCTTTATGTTGTAATGGAAAACGTGCCTGAAATCTTGAAAGCTTACAATGGCGTAATTAGAGAAGAAATAACAGAAAAACTTGAATCATTGGGCTATAAAGTTGTCTCTTCATCATTAAATGCTGCCCATTATGGAATACCACAAACGAGAGCCAGAGCTTTTTTTGTAGCTAGTCTAGATCACTCCCTTCATTTTCCTGAACCAACACATATTGGTGATATTAGGAGTGACTATAGAACTACAAAATCATCTAATCAGCTTAATTTATTAGAGGCAAATATTTCTCCACTTGTCACAGTCAGAGATGCGATTGGAGACTTACCACCACTAGATGCAGGACAAGACTATGAGGCTGAAGTTTATCCTTCTCCTCCACAAAGTACATATCAAGCGATGATGCGTCATGAAAGCATAAAAATTGTTAATCATGTTGCTCGTGCTTTGAGTCCAATTCAGTTTTCGAGAGTTCGCGCTCTTTCTGAAGGCCAAGATGCTAGGGACTTACCTTCTGAATTAGCTCCCAAGAAACACTACAGTGGTGCATACGGCAGACTTTACTGGGATAAACCAGCGAGAACTATCACCAGATGGGTCTTCCATCCCGGATCGGGTAGGTTTTTTCATCCTACTCAAAATCGAACAATTACAATACGCGAAGCTGCAAGATTACACTCTTATCCAGATGATTTTCACTTTTTGGGAACATATACTGATATGGCTTCTCAAATTGGTGAATCTGTACCTCCGCTACTAGGTAAAGCGATCGCCTCATCTATTCTTCAAGCTTATCCTCAGAAAATTGGGTATTGATTTGATCTTGCAAAGCAGAGAGAACTGTCTCCACATATCGATCAAGCGTAAGACGAGTTCTTTCAACTGTAATGCGAACCGCTTGCGTAGGAATAGTTCTAGCTCGAAAAAGTTGTTTCTGATTTTTGTACCAAACTAATTCTATTTTGCCTGCAACGCTTCCCTGTAGTCCAGATCCTGATCCCCCAGTAGTTCTATCTACCGTCCAAGCCCAAGAAAAGGTATGTGGGTCAAGAGGATTGAGTGGAAACTCGCAGTAAACATACTCGTAGCCTTTGATAGTTTTCAGTAATATGCCTTCATAACTATTTACAACGCTTTGTGCTGCCTGACTCAAAATAATCTTCTCATTCCAATGTTGGATAATGGCTGATCCAAGCTCATTAGGCAAGGATTGCTCAGTCAGACCAGGAAAACCCAGTTGGACAGCCTTCTTGATGACATCTGCTCTCTGAATGACAAACAAAAATGGATTGGTAAAGTTGAGGCTATTGAGTTGGAGTGATTTGAGTGACCAACCAGTTTTAGTCACCAAATCAACAGCATCATAGAGAAGCTTGCTACGTCCCAAAGCGGGATCTGATAAAGGAATATCCTTAATATAATGAAAAATTGCTTCCCACGTATAATCTTCTATCGAGCCGATGACTGGAGATGCAATGGTAGCAATAATGGCTTGGCTTAATCTTTCAATCTCGTTGTCCGTCAACACTGAGGGATTCCTCTACAGCTTGTAAAAACTTGCTCATTGTCATACCTAAAGCATTGGTAATATGGCTGAGAACTCTAACAGATGGACTTTTTAGCCCTCGCTCAAGCTGGCTAATGTAAGTCCTGTGCAGACCTGTCACTTCTGCAAGATACTCCTGTGACCAACCTTTTTCTGTGCGATGACGCTGTAGTTCTAGTCCTAAAATTTGGTCTAGTTTACTGGGCTGCATGAAGAAAAAGCCTAGTATTTTGAATACAAAAGTTCTACAGACTAAAGTATTCAATTGATACCATAACCTCATCTCTTGCATTGCCTTGCCCAAAGGCTTTTTGAATTTAAACACTAGTGGTCTGTCCCATTAGTTCAGAGGGTTAGCAGAGTCAGGAGTAATTAGTTTTACTCTCTCTCCCCTAGTGGAGGCTGAAGCACTACTTCTGTAAGGGCTGGACAGTAGTATTCAGCAATTTTCTTAGCGATCGCATCTGGTCGGGAAATTTTATCGAGATTGCAAAGTAAAATTACGGTAATTTTGTCATCAATAAAACGGGTAATGTTACTTGCAAATCCTAAAATCGAACCATTATGACCAACTACTCGGCGATCGCCATAATTGAATACCCACCAACCTAAACCTGCAACATATCTTAGCTTTTCCCAATCATCGCCCTGATTGGGAAAATGAGGAGTCCACATTAAATCAAGGGTTGATTGCTTTAGTAAAGTTGCACCACAAAGCGCCTGTTCCCACTTCACCATATCTGTCACACTGGATAGTTGACCTCCAGCAGAATAGGTAACAGAAGGACTGTAATAAGGTTTGTTAACAAGTTTGCTATTTAACAACCGATAGCCAGCAGCTCGGTGTGGCACTATGTCACTGGGATTATTCATCACGGTTGCATTCATTCCCAAAGGAGCAAAAATCCGCTCTTGCAACAAATCTCCATAAGATTGTCCAGTTACCTTTTCTAGGATCAAACCTAGTAAATAGTAGCCTGTGTTGTCGTAGGCGCTAAACTCACCCGGTTGGAATTTGAGAGGTAGGTGAGTAACTAGAGCCAAAATTTCAGATTTCGATAAATTAAGATGGGTAATTTCCCAGTAGTTTGGAGCATCAGTATAGCTAGGAATTCCAGACTGATGAGACAGAATATGTCCAATTGTGACATTTTGCCAGGTTAGGGGTAGATAATCGAGATGGTCTGCGTAGTTTACCGCCGCAGGCATCGCATCTTCTAGCGAAATTATCCCTTCTTCCACCAGCATCATTATGGCTGTAGCGGTGAAAGTTTTACCTACAGATGCAATTTCATAAACTGTATCTTCGGTAGCTGAAACAGAGTGTTCAACATTCGCCAGTCCATAACCCTTAACTAAAACAGGTTCACCTGACTGCACCACTGCAACAGAAAGTCCAGGAATCTGATTTTGAGTCATTGTGGCTTGAATATAGTCGTCAATCATAATTGACCTGTCTCATTAAATATGATCAGTTATGTAGTAAGCACTTCAGTGCTTAAAAATCCAGGACTAAAGTCCTTACTACGAACTTATTCACCCTTTAGGGACAGACCACTAGTCTCCAGTCCCATGTCCTGAACTCTGAGTTTTAGCTTCTGATGGATCGGGCTGAGGTTTTTGATACTTACCTGGATACTTGTGCTGAAAATAAGCTTCTAGCACTTGTAAAACCATCGGGCCGCAAATAGTACCGCCATGTTCGCCAGTATTTTCACCAAAGGCCACAACCACAATTTCCGGCTTATTACTGGGGGCATAAGCACCAAACCAAGTATGATTTGGGCGACCAACACCAGCTTCAGCAGTGCCACTCTTCCCGGAGGCTGGGGCAATTGTTGGCACGTCTAAGCGCTTACCAGTACCCTCACTCACTACCCTCCGCAGTCCATCGCGGAGAACTTTGATAGTTGTCGGCTTCATATTTAAGGATTCTCGCCAACTTTTTGCTTCTTCGTTGTCTTTGAGCAAATGCGGCTGAACTCGATACCCGCCATTAGCAGGGACAGAAAACATAATCGCCGATTGCAGGGGTGTCACTTGCAAAGCGCCTTGACCAATTGACATATTAATGGTGTCGCCAACAGTCCAAGGTGTTTTCAAAACTCTCTGCTTCCATTTTTCATCTGGAACTAAGCCTATTGATTCTTCATCACGAAATTCAATGCCAGTTCTTTGACCAAACCCATATTTGCGACTCCATTGGATTAAAGTTGGGCCACCAACTTTTCTACCAACTTGATAGAAGAAAGTATCACTACTCATAGCCATTGCTCGTGGAAATCCTAATGGCCCAAATCCGGCGTGGTTCCACTCACCAAAAGTCACTCCACCAACGGTAAGAGAACCAAAGGTCTGTAATATTGTATCAGGGGAAAATTCACCTGATTCTAACCCGGCTGTTGTGGTGACAATTTTGAAAGTACTGGCGGGTGGAAAGGCACTCAGGGCACGATTCACCAAGGGATGATCTTTACCTTGCACGCTTTCCCAATCTTTCTGGGAGAGTTTTTGTTTGGAGAAGATATTCGGGTCAAAGGTGGGGTAAGATACCAGTGCTAAAATAGCACCGTTATTCGGATCAAGTGCTGCGATCGCACCTCGGTGATTTCCCAAAGCTTTTTCGGCAGCCTTTTGCACATCCAAATCTATAGTCAGGTGCAAATCGTTACCAGCTTTTGCCTGTTTCTCCCCTAAAACTCGGATTGGTCTACCTGCACCATCTACTTCCACCTGCTGACCGCCCCATTCACCGCGCAGAACTTTCTCATAAGCCTTTTCTACCCCCATCTGACCGATTACATCTCCAAGTCGGTAGCCATCCTGTTTCTTGTCTTTTAACTGGTCGGCGGTTAACTCTCGCGTATAACCTAGTACATGGGCTAATTGCTTGCCGTGGGGATAATAACGCACAGAATCTGTATTAATTTCCACTTCTGGAAGCTCATTTTTATACTCCTTTAACGCCGTGATTTCTGCTTCATTTAGATCGCGAGCAATCCGGATGAGTGAAGAAGAATTAGCACCTGCTTGTTCTAATTTCTTTTCCATTTCATCTTCAGGAATGTTAAGAATTTGTGCTAGACGCGGGCCAACTACAGACCAGGAAGGCTTAGTATGTGCCATCGGCCACAAGTATACAGAGCTAGGATAGCGAGTACTGGCTAAAAGTTTACCGTTGCGGTCAAAAATATTGCCCCGTTCTGGTTGTTTGAGAATCATCCGAATTCGGTTTGCTTCGGCTCGTTCCCGAAGTTTTGGCCCTTCAACAATTTGCAAATATGCCAAACGCGCCCCAATACCAGCAGTCATTAATAGGGTAAATACGATTAAAAATATTGATTGGAAACTACGTCCAACTGTGCGTGTATCTTTTTTGCTGCCAATTGATGGAAATAAAGACATAAGTATTAATTCAAAATTCAAAATTCAAAATGATTAAACGCAATTCTAGCCAGCCTTTTAGCAATTGGTAATATGTGATTTTAATGCATATTAACTCAATCAAAGAATATCTAACTAATAATTTTAGTATCTAATTTTACCTCTAATCTTTAATTGGTACTGAGTATGAAAGAATCGGGCAAGCATATTCTTGAACAATTGTTTTTGGCGGATACAATGAACCAAAGTGTCAAATCTAGTCTGCCCATATAGACTACATCAATTGACAAAATAACGTAATATCACGGCATTCTACTGAGGATTATGGCTCAAATTGTCATGCAAAATCAAAGGGGGATAACAACTTTTCAGCCACTTGATGTTGAACTGCGTAACGTTTTCAAGTTTTTTAACCAAGAACCGGCAGTAAATGGAATCGATTTGGATGTCAGACAGGGAGAATTTTTTAGTATTTTGGGCCCCTCCGGTTGTGGTAAAACAACAACACTGCGTTTAATCGCTGGGTTTGAAATTGCTGACGCTGGCAAGGTGCTGATTCAGGGTCAGTCCATGACTAATGTGCCGCCTTACCGCCGACCCGTCAATACTGTATTTCAAAGTTACGCTTTATTTAACCACCTGAATGTCTGGAATAACATCGCCTTTGGACTGCGGTTAAAAAAAATACCCAAATCGAAAATTGAAGCTAGAGTCAAAGAAGCTTTAAAACTAGTGAAAATGGAAAGTTTGCGATCGCGCTTTCCCAATCAACTTTCTGGTGGTCAACAGCAGCGAGTGGCCTTGGCAAGGGCTTTAGTCAACCGTCCCACCGTTGTACTATTGGATGAACCTTTAGGGGCGTTAGATTTAAAACTACGTAAAGAAATGCAGGTTGAGTTATCAAATTTACACAAAGACTTGGGATTAACCTTTGTAATGGTGACACACGACCAAGAAGAAGCATTGTCTTTGAGCGATCGCATTGCCGTGATGAATCAAGGCAAAATTGAGCAAGTTGGCACTCCCAGCCAAATTTATGAACGTCCCCAGACATCTTTTGTTGCTGATTTTATTGGCGATACTAATTTATTTAGTGGTGAAATCGTTGCAGTAGACTCATCTAATGTGCAAATTTCGACAAAGACGGGACTCTCAATTGTCATTAGCCGCGCTGAAGATACACCAACTGAATTATCACAAGCTGTAGTAGTGAGTGTGCGTCCAGAAAAAATACAGCTTTCGCTTTATCCACCCAATTTGCCAGCTAACTGCTTTGAAGGACGGCTGATCAACGTGATGTATTTGGGTACGCACGTTAATTATGTTGTGGAATTAACAAATGGCATTAGGATCAATGTGTTGCAACCTAATACTTTTGGCACTTTACCAGACCGCGATACGCCTATTTATGCCTGGTGGGCAGAAACTGATTGTTTAGCTATTATTGATATAAAGTGACGGCAAACTAGTATCAGCTTATAGGTGAAGAAGACAGCCGCCCCATAAGGAACATAATGTTACAGTGGCAATTTAATGCTGAATTGGAATTGTAATGACAAACTCTGTTCCTTCTGCTGGTGTGGAATGACACTCAAGTTTGCCACCATGTGTTTCTGTAATGATTTGATAACTGATAGACATTCCCATACCTGTGCCCTTACCCACAGGCTTGGTGGTGAAAAACGGATTAAAAACTTGTTTTTGAATCTGTTCTGCCATACCTATTCCGTTGTCAGCGATCGCAATTTTTACCCAAGCTGAATCTATTACTGAGGTACGAATAGTGATCGCGGCAGTTAACAACCCAGATATTAAATTGTCCATTCTCAATTGTTCTAAAGCATCAATGGCATTCGCCAAAATATTCATGAATACCTGATTGAGTTGTCCACCATAACATTCCACTAAAGGTAATGTGTCATAGTCTTTGATGATTTGAATCGCTGAAAGTTTTGGTGTTTCTTGAAAGCGATGTTGCAATACCATTAGAGTACTATCGATGCTTTCATGAATATCCACTGCTTTAAACTCAGCTTCATCTATGCGTGAGAAGGTTCGTAACGACAGCACAATCTGACGGATGCGCTGAGTGCCAACTTTCATCGAACTCAATAATCTTGGTACATCTTTTTGGATGTACTCTAGGTCAATTTCCTCGCACAAAGCTTGAAATTCCAACTTATTACCAGATTGCTGCTGATGGTGAATTATTCGTAACAGGTCTTGAGTATATTCTTCAAGATAGATAAGATTACCGTGAATAAAATTAACGGGGTTGTTGATTTCGTGGGCAACTCCAGCCACAAGTTGACCCAAACTAGACATTTTTTCTGCTTGAATCATTTGTGCTTGAGTTTGTCTGAGTTCTCTAAGAGTTTGCGCTAAATTTTCCGTTTGTTGTCGCAGTTGGTCTTCCATCTGTTTGCGCTCATTGATATCCCTGGCGACACAAACAACGGTATTTTCAGTCATTTTGGCAATATTTGCCTCAAACCAAACCTCTTGTTCACCGATAGGCAAGCTATATTCTACCTTCAGAGTTTTTTTAGTTAAGAGTACTTGTTGAATAGAGTTGAGAAAATAGTTGGCACAAGCAGAGGGTAAAACCTCATGTATTTTTCTGCCTAGCAGTTCCGCAGGAGGTTGATAGAGTAAGGGCGCACCACTAGGAGCGATTTTTAAGTATCTTCCTTCGGCATCCAAGACAAGAATCACATCCTGCATAGCGTTGAACAAGGCGAGTAATTCTGCTTGCGAGGCTTTGATTAATTCTTCAGCTTGTATGCGACTGCTGATATCGCTAATAGCGCCATGAAGACCAATAATTTCACCTTCTGAGTCGAAAATTGGCGAAGCCACTGACCTCATCCAGCACCAATTTCCATCCTTTTTTTGGTGACGAAATTCTATTGCGATTCGTTGCCCTTTGGTTTCCACCATTTCTTGGATTTTTCTCTGGGCTAGAGGGAAATCATCAGGATGAAGCAGGGGGGCAAAGGGTTGACCAATTAGTTCTGAAGGTTCCCATCCTAAAACATTTTTATACTGTGGTGAGACATAAGTAAAAAGACCTTCCACTGACATAGAAAAAATCAGGTCGCTGATATTTTCCACGAGTTGGCGATACTTAGCTTCACTCTCAGCCAAAGCAGTTGCCGCCGCTTGATAATGCCGTCCGCGAATTTTATTTGCTGATTCCACAAAGGTAGAATTATCTGCCAATTTTGACTGTAATTCTATTAGTTGTAAATCCTGTGGGACTTGATCAGTAACTAATTCCCAAATTTGATGTTGTTCGGCTAACAGCGTAGTTGAATAAAGGTCTTGCAATGCTTCTAGCTGTTGCAGCAATTGGGCATTTTGCTGACGTAAAAGCAATATCTCTTCATTGATTTTTTCAGTACACATGTTCAACTCCAATTTAGTTTATTTAGAGGCAGGACTTACGCAAAAATTGCTAAAAGCTTAATTTATCCAACCGCCTTCTCTTCCAGAGGCTTCCGCTAACGTAAAGCGTCTGAGAAGATGCCTTTTCTGCATGAACGCTACGCGATCGCGTGCAAGTGGGGTGACAGATATCTTCTTAGCTAAAGTTGGTCTACTCAGCACTGTTTATTGCCGCACTGGAATTGCGATCGCAAACTCTGTACCTTTTCCTGGGGAGGAGTTGCAGTGTATTGAACCCCCGTGTTTTTCCACAACAATTTGACGGGCGATCGCTAATCCTAAACCCGTTCCTTTTCCCACAGATTTCGTTGTAAACAAATGGTCAAATATCTTTTGCTTGACTTCTGTAGTCATTCCTTTACCATTATCAACAATACTAATCTTCACCTGGTTATCTACAAAGAAAGTTTGAATGGTAATGCAGTTAGGATTCGCTTTGATTTCGGCAAAAACTCGATCGATATTTGATTCTTCTAAGGCATCTATCGCATTAGCCAGAATATTCATAAATACCTGATTTAATTGACCAGGAAAGCAATTAATTGCCGGAATATTCCCGTAGTTAGTGACAACTTCAATCGCCGGACGAGTATCATTAGCCTTGAGGCGATGGCGTAAAATCAAGATAGTGCTATCAATTCCTTCATGGAGGTTGAACTTTTGTTTTTGGTCGCTATCGGCACGGGAGAAAGTACGAAGACTCTTGCTGATAGATTTGATGCGATCGCCACCATCCTTCATGGCTCTAATTAACTTGGGTAAATCTTCTCGTAAATATTCCAAGTCGATTGTCTCTAATTCCTCTGCAATTTCAGTCCCCGGTTGAGGGAATTTATCGTTGTAGAGGTCAATCAACCTCAATAGGTCATTGATGGAATTTTGGACAGCATCAACATTGCCAATAATACAGCCGACGGGATTGTTGATTTCGTGAGCGACACCGGCGACTAAGTTACCCAGCGCCGACATTTTTTCACTTTGGACTATTTGTAATTGGGCATTTTGCAAGTCGGCAAGAGTCTGCTGGACTTGATTGTAAAGTCGGGCATTTTCTAGAGAAATAGCGACTTGGGTGCAGAGAAAGTCGAGAATAATGATGCGATCGTCGGTAAACACACCAGTGGTTAAGCGATTTTTGAGATACAAAATACCAACCAAATGTCCTTGATTGAGAATCGGTAAACACAGTACACTTTTAGGCTGCTGTAGTGTCAAATAATCCTCAATTACAGGTAAATCGGTTTTTAGGTCGTCAATCACCACGACTTGTTGAGTATTTTTGACATATTGAATCAGTTTGACAGGGAGATTGGGGTTGTTTTCCAGGGGTTCGGAGTACAGTTCAGTTTCGGTGGGTGTGGCGATCGCCCGCACTTCCCAAACTTCATTCTCCGAAGGTAAGATTAACGCACAGCGATCGCCACCCGAATTTTGCAGAATAATTTGGGTAAGTTGGTGGAGCAGATCGTCTAACTGAATCGTCCTCGCAAGTGCTTGGGAGGCTTTGAGAATGCCAGCAAAATCGAGGGTTGTATTGATGCTGGAACTGCTAGAAGTTTTGCGGCTGCTGGAATGAATCGAATGGTTGGGAGTGGCTATCGTTGCTAATGTGCTTAACACTGTTATCGAGGGATCGGACTGTTGCAAAATCGGAAAGAGCAAGTCTGGATAACGGTTTTCTAAGTCATCAGTTTTGGCTTTGGCTTCCCAACGAGCATAGCAGTAATAAGCTTCCTGCATATAGCTTGCGGCAACTTTCTCTTTACCCCAATCGAGGTAAAATTTAGCGGCAAGTTCGTTTGCTAAGGCTTCTTCTTGGATATATTCATTGGCTTTGGCTAGAGTTATGGCGCGATCGAACAGTTCAATTGCTTCTGCTTTCTGTCCTGATAAAATACTTAAAATAGCATTAACTAGATCGTATTTATGAGCAAAGTTTTCCGGGCAACTAATTGCCCAGAGACTGAGTTGAGCTTGGTTTGACTTAACTTTTTGAATGTAACTATTGTCTAAGCCTAGAGCAAGGTACTGACCCTGCAAGGTGAACATCATAATCGCTAGGTTAAAGGCTTCGGCTCTTTCAAGTTGTCGTTTGGCAAAGCTAGAAATTGTTTCAATAATGGCTAGAGAAGATTGAAAATCTCCAGACAAATATTTAGCTTCTGCTAAATTGAAATAAACCTCTAGGGAGTTTTCATAGTCTTGCTGCCAACTATTTGGAGGCAAACAGCGTTCAGCTGCGGTAAAGTAGTTTACAGCAACCCCATAGGCAGTAGCTTCTTTAGCCCTTTTCCCGGCAATGTAGTTTAGTCGTAAAAGTTCTGAACGTTCTTCCTGGTTTAGATGCAGATTGAAACCTTGATTTAAGTGATTAACGATCGCAAAAATTTTGCTACCTTGTTCTTCCGGTGAAGCATTAGCCAGCAGAAGGTTGCCAATTTTGAAGTGAGTTGCTTGTTTTAAACCGTCAGGAATAAGAGAGTAAGCTGCTTGCTGAACGCGATCGTGGATAAAGAGATAACTCACGCTGAGGTTATTCATCGCTTCTATATCTTCAATATCATGTTCATTCCCTTGGAAAAACTTGTAGGTTGAGTTTTCTGGGATGACTAACCCCTCTTGAAGCGATCGCCACAAGTTTACTGCTACACTATCTTGACTAGCTTCACAGACTATTGCTAATGTTTCTAAATCAAATCGATTACCAATGCAAGCCGCTAACTTTAATACTTCTTGTGTTGCTACTGGTAGCCTCCGCAATCGTCGGGTAGTAAATGCAACTACATCATCTGTCAATGCTAATTGCGTCACCTCGCTTAAGTTGCACTGCCAATAACCGGATAAACGATTGAAAATAATACATTCTTCCTCATACAGTGCGGATAAAAACTGGATTGTAAAAAATGCGTTTCCCTGAGTTTTTTGGTAGACCAACTGCGAAAGTGATGCAGCGATATCATTGCAACACAGCAATGTATCGGCAACTAAACAGGTAATATCTGATTCCTCCAAAGGAGCCAAGATTAAAGTATTAAGATTGACACCTCGTTGTCTGATCTCATTCAGGGTTAACATCAGTGGATGAGCCGGAAAAACTTCATTATCCCGATAAGTTCCGAGTACTAGTAAATAGCCTGCTTCCGACTCGCTCATCAACAATTTCAACAAGTTCAAAGAAGCAGAATCAGCCCACTGTAAATCATCGAGGAAAATCACTAAAGGATGTTCTTTCTTCGTAAATACCTGAATAAATTTGCCAAACAGCAGATTAAACCGATTCTGAGAAGCACTACCAACTAGCTCAACTACCGGAGGTTGGGAACCAATAATGTGTTCTAGTTCGGGAATGACTTCAATCAGAACTTGTCCATTTTCACCAACAGCAGCCAGAATTTGCTTTTTCCAGCAAGCTAGTTCTACATCAGATGCGCTCAAGAGTTGTCCCATCAAGCTGCGGAAAGCTTGGACAAAGGCGGAAAACGGAATGTTGCGATTGAACTGGTCATATTTGCCTTTGATGAAATAGCCGCGCTGTCGGGTGATGGGTTTGTGGACTTCATTCACGACTGCTGTTTTGCCAATACCAGAAAAACCAGCCACCAGTATCAATTCAGAACTACCACTAGCAACACGATCGAAGGCTTTCAGTAAAGACTGAACTTCATTTTTTCGTCCATAAAGTTTGTCAGGGATGATAAAGCGATTGCACATATCCCGTTGAGCAATGGGGAAGTCTTCTATTTTGCTTGTTTGCTTCAATTGAACCAAGCAGTTTTCTAAGTCATATTTCAGCCCTAATGCACTCTGATATCTATCTTCAGCATTTTTCGCCATCAACTTACTAACAATTGCAGAGAGTACAGATGGAATTGCTGAATTAATTTCATGTACTAAGGTTGCTGATTTCGCCAGATGACAGTGTACCAACTCCATCGTATCCTCTGACTGAAATGGTAAAACTCCCGTCAGTAATTCGTAAAAAGTTACGCCCAAAGAATAAAAATCAGTGCGGTAGTCAATCCCGCGATTCATCCGTCCAGTTTGTTCTGGGGAAATATAAGCAAGTGTTCCTTCCAGTACATTTGGATTGATGAGTGTTTGGGTTTCTCGTGGTAGCAGAGATGTAATACTAAAGTCAATTAATTTAACTTGTTTGGTTTCGGGATTAATTAAAATATTGGCGGGTTTGATATCTTTATGAATAATCTGGCCGCGATACAATATATCTAAGGCATTGCACAGTGCGATCGCTATTTCTAAAAACTCCATCAAAAATTCTAAGCTTCTCCCCACTACTTCGGCTTCGCTCAGTACAAGTCCCCAATCCTTGAGAGAAATTCCCCCAAAATCTTCCATTACCAACGCATAACCATTTTGATACGGTTCTAGGCTATAGGTTTGGACGATCAGAGGTGAGTTGAGATTTTTCGCTATGGTGTACTGATTACGAAACGACAAAAGTTCGCCAAAACTCGGATAAGGATTTTTCAGCAACTTAATCACTACGGGTAATGAGTCAGTCTCTCGATACCCCCGATAAACGATGGTTTTGGAACCATTGTAGAGTTCTTCGCTAACCTGATATCCGGGAATATTGACTCTCGTACTAACCATACTGCTAAATCTTTAAGACTCCAGATATAGTGTTCCCAGATATCAAGCGAACCCGTCGCTCCACAACTTGAAATTTTCAGGATTTAGACTCAAAGAAAATCGGCGCTAATCTCATCCATTCTTTACGAAACGCGGCGCGAACAAGGAGTATCCGAGATTCATACCGGAATTTCAATCGTAAATTCTGTACCCTGACCCAGAACCGAATTAAAACTTAATTTTCCACCGTGGGTTTCTTCAACGATTTGACGAGCGATCGCTAGTCCCAATCCTGTACCTTTACCAACAGCTTTCGTCGTAAATAAATGGTCAAATATTTTTTGTTTAACTGATTCGCTTATTCCCTTGCCATTATCAGTAATGGAAACTTTAATTAGATTATTTTCGACTGAGGTTGTAATTGTAATGCAGTTAGGATTGGCTTTAATTTCTTCAAAGCTGAGTCCATAATTAGATTCATCTAATGCATCAATAGCATTAGCGAAAATATTCATAAATACCTGATTTAATTGACCGGGAAAACATTCTACTTGAGGTAAATTACTGTAGTTGGTGACAACTTGAATCGCCGGACGTTGTTCATTGGCTTTGAGACGATGTTTGAGAATTAAAATTGTGCTATTAATACCTTCATGAATGTTAAATGGCACTTTGTAATCTTGGTCTGCACGAGAGAAAGTTCTCAAACTTGTGCTAATGTTCTTTAGCCTGTCACACGCCATAGACATAGAATCAATCATCTTGGGTAAGTCTTCTAAGCTATAATCCAAGTCGATTTCTTCGGCGTGGTCTTCGATTTTATCGCTTTTGTTGGGTAAACTTTCTTGATATAGTCTGAGATGTTCAACAATATCAGCAATAGTAGGTTTCGCTTGTTTGAGACTAGCAGCAATAAAACCAAGGGGATTATTCATTTCGTGAGCTACACCCGCAACTAAGTTTCCGAGTGCAGACATTTTTTCAGTTTGCACCATTTGTAATTGTGCTTGTTGCAGGTTTTGTAAAGCAGTTTCTAGCTCTTGGGCTTTTTGTTGAAGTTGGACTTCGGCAACTTTGCGATCGCGTAGCGCAGTTTGCTGTTCTGTAATATCATCTACTAGGGAAGCAACTCCGATTGACTCGCCATCTGCATTTACAAGTGGATTGTTATACCAAGTACAAATGATGATTTTACCATCTTTTGTCACATTTTCATTGATACTGTAATTGCCGCCCTGCTGCGATATAATTTCGACGCTGACTCGCTCCATTTCTGCTTGAATTATTTCAGGAATAATGAATTTGAATCCACAACCCAAAGCCTCTTCTTTGCTGTAGCCAAATATTCTTTCTGCGGCTGGGTTCCAGTCAGTAACTTGATAATTGATATCCCACTCGATAAATGCTAATGGAGTTTGCTGAACCAATAGCTGGAGTCGTTGCTGGGATGCTTGAAAGACTGACTGGGCGGCGCTTAACTCCTCAAGCGATCGCTCTAGCTGTTGGGAATACTCTAGCGATCGCTCATAAAGTCGGGCATTTTCCAAAGAAATTGCTGCTTGAGCGCACAGTAAGTTGAGCAGTTCGACGCGATCGCTAGTAAATGCCTCCGTTGCTAAATTATTTTCTAGATATAAAATGCCCATCAATTTACCTTGATGCAAAATCGCGCTACACAAGATACTTTTGGGCTGCTGGTGCATGATATAAGGGTCGTTGGCTAAAGTCGGATCGGCGATCGCATCAAGTATCACAGCAGTCTGTCTATCATGCTTCACTTTGTAAATCAGCTTCAGGGGAATATCTTGACTATCCTCAACGGGAATACGTTGCAACACAACTGGCTCTGACCCTTCGGTAATTGACCCTTTGATCAACAGGCGATCGTCTCGCAAGAGCATTAACACGCATTTATCAGCCCCGGCATTTTCGATGACGATTGAAAGCAACAATGAAAGTAGATTTTCCAGTTCGATTTCACCGGAAATAGTATGAGAAGCTTTGAGAATAGTAGCTAAATCTAAAGCCACAGAAACATTACTACTGGATATGGCCGAACTGGTGGAGGTGACACTACCCAATGTGAACAGAGTTTCGTGAGTGGAGAAAGGAGAACGGGTTTGCTCTAATATAGGTCTAAGTAGTTGCGGATAGCGAGCTTCTAGGTCAGCGACTTTGGCTTTTGCACCCCAACGCGCATAGGCATAGTAGGCTTCAATCATGTAGTCCCCAGCAATGCGCTGTTTGCCCCAATCTAGGTAGAATTTGGCTGCCAGTTCGTTAGCAAGTGCTTCTTCTTGCATATATTTGTTAGCTTTGGCTAGAGTTATCGCCTTGTCGTAAAACTCAATTGCTTCGGCTTTTTGTCCTAATACTCGACATTTTTCCGCCTCTACCAAATCAACCTTATGTTGATAATTCATAGGTGCATGATATGCCCATTGCTGTAACTTGGTTTGGTTTTCTGTTACACCCTGCAATGCTTCTGATGTTTCATCTAACTGTGGATTCAATTGTGCCAGAGTTAGCAGAGAATCATAAAGATAAAATACTGGTTCGGTGACTAATCCCGCACCAGCCATAAAATAGCGCCTGACTTCAATAGCATGATTTTTCGCTGGCTCAATTTCTCCAAACAAGAAACAAAGCATTAATTTATATAAATAGAAAATATACAATCCATATCCATCATTGGCGGATTGTAGCTGCTGGAGAAATTCTGTTTCTTCAAGGGCTTTTCCAGACAAAAGGGTGGTGTGTTCTGCAAAACCCAGCAGATTTAAAACTGGTTGCCAATAAATCCGACAATAATTTGCCGTTGTCAATTGATTTAATTGCATCAAACTATGGCAGTAGGCGCTCATATCCTGCTCTAAGGTAGCCAGGGATTGATTACTCCAAAAAGAATTGAGACAAAAACTGTGGCCATTGTACCCAGCAAATACAAGGCTTCCAAATTCTAGGGCAGTGGTGTAACCTTCTTGCAAAAGGGGTAGTGTTTCTTGGATGTGAGAGTTGCGGTGTACGATAAACAACCCCAAGAGCATCAAAACCTCTGTTTTAGTGGCTTTGGCATCGAGTTTTGAGATAATCTGGAGTGCCAGAGAACCAAACTGCGTTCCCGTATCTACGACTTGGAAGAAATTGCAGAGAATATTGCCATAGTTGGCATAGCCGAAAGTAGAAGTCGATGTGTTACCGTACTGAATCGAGAGTTTAACGGATAAAGTATTCAGCAATGGGTACAACGGTGAGCCAGTGAGGTAAGCTGCTGGGCTAATGATATTGGCAATCTTCAGAATAGCGAGTTTTTCGGCATCTCGCATCTGTGGCAAGTTAACCAAATCGGCAATTTGCCTATCTCCAATCAGTTCCTTGATCTCTTGGATTTCTTGTTGCAAATCTGATGGTGTAGGTGTTTCAGGAAAAGTAACACCAAGCTGTTGTAAGACTGGTTGAGCAAGTGCGATCGCTGAGGTCAATTTACTTTGGAAAATATGCGATTGAATTCTAATGCAATAAACATTAACCTTTTCTAATAAAGAATGTGCCTGTTGAATAACAGTATCAATGAACTGTTCCATCACCTCAAAATTACCATTTAGCAGTGCTACTTCTGCCGCTAATTCATGCAATGCGAGGGTCATTTCATACTGCTGCTGCCAAGTATTTTCTCCTAACAAAGACAATCCTACTGTGATATATTCACGCGCTGCTTGATAGGCGGTGGAATTTTTGGCTTTGCGAGATGCAATTAGATTAAGTTGTGCTAGTTCATTTCGTTGAGTTTGTTCGCTAATTAAAACCGTGCCGTAATTTAATTGATTGACGATTTCAAAAATCCGGTCTTCTCTTGCTTGTGCGGAAATCTGTTGCAGCAGCAGTTGTCCAATTTGGTAGTGAGTCGTCTGTTTTTGGTCATCAGGAATTAGGGAATAAGCTGCTTGCTGTACTCGGTCATGTAAGAATTTGTATGTAACAATCAGTTGATTTTCCGATGTAAGTGCTTGATTTTCTTGCCCGACATAAAACTTATAAACTTCACCGATAGGTAAAATCAACCCTTCTTGCAAAGCTTTCCACAAAGTAGCTGCTGTCTCAATTTCCGATTGCTGCAAAACAATCGCCAAAGTTGCTAAATCAAAAGAGTTGCCAATACAAGCCGCTAACTGCAAGACATTTTGAGTCGATGGCGGTAATTTTTGTAGTTGCAAACTCATAAAAGTTACAACGTCATCTGTAACTGCTTGAACCGTCACTTCTGATAAATTGCATTGCCAACAGCCTAACTCAAAGTCAAATTGAATTAATCCATCTTGATGCAATGCTTTGAGAAATTGTGTGGCAAAAAACGGATTTCCTTTAGTTTTTTGATAAATCAATACAGAAAGATGCCATGCTACATCTTCTGAACATTTGAGCGTATCAGCTATTAACTTATTTACTTGCAATTGACTCAGTGGTGCTAAAGTAATCGTATTAATCTTTGCTTGTGATTTCGCAATTTCATTCAAAGTCAACATCAATGGATGTGCTGGATTGACGAGGCACTGCGTTGGACGGGTTTCCCGGCTTGAAGCAAGTGCCGTTTCGTTATCGCGGTATGCACCAATAATAAAAAGATGGCTTGTATCAGCCATTAATAGCTGCATCAACTTCAATGATGCCGAATCTGCCCATTGCAAATCATCTAAAAATATTACTAAAGGATGTGATGCACTGGTAAAGACTTGGGTAAACTTTTGGAATAATAAATTAAAGCGATTTTCTGCTGCTGTTCCTGATAACTCTATTGCTGGTGCTTGTTCGCCAATAATTCTTGAAAGTTCGGGAATTACTTCAATAATTACTTGACCATTTTCACCAACAGCATCTAATATTTTATTTTTAAATTGCTGAATTTGGACATCACTTTCTGTTAATAATTGCTCCATTAAATCCCGGAATGCTTGCACAAAAGCAGAGAAGGGAATATTGCGTTGAAATTGGTCATATTTGCCTTTGATAAAATAGCCGCGTTGTCTGACAATTGGTTTATGCACTTCATTAACAACGGCTGTTTTCCCAATTCCGGAAAACCCAGCAACGAGCATCATTTCTGTTGCACCTAGACTTACTCTATCAAATGCTTGCAGCAGGGTTTGAACTTCAGCTTCTCGTCCATAAATCTTATCAGGAATTATGAAGCGATCGCACACATCCCTACGAGCAATTTCAAACTTGTGAATTTCGCCATCAACTTGTAGCTGATTTAAACAATTTTCTAAATCAAACTTCAGTCCTAAAGCACTTTGATATCGATCTTCGGCATTTTTTGCCATCAATTTCATCACAATGTCACAGAGAACTTGAGGAATCTCTTCCCTATCCTCTATTTCCTGTGCCCTATCCCCTAAAAGTGGTGGAAGTTTAGCAATATGACAATGCACCAATTCCATTGGCTCATTTGATGCAAAAGGTAAATTTCCTGTAAGTAACTCGTAAAATGTCACACCCAAAGAATAAAAATCAGTTCGGTAGTCAATCCCCCGATTCATTCTTCCTGTTTGTTCTGGGGAAATATAAGCGAGTGTTCCTTCTAAGATATTGGGATTGACTAGCGTTTGGGTTTCTCGTGGTAGTAAAGATGCAATACTAAAGTCGATTAATTTAACTTGTTTGGTTTCGGGATTAATCAGAATATTGCTAGGTTTAATGTCTTTGTGAATAATCCGTTCGTGGTAGAGTATATCTAAGGTATTGCATAGTGCGATCGCAATTTCTAAAAACTCCTGTAGAGATTTTCCCCTTTCCTTGATTCCCCATTCCTTGAGGGAAATCCCGCCAAAGTCTTCCATCACTAGCGCATAGCCATTTTGATAGGGTTCTAGGCTATAAGTTTGAACGATTAGCGGTGAGTTGAGATTTTTCGCTATGGTGTACTGATTCCGAAACGACAAGAGTTCGCCAAAACTCGGATGAGGATTTTTCAGCAGTTTAATAACTATAGGTAATGAGTCAGTCTCTCGATATCCTCGATAAACAATGGTTCTAGAACCATTGTAGAGTTCTTCGCTAACCTTGTATCCAGGAATATTGACAAGAGTGCTAACCATACTGCTAAATCTTTAAGGCTCCAGATTTAGTATTCCCAGATGTCTGAAGTTGTTTACTAAACGAGCCAAAAATTACACTGGAAATTCAATCACAAATTCTGTACCTTCACCAAGAACAGAGTTACAACTCAATTTACCGCCGTGGGTTGATTCAACGATTTGTCGAGCGATCGCTAACCCCAAACCCGTACCTTTACCTACAGCTTTTGTCGTAAATAAATGGTCAAATATTTTTGATTGGACTGCTTCACTCATTCCTTTGCCATTATCTGCAATGGCAATTTTTATGAGGTTATCTGTTATGTAAGTGCTAATAGTAATGCGGTTGGAATTGGCTTGAATATCTTCAAAACTTCGTCCAATACTTGACTCTTCTATTGCATCAATGGCATTCGCAAAAATATTCATAAATACCTGATTTAATTGTCCAGGAAAACATTCTATTTGAGGGAGATTGCCGTAGTTAGTGACAACTTCAATCGCTGGACGTTGTTCGTTGGCTTTCAGACGATGCTTGAGAATGAGAATGGTACTATCAATACCTTCATGGATATTAAACGGCACTTTGTAATCGCGATCGGCACGAGAGAAAGTGCGGAGACTAGTGCTAATGTTTTTCAGTCTGTCGCACGCCATTGTCATGGAATCAAGCATTTTTGGCAAGTCTGATAAGCTATATTCTAAGTCAATTTCTGATTCATGGTCTTCGATTTCTTCACTCTTATCGGGTAAAGTTTGTTGATAAAGTTTTAAGTGGTCAACAATATCAGTAAAAGTTGGTTTAGCTTGTTTGAGGCTGGCAGCAATAAAACCTAAAGGATTATTCATTTCGTGAGCGACACCAGCAACTAAGTTACCCAAAGCAGACATTTTCTCACTTTGAATCATTTGTAATTGTGCTTGTTGAAGGTTATGTAAAGCAATTTCTAGCTGTTGGGAATACTCTAGCGATCGCTCATAAAGTTGGGCATTTTCTAAAGAAATTGCAGCTTGAGCGCAAAGTAGGTTGAGGAGTTCGACGCGATCGCCACTAAACGCCCCTTTTGCTAATTTATTCTCTAGATATAAAATGCCCATCAACTTACCTTGATGCAAAATCGGGCTGCACAAAACACTCTGAGGCTGCTGACGGATAATATAGGGATCGTTAACTAAAGCGATCTCTGCTGTTGCATCCACTAAAACAACAGTCTGATTGTTGTGCAAGACTTTGTAAATGAGCTTGTGGGGAATGTCCTGGCTTTCCTCAACGGGAATGCTTTGTAACACTAATGGTTGCGTTCCCTGGATAATTGAGCCTTTAATTAGCAGGCGCTCCTCTCGCAAGAGCATTAACACGCATTTATCGGCCCCCGCATTTTCGATGACAATGGAAAGCAACGATGACATAAGTTTTTCGAGTTCGATTTCGCCTGAGAGTGTTTGGGAAGCTTTGAGAACGGTTTTTAAATCTAGAATATCTGAGATACTGCTGCTAGAACTGGAAGAAGTGGTAGATGTCACAGTTCCCAAAGTGAAGATAGTTTCGTGAGTAGAAAGAAGCGAACGGCTTTGCTGTAATATTGGCGCAAGTAATTGCGGATAGCGTCTTTCTAAGTCGGCGACTTTGGCTTTTGCACCCCAACGGGCATAGCAGTAGTAAGCTTCTTGCATATAGCTGGCGGCAACTTTCTCTTTACCCCAATCGAGATAGAATTTAGCTGCAAGTTCATTTGCTAAGGCTTCTTCATTGGTATAACCGTTGGCTTTAGCGCCCGCAATGGCCCGCTCATAGCCATCAATTGCCTCCGAGATATTGCCCAAAACTCGACATCTTTCTGCTGCCAAGAGAACTACCTTGTGCTGGTGATTCATAGGGGCATTCTCTGCCCAGGTTGATAGGTTAGTGTGATGCTGTTCTGCTAAAGCAAGTAGTTGTAACTGCTCATCCTCAGACTTACCTGCTACCACCGCTAAATAGGTTAACCCCCCATAGAAATGCACGGCGGGAATATGCAAAAAGCCGACAATATTACCTAAATATCGGTTAACTTCATTGAGATATTCAAGGGCGCGGTTATAATCACCAAACAAATAAGCCAAGATCAGCTTGTAGGTGTAAGCACTGCCCAAGCCTGTTAGTTGCTTATTTTGAAGGTACTGTGGAAATATTTTCGTCTCGTCATAAGCATCTCCAATCAACAGAGTTGGTTGATGGTTTTTTTCAAGCAAGCGCCCAAAGAATTCTTGGCTCATTGTTAAGTAGGTTAGGGCATTATCCTGCTTTAGTGAAGCAATGACCGAACAAAACTGAGCAACTTCTGATTGAAGGGCAGATAATTCCTTTCCGGCATAGAAATAAGCGTAAAAATAGTGGGTTATACAATAGCCTAAATACAAAAAGTCACCGACTTCTATTCCAGCTAAATATCCCTGCTTTGCTAAAGCAGCCATAGAAATCATAGATTCTTTTTGATGCTGGACACAGGCAGCAAAATTAAGGATTGTCAAACACTTGTACGCTTTTGCATTGAGCTGATCGATTAAAGTTAAAGCCATTTTCCCGAAGCGATAGCCCCGCTCGAGTTGACCCAAGCCCGTCGCTAAGACCAAGCTATAGGTAGAATAGCCAACACTCGAAACAGGAGCATTGCCAAACTGGAGCGACAAGCTCACAGTTTTCGCACAAACAAAGGGCAGAAATGCAGGTTTAGCTAGAAATACCATTGGCACGATCGTTCCCAGCAGTTCCATTGCAGCAATTGTCGTCGGGTCAGTCATTGCAGGCAAGTTGACCAAATCCTCAATGACTTTCCCCTCTAGCTCGACTTCCACATTTTGTAAGGTTTGTTCGCTTAGGCTCGGTGTGATGTCTGAGGGAAATTCTATCCCTAATTGAGTGATGGCTTGGGCAGCAATGGCGATCGCATCCGCCAATTGATTCTGAGCCGTCAATACCCTGATTTGCACCATGTAAACAGGCACTTTATCCAAGACCGTCTGAGCCTTATCCAAAACCTGTTGAACTTGGGCGATTGCTTCCTCAAAATCAGCCTTTAAACAGGCCACATCTGCGGCGATCTCATGGAGTTTTAAGCTCAACTCATACTGAGTTTCCCAACTATCTTCCGAGAGTAATTCCAGTCCCACCGTCACCAAGTCTCTCGCCGCGCCGTAAGCGGTTGCCTTTTTCGCTTTTTCGATCGCAGCTAGATTTAGTCGAATCAAAGACTCACGCTCGGCTTGATGACTTAGCAACCCACGACTGAGATTTAGATGACTGACAATATCAAATAACTTCTCCTCTCGCTCTGCTGCTGACAAACGAGTTTGGAGTAACTTACCCATTTTCAGGTGAGTGGCCTGTTTTTGGTCTTCAGGAATTAGTGAGTAGGCGGCCTGTTGCACGCGATCGTGGAAAAAGCGATAGTGAATTTGCTCAGAAATCTCTTCACTCAGCGATCGATGCTCCTGGGGTTGGTTATCATCCAAATAAAACTTATAGATTTTACTCTCCGGCACAATCAGCCCCTCTTGGAGCGCAGACCACAAAGTCAAGGCTACTTGAATTTCGTCTTGTTCTGAAACAATCGTCAAAGTCTTGAGGTCAAATTTTGCCCCAATACAAGCGGCAAATTTAAGCTGTTCTTGGGTGGTAACGGGCAGTTTTCGTAACTGCAAAGCCATAAATTCCACCACATCATCGGTTAAGGCTGCATCCTGTACCTGCACTAGGTCGCATTGCCAGTGACAAACCTCCCGGTCAAAAGTAATCAGACTATCTTGGTATAATGCCTTGAGAAATTGGGTCGCAAAAAACGGATTGCCCTGGGTCTTTTGCATGACCAGGTTGGTTAAGGGCTGCACAGCGCTTTGTGAGGCTTGAAAAGCATCAGCAATTAGGTGATTGAGGCTCTCAGCACTCAAGGGACTGAGGGTAAGAGTTTCAAGGGTAACATCGGCATCTTCTAGGGCTTTAACTGTCATCAAAAAGGGATGACCGGGAAACACTTCATTATCTCGATAGGCTCCTAAGACTAAGAGACATTGAGAGTGAGATTGGGCTTGGGTCAACAAACTTTGCATGAGGTCTAAGGAGGCGGAGTCAGCCCATTGCAGGTCATCGATAAAGATGACTAGGGGATGTTCTACCTTCGCAAAAACCTGAATAAAGTTTTGGAACAGACGGTTAAAGCGATTTTGGGCTGCCTCGCCGGAGAGCTCTGGAGTGGGAGGTTGCGACCCAATAATCCGTTCGAGTTCAGGAATTAAATCGATGAGGACTTGACCGCTATCTCCTAGTGCTTTGAGCAGCTTTTCTTTCCAGGTTTGTAACTGCCGATCGGATTCTGAGAGTAGTTGATTCATCAACTCTCGCAGTGCTTGAACAAAGGCTGACAGGGGAATGTTGCGGTTGAATTGGTCGAATTTACCTTTGATAAAGTAGCCTTTTTGCTGGGTAATGGGTTTGTGGACTTCGTTGACTGCGGCGGTTTTACCAATCCCAGAGAATCCCGCCACTAGCATGAGTTCTGAACTGCCTTGGGAAACGCGATCGAAGGCTTTAAGTAATGCTTGAACCTCAGTTTCTCGACCGTAGAGTTTATCGGGGATGATGAAGCGATCGCACACATCCCTTGTTGCAATTTCAAACTTGTGAATTGACCCAGTTGCTTGCAATTGTTCTAAACATTTTTCTAAATCAAATTTTAAACCCAATGCACTTTGATATCTCTCTTCGGCGTTTTTCGCCATCAATTTCATGACGATATCACCTAAGACTTGGGGAATTTCTTTTTTTGTTTTGCTCGTCAGTTGTTCGGGAAGTTTTGCAATATGAGAATGTACCAACTCCATTGGCTCGTTGGATGCAAAAGGTAACTCTCCTGTCAGTAATTCGTAAAAAGTAATTCCTAATGAATAAAAATCTGTGCGATAGTCAATCCCTCGATTCATTCTGCCTGTTTGTTCTGGGGATATATAAGCTAGTGTTCCTTCTAACACATTGGGATTGACGAGAGTTTGCGTTTCTCTTGGTAATAAAGATGCAATACTAAAGTCAATTAATTTAATTTGTTTGGTTTCGGGATTGATTAATATATTGCTGGGTTTGATGTCTTTATGTATAATACGCTCTTTATAAAGTAAATTTAAGGTGTCGCACAGAGCGAGCGCAATGTTTAGAAACTCCTGTAGAGATTGCAGATTCCCCCTGAATTTCCATTCTTTGAGAGAAATCCCGCCAAAATCTTCCATCACCAATGCATAGCCATTTTGGTACGGTTCTAGGCTATAAGTTTGAACTATCAGAGGTGAATTCAGATTTTTGGCAATGGTGTACTGATTGCGAAACGACAAGAGTTCGCTAAAACTCGGATAGGGATTTTTCAGTAGTTTAATGACTATCGCTAAGGAGTCAGTTTCCCGATCCCCTCGATAAACGAGTGTTCTCGAACCATTGTAGAGTTCTTCAGTTATGCGATATCCAGGAATCCTAACAAAAGTGCTGACCATAACTGCTCAAGTAGTGATGATTTACAGAGATAGTATTCCCAGATATTTCAAGTTATTTAGGAACAAGAATAAAAATTTACACCGGAATTTCAATGATAAATTCTGTACCTTCACCAAGAACAGAGTTGCAACTCAATTTACCACCGTGGGTTGATTCAACGATTTGTCGAGCGATCGCCAACCCCAAACCCGTACCTTTACCAACAGCTTTTGTAGTAAATAAATGCTCAAAAATCTTTTGTTTAACTGATTCGCTTATTCCTTTGCCATTATCAGCAATGGTAATTTTTACAACCCTATCTGCCAGTGAAGTATTAATTGTAATGCAATTAGGATTTGTTTTAATTTCCTGAAAACTGCGTCCAATATTCGACTCATCTATTGCATCAATAGCATTAGCGAGAATATTCATAAACACCTGATTTAATTGACCAGGAAAACATTCAATTGGCGGTAAATTACCGTAGTTAGTTATTACTTCAATAGCTGGACGTTCTTGGTTAGCTTTGAGGCGATGTTTGAGAATAAGAAGGGTGCTATCAATACCTTCGTGAATATTAAAGAGTACTTTATAATCTTGATCGGCACGAGAAAAAGTGCAGAGTGAAGTGCTGATTTTTTTCAGCCTGTTGCACGCCATCGTCATAGATTCAATTACCTTAGATGCGTCTTCTAAGCTATATTCCAAATCAATTTGCTCGGCATGGTCAATAATTTCCTCACTGCTATTTGGGAAAGTTGTTTGATAGAGTTTCAGGTGTTCGGTAAGATCGGCAATGACGGGTTGAGTTTGTTGCAGGCTAGCAGCAATAAAGCCCAAAGGATTATTCATTTCGTGAGCAACACCAGCCACTAAATTACCCAAAGCAGACATTTTCTCACTTTGGATCGTTTGTAATTGGGCGTTTTGCAAATCGGTTAGCGCCTGTTGTAATAAGAACGATTTTTCCTCTAAAGCAAGTTCTGCTTTTCGGCGATCGCTAATATCCAACAAGAATCCATCCCAAACTATAGTTCCATCGTCTTTTTGTTCTATTCGGGCTTGGGAGTGAATCCATTTAATCATTCCAGATAGTGTAATAATTCGCCCTGACCACTCAAAAGGAGTTAAGGTTTGCATTGAGTCAATAACAGACTGCTGGTAACTTGCGACATCATCTGGATGCATTCTCTCCAAGAGCAGCTGCACATTAGCGATCGCTTGTTCGGCTGTAATTTCGTATAGTTCATAACATTCTCTACTCATATAGGTGAGAGACATTGCACCATCAGCAAATATCTGATACTGATAAACAACGCCAGGAACATTATCTACAAGTTTCTCAAAGCGAGAGTTACTCGCACTCAATTCGGCAAGCGATCGCTCTAACTGTTGGGCATATTCTAAGGAACGTTCGTAGAGTCGGGCATTTTCTAGGGAAATGGCAGCTTGAGTGCAGATTAAATTCAGCAGTTCGACGCGATCGCTGGTAAATGCTCCCATTGCTAAATTATTTTCTAGATATAAAATGCCCTTCAACTGACCTTGATGCAAAATTGGACTGCACAAGATACTCTTGGGTTGCTGACGAACAATATACGGATCGTTGGTTAAGGTCGGATCTGCTGTCGCATCCACCAGGACAACAGTCTGCCTGTTGTGCAAGACTTTGTAAATCAGCTTCAGGGGAATATCTTGGCTTTCTTCAATGGGAATGCGCTGCAATACAATTGGTTGTGACCCCTCAACAATTAACCCTTTAACCAACAAGCGATCGTCTCGCAACAACATCAACACGCATTTATCGGCCCCTGCATCTTCGATGACGATTTTAAGCAACGATGAAAGCAGTTTTTCAAGTTCGATTTGCTCTGAGAGAGTTTGGGAAGCTTTGAGAATAGCGGCTAAATCTAGGGAATCAGAACTGCTGCTAGAAGTGGCCGAACTGGTGTATGTAACGCTCCCCAAAGCGAAGATGGTTTCGTTAATGGAAAGGGGAGAACGGGTTTGCTGTAATATTGCAGCAAGTAGTTGAGGATAGCGTTTTTCTAAATCAGCGACTTTGGCTTTGGCTCCCCAACGAACATAGCCATAGTAAGCTGGAATCATATACTCCTGAGCAATCCGCTCCTTATCCCATTCCAGATAAAACTTTGCTGCTAGTTCGTTAGCGAGTGCTTCAATTTGGCTAAAGTGATTTTCTTTGGCTGCGGTAATGGCGCGATCGTAACAGGCGATCGCATCTGCATAGTTCCCAGAAACTCTTGCCATTTCAGCCCCAAGCAACAGCGATTGATGCAAAAAGTTCTCTGGACAAGTCTCGGCCCAGGTTTCTAGAAGCTGGTGGTGCTGCTGCATCACATTCCAGTACTGCTGTTGATTTTCTGGTGTTGCTTTTGGATAAAGCGCGGCTAAATTCAACGGGTAATAAAAGTGGAATAAAACGATCGGAAACAGACCAAGATTAGAAGCTAGGGTTTTTTCAGCAATCGCAGCAACTTCCAGGGCATCGGCATAGCGACCGTACAAGTACAATAGCTGGAGTTTCAAGAAGCAATACCAATTGATCCCAGCTTCAAAATTATTCTTCTGCCAAGCATCAAGACAGACAATCTGGCGATCGCGGCGATCGACTAGCAGATCGGGTTCTGCTAATAAACCTTGCAGGTGCAACAGAAATTGCTGCTGGAGGTTAAATGTCAGCGTCATGTTCGCGTTATTTACTTGTTGCACATAGCTCAAGTATTTCTCGGTTTCGCCATACACTTCTGATAAGCAATCGCCCTTCAGCAGCATTGTCCAAATCAGACATATTACTGCCCAAATGCCAAACCCAATGTCACCTGTTTCATAACTAATCTGAACAGATTGTTGGTAAACTGCGATGTTTTCAAGCAGTGGTTTGTTGTAGGGATTGATTGTATGACCAAAAACGTTATTGGTTTTGGGAATGAACTTGGCGCTATTGAATTGGCGATCGAGCTTTCGCCCCAAGGTAGCGAACTCATAAGCACTGCGATAGTCTCCTTGAATCGTCAGCATCATCCCATACAAACAGTAAGCGCAGCCCGAACTTTCGGCATTGCCATAGGTGAATGAAGTCTGAACCATTAACAGGATACTGAGAATTGTTAGCGCTTGATTGCCACCGACATAAGCAGCTCCCCAGAGATCGGGGAGGATTGACATACATACCTTCTTCGCCGGATCGGTCATCGCAGGCAGATCGAATAAATCTGCGGGTTGTACAGTTTCCAGTTTGACGCGGATCTCCTTGAGTATGCTTTCAATCAGCGCTTGCTGACCTGCATCAGTTGTCGGAATGCTCATACCCATAACACTCAAGCCACTCAATGCAACCTCATAAGCGGCGAGTAAATTCTCTCCCTGATTGGATCTTAGGGCTAGTTGCAGCCCATAAATGTCTGCTAGCTCGAATTTATTCTGGGCGTACCGTAATGCCTGATGGAAGAGTCGTTCTGCTTCGTCAAAGCGTCCTGTGATGTATTCGCACTCTGCACATTCCCGATAAAGCTGAAACGTGAGGTCGTAGGCAGTCTGCCAACTATCTTCGGGAAGGATTTCCATGCCGATCGCACAGTATTTAATGGCTGCCTTATAAGCTGTGGAAACTTTTGCTTTTTTGCCAGCAATCAGATTCAACTGCGCTAACTCATATCGCTCCTCGATCCGATTTATCAAAGCAATTCCATTGTTCAACTGATTAACAATATCAAAAACATTCAGTTCTATAACTTCAGGTGCAGTATTTTGCAACAGCAATTGCCCAATTTTGAGATGGGTGGCTTGCTTTCGATCGTCAGGAATCAGAGAATAAGCAGCTTGCTGGACGCGATCGTGCAGGAACCGATAGGTCGGATTAACTGTCTCCCCTTGGGACTTTTGGGCATCGTGAAAAAACTTGTAAATCTGACTCGTGGGTAAAATCAAGCCTAACTGCAAAGCTTTCCACAATGCTGTGGCTGCATCGGTTGGCGATCGTTCTGAAACGATCGCCAATGTTTCCAGATCGAACTGTGCCCCCACACAAGCAGCCAACTTCAGTATCTCTTGAGTGGTTTGTGGCAACTTTTGTAATTGCTGCGCCATAAATTCAACCACATCATCAGTAAGCGAGAGCAATTTCACCGACACCATATCGCACTGCCAGTGTCCAACTTGCAGGTTATATGTAATGTAGTTCTCCTGATGCAAAGCTCTGAGAAATTGGGTAGCAAAGAAGGGATTGCCTTTGGTTTTTTGATAAACTAACTCTGCTAGGGGTTGTGCTAGAACTGGGGAACAACTGAGGGTGTCGGCAACCAAACAATCGATCTGAGATTGACTTAACGGGGTGAGGGTAAGGGTACTGATAGTTGCCTCAGCTTTCTTCATCTCCTCCAGTATCAGCATTAGCGGATGGCTGGGAAAGACTTCGTTATCTCGGTATGCCCCGATTGTTAGCAGGGAATCCACCTCGCTTTGACTCATCAACACTTGCATTAAGCTTAATGAGGCTGAATCTGCCCACTGCAAGTCATCGAAGAATATCACTAACGGATGTTCTAGTGTAGCGAACGCGGCAATAAATTTCACAAATACCAAGTTGAAGCGGTTCTGGGCGGCACTACCATTGAGTTCTGGGGCTGATGGTTGTTTGCCGATAATCTGCTCTAGTTCGGGAATGACTTCAATTAGAACTTGCCCATTTTCACCTAAAGCACAGAGGATTTTCTCTTTCCACTGCGCCAGTCGCTCATCAGTTTCGCTTAACAATTGTTCCATTAAATCTCGGAATGCCTGTACAAAAGCACTCAACGGGATATTGCGGTTAAACTGGTCAAATTTGCCTTTGATAAAGTAGCCGCGTTGTCTGACAATCGGCTTATGCACTTCGTTGACGATAGCAGTTTTGCCAATCCCCGAAAACCCAGCAACCAGCATCATTTCTGTTGCGCCAAGGCTGACTCGCTCAAATGCTTGCAGGAGAGTTTGAACCTCCATGTCTCTGCCATAAAGTTTATCGGGGATGATGAAGCGATCGCACACATCCCTACTCGCTATTTCAAAGCTCTCAATCTTACCCGAAACTTGTAACTGAGTTAAACAATTTTCTAAATCAAACTTTAATCCCAACGCACTCTGATATCGATTTTCGGCGTTTTTCGCCATTAATTTATTGACAATCTCCGAGAGTACAAATGGGATTTGTCGGTTAATGTCATATACTAGCAGTGGAAGTTTTGCAATATGACAATGCACTAACTCCATCGGATCGTTTGCTGCAAAAGGTAATTCTCCCGTAAGTAATTCGTAGAAAGTTACGCCGAGTGAATATAAGTCTGTGCGATAGTCAATCCCCCGATTCATTCTGCCTGTTTGTTCGGGGGAAATATAAGCAAGTGTCCCTTCTAATACATTAGGATTGATTACTGTCTGCGTTTCTTGTGGTAGCAAAGATGCAATACTAAAGTCAATTAATTTAACTTGTTTGGTTGCGGGATTAATTAATATATTGCTGGGTTTAATGTCTTTGTGGATGATGCGCTCGTGGTAGAGTAAATCTAAGGTATCGCAGAGGGCGATCGCAATAACTAAAAATTCTTGTAGAGATTGTCGGCTTTGGCTGAGTTGCCATTCTTTGAGAGAAATTCCGCCAAAATCTTCCATTACCAGCGCATAGCCATTCTGATAAGCTTGGAGGCAGTAGCTTTGGACGATTAGCGGTGAGTTGAGATTTTTCGCAATAGCGTACTGATTGCGAAACGACAAAAGTTCGCCAAAACTCGGATAGGGATTTTTCAGCAGTTTGATCGTTACTGGTAAGGAATCAGCTTCCCGATACCCTCGATAAACTAGGGTTCTCGAACCATTGTAGAGTTCTTCTGTTATGTGATATCCGAGAATCCTAACAAGAGTGCTGACCATACTGCTGAAGGAATGACGATTTATAGATATAGTGTTCCCAGATATATTAAGTGTTTGATAAACAAGAGCAAAGATTTACATTGCAATTTCAACGATAAATTCTGTACCTTCACCGAGAACAGAGTTGCAACTCAATTTGCCACCGTGAGTTGATTCAACGATTTGCTTTGCGATCGCCAACCCTAACCCCGTACCATTACCTACAGCTTTTGTAGTAAATAAATGATCAAATATTTGTGATTTGACTGATTCACTCATCCCTTTACCATTATCAGCAATGGCAATTTGCACTAGATTATCTGTTATGGAAGTGCTAAGAGTAATGCGGTTGAGATTGGCTTGAATATCTTCAAAACTTCGTCCAACATTCGACTCATCTATTGCATCAATAGCATTAGCAAGAATATTCATAAATACCTGATTGAGTTGTCCGGGAAAACATTCTATTTGAGGGAGATTGCCGTAATTGGTGACAACTTCAATTGCCGGACGTTGTTCATTTGCCTTGAGACGATGTTTAAGAATTAAAATCGTGCTATCGATACCTTCGTGAATATTAAACAAGACTTTGTAATCGCGATCGGCACGAGAGAAAGTGCGTAAACTGGTGCTAATGTTTTTCAGTCTGTCGCACGCCATCGTCATCGAATCAAACATTTTGGGCAAGTCTGATAAGCTATATTCCAAGTCAATTTCTTCGGCATGGTCTTCGATTTCTTCACTCTTATCGGGTAAAGTTTCTTGATAGAGTTTTAAGTGGTCAACAATATCAGTAAAAGTTGGTTTAGCTTGTTTGAGGCTGGCAGCAATAAAACCGAGAGGATTATTCATTTCGTGAGCAACACCAGCAACTAAGTTACCCAACGCAGACATTTTCTCACTTTGAACAATTTGTAATTGCGCTTGTTGCAAGCCAAGTTCGGCGATTTTGCGATCGCTGATATCTAAAAACAATCCATCCCAAACCAATGAGCCATCCGGGCGCTGTTCAACTCTAGATTCGCCGTGAAGCCATTTGACGATTCCTGAAGGGGTAATGATTCGCCCCTCCCACCACCAGGAAGATCGAGCTTGAACGGTGTCAGTGTAAGTTTGCAGGTAAGAAGCCACATCATCTGGATGTATCATTTTGTCGAGAAAATCGGGATCGGCAGCAGCTTTTTCTGGGGTAATTTCGTACAAGTTGTAACAGTCAGCACTGATGTAGTTTAACGAGAGGATGCCATCAGCACTCATCTGGTATTGACAAACCACCCCAGGCACGTTGTTTACTAAGTTGTGGAAGCGAGACTGGGCCGCATTCAACTCCAAAAGCGATTCTAAGGAACGTTCGTAAAGTTGGGCATTTTCCAAAGAAATGGCGGCTTGAGTACACAGCAAGTTGAGAAGTTCGACGCGATCGCGGGTGAACGCACCCGTTGCTAAATTATTTTCGAGATATAAAATGCCCAGCAATTTACCTTGGTGTAAAATCGGGCTGCACAAAATACTCTTGGGCTGCTGACGGATAATATAGGCGTCATTAGCTAAGGTGGTATCTGCGGTTGCATCCGACAATACTACAGTTTGTTGGTTGTTTTTGACTTTGTAAATCAACTTGTGGGGAATATCTTTACTGTCTTCAATGGCAAGACTTTGTAGCACAATGGGTTGTGTTCCTTGGGTAATTGCGCCTTGAATTTGCAGATGCTTGTCTTGCAACAGCATTAACACGCATTTATCAGCCCCAGAAGTTTCAATCACGATGGAAAGCAAAGATGCAAGCAGTTTTTGAAATTCAATTTCACCAGAGATAGCCTGAGATGCTTTGAGAATTGCGGTTAAATCTAGAGTATTTGAGACACTAGTACTGCTGGATGTACACGAACTGGTAGATGTCACAGTTTCCAAACTGAAGATAGTTTCGTAAGTTGAAAGAGGCCAACGGTTTTGCTGTAATATGGGCGCAAGTAATTTCGGGTAGCGGGTTTCCAGGTCAACAACTTTGGCTTTGGCTCCCCAGTGGGCATAGCTGTAGTAAGCTTCGATCATATAGTCCTGAGCAATGCGTTCCTTGCCCCAATTGAGATAGAACTTAGCAGCGAGTTCGTTGGCAAGGGCGGCTTCCTGGATATAGCCGTTAGCTTTGGCTCCAGCAATGGCGCGATCGTAGAGATCGATCGCGTCTGCACTCTGACCCAACACTCGACGGTTTTCAGCCTCGACTAAATCATACTTATGCTGAAAATTCATTGGAGCATAGCTTGCCCATGTCTTCAGCTTCGTTTGGTTTGCACAAACTTGCTCAAGAATCAGTTCTTGTGGCGCTGGAGCTACGTCTGGCAACACACGCAAACGGGCTAGAGAGTCATAGAAGTGAAAAACTGGGACATAAGGGAGTCCTGCGATCGCCTCTAAATAAATCTGTGTTCTATCCGCTTCAGCGATCGCCTCTAATCGCGCCTCAAAAAGATAGGCAAGAATCAGCTTGTGGAAATACCAAACACAAATTACGGTCTGATTTTTGGTTTCAACCAGTGAAACGGCTGTCTCATCAAACGCCTCACCCACCAGATGAATTGGGTTAGTAGATCGTCCTAATAAATTCAGAACCGTTTGGTAATTTAGGATATGTTGTGTGAGTCCAGCAGTCTGCTTCAATTGCTCCATTTTAGTTGCGAATGTCTTCATTGCCTGTTCAAGCACCAGCAAGTCATCGCCAATAAAATAGGAATGGTAGCAGTAAACAAGGACTGAATAAGACGCAAACTCAAAGTCTCCTGTCTCTAAAGCCGTTTGGTAAGCTTTCAGTAAAGGAGCTAAAGTGATACGAGTATGCTGTTTCCAGGGAATGACCAGGTTATTAACAAGAAACTCGGTTCGAGCTTTGTTCTCCTTAGAACCTAAATGGTCTAAAAGGTTGAGAGCCAGTTGACCAAATCGATAGCCTGTTTCAATATCTCCGACTGTACTGATCAACGTGATAGCATGAGCAGCATAGGCAAATGTGGATTCTGAGGTGTGTCCATATTGCAGCGAAAGCTCGACTTGCTTAAGTACGATTAGAGGCGTGAGGGAGGGATGAGCCAAAAAAGCAGGAGACCAGAGCTTTGCTAAAACGCGCATCGCGGCAATTTGCTCCGGTGCGGTCATTTGGGGCAAATGAATCAAACTCTCAATCGATTTTCCCGCATACAACGTTGCGATCTTTTCGAGTTCCTGCTGAAGAACATCTAAAGAGTGAGAATCGGGAAGGGCAACCCCCAAATATTGCAAAATCTGTTGACCGACTTGAAGTGCTTCTAGTAATTTACCTTGAGCAATATAGCCTTGAATTTGAATCTCATAAACTTTTACCTTGTTTAGCAAGTTTTCTGCAAAGCTGACGAGGGTTTCGATCAGTTGTTGTGCTCGATCGAAGTTAGTGTTTAAGAGTGCAGTTTCTGCTGTTTCAATGTGTAGAGCGAGAGACAAGGCATATTGATGAAACCAGCTATCCTCAGACAGGAGTTGTATGCCAATTTCTAAGTACCTTAATGCCTGTTTATAAGCCGATGAGGCTTTGGCCTTGCGACCAGCAACCAGATTAAGCTGTGCCAATCCTTCCCGTTCAATGTTGTCTCTGATTAAGTCGATCGCTGTATTTAGATGATTGACAACTTCAAAGATGTTAGCGTCCAGTTTGGCTTCTGGTGTATTTTGCAGGAGTAAGCGACCGATCTCGTAGTGAGTAGCTTGTTTTTGATCGTCAGGAATTAAAAAGTAAGCCGCTTGTTGGACGCGATCGTGTATAAATTTGTAGGCAACAGTGTGTTGATTTGTCGATATGTCTACAATCTTTTCTTGACCGACATAAAACTTATAAACATCATCAATTGGGACAATTAACCCTTCTTGTAATGCTTTCCATAAACAAGTTGCTGTTTCAATTTGAGATTTTTCTGCAACAATCGCTAAAGTTGCTAAATCAAAAGAGTTACCAATACAAGCTGCCAGTTTGATAATTTCTTGTGTTGATGGCGGCAGTTTACGTAATTGCAGACTCATAAAAGCCACAACGTCATCTGTAACTGCCTGCATTGTCACTTGGGAAATATCACATTGCCAACAGCCTAATTCAAAGTCGAATTGAATCAGTCCATCTTGATGCAGTGCTTTGAGAAACTGGGTAGCAAAAAATGGATTACCTTGAGTTTTTTGATAGATTAATCCAGAAAGATTCCATGCCAAATCTTCTGAACATTTGAGTGTGTCAGCAACTAATTCATTTACTTGTACTTGACTGAGTGGCGCTAAAGCAATTGTGTTAATTATTGCTTGTGTCTTTTGGATTTCACTCAATGTCAATAACAATGGATGTCCTGCTGTCACTTCGTTATCACGATATGCACCAATGATAAAAAGATTCCCGGTATCAGCCATTAATAGCTGCATTAATTTTAATGATGCAGAATCAGCCCATTGCAAATCATCTAAAAACATCACTAAGGGATGTTCTTTGCTGGTAAAGACTTGGGTGAATTTTTGAAATAATAAATTAAATCTATTTTGCGCGGATGTTCCTGATAATTCTACAGATAGTGCTTGTTTGCCAATAATGTTTTCTAATTCGGGAATGACTTCAATAATTACTTGTCCATTTTCCCCGACAGCCTCTAATATTTTATTTCTCCACTCCTGAATTTGGGCATCGCTTTCAGTCAATAATTGCCCCATTAAATCACGAAAGGCTTGCACAAAGGCAGAAAAGGGAATATTACGTTGAAATTGTTCATATTTACCTTTGATGAAATAACCGCGTTGTCTGACAATTGGTTTATGAACTTCATTGACGACTGCTGTTTTTCCAATTCCAGAAAATCCAGCAACAAGCATCATTTCTGTTGCGCCAAAGCTGACTCGCTCAAATGCTTCTAGTAGAGTCGAAACCTCCGCTTCTCTGCCATAAAGTTTATCAGGAATAATGAAGCGATCGCACACATCCCTTGTTGCAATTTCAAAATTTTGAATCTCACCAGTTTCTTTTAACTGATGTAAGCAGTTTTCTAAATCAAATTTCAATCCCAAGGCACTCTGATACCTATCTTCAGCATTCTTCGCCATCAATTTACTGACAATTTTTGATAGTACAGATGAAATTTCGTCATTAATTTTGTGTACTAATGGTGCGATTTTGGCAATATGAGAATGTACCAACTCCATCGGGTCGTTAGAAGCAAAAGGTAACTCTCCAGTGAGTAATTCGTAAAAAGTTACGCCGAGTGAATAGAAGTCTGTGCGATAGTCAATTCCCCGATTCATTCTACCTGTTTGTTCGGGGGATATATAAGCTAGTGTCCCTTCTAATACATTAGGATTGACGAGAATTTGGGTTTCTCTTGGTAATAAAGATGCAATACTAAAGTCAATTAATTTAACTTGTTTAGTTTTGGGGTTAATTAAGATATTGCTGGCTTTAATATCTTTATGAATAATTCGCTCATGATAAAGTAAATTTAAGGTGTCGCACAGTGCGATCGCAATTTCTAGAAACTCTTGTAGAGATTGTAGATTTCCCTGAAGTTTCCATTCTTTGAGAGAAATCCCGCCAAAATCTTCCATCACCAATGCATAGCCATTTTGGTAAGGTTCTAAACTATAAGTTTGAACTATTAGAGGTGAATTCAGATTTTTGGCAATGGTGTATTGATTGCGAAACGACAAGAGTTCGCCAAAACTCGGATAAGGATTTTTCAGTAGTTTAATGACTATTGCTAAGGAGTCAGTTTCCTGATATCCTCGATAAACTAAGGTTCTCGAACCATTGTAGAGTTCTTCAGTTAAGCGGTATCCGGGAATCCTAACAAAAGTGCTGACCATAACTGCTCAAGGAGTGATGATTTACAGAGATAGTATTCCCAGATATCTCAAGTTATTTAGAAACAAGAATAAAAATTTACATCGGAATTTCAATGGTAAATTCTGTACCTTCACCCAAAATAGAATTGCAATACAATTTACCGCCGTGGGTTGATTCGACGATTTGTCGAGCGATCGCCAACCCTAACCCCGTTCTTTTCCCCACAGCTTTTGTAGTAAATAAATGGTCAAATATTTGTGATTTGACTGATTCAGTCATTCCCTTACTATTATCTTTAATTTTAATAATTAATTTTTGTTTATCTTCACTAATTTGAGTAATAATTGTGATCCAGTTTGGATTAATTTTTATCTATTCAAAACCACGTCCAATATTTGATCCTTCCAAAGCATCAATAGCATTTGCCAGAATATTCATAAACACCTGATTCAACTGCCCAGCAAAGCATTCTACTAATGGAATCTGACTATATTCTTTGATAACTTTAATTTCTGGGCGATTGTCTGAAGCTTTGAGGCGATGTTTGAGAATCAAAATAGTGCTGTCGATGCCATCATGAATATTACAAGCAATGGGGCGATCGCTATCAGCACGAAGAGAAGGTTCGTAAGGAAGTACTAATATTCCGAATTCGCTTCACACCTTCTCGCATAGAAGCCACTAACTTAGGTAAGTCTTCGCGGATATAATCGAGGTCAATTGCTTCGATTTCATCTTGAATTATTGCACTGGGAGTAGAATATTCCTGCTGATACAAATAAATTAAACCATTTCGGGTTTTTGCATTGGCTTTGATGTGCTGACAAGTTTCAAAGCCATCCATCCCCGGCATCATCACATCTAGTAAAATCAAAGACACCTGAATATGTTCCAATTGTTGTAAAGCGCCCTCACCACTTGTAGCGATCGCAACTTCAAAACCTGCTTGGGCTAAGGTGTCTGAAAGCACCTTCAAGTTATTTGGTTCGAACTCGCTGCCACACAGAGCAAAACTTTTGCCAATTAGACATTCGTATCAGTCCTGCTTACATTTACGAATCTAAAACTCCTGTCACAGTTTTTACTGGTCAGGTAAGGACAAACTTTGTTATTTTTGCTAATACAGAAGTGCAGTTCAGGTTGCTAGGCTGGGTTTCCTTGATAATTTGACGAGCGATCGCTTTGTTAATTTTTATAACTCCAGCTTGATTAATATAGATTAAAAATCGTACCTAAAACTAGCTGATGACGGTAAATTATTAACAGTTGCACAAGTATATACACTTAAGTTAATGTTAATGTTTAAACCAGCTACGCTCACTCCAATTAAAAGCATATCTAGAATCAATTGGCAACAACACAAAAGATGATTGACTATTAACTTAATGACTAACAGACGCCAATTTTTAAAAGGGATGGCAGCACTTTCTAGCTTATCTTTAGCTGGTTGTGGCTGGAGACTGGCTGAAGTACGTGCTAATTCTAATAGCAATGGTCAGCGTGACCAACTTTATATTTTCACCTGGACACAATATACTGACAACCAATTACTAAAAACCTTTAGCACCCAAACTGGCATGAAAGTGCTAGCGGATGTGTATGATTCTAATGATGTCATGCTAGCTAAATTGCAAGCTGGAGGCGGTGGCACTTACAGCATCATCAATCCATCTGATTATATGGTGCAGAAGATGGTAGACAAAGGTTTGCTAACAGAAATAAATCACGATCGCTTAATCGGTCTAGAGAATTTATTTCCCCGGTTCCAGAATCCTAGTTACGATCCCAATAACCGCTACAGTATCCCTCTTAACTGGGGGACAACAGGTTTACTTTACAATTCTGAAAAAATTAAAAATGTACCACAAGATTGGGATTTTCTTTGGCAAAATCAAGAGCAACTTAATCAACGGATGACTTTGCTCAATGATGTTCGGGAAGTGATGGGTGCAACATTACGGATGCTAGGTTATTCTTACAACTCAAAAAATGAACAAGAAATCAAACAAGCTTATGAAAAATTGAAGGTTTTAAAACCTGCGATCGCCCGTTTTGATACCGACGCTTGGCAAAATCAAATTTTGGCAGGAGATTTACTAGTAGCAATGTGTTATTCAGCAGATGCAGTGAAAATCTCTCAAGAAAACCCTAAACTAAAATATGTGATTCCTCGCAGTGGTTCTTCATTATGGACAGACACTATTGTAATTCCTAAAACAGCGCCCAACCAGGCTGGAGCCTATGCTTGGATTAACATGATTTTGCAACCAGAAATAGCAGCCCAAATTACTCAACGCCTGAATATTTCTACACCGAATAGCGCCGGATTTGAGCAATTGCCAAAAAAAGTACAAAATAACGTTAATTTGTTTCCACCAGAATCACTTTTAAAAAACTGTGAACGTGTTACTCCTGTAGGAGAATTTGAAGAAGTTTACGATCGTTATTGGACTCAATTAACTAGCAGTTAAATAAATTTTGGATTTGAAATTTTTAATTTAATCCAAAATCCAAAATTAAAAATTTAAAATTTGCAGAGTTATAAGTGATGAATTTGCAGAAAAATGATATTTCTAAAATAGAAGAATTGCATCGCCCAAGAGGAAATTGGCTTCAACCATTGATATTGCTTGCACCATCTGGGATTTGGTTATTACTTTTGTTAGTGCTGCCAACTTTGATAATTTTCGAGTTAAGTTTAGTTGCAGACATCCGACCAGGAGATTTAGTCAATCCCAACGGATTGAAAAACTACATCCGAATATTTGACTCGCTTTACGTACAAGTAATTGGGCGATCGCTATTTTTTGCGTTTGGCACTACCATTATTTGTTTAATTTTGGGCTTTCCCGTCGCCTATTGGATTGCTCAGATCGCACCGCAGCGCTGGCGGAATTTGCTGATATTAGGCTTTGTCTTACCTTTGTGGACTTCCTCGTTACTTCGTTCTTATGCTTGGATTACAATTCTTCGTCCTACTGGTTTATTGAACAGTTTACTCAGCAATGTCGGCTTACCTACTTTAGAATTACTTAATAATAGTCAAGCTGTATTAATTGGTATGAGTTACAGCTTGTTACCCTATATGGTTTTGATTTTATATGCTTCTCTCGAAAAGCTAGACAAGCGGTTGCTAGAAGCTGCGGCTGATTTAGGTGCAAATCCGGTAGAAACTTTTTTCCAAGTAACCGTACCGCAAATTTTTCCGGGAATTGCAGCTGCTTCCATGCTTGTATTCATCACCGGCTTAGGGGATTTTGTCGATCCAGAATTGCTTGGTGGTGCTTCTAGTATGACGGCGGCGCGGTTAGTTTATAACCAGTTTCTTGGAGCAACGCAAAACTGGGGATTTGGTTCAGCCTTGAGTATGACGTTAATTTTGCTAGTTAGTATTGCGATCGCATTTTTGATTAGGTTTGGTGAAGCTATACCCAAACGCTAAACTTTTGCCACTCACTTATAATAAGGGCAGCAAACGCCAGCGAGACAACGGTTATGCTCTCACCCGATCTCAAAAATGCGTTACCAACTACTGATGAACTTCCTTGTTCAGACGATACACCAGTCGATAACGAAGACCAAAATTTTTTGCCCAACATTTTACTCTTCTTACTCAACTCCATTTGGGCAAATCGCATGGATTGGTACTTCGGAGTAGATATGGGAATATATCACACCACAGGAGTAAATCCTAGAGTACCTGTAGTGCCAGATGCTTTTTTAAGTGTGGGAGTAGAACGGAAAAAGGGTGGCAAATCACGCAAAAGTTACGCGGTTTGGGAAGAAAATGGGGTAGTTCCAATATTCACATTAGAAATGGTATCTCACACCCCAGGAGGTGAATACGACGAGAAGCTAGATATATACAAAAAACTCGGTGTATTGTACTACGTGATTTATAACCCTGAGTTTTGGCGACGCGACCAACATCAACCCTTTGAAGTGTATAAGTTAATAGATGAAAACTACCAACTACAAATAGGTGAACCGTATTTAATGCCAGAGTTAAGGTTAGGCATTGGGCGACACCAAGCTGTAATTGCTGGGATACAACAGGAGTTTTTATGTTGGTATGATGAGCAAGGAAACCGCTATTTGACGGATGCAGAACAAGCACAACAAGAGCGATCACGGGCTGAACAAGAACGACAAAGGGCTGAACAGCTAGCGCAGTATTTACGTTCTCTAGGTGTAGATCCAAATAATCTACCTGGTAATTAAAGCGATCGCGTCCCAAGCATTGATACACTTTATAGGTACACCATGCTTCTCTCCACACTGTGGTATCCCCTAACTTAAACCTTCAGTTATAACATGAGGTTCATCATAGCCCCCTCCTTGCTTGCGGGGAGGGGGTTGGGGGTAGGGTTCTTGTACCTTACAAGGGCCGAGAAACGCTATAACTTACCGATATCATTCAACTAAAATTAAGATTAATTTTAATGATTTTTCACCATAACTAAATGGTCATAATTATCTGTATTACTGTTAATTAACTCATTAATTTTAGAGATAAATTCATGCTCTAAAAAAGGCTTGGTCAAGTAAGCTTTAGCACCCAATTCTTGGGCAAGCTGGCGATGTTTTTCAGCACTGCGAGAAGTGAGAATTACTACAGGTGTTTTTGCTAAATTTGGGTATTGATGGAAATTGCTCAATAACTCAAAACCATTCATGCGTGGCATCTCTAAATCTGAGACAACAACTTGAATTTCAGGATGTAATTGCAACTTTTCTAGAGCTTCTACGCCATTTTGAGCTTGTATTACTTGGTAGCCAGATTTTTGCAGAGTCAGAGAGAGAGTTTGCCGGAGACTAATTGCATCATCTACTACTAAAATAACTTTTGGTATTTTATGAGCTGGTTCCTGAGAATAACTGGGTTGGGTTTCTATAGTTGTTGTGGAAGTCGATGCTGCAAGTAATGGTGTAGATGAAAAAGTCTCTCCTGATATTGGCAAGGGTTTTTTATTTGAGGAAAAAGCTGAAGCTACTGGTAGCGCCCTGATATCAACTGTTGTTTGTTGGATCTCACTAGATTTTACCAGTACCGCAGCATCAATCACTAAGATGAGATTACCATTGGCTAAACTACTACAACCATAAATGTATTTTGGCGGTGCGATCGCATTTCCTAAAGGTCTGATTACCAGTTCTTGCTCACCAATTATTTGGTCAACTTCTAAAGCAACCTTTCCTTGATTTCGGCGTAGCAAAAGCACCGGATTATTTGCTACGCTTGGGTCATGAGTATTTGAGGGGTTGTATGGAGTAGTACGATTAAACAATGAATCATTATAATCAATCAACTTTGAAAGTTGACGAAGGCTAACCATAGTCTCATCATTATCTGTGTTCCAATGCAAGAGTTTTTTGCCTTCAATTTCCTTAATCTGTTGCTCGGAAGGAATCAATATTTTTTCGATACTGTCCAAAAGAAGACCATAAACAACACCTTTGGCTTGAACTAGCATTAACTTTTCTGTAGTCATAGAAAAAGGGATTTTGAGTATGAATATTGTTCCTTGATTGGGTAAGGATTGAACGGAAATTGAGCCGTTGAGTGCGTGCATTTGGGTACGCACAATATCTAACCCCATACCACGCCCAGATATTTCACTCACTTTATTAGCAGTAGAAAATCCAGGCGAAAATATCAAATCTAAAAGTTCGGGTTCAGCCAGATTAGAAGCATAGCTTCTAGTTTTTTCTTCAGTTTGTATATGATAAAATTCCGCAGCTTTTCTGCGAATTCTGTCTAAATTCAATCCCTGACCATCATCCCGAACTTCGATAACAGTTTGGCTACCCTGATGATAAGCGCAGATTTCAATTAAACCTTGTTCTGGTTTACCAAGCTCTCGGCGGACTTGCGGAGCTTCAATACCGTGGTCAAAAGCATTACGCACTAAGTGTAATAAGGGGTCGTAGAGCTTTTCTGCGATCGCTTTATCTACCAGTACTTCACTACCAGTAAGTTTCAATTCTACAAGTTTGGCATGAACATTCCCCAACTTATTTACCATGTGGGGAAAACGATTCAGGATATTGCCCAAAGGTGACATTCGTGCTTCTACTAAGCTATCTATAATATTAAGAGTTAAATTCTCTTGTTTATCACTAATTTGAGCAGCTTGTGTTAAAAGCAAGTCAAGAGACTCTGTGGTTTCTTGTAGTTGCAGTGTCTCTTCTATTGCTTCATGCAATGTCATGTGAAACTCTGTATATACATCCATTTCTAGAGAATCAAAATCCACTGCAAAACTTGGCGTTTCTTGTAAGTTAATATTTTGTATTTGTAATGGTAAATCCCGTAATTCATTTAAAGTTGTTTGATGCCGAGTGAGTTGCTGTACTAATTGCTCAATTATTTCTTTGACTTGTTCATCTTGCAAACTATGCCGCTTTTGGTAAATCAGCAACTCTCCAGCTAGATAATTAAGGTGTTGTAGTCTTTCTGTATCTACCCGAATAAATGAAGGTTGGCGAAGGTTTTTAGTTTGAACATACTGTGATTGATCTTCTATTTCTTTGTTGATTTGTGTAGCTATATCAGACATAACTTCAATAGCTGTTTCAGGAACGTCTACAACTCTCTGCTCACTGATAGTTAAGGAATCAAGCTTTCCTGAAAAATCATCAGTCTGGGTTGTTACAACTTCAACAGCAAGATTTTCGTTAGCTTCTTCTCCCCATATTGCTTCTAGCAAGTTATCAGTTGCTTGAGAAGATACAGATTGAGATATCTCTTTAATAACCAACAGTGTTTGTAATTTGGGACTATCAAGCCAATTTTTCTCTTCACCAGTAACAGGAGGATAATTTTTATATTCTTTTGCTAATTTATGAATTTTGCTCTGTAGTACTTTAATTACTGAGAGATAGTTGTCAGATGGATTAAGAGAATATTGAAACTTTGCAACTGCAAATAGGATAATTAAAATAATTCCATGTCGATAAATGCAAAGACTTTGACTATCTGCTTCATCTTGAACAAAATCCAGAAAGCTTTTCAGCCAGTCTTCGATATAACTAAGTAGACTTTTTCTTTCTAATGTGGGAACTAGTAAACTCAAGCTAATTTCTGACTCTGGTATTTGCATCTGGTGATGAAACCAGCCAAAAATGTAGCGAATTACTTTTAAATAAAATTTGGCAGTTGTTGGCTTAATCGATTCATTTTTATTATTATCAGAAGTAATAAACTGATAAAATTCTTTTTCATTGATAATAAATTTGCCAGCAAATAAATTATTTTCTAGTTCTTCAGATAACTCATTATTTGCCACTGCTGTGAATTTTCGCAGACTTGGAGAAGGTTCTCCCCCAGATGTGCGATCGCCTTCTAGTACTAATTTTTGTGCTTGTTGTAAATCTGCAAGGGCAATTTTGGCAATTTGCCGCACTTGGGTAGGATTTACTTGCAGTGCTAATATAATTGTTTGGGCAATATCTCCCAGTCCAGGTAAATTTAGAGATTCTGCCAAGCCAAAAAACACCTCACCTTGAGAGTGTAAAAACTCAATCAATTCGGCATCATTTGGGAGATTTTTAACAGCGTCAACAATACTGTTTAAACGTTGCTCTACTCCCGTTTCAAAAACGGACTGTACAATATCAAATCCCAATTCTTCAGAAGTGGGAATATGAGATTCAGCACCAAATGCATCACCTAGTTTTTCTTGCAACTGCGCGAACACTGAAGTTGCTCGATGCATCAATTCTTGATCGTTAACACTACTACCTATTAGTTCGGTATTTAATGCTATACTCAAACACTCATAAGCTTGTAACAAAAGTGTTTGTAATTCAGCATCAACTACCACTTTTGGATTATAGAGAGCCTTAAATACATCTTCTAAAAAATGGGCTATCATCTTAATTACTTCTAGCCCAACATTAGCAGCACCACCCTTAAGTGTATGAGTAGCTCGCATTAAGTTGTGAACTTTAGCAGTGCTATAACTTTCTGATAAACTAAATAATTCTTGCTCAATAATTTGGACTAATTCTGGGGCTTCAGCCAGGAAGTAAATGTATCCTTGTTCGCGAATTTCTTTATCTATGATCATATTTTAGATTTTTGATTTTAAATTTTGTATTCTAGATTTTTTGCGTAAAGTTTTAATTGATGCAACTGTCATTGCCAGAATTTCGATCTTTTCTAACATCAAGCTTTTTACTTTTTCCAGTGATAATAAACCAACCTCAACAACAAGTTCCATCCAATAAAGACTTTCATCAGCTTCTTCCTCTACCAAACTGAGTTTAGCAATGACATCGGCGGTTGACTTACTACGACAAACTGACCGATATTTAGCTCCCACAGATGTTGCTGAACGGATTAACTGCTGCCAATTACATCTGCCGTTCTGCTCTGTGGGAGAGCTTCTACTAAGCGGATTACTCGCAATGCTAGCTGCTTTGTTCTCCGCTAAAAATCCTCCTCATTCATAATCCAAAATCTAAAATCTAAAATCTAAAATTCATTTGACTTTAAATTTAGCAGCAGTTGTTAATAGCTCTTGTGCCATTCCTGATAAATCTTGGAACACACTAGCAATTTCTTGAGATTCAGCAAAAGTTTTATTGGCAATCTCTGCGACATCTTGCATTGATTTAGTTACTGTTACAGATTGCGCCATTTGGTTTTGGGTTGCTGCGGTGATTCGCTCGATTAGCTGACTAATTTCGGCAGTTGCAGAAACGATCGCATTTAAGTTTTGGCGAGTATCGCTAACAAGATTCGTACCTTCTACTACCTGCTGAATACCAGTTTCCATTGCTACTGCAACTTCCCCGGTTTCTGCTTGAATCTCCTGAACTAATTTTTCAATTTCGATGGTTGCTGCTGCTGACTGGCGAGATAAAGAACGGACTTCATCAGCAACAACTGCAAAGCCTTTGCCATATTCACCGGCACGGGTGGCTTCAATGGCTGCGTTCAGAGCCAGTACGTTTGTCTGTGTGGCAAAATTACCAATCAAATTCACCACTTTGGAGATTTTTTGCGAGGATTCACTGAGGCGTTTAATCTTTTTGCTGGTTTGAGCAACGGTTTCGCGAATTCCCTGGATTGCTTTTACAGTCAAGTTCATGGCGGTATCGCCAGACTCTACAGTTTGATTGGCTTTTTGCACTGCTAGTTGCACTAACTCAGCATTCGCCACCACACCTTGAGTAGAGTCCACCATCTGTTGAATGTCACCTAAAGCTGCGGTAATTTCCTCAGATTGTTGTTGTGCCAGATTGGTCAATCCTGCTAGTGAAGCGTCGCTATTGCTAGAAGTTTGGGCAACTTGTTGAGCAGCTCCCTGTACCTGAATAACGATTTGCCGCAGCGCTTGCAGGGTATTATTGTAAGCATCGGCGATCGTGCCTAACTCGTCTTCTGTAATCGGTGCGCGTACTGTTAAGTCGCCGTTGAGGGCGGGTCTAAGGGCTTTTAAGAGTTGAATCGATCGTTCTTGTAGTAACTCCTTAGCTGCCTTTTCTCGTGTTGCGGCTTCTGCTAATTTTGCTGACTGCGCTTGTACTTGTTGCAAATATTCGGTATGTTGTAATGCCAATCCTAATTGGCTGCCAATACGTGCTAACAAAGTAACTTCCGATTCTTCCCAATCACGAGTTCCCGAATTTTGATAAGCTGCCAGCAATCCCCACAATTGCTCCCCGGCAAATACAGGAACAATTACATAAGCTTTGGCTTCAAATTGCTCTAAAACTTCAATGTGGCAAGGAGAATGACCTACCTGATAAATATTATTTACAACAAAGTTTTCTCCTTGGGCATATCGACCTCCTTGAGTTTCTTGTAAGTGGGTATCTTCCCAGACAGTTTTGATATCAGGGCCTACCAGTTTTACCCAAAGATGACCTGCTGACTCTGCAACAAATTCACCACTCCAGTTAGGATTGAAACGATACACGGCGACGCGATCGCATCGCAGTAATTGCCTAACTTCTTGAGTGGTTGTTTTGAAGATTTCTTCTACATCTAAAGATTGTCGGATGCGGTTACTGATCTTGGTGACAGCTTTCTCTTGTTCTGCTATCTGAGCTAGTTTCTCAGATTTCACCCGCACTAATTCCAAATAATCTATCTGTGATTTAGCTAGGCTAAATTGCAAGCTAGTTTGAACTAAAAAGTTCACTTCCCAGCTTTGCCATTCACGGGGGCGAGAATTTTGATAAGCTGCCAGCAATCCCCACAATTTATCCCCAAAGAATATCGGAACAATGATGTAAGCTTTGGCTTCAAACTGCTCTAAAATCTCAATATGGCAAGGAGCTAGCCCTACTTCATAAATGTCATTAACGATAAAGTTTTCACCTTTAACATACCTACCTCCCTTAGTTTCTTGTAAGTAAGTATCGTCCAAAACGGTTTTAATATCAGGGCCTACTAGTTTTGTCCAACCAGTACCCACAGACTCAGCCACAAATTCGCCACCCCAGTCAGGGTTAAAGCGATAGACAGCGACGCGATCGCATTGCAGTGATTGACGCACTTCTTGAGTGGTTGTTTTGAAGACGCTTTCTACATCTGAAGATTGTCGGATGCGGTTGACTATTTTAGTGAAAACTTTCTCTTGTTCAACTATTTGAGCTAGTTGGTCAGATTTTGTCTGCACTTGTTCGAGATATTCTCCTTGTGAGATAGCCACACCAAATTGCAACCCAATTTGAGTTACAAAGGTTTCTTCCCAAGGTTGCCAATCACGAGGCCCAGAATTTTGGTAAGCTGCCAACAAACCCCATAATTTTTCTCCAGCAAATATGGGCGCAATGATGTAAGCTTTCATTTCATACTGCTCTAAAATGTCAATGTGACATTGAGCATGTCCCATTTGATAAATGTCATTGACTACAAAGCTTTCACCCTTGGCATAACGTCCTCCTTGAGTGTCTTGTAAGTGGGTATCTTCCCAAACCATGTAAAAATCAGGGCCGACCATTTTTATCCAGCCATTACCCACTGACTCAGCAACAAACTCGCCACTCCAGTCGGGTTTGAAGCGATAGACACCGACGCGATCGCATTTTAGTAATTGGCGTACTTCTTGAGTAGTGGTTTGAAAAAGCTTATCGACATTTGATATCCGTAGAATTTTGTCGATGACTTTAGCTACCGATTTTTTTGCTAGTAGCCGTTGTTGCTGTTCTTTTTGGAACTCAAAGCTTTGCAACTTGTAAATCAGTTCTGTTGTAATTTGAGATAGTAGACTAATTTCTACTTCTTGCCACTGTCGCGTTGAGGAGCAATTATTAACTACTAGTAACCCCCATACTTTACCTTCTACTACAATCGGTAAACTCAGACTAGCTTTAATTTGGAATTTATCTAGCAGTTGCTTTTGATAAGGGCTAAGTTGAATCTGATTGATATCGTCAATAGTTACAGGTTCTATATAGTCTTGGTTGGTATATAGTCCAAAAAGAATTCCGGGAATATTTTCACCTAAAGTCGGAGTCCAACCTAATGTTCTAGATTCTGCTAAAACATTACCTAATTCTCGCGAAGTAAACTGATAAATTAAGGCGCGATCGCAGCCAATTTTTTCTCTAATCTGGGCTACAGTGATTTTGAGTAGTGTATCAAAGTCTGGCGCTTGCCGCATGTAAGTCACGATGTCTTGCAAATGTCGGCGCCAAGTTTTAAATTCTTGAGCGATCGCATTTAATAAAGATATTTCACTACTAGCAATATTCGCTATATTTGCATTACCATTTTGATTTTCTAATTCAGAGATTAGATGTTGATTATCATGATTATTGTTATACAAGAATGTCATTTTATGAACCTCACAATTGCAATAGATAATAATTAGATTAATTGACAGTTAAGAATGAGCTAATATTTGCTAACTAATGATTAGGAGTTACCAAAAATCTCTGCCTAATCACGCATTCCTAAATATTCAATTATGAATACTCCAAATCGGAGCTTGGAGAATAGTTGTAGCATCCAAATTAAAAATCATGTTCTCTGAATCATTAATAAAATATCCCTGTAAGAAAGGTGATATTTTGGGATAAAATAATTCAGCAGTTGCGGGTTTCATTTCCTTAGTATCCAGCCATTCAATATCTATAAGCTGTCGCACCAATAGCCCCAAATATTTACCCTTATTTTCTAGAACAATCGCCATCATTTTTGAAAGTAAATTTGACCCTTGCGAAATTGGAGGATAACCTAACATTGCCTCTAAATCGACTAACCAAAGCATCTCACCGCGCCAATTATAAATACCCAAAACGCTACTTGGCATCTGAGGAACGCCACATATTTCTGGTAATGATACTTGCAAAACCTCGGTTATGTGTTGTAAAGAAATTACTGCTGTATCACTTACTCCTAAATTAAAACTTAAAAATTTTTCTTGGGTTTCCAAAGCTATTGATCCTTTCTGATTGATTCTTTATCTTGAGCTACCATTTTCAGTTACTGTTTGCTATTGTTAGAAATAGTAACTTATAATATGTGTTAATTTATGACATTTTTACTAATTAAGTAATCGCTTTAAAGTTACCACTAATTCCTCTCGATCGATCGGTTTTGATAGATAACCATCAGCGCCCAACATATTACCCCAAATTTTATCTACATCACTATTTTTTGTAGAGCAAAAAACCACAGGTATTTTGCTAGTTTCGGGATTACTTTTTAGTTCCCTGCAAATTTCAAAGCCACTTTTTCCCGGTAAAATTACGTCGAGAAATATTATATCTGGCTTATTTATATCTATTTTCTCTTGAGCCTCTTCACTGCTTTTGGCGCTCATGACAGAATAACCTGCCTGTTGCAAGTAACGGCTGATTATTTCCATATCTGTTAAGCCATCTTCAACAACTAAAATAGTATTCATGGTAATTACTGGTTAATTTTGTATCAAAATGTAGACAAAATATACAAATCCTAAATGATTCCTCAAAAAAGACATAGAAGGGACTAGAGACTAGCCCTAACCCCTTTGCCCTAAGCACTATTTCACAAATCAAATAGGACTGCTATAAATACAAAAATTTGTATTTGTCTAATTTTGATTCAATCTTTATGTATCAACCTCAGAAAAAGTACGTAATAAATATAATTTAATATATGTTTGAATATAAAATAGTTTAATCACCGAATTTTGAATTTTGAATTTAATATTCAAAAGTGAAAAAAGATTGAGAGCAAACTAATTTTAATTCGATAATAAATCCGATCTCTAAAATCAAAAATCGTTTTAACCCAATAATTTAATTTTTACTGAGGTAGAAAACTTTATAAGTTTTGCGGAATAATTCAGAATCAAAACTTGCCTCTAATTATTACTAATTACAAACCTCTAAATTAGATTTAATTTTATCGGGAGATACACTCGGTGTAGGTAAATATTTACGTATTATACCCATTACCTTATCAGCCATTACAGGTTTAGTAAGAAAATCTGTAGAACCAACTACTTTTGCACGAACTCTATCTAACAGACCATCACTGCCTGTTAATATAATTATTGGTGTATTAGAAAAGGTAGATATTCGTCGCAGCTGAGTGCAAATTTCGTAACCACTGGCAACTGGCATAATCAAATCCAAGAAAATCAAGTCTGGTTTATCTTGAATTAGGGTTGGTAGAGCTTGTACAGCATCTTGAATTTTGACAAATCTCAATCCATTGGTAGTGATAATATCCTCTAGCATTTTACATACCTGAGGGCTATCATCGACGCAAGCTACTAGTGGAGCAATCCGCTTCTTTGCTTGTATGGTGGTAGAGCTATTGTTGACTTCAGTAACTCCTAAAGGCAAGTCAGGTACTTCTACCAATTCAATAATTCCTTTAAGGATATAGGGAAGCAACGAACGAGTGAGTGGCAGTACACTCTGCTTCATTTTCATGGCTAAATCTCGCAGAGTGAATTTGCCATTAATTAAATTGACAAAGTTTTTGTAAACAGATGGACTTACCATCTGCTCAAGTTGCTCTGGTCGCCGCAGAACTGGCGCTAAGTCAGGAGAGAAATTTGCCAAACCAGCTTCTGACCAAATTTTCCACGAGTCTTGCATGTGTTTTACAGACATTTCTGCGCTCGTGAAGCTCATTGGAGTCTCTAAGATAACTTCTTGACTGCGATTGCAACTTATAGAAGCAAAGTTTCCTTGCAAAGCTAGGTCAAATAATAGTTCTGCTATCGTATTTTCTGCAATAGATTGAATCTGCTCCCTCTGAATTTTCTGTTTTTTATAAAATATTTCTATCAGTTTATAATCCCAGTAATCAATTGATAGGTCTTGCACACGTAACTGCAATTTATTAACATCAATTTGGGGACAATTTTGAGCTATATGTCTACGCCAACGTCGGAAAGGATGAGTTCCCCCTGTTGCCCAAACTATCCGTCCCAGCCGATAATAAAAAGTCCATTGACTACCCTTTGAACTCTTAATATTTAATTTGCCATTGTATTGTAGCTGAGTACAAGTTTTAAATTCATTTACTAGGTTATTTGAAATAAGTTCCTGATGGGGCATAGTTTGTTCCTTTTATTAAAAAGCTAGCCATTAAAAACGGACACTAGTAGAGCATTGCGTAAATCCAGCTACTATCTCAATTAACCAGAAAAGTTTCTTAAGTTCCTTGTTAAAGTTAAGCAACACTTCAGTCACAATGTTTTAGTAGTGATAAGTGCAAATACTTGGGTATATTAGGAGTCTAAATCTAGATTATTAAAAGCAAGGCAGATGCAAAAATACTGCTAGTAAATAATTTATCTAGCATAGAGGTTTTTTTGACAGACTTTAATTTTCTGCTAATATTTATGACTCAAGGAGGTTGCCATAGCCCAAATCATGATGTAATGATATATCATTTTAAGAATTTCTATACTGAATCATATCCGTATAAGTTCGGAATTTTAATTAAAAAAAAGATTAGCAGTCTGTAGAGAGTTTTGTAGCTATTCACATTGACAAAGTATGTTAAAAATATTTATTTAAATTTACTATTCTCAACAAAATTATTTATAGCAACCCGATTTGATTTCTGTTCGCGCAGCTTGGCGTAGCCATACTTATTTGCGTAAGAGGCAAGAGGCAATAGGCAATAGGCAACAGTCAAGAAGCCTCTTTGAGTTGTATTGAATTTTTTCAGAAATCAAATATGAGTCCTATATATCAATTAAAAAAAAGAATGCAACAGATGGATAAAACCCCTCCCGTCACTGCTTTTGCGAGGGTGAGCGTCAGTGTGGATGGGGTTATCTGTCGTAAAGATTTTTTGAATGAATATTATAGCGCTTCTCGTTTGGATGCAATACATTTTGACACCATTTTGCAATTATATGTAGTATTTCTTCCCCTGCCTCCCCTGCTTCCCCTGCTCAAGAACAGCCTGTCAAAACTAATATTTTTGAACGCAACTTGGTATGACCTCTCTCTTTTTAGGAGAGAGGCTTTGATGCTCACTCCCCAACGCTTGCTCTTTAGGGGCTGAGGTTTAGGTGTGTATTTCACGCAATTGAGAATCACTATATTACTGTCAGCTTTTCTAAAAAAATTTCTTAAAAAAAGGCGTGCTACTAAGATAAGTAGCAGCCATATATAGAGTATTTATTTAGAAAATTTCTTCAAGATTGCTTGCCGTTTTGATAGCTGACAACAGCTGCTCTGAGATTGCTTTGGTGTGCTGAAAGCAGCCGATCGCCTTCGTCTTTTTCCAAACCAGTCCAATGCATCAATAGCGCCAGCTTAACCCATTTACCACTGCGTTCTAGTAAAAAACCCGCAGCTTCCCGACTTAAACCTGTAAGGTCTTGCAAAATTCGCAAAGCGCGATCGCGTAACTTTTGATTTGTGACTGCCACATCCACCATCCGATTGCCATAAACTTTGCCTAGTTTGACCATCACCCCAGTAGAAAGAATATTTAAAGCTAATTTAGTGGCTGTACCAGCTTTGAGGCGAGTTGAACCAGCGATTATTTCTGGCCCTGTCAATAGGCGAATGTCAATATCAGCATCAAAACTAACTTGTTCTGTGGGAACACAGGCGATAAAAATAGTCATGGCTCCACGCTGACGAGCAGCATGAAGCGCACCGTGGACATAAGGCGTTGTTCCACCAGCAGTAATGCCAACTACTACATCTAGCTGGGTAATGTGTCGCCCAGCGATCGCAGCCTCACCATCTTCGATGCTGTCTTCTAAATCCTCAGAACTACGTACCAGTGCGCCAGCGCCACCAGCAATAATTCCCTGTACCAACTCTGGGGGTGTACAGAAAGTAGGTGGACACTCAGCAGCATCTAACACCCCTAAGCGGCCACTTGTCCCTGCACCGATATAAAATAGGTGTCCTCCGTGGCGCAAACGCTCTGCGGTGCGCTCAATTGCCTCTGCCAACTGAATTTTCGCTGCTGCAACTGCTGCGACAGCCTTTTGGTCTTCGTCATTAAACAACTCCACCAATTCCAGAGAACTGAGCTGGTCTAAGTTCAGACTGTTAGGATTTACCAGTTCGGTTAAAAGATGTCCGCGTTCCTGCAAGTTTGTCATTTGTCCTTTGATCCTTATGTCCTACCCTACGGGAAAACGCCCTTTGGGCGTCGATGTCCATTGTCATTAGTCATTTGTGACCAATGGCTAATGACGTGTTACCAATGACCAAGGACTAATGACTAATGACTGATTACAACAATCCTTCCAATTTGCGACGCATCTTCTCTAGTTCAGAATCAGACAATTCTGGTTCTTCTAGTGGCTGTTGATTGAGAGGGAAGGTGTCTTCAACAGTATCCTCCTTCTGGGCATTTGCTTGCCAGTCGGTTTCTTCGACGTTCAGTTCTGGGGGAGTTACAACTAAATTGCTGTTTTCTGGGATAATTTCCCATTCATATCCAGCACTTTCGCAAAATTCCTTAATTTCCTCAGCATCCATCGGCTCTGGTGTCGGTGCGGGGAAATCCTGAGCTTCTAACATCAGGGCAAAGCGCGTGGCATCGTCTTCTGACTCGAACATCAGAATTTTATTGCGTAGCTTGCCGGTGGAGGCATCGCCTTCCCGAATCGTGTGAATCCCCTCATTTTCGGTTCGAGCATTAAAAATTAACACAAAAACACGCATTGGTGTAATCATCTGTCCTTTTTAAGGTTTATTCATATTAAAGTTCTACGCTGTGCCTTAAGGAAAGTCATAGGAACAATTTTCACTCAATTTAGATCAGATTTACCTGAAAACCCCAATATTATGAAGCATAAGTATTGGATCAAGCAAATACCGTAACTCAACCAATGGGGTCTTGGGTTTAGTTGGCGTATCCTGGAAATGGCATACTGAACCAATGTGTCAGTTAATGCTTGTGTATGCCAGCGACATCCGGCAATTAATACAGTGAAAGCAAATGACTAAATCTCCCAATCAAGATATTCTCTGCCCGTCCCCTATCCGCAAGCGTCTGTGGTTGCTGGTGTTGAGTCGGGGTAGCATTGCTTTGGGCGGACTTTTGCTGTTAGGAGTTATTGTCGGAATTTGGCGGTTGTGGACTTTTGTCCAAACAGAGTTAACACCCTTGGCACAAGAAAGTCTCACGACTACACTCAACCGTCCGGTAAAACTAGGAAAAGTCACACAATTTTCGTTGACGGGAGTGCAGTTTGGGGCTTCAACTATCCCAGCCACACCCACAGATCCAGATCGGGCCACAGTCGAATCTGTGGAGGTGGGTTTTGACCTGTTGCAACTAATCTTTAACCGTCACCTAAAACTAGATGTCACTTTAGTCAACCCGGATATTTACATTCAACAGGATGATCAAGGACGCTGGGTTTCCACTACTATAGCGTCGTCAGGTGGAGGCGGCGCGATTAAAACTGATTTGGACAAATTGTGGTTTCGCAATGCCAAGCTGGCGTTAATGCCGCAGGGGAGAGTAGAGGGAGCAGGGGAAGCAGGGGAAGCAGGGGAAGCAGGGGAAGCAGGGGGAGCAGGGGGAGCAGGGGGAGGAATATCTTCTGCGTCTCCCTTATCCCCCGTAACATTTTCTCAACTGAACGGATCTGCCCAACTTTTAGCAAATAACCAGTTGGTCAGGTTTGAAGTGGGGGGGCAAGCAGACAGTGGTGGCAATATTTCCATTCAGGGAGAGACACGTTCTAAGGTGCTAGCAGGGAACTTCCAGGTGCAAGCACAAGACTTCTTGGCTGCGGATATTACTCGGTTGATTAAGTTACCAATGAACTTACAGGCGGGTCGAGCCAATGGCGACTTGTTAGTTCGGTTAACACCAGGACAGCAAACTTTATTGTTTGGCAATGCTACAGTGCAAGGGGTAACGCTGCAAATACCTAAAGTACCGCAACTGTTGAGCAATAGTCAAGGAAACCTGCGCTTCCAGGGAACGGAAGTGCAGTTAAATAATGTTACTAGCAACTACGGCAAAATTCCCCTAGTGGCTACGGGAATCATCGACACTCAAGCAGGCTTTAAGTTGGCAGCGCGTGTAAATGCGGTGAGTTTGGCAAATGCCCAGGAGACTCTGAAGGTAAAACTACCTGTGCCGATCGCTGGACAAGTACAAGCTTCTTTGCAGATTACTGGCTCAACGAAAGAGCCAATTCTCTCCGGCTCAGTTGCCACAATCCAAACTGCCCGAATTGATAAAGTTGACTTTAATAGTATCAGTAGTAAGTTTGAGCTTGTTACTAGTTCCTCTTTAATTACCCTGAAAGATATTCAAGGTAAAGCCAAAGTCGGTGGTGACATTACGGGCGCTGGTACAATTCAACTCGGTAAAAGCCCGCAACTGGATTTAAATTTTGCTGCCAAGAATGTTCCAGGGGATGCGATCGCCAAAGTCTACGAAACAACACCCACCTTTCAAATCGGCAATGTCTTAGGTACAGCCCAATTAACTGGCGCTCCTACCAATGTCCAAACTGTGGTACAGTTTCAAGCTCCTAACGGAACTTACCCCGGAACTGGCGAAGTTGCGATTGCTCCAAATCGCACCGTCTCTTTCCGCAATGTGGCTCTAAATGTAAGTGGTGGTACAGTTCGGGCAACTGGAAGTTATGCCAATGAGCGTTGGCAAGCTGTAGCTGTTGCCTCTGGGGTAAAATTGGAACCCTTTGTAGACAAGAGTCAACTACAAAATGTTTCTTTGGCGGGGGCACAATTCAATGGTCGTCTCATCCTCTCAGGCAGCACAGCACCATTTAAAATTGCCACAATTCGCAGTGATGGGGCAGGAGTTCAAATTGGTGGCGGCACAGTTGCAGTTTCTAATATCCAACTGCAAGACCAAAGTTTTTCGGCTCAACTTGTAGCTAATGGTGTGCGGTTGGGACAAATATTGAAACAGTCCCCCCCAGCTTTAGATAATCCATTGGCGGGTACGTTCCAAATCACAGGCAATAGAGATGATTTCAGCCTGAAAACCCTCCGTGGCAGTGGTGAGGGTCGCCTTGCTATTGGCGGTGGTACGGTTACAGCCTCTAATATTCAAGTGGGTAATGGTGTATATCAGGCGCAAGTTCAGGCTAAGAATGTATCTGTGCGACAGTTGGCAACAGTACCAAAGCAGTTCCAAGGAGCATTAACTGGTCAGTTTAATGTCGCAGGTTCTGTTGATTCTTTTAAACCGCAAACTATTCAAGCCAGTGGTCAAGCGCGGATAAATGTTGGGAATGGAACTATTACAGCCTCTAATATCGAACTTGCGAATGGTTTATACCAGGCGCAAGTTCAAGCTAAAAATGTACCTGTGCGGCAATTGGCAGCAGTACCACCGCAGTTTCGAGGGACGTTAACTGGTGAAGTAAACGTGGCAGGTTCTGTTGAATCCTTCCAACCGCAAACTATTCAAGCCAACGGTCAAGCGCGGGTAAATGTTGCAGGTGGAACTATTACAGCCTCTAATATCCAAGTAGGTAATGGTTTATATCAGGCGCAAGTTCAGGCAACTAATGTACCGTTGCAGCAGTTAGCAGCAGTACCACCGCAGTTTCGAGGGACGTTAACTGGTCAAGCAAACGTGGCGGGTTCTGTTGAATCCTTCCAACCGCAAACTATCCAAGCCAGTGGTCAGGGACGGGTGAATCTTGGAAGTGGAACGATCGCAGCCTCTAATATCCAAGTGGCCAATGGTCGCTATCAAGCTGTAATTAATGCTGACGGTGTGGAATTAAATCGGTTCAATCAGCAATTGCGGGGTCAGTTTGGCGGTCAGTTGCAATTAGCTGGCGCGCTAGGATCATCCAAGTTAGCTGATGTGCGTGCTGCTGGACAGGTGCAATTATCCCAAGGTATCCCTGGTTTGGAGCAACCCTTGAGTGCGGCGATCGCTTGGAGTGGTGAAAGGCTGACTATTGAGCAAGCAACTGCTCCCGGTTTAAGTGTGACTGGTAACATATTAGCTAATGCTAAAAAGGCAGGTATACCGGAAATTACGGCATTAAATCTCAACGTCCAGGCGCAGAATTACAACTTAAAACAGTTACCGATCAATCTTCCTAATCAGGTTGCTGTGGCGGGGAGAGTAGATTTTAATGGTCAAATCACTGGTAAGCTGCCCTTACCAAATGTCGTAGGGCAAATTAATTTACGAGACTTGGTTGTTCAAAATATTGCTTTTGAGCCGTTGTTAACTGGAAACATTGATTCAGCACAGGGACGCGGTTTGAGTTTGAACTTGGCAGGAAATAGCGATCGCTTGGCCTTCAATTTAGATGCCAATAATCGCCCGAAATCCTTCTTAGTAAAATGGCAGCAAGCATCAGCCACAGGTAATGTTCAAGGCAATGATTGGGCACTCAAGGTTGCAAATTTCCCCTTACAAATATTGAATTTGACTCCACCAGCAATTACTCGACTGGGTGCTGCTAAGATAACTGGCTTGTTAACTGGAGATTTGCTGTTTAATCAGCAGACATTGGCAGCAACGGGGAATTTAGCGATCGCTAATCCGGAAATTGGCCGGCTTAAAGGCGATCGAATAGCGGCTCAATTCCGCTACGGTGACGGTAAAGCGACACTCGCCAGTAGCGAATTTGTCAAAGGCAAAAGTAGCTACGCCCTTGTTGGTAGTTTTGCCCAAAGCCCTAAAGGCCCTCAATTACAAGGTAAACTGAACGTCAAGCAGGGTGAGATCCAAGATGTTCTAGCTGTAGCACAGGTATTTGATTTACAAAATTTGCCAGGTGGTTCAGCAGAAATCTATGGCACAGCAGAGGATCTAACCACCACTCCCCAAGGAGTGCCAAATCAACCTTTATTAACCCAAATCCAACGGTTTTCTGAAATTGAAGCTTTGGTAGAAAAACAGGAAGAACAGCGACTTAACTCCACTCCCATACCAGATTTGGCAGACTTAAAGGGGACTTTCAACGGGGAAGTGGCTGTAAATACAGCTACAGCCAATGGATTATCAGTGGATTTTAATTTGAATGGACAAAACTTTGCCTGGGGTAAAAAGGAAGAACGAAATCGTTATTATACTGCTGACAAAGTGATTGCCGAAGGCAACTTTGAAAACGGTGTTTTGAGTTTGCGACCTTTACGGCTTGAATCTGAAAACAGGTTGATTGCCTTCACGGGTAACGTTGGTGGTGATGAACAATCTGGACAGTTGCGGGTGAATAATTTTCCGGTACAATTACTGAATAATTTTGTCAAACTGCCAGTTGGAATCACAGGTAATCTTAACGGTACAGCAGCAATAGCCGGCAGCATTGCTAATCCCCAATCTAGAGGGGAATTGCAAATTACAGAAGGAATACTAAATCAGAGCAAAATAGAGTCAGCGATCGCAAGCTTCAGCTATGCCAACGGACGCTTAAACTTTGGTAGCACTGTAGCCGTTGCTGGCCCAAAACCTGTTGATATTACTGGCAGCATCCCTTATAAATTGCCTTTCGCAACCGTTGCACCAGACAGCGATCAAATCAGTTTGGATATGAAGTTAGAAAACGAGGGATTGGCGCTGTTAAACGCATTGACTAATCAAGTGGTATTTGAAAAAGGTGAAGGAGAAGTAGACCTCAAGGTACGCGGAACATTGCAAAAACCCGAAGTCAATGGAATTGCTACGATTAATAATGCTACTTTTTCAGCCCAGGCTTTGCCAGGTAAACTCAGACGTGTCACAGGTAGAGTGCTGTTTAATTTTGACAGCATCTTAGTAGAAAATCTTCAAGGTAGATTTAGCCGTGGGAAGGTAGAAGCTGCTGGAGAAATTCCCATCTTCAACAATGAGAACGTGACTATCAATAATCCCCTGACTGTTAATCTCGAACAGTTAGCGTTGAATCTGAAGGGACTTTACCAGGGAGGCGCTAGCGGCAATTTGCAAATTACTGGTTCTGCCCTTAATCCGGTAATTGGCGGTAAAGTAAATTTATTTGATGGTCAAGTATTGCTGGCAGAATCTACTGGCAATGCTTCATCAGGAAATGGCAGCATTGGCGTATCACCAACAAAAGCCAATAAACAGAGTAAACCTGAAATTGGGAATGGTACAGAAAATAAATCGGCGGCAGCGTTGCCATTAGGCATCGCCAGATTTAATAATCTAGATTTAGAACTAGGCAAAAACGTCCAAATTACCCGTGCCCCTATTCTCAGCTTCCGCGCCACTGGTAATCTCATAGTTAACGGCTTAATCAATCAGCCTATACCCGATGGCACTATCCAGTTAGAACAAGGAGGGGTAAATTTATTTACTACCCAATTTAACCTTGCTCGTGGCTATAAACACACCGCAACTTTTAGTCCTTCTCAACCTCGTGACCCCAATTTAGATATTCGGCTATTTGCCAAAGTACTGGACGTAACTCAAAGTAATGACTTCGGCCGAGTAAATGCCACAGGTTTATCTGCTTTAGAGAGTGTTCGAGTCGAAGCTACTATCAACGGTTTAGCTAGCAAACTGAATGAAAATTTAGAACTAACAAGTAGTCCATCACGTAGCCAAACCGAAATTGTTGCTCTTTTAGGAGGTGGATTTGTAGACACCCAAGGACGTGCAGATAGTACTTTGGGTCTGATTAACATCGCCGGATCGGCTGTATTCAATAATTTTCAATCAGCTTTTAGCCAGATTGGGAGTACTTTTGGTTTAAGTGAACTGCGGATATTTCCTACCGTTATTTCTGAGAATCCTGAAGCAGGAAAAAGCAATTCAACTTTGGAATTAGCAGCAGAAGCTGGGGTTGATATTTCTTCTAAAATATCCGTTTCCAGCATCAAAATTTTGACAACAAATGACCCCTTCCAATGGGGCGTTAATTATCGAATAAACAATGAATTTCGTGTGCGTGCTTCCACTAACTTAACCGATGATAGTCGTGCAGTAGTGGAGTATCAAACGCGGTTTTAAATCTCCGTTTCAAATTATTTAAACTTAGGCAATATTAAATTGTGATATTATCGTCTCCCTGCTGATTAATAACTAATCGCAAAATTGACAATCCTAAAATTATCAAAAATAGTACTAACCCAATCGTGCAAGCATAGCTAATTTCCAAGTTGGTGAAGGCTTGCTCATATAAATAATAAACAATTGTTTTCGAGCTACTGAGTGGCCCTCCTTGAGTCATAATGTAGACTTCTTCAAATACTTTGGTCGCAGAAATAGCCGAAATTACCGCCACTAGTGCTAGATATGGCTTCATCAAAGGTATGGTAATATCCCAATGTTTGTTAATACCATCAGAGCCATCGATCGCAGCAGCTTCGTACACATCAGCAGGAATTGATTGTAACCCGGCTAAATAAATTACCATGTAGTAACCTAGTCCCTTCCACACGGTGACAGCCATAACGCTAGCAAGAGAAATTGGTACAATGCCAAGAATTTTTGCTGGGCTAGTTAGCCAAGGAATACCTTCTGGAAAAATACCTAAAGCTTTAAATAACTGATTCAATAATCCGTTTTCTGCATACAGCCATTTCCAAGCTATTCCCGCAACCACCATTGAAATTACAACTGGGGTGTAGTACGCTGCTCTAAACCAATTCATTCCTCGCAGTTTCTGATTTACCAAAATTGCCAGTATTAAAGGAGCAATTACTAAAATTGGTACTACACCCAGAAGATATAAAAAAGTGTTTTCCAAGGTTTTCCAAAAAACTGCATCTTTCCAAAGCTTGAGGAAGTTGGCGAAACCTATCCATTGTGGTGGCTGGGCGATATCTTCGTAGCTGGTAAAGCTGAGGTAAAACGCTTGCAGTGCAGGCCAAAAGACTGTTAACGCCAAAAGAACTAAGGCGGGTAGTAAAAATAAATAAGGGGTCAGTCGCTGTTTGATGAATATCCAATCTTTATGTGTTAATTGATTCATATAGGAATTCGCTTTGATTTCTGAACTGATTTGCTTGCGTCAGGGAATAGGGAATAGGCAATAGGCAATAGGCAATGGGCAATAGGCAATAGGCAATGGGCAATGGGCAATAGGCAATAGGCAATAGGCAATAGGGATGAAGGCTTCCTAAGTTGTACTGAGATTTTTCAAAAGTCAAGTATGAGTCCTATCCTATATAAGGTTTAATAGTTGTTTGCGCTTTGTTAGCAAGAATTTGGGGATGTGAGTAGATTTAAGCTTCAATATTCTAAAGGCATATATTTGCGTAACGCTAATTAATCACTCGGAATAAACTACGATGGAAACTCAGCACAACCCGCCAATTGAACATCAAAATGTCCCCATTAACCACCGTGGACTACATGAATTTTTGTATAGTTCCGACGATGAACACACCGCTACTGAGGTGAGTATAACCCCTGAACTGGCAAACAATGGTACTGAAATCATTGACCTTGAGGCTTGGAGTGCATCTGCTCAGAACGCTAAAATTGCGGGTGTTTATGCAGTATTAGACGCAGAACGTTGTACGCAGTACATTGGCTATTCTCGGAATGTGTTACTTTCCCTAAACAGTCATGTGAACCAAAATGGTAAGCAAAAGTGTGCTTTTGTGCGTGTGCAAGCATTCAAGTTCCCTAAGCGTCAAGAAATGGAAGATTTGCGAGATGCATGGATAGCAGAACTCGAAAGCACACCTAGTGGTAATGCTTCCGAAAACGAAATGTGGGCTAGTACGGTAGGCGAAGCTGCGAAGGCGGTAATGTCAAAAGTGGAACGTCAAGCCTACGAGGAGAAAAAGTTAAAACTGCGGAAAGCAATGGCTGATACAAGCCTCTCTAAAGAGTCAGAAACAATAGATGTGAGTATAGCCGAACGTCAGAGCCAACTTGAAACTGCTGTGACAAATGATGACTGGAGTGTAATTATCGACGCACAAACACAGGAAACTAGGTCTTAGGTGTCAATTAAATTACTTATTAGACGAAATCGACAATAAATACAAAAAACTGACGATCGCTTGAATCAAAACTTTCATGGTGAATTCCTCTCGAATCAAAACAAATCTCTGATTTGATGATTTCGAGATATTACTTACGCCAGTAGTTATTAGTAGCTGCGATCGTGGCAAATGTTGCAACCGTCTGACCAACTGCAATCACAATCATGGCATCATTGCCATAAACATCTCGCAGTTGGTTGCGTTTTTCTTCATTTTTTTTCATTCGGCTGAGTTAATTTAATAATTAACTGTGACATTTTGACTACCAGTTGTCGTCCTTCTTCTGGTGTCTCAGTCAATAGTGGAGATTGAGGACGATGTTTCCAGGGTTAATATCCTTATGAATTACATTGGCTGCATGGATTCTGCCTAGAATGTCGCAAACAGCGATCGCTAAACGTAAAAAAGTGGATGGCTAACTACCCAGTACTTCACTGATTTGCTCTGCCAGTTTCAAGGGACGGAAAGGCTTGGCAAAAATAGCAGCAACATCCAAATCAGTAAATCTCTCTCGATCCGATTGCTGAAATTTGGCTGTTAATAAAATTACTGGAATTTTTTTAGTGGCGGGGTTAGCTTTCAGTTGTTGCAGAGTTGCACGCCCATCCATATCAGGCATCATCATATCTAGTAATATGACATCTAGTTTATGGTTAATAGCTACATTTAAGGCTTCTTGACCAGAACTAGCTGTCAAAACATTCCAACCAGCACCCATTTCTAATCCCAACTTGGCGATCGCTCGCACATCTTCTTCATCATCAACAATCAAGATATTTTTGCTCATAATGACACTCTTCCACGATGTATGTGCTGATTTGCTTGATCGCTCTGGAGATATTCTAAAGCTAAATCGGGGAAAAGCAGGGGAGAATTAAACAGTTAGAAGCCATTTATTAGAAAGCTGCTAAAGGTAACAGTACATAAAACGTGCTACCTTCACCCAAAATGCTCTCAACCCAGATTTTACCGTTATGTTGGTGAACAATATTTCGGCAGATAGCCAGTCCTAAACCTGTCCCTCCTTTGTTGCGGGAATCGGATGCATCTACCTGCTGAAAACGCTCAAAGATTATTTGTAATTTATCTTTAGGAATTCCTCGCCCTTCATCTTGAATAGTAATTAGCAGGAAACCGGGTAATAGAGTGCTTTGTGTTGAAGCATGGTCATTTTCTGCCAACTCAACATCCTTGTGTTCTGCGAGTGTGGCACTTACCCACACAGTATCACCTGGTTCAGAAAACTTAATAGCGTTACTTATTAAGTTGGTTAGAGTTTGCAGTAAGCGATCGGGGTCTGCCCAAAGTTCAATTGCTAGAGGGTGAACAATCAGTTTAACTTGCAATTTATCTGCCATTGCCTGCATTGTTTCTGTTGCCATAATCAGCAGGTCAGCAGCGTTGCACTTCACCTTCTGCATGAAAATTTTGACTGATTTCATCCGCTCTAAATCGAGAATATCATTTATCAATCGGATCAGCCGTTCAGTATTAATAGTAGCAATGCTCAGAACTTTTTGTCCCTGTTCAGTTAGAGTTCCTAATTGTCCTGCACCCAACAAATCTAACGCTCCCATCGTAGAGGTTAAAGGTGTACGTAATTCGTGACTAACTAGAGAGATAAACTCGTTTTCCAAGCGTTTACGTTCGGTGATGTCGTTGGCAATCAATAAAGCGCATTGCTCTCCATCTAGGTCAATTACTTCCATAGATAGCAGTATAGTCTTGACCTCTCCAGACTTGGTAGAAAATTCAAATTCCTGATTATAGAGTGGCCCAGTATCAGATAAAAGTTGGATAGTCTGGGCGTAGACGCTACGCGGTGAGGGGGTCGCAGTCTTAGCGTTAGCGAGTCTTTGAGCGTCATTCCCGAACCCGTTGGCGTGGTCACTGAGCGTAGTCGTTCGCGGAGCGTCTCGTAGAGAAGTGCAGCCTCTCGTAGAGAAGGGCTTGTCGTCAGACATCGCTACTGCATCCTTACCTAAATTAAGTTCAGTAACAGTGTGTCCAATCACTTCCTCTAGCGAGTAGCCGCTCATCTTCAAGAAACTGGGATTGACATCAATAAAACGAGCTTCTGAAATGGTGGCGATCGCAATTGGATTGGGACTAGAGCGAAAAACTTTAGCAAACTTCTCTTCTGCTTTGGCGCGAGCCCTTCGGGAAGCTTCGCTAATACTAATTTCCTGCTGCAACCGCTCATTTTGGGCTTGGAGTTGTTGTTGCAGTTTCCAAATCGTCAAGTGATTTTCAATTCGAGCTAAAACTTCTTCGAGTTGAAAAGGCTTAGTGATATAGTCCACTCCACCAACTGCAAACGCCTTCACTTTATCCAGCACATCACCCAAAGCGCTGATAAAGATTACTGGAATTTCGCGGGTGCGATCGTTTGCCTTCAAGTGTTGGCAGACTTGATAGCCATTCATCTCCGGCATATTCACATCCAACAAAATCAGATCGGGGGGAACTGCATTTGCCCCCCGTAACCCTGTAGAACCTTTAGTTACGCTGCGAACCTTGTATCCCTGTTCCGTCAGCATAGCAGATAGGAGGTTTAGGTTTTCTGGTGTGTCATCAATCACCAGGATGTCTGCTTTTGGTAAGTTGAGTGGCTCTTTAGGCATGGCAATATCGACTTTACCCAGAATAGGCTACTAATTCTTCTTAGAGATTTTAACCTTAGTTCCATGTCTTAATAATCAGTTACAAAAAAAATATCAATAACCTCTTTATCTCCCCTAGTTCTCCCCGATTAATTTCTAATGTTAAAAACATCAAATCAAGTTTGTAGATTACACCTACCAAATCAATAGACCTCTTGCAAAAGTTCTTTTTGCAAGAGGTGGGAAAAGGTTATGGTTCGGCAAGCTCACCAACCAGGGGAAAGGGAAAATAACAAACCTTTCCCCCTTTCCCTTTCCCCTTTTCCCGACTTCTGCAAGAAGTCTATTATTTATTGCCTATTGCCTATTGCCTACTGCCTATTACCTATTACCTCCTACGCAAATAATTATGGCTACGCCACGCTTCGCGAACAGAAATCAAAGCGGATTGCTATAGTATTATTTGTAATTTATGCAAGAAGTCTAATTTTTTCACCTTGGAACTGGTACTTGATTAAGTATCGACGCAATTACCGCATCCATTTGTAAACCATCCAGCATCGCTTCTGGTTTCAAAATCAGGCGATGACGTAATAAGGGTGATGCAACTGCTTTCACATCATCTGGAGTGACAAAATCTCTACCAGCTAACCACGCTAGAGCTTGAGATGTCTGCAACCAAGTACCAGTGGCGCGAGGCGATGCACCCAAAGTTAAATCAGGATATTGACGCGATGTTCTCACCAACGCCAATAAATAATCAACGATCGCTTCTGATACTTTAACTTCTTTGACTGCTTGTCGTGCTTGCAAAATATCGCTTACTGTTGCGATTGGTTTCAAACGGCTAATATCTAAACGTCTTGCTGCAAACCCCGCCTGACGATTGAGCAACATTTGTTTTTCAGCAGCTTGATCGGGATAATCTACCACCAGCTTAAATAAAAATCTGTCTAACTGTGCCTCTGGTAAGGGATAAGTCCCCTCAAATTCCAGAGGATTTTGGGTTGCAATCACCCAAAATAAATCTGGTAAGGGCAAACTTTCACCATCCAGCGTTACCTGCATTTCTTCCATCGCTTCCAGCAGCGCCGCTTGTGTCTTGGGAGGAGTACGGTTGATTTCGTCTGCTAGCAGCACTTCGGTAAATATTGGCCCTTTTTTCAAAGTGAAATTGCGGCTATTTAAGTCAAAAATATTTGTACCAGTAATATCTGAAGGTAAAACATCTGGTGTCAGTTGAATCCGGCGAAACTCCCCTTGGATTAACTGCGCCAACACTTTTACTAAGAGGGTTTTCCCAGTTCCCGGTACTCCTTCCAAAATTACGTGTCCACCCGCTAGAAGTGCTACTAAGAGTTGTTGTATTAGGTTAGATTGTCCGACAACTACTTGATTAAGACCTTGAGCAAGACGAATTAAGATAGGATGTGTTTCGCTCATATTTTTTATTGATAGATAACTAACACAGAAATATTATGCATACAGCAGAATTCAGGAGTCAGGATTCAGAATCCAGAAGTAAAACAGATTTTATACCTGGCTTGGAAACGCGAGCTTGTGTACAACACTTTCCTTAAAATCTGCTGTAATTCCTAAAAATTAATTACGAATTACGAATTAATCTAATGTTTCGCCATTTTCCCAACCAGCTTAACAGGTCTTGTTCACTGATGGGTTGTTTGCGAGATTGTAGCTTTAAAACTGCATCTAATTCTGCTGCACTTGCACCTGTTTTTTCTATCCAGAAATTGATCAAGGTTTCACGTTCTAAAAGTACTTGCCCTAATCCCAAGGCTTTTTGGAGTTGTAGTTGTTCTTGTTTTCCCACCATCTCTACAACAAACTTGGTGGTATCAGCTTTCTGCAAAACTCCGGCTAAAGCTTGGATATATGCTTCACTGTTATCTACAACTGCTATATCTAAAGCTACTGGCTTGCCAAAGCGGCGATTCTGCGCCCAAATTAGCACTAATAGCAGGATACTTACTTGCACCAATATTGGAAATACAGGAGTTTTAGCAAAAAAGCTAGATAAATCTCCTTCGCTTTCTTTTTTCCTGACATCGGCATCTTTATAGCCGTGGATGTATTCATCGACAAATACTGTGTTACTTTTTTGAGTAACTAAACTAGATAAATACTTGAAATTACTTAAATAATCTTGGTAGGCGTTAGCAGCTAAATAAGGAGTGGTAGAAAAAATTACCTTTCCCTTTTTGTAACTTTCTTCCCAGACAACAGCACCAAAGCGATCGCCTAAATCAACTTGCTGGGAGTTAGCTTTTTTATATCGTCTACGTGTATCAATTTTAATATCACCTTGAGGAGATTTTTGCATAGTGCTAAACTCCGCTTCCGTAACCCGTGCCGGCGCACCCAAAATTACTAAAGTATTCCCCTTTTCTACCCATTCACGCTCTTGACTATCCAGTGTGGTGTCCCTTGGATGGCCGCCTATCTGTAGGAGTGTAACTGGGTTGTTCTCTAGCTGAATATCACTAAAAGGCTTTTGCCAGCGCTTGATAGAAGTTCCCTGCTGTTGCATAAAAGCATACCAAGCACCATAGCCATCAGGAGCGCGATTATAAGTAGAGCCAGTATTAAGTTTAGTATTATTGGGAGCCGCGAACAAACTAAGTAAAACGATCGCAGCGAGTGCGATCGCGGACATCCAAGCAAGGCGATTTGAACGTTTCATTTTTGGCTTTTACTATAATCGACTTCGTTTCAGGTCAAGATCGCTAGTAGTCTGCCAAACCAAAATTGTTAGGTGAGGGCGCAGGAATTGGGTAAAGGTTAAAGGGTAAAAGAATAACTTTCCCGGCGTTGCATAATTGCAGGATGATTTCGCAAGTTATAAAATCTCCCACCCTGCAACGCCAGCACCCCCTGCCTCCCCTGCCTGCCTAAATTCATCCCTCTGTTCTGCAACGCCACTTTCCCTTTCCCCTTGCCCCTTTACCCCGCCAAGTTTCCTTGGTGAACTACTAGTGTTAATACTTAACTTATTTCTCAGGTAAAGTCAAAAATATAATTTTTATCAATACTTGACCAATGTCCGAGAATTTACGAGGAGTTTATAAATCAAGTATGAAGTTAGATATATTTGCTGAGGCTGTTTAATTTAAAAAAAAACGAAGCTAGGGAAATAAGCGATCGCATTCTTACATAGGTATTGCACTTAAGGCGTCTCCCAACGCCTGATTTCGCTTGTGATTCCGATCTAAAGGTTTAAGGAGAAACGGTTATGACAACACAAGAAGCATCGATTATCCTCATCAAAGATATCGTCTCTGGCACGGGTGACTCTAACCCGCAACAACTGACGAATGTCAATGGCACGCTGTACTTCACTGCATCTAACAGCAGTGGGGGCAATGAACTGTGGAAGACTGATGGCACTAAGGCTGGTACTGTCCCCATCAACCCTGGTAAGAGTCGCTCTTCCCCGAACAATCTGACGAATATCAATGGCACGCTGTACTTCACTGCATCTGATAGCAGTGGAAGCTATGAACTGTGGAAGACTGATGGCACTGAGGCTGGTACCGTCCGCGTCAAGGATATTAATTCTGGCACGGGTGATTCTTCCCCAAATAATCTGACGAATGTCAATGGCACGCTGTACTTCACTACATCTGACAGCAATAAGGGCTATAAACTGTGGAAAAGTGATGGCACTGAGGCTGGTACCGTCCGCGTCAAGGATATCAATGGCAGGAGTAACTCTTCCCCGAACAATCTGATCAATGTCAATGGCACGCTGTATTTCAATGCCTATAACGGCAAGGGCGGCTATGAACTGTGGAAAAGTGATGGCACTGAGGCTGGTACCGGCCGCGTCAAGGATATTAATTCTGGCAACGGTTACTACTACTACTCTTCTCCAGACAATCTGACGAATGTCAATGGCACACTATACTTCACTTTCTATGACGGCAGTGAGGGTAATCAACTGTGGAAGACTGATGGCACAGAAGCTGGTACTGTCCGCATCAACCCTGGTACGAGTGGCTTCAACCCGCAACAACTGATGAATGTCAATGGCACGCTGTACTTGAGTGCATCTGATAGTAGTGGAGGCTATGAACTGTGGAAAACTGATGGCACTGAAGCTGGTACCGTCCGCCTCCAGGATATCAACCCTGGCATAGATGGTTCTTACCCCAATAACCTAACTTACGTTAATGGCAAACTCTACTTTTCTGCTAACAATGGTCTTTCCGGGCAGGAACTTTATAAGCTTGACGTACAAATCACTAATGAAATTAATGGCACAACAGCAGCAGACAAGCTGACTGGTACGGAGAACAAAGATATCATCTCTGGATTCCAGGGCAATGACAAGCTTTTTGGACTAGGTGATAACGATACCCTCAATGGCGGTAATGGAAATGATTTCTTAGATGGTGGTGCAGGAGTTGACAGCCTCATTGGTGGTAAAGGCAATGATATTTACATCGTAGACAATATCAGCGATTCTATCTTTGAATCCGCTAATGCAGGTAGAGATTTAGTTAAGTCTTCAGTAAGTTGGGTATTGGGAAATAACCTGGAGAACTTGACGCTGACTGGAAGCAAAGCAATCAATGGTACTGGTAACAGCCTTAAGAACATCCTGATAGGAAATACTGGGGCTAATATCTTAAATGGAGAAAATGGCAACGATCGCCTTTTTGGTAGCTCAGGCAATGATACCTTGCTTGGTGGTGCAGGTGATGATTTACTATCTGGTGGAATTGGTCGAGATGTGCTGACTGGTGGAACTGGGCGAGATAGCTTCAACCTTGCTGGTAGCCGCACTGGAGGCTATGATGTCATCGCTGATTTTACTCTTGCAGATGATACTATCTTCATTTCCAAGGCAGAATTTGGACTGAGCCAATCTCAGAATACTACACTCGATTCGGGCTTATTCCGACTTGGTACTAATGCTACAACAGCAGGCGATCGCTTTATCTACAATCAAGCTACCGGGAACCTATTCTTTGATAAAGATGGGGTTGGTAGTGCTGCACAAGTTCAGATCGCCCAGTTCTCAAATCAGGCGCTGCTTACTAGTGCAAATATTACTGTGATTATCTAATGAAATAACTAAGTAAAACCCTCGCGATCGCAGACACATTGTCAAGGGGAAAGGAAATTATCATTCTTGGTGACAGAAAGGTTAAATCGGTTATCGTTTCCATATTCAGCATGGAAACGATAACTAGTGCATCGCGGCAAAAATTATAGTTATTTCTGCTGCGATACACTAGTGTTAATACTTACTTATTTCTCAGGCAAAGTCAAAATCTACTTGCTTTAGTCTTTCAAAGCGATCGCCTGTTTGATGAATGCTTCTAAGTTTTGGGTAGCAGTGGGATTGTCAAACAGAACGTTGATTGACAGTTTTAAGGCTTCACGAATTGAGTATCGCCAATCAATATCTACGGCTAATCGTACTGCAATCTGAATATATTGTGAGGTATCATCTGCAATTGTCTGTGTTACACCAATAGCTTGCAAGAAACCATAAGAATGACGCCCCCGCATAAACTCACCAGGACAAGTGACAATTGGTAAATAACAGGCGATCGCATCCAGTGTTGTGTTACCACCCGCCCATTCGAAGGTATCTAAATAAATGTCTGCCAAAGAAAGCAAGTCAAAGTAATCATCACGTGGTAGCACAGGAGAGAATACACAATAGTCAAGACTATCTAACCCTACAGCCGCAAATGCCCGTTTCAGACGTTCTTGAGAAATTCCAGAGCGAAGGAACATAAACTGAGCGTTGGGAACTTGACGGGCAATTTCTGCATAAATGTAATCGTGCTGCGGTAGATATTTATAGGCAGCTTGACTAGAGATGTAGACGATCGCATTTTCTCGTAATCCAAAAAATAATCGGTTACGGCTAACTGAGTCAACTTTGATAGCAGGATAAGAAATCCCAACACCAGGCAAACGGACAAGGCTTTCGGTGTAGTGATATTGCCCATTCACCGGCTCCATCAGTTCGCTAGATAAAAAATAGTCAATGGTGGGTAGTCCAGAAGTTACAGGTTGCTCCCAAGCCATACATTGAATCGGTGCTAAACGGAGTCCAGCAATACATAGTGTTGTAGCATCCATTCCTAATTCTGGAAAAATTAACACATTAAGGCGATCGTCAATAACTTGTTGACAAATCTGTTCTAAATTATTCGGCAAATGATAAAACTTTGTACTATAAGACTGAAATAATTGAGTAGCAGCATCAATTTGATGCCCTATATGATATGAATAAATTTCAAAATTTTGATTATCTGCGTATTTCAGCCAGTTTAAGAACAAAGCTGTTCCACTCCAGCCACACAAAAAATAGGAAAGATAGCCATTTTAATTCGTTGATTGTTGCTAATAGAAGAAATCGGACGCACCTGAATCCATTGCGGATAATTTGCCGCCATAATTTGGTGAACTAGCCGTCCGTATTGCTGCTGTAATAGCACATCATTTTTTGCCTGATATGCAAGGAAAAAATTTGTATGATGGCTGATTCCTATGAAAGCCTTCTTTTGTTGATCGGGGCTATTAATTGTTATTTCTTGAATCAGTTTTTCTAACCCATCCTGAAACCATGCTCGGTAAGTATCAATCTCCTGAGAAGTATGATAAATTTCTGGCAACATAAGATATCTCAACATCTTAAATACGTAGTTTTCAGGAAACTTTTCTGTAACCTGTTGAGCCAAGTTACGAGCTTCCAGATACTTGTGGCTTTGCTTTAAGCGAATAATCAGCCAGTAATAGAGTTCTTCTGCTTGAGGGCAATTGCTAATACCGTTCTGCAATGTTTCGATAGCCGCTTGCATCTTACCAGTTTTATACAAAACATTACTTAGCTTCAGATAATAGTTAATCTGGTGCGGACAACTGGATAAATACCTGCTGTAATATGGAATAGCGTTTTCAGGCAATTCACTGTCTGCGAAATAGTCGCCCCATCTTTGCCAAGATTCTAGTCGAGCCGCTTCATAAATAGTTGGTTGTTCTATTTTTGACAAATCACATCTGGGAACTTGGGCAATTTCGTGCTGCTGGATAATGTGGCTATCTTCGTTATTAATTGGGATACGAAAGTTTATTAATGATTTAATAATAGACCATTCTTGTGTGGTTAACTGTCCCGTAAGCCCTACATTCAAGTCTTCAGAGAAAGCCTCTTCTAAGCTAAGTTTTAAAACTGTCTCAAAAAGCAATGAGTTAGCATTATCCTGTAGTTCATCCGATAAAGTTCGAGTGTCAATTAGCAGAGTTATTTCTTGTCTAGCTGGATGAGTGAAAAGAGTTCTGAGAACATGCATCAAGTCTTCTGCGTTAGTGTTCGCGAAGCGTTTCGTAGAGAAGTTCGCCGTTGGCGCAGCCTCCCGTAGAGAAGGCATCGCAGTTTCTAAATTAGACCAGTCAGGAAAAATAATTAAATTAATATCTCTTAATTCATTAATTAACATACTGTTGCAATTACTAATGACAACCTGCCTTATATATAGGCACTACTATATATGTTTTTACAGCAATGTCATCAGTAACACCAGAATAAAAATATCCTCGCCTTCTTTAAAAAGGCAAGGATCTGAGGCTCTCAGTATTTGCAAATTAAATAGGATTATCAAAGCTATTTAACTGCACGTAATATCACTCAAATTGCACAAGCGAGCGCCCCGATACAATAATGAAACCCACGGAATCAAGCCTAATCTGAGGCTGGCGAATTCCTTGTAAAATAGCTGCATTTAAAGCAGTTTCTATCTTCAATTCTTCAGCTAATGCATTATCCCAACTTTGCTGGTTTAGACGTAGGCGTAATTGTTCTACTCTATTGGCTAATTTCTTTTCAGCAACAGTAGCACAACTTTGGCATAACTCAATAAAATCGGCACGATTAGAGAGTAATTCCGAAGAAGTGTTACGCACTTGATAGCAAAAATTTTGCCATTTACTAGGGTCAACAAAATCGTCAATAATTTCTAAGCGCTCTTTTGCTAGATTGTAATCTCGTCCTTGATTATTGTTTTTATCTTTATATGGACGTTGCAGAATACTTAAGAGTGCTTTATCTTCAACAACCCGTATTGGTTCTTTACGACCATCAACATAGATAGTTTCTATAATTGGCGGAAATAGAGCATCAACACGTCGCTGCAAGTTTTTGAATTGAGAATTATCTAGTTTGTTATCTAGTAAAACTTGTTTGGCACTTCTTAAATTTGCCTCGACTACATAATTGCATTGGAAACCGAACCACTCCTTTCCTTCTTTAGCATCCCAAGATGTATCAATGCGCCACATTGCAAAGGCTTCACCCCGATCATCCCAGTTTATATAATTCAACAGTGCTTCAACAAATCCTTCTCCAACTCGAAAGAGTTTAATACCAGCATTTTGATTTGCTACTCTGCGATTATAAGTACCAAATTGGTCTAGAGAACTCTCAGCAAAACGGTTTTTTAACTCATTTATGGGAACCAAGGTACGTGTTGTCGGTTGATAACGTCGCATTTCTGATGAATCTGGGTTATTCATTCCCCTGAATCCCAGCGCGTCACAAATCCAGCCTTCAATTGCTCGCTTAATTTCTAGATGGCAAGCATCGTAATTATCTAAATCTTGAAAATACTGGGTTGCAATTTCATCGTTGGCATCAATTTCATCTAGAGCATTTTGTTCGCTAATTTTAGCTATTTTTGCTTCAATTTGCTCTTGAATTGGTGACACCATTTCTAACAATCCAGTAGCACCTGATTGAAACAAAACTGTTTCTAATTCTGCAAGTTTCTCATCGACATAAAACTGGAGACTAGCAATTGATTGTTGGAAGATACCAAATCCATCTTTTAATACTTTATACCAAGCATTGTGAGGGCTATCTTCCAAGTATGGGCCAATCAAGGCACTAGATTGGATACCAATTTTGCTACCAATGCGGTCAAGTCTGCCAATTCTCTGCTCTAATTGATTCGGCGACCAAGGCAGGTCAAAATGAATTAACCAATCGGCAAACTGGAGGTTACGCCCTTCTTCTCCAGAGCGATCGCATACTAAAATAAAGCAGTTTGGGTTATTCTTAAACCTATTTAAGCCTTCCTCAACCTTGTCGGGTGATTCTCCAAATTGATGGCTGGCTATTGTCTCTGCACCAAAGGTATTAGATAAATACCGGACAATTTCGCCACAAGTTTGCACAAAACTGGTAAATACAATAAATTTGGGCAGAATATCGCCACTAATTGGTCTCTTGATTCTTTGCTGTATTCTGGTGATGAATTCCTTTTGATTCTTCCGAACGTTTGCGGGAATTTTGAAATAAGTACCTAGCTGATTCAGTAACAGTGTTTTCAAACTTTCCGTCCGTTGTCCGTCCTCTTGAGGTTGACGAATAATTTTTAGTAAGGATTGCAGAATCTCTTCTTCGCCTGAGAATTTGGGGGTTGTAGTTAATAGGCGAATATCATCTTCTTTAAACTCCTGGATGAGTTTAGCATGAGGCTTACCAGTTAAACGCGCCGTAATTACCTGCTCTAAAATGCCTAACCAAGTACCAGCAGCTAGAAATAACAGCAGAAAAACTCGCTGATATTGCTTTTCAGCAGGAGCAACACTCCGCCATTGATTGAGGAGTTCGTGGATATCAAGCGATCGCTCGTCTAAATCGTACTCTTCTTTGGGCGTAAAGTTGCGGTCAAATATCACATCTTCCACCGCAGCGCGACGGTTGCGAAGCATTCGCCGATGTAGTCGATAGATATCGCTGACGTGGACGCGAATCGCTTGGACGATTTGCTCTTGCTCGCTAGAATTTGCTTGTAAACAATTTTCTAAATCATCCGCCAGCTTCAGTAAATACTCATCCTCAGCCAAGAGGTTTCGCAATTGCTGCAAGTTGCTTTTGAGAACCTCTGCTTCTGCATCTTCTTTAAAAGAAAGCAGAAGTTTACCAATTTGCTGACGGCTTTCAACTTTGGCGCGAAAACCTGCTAGATCGCCCAGTTTATAGGTTGTGGGGTCGAGTAAGTGCAACATGGCCAGAAAATCCTGCTCATGATTGAGAACAGGAGTGGCAGATAATAAAAGTAAGCGATCGCTTTTATGAGCAAGTTCTTTGCAAGTCTGAAAACGCTGGCGCACTGTTGCATCCTTAGAGGTCGCCATCGCTGCAATATGATGAGCTTCATCTAAAATTAAGCAGCCTATCTTCGCTTTCAGGTTGATTTTATGAATATCTTCAACCGCCAGCACCGCTACCCGTTTGCCAAAATGGGAGATGTAAAACTTGTTTTCTAACTCAGTCCGCCATTGTTTGAGTAAATATTGCGGAACTAATACCACCGCATTTTTTTTCGGCTCATCAAGAAGAAATTGACGGAGAATCGCACCCGCTTCGATAGTTTTTCCGAGTCCCACCTCGTCTGCTAACAAGTAACGTTGAATTGGGTCTTCCAGTACCCGCCTGACTACTTCAACTTGGTGAGGATAAAGATTAATATTTGCCGAAATCAATCCTGTCATCCCCCGACTGACAGCGCGTTGCTTAATCAAGGATTTCACGAAAGCCAGTCTTTTATCGTGGAAGTAAGGCGTTTCGTGACCCTTCATCGCCAGAGTTTCGATAGGATCTGTGTTGGGTAAATTGCAACGAACGTAAATATCTTCAACAGAAGCGATCGCAGTTTTCTTATCTGGTAAATCGATTTGATACATTTCTGTATCTTCATCCCAGATAAAAACTCTGCCAACTATCCATTTATCTTGGGTTTTGAGCTTGATGTAACATCGAGCTTGAGGTTCAAGCTTGACTTGAGAGAGCGAATTTAAAGGTAAAGTTTTTTGCAGACGTTGGCTTATAGAGCAGAAATACTCAACTATTGCATTGGCATCAGATATTTCCGTAACTTTTCCGATACCCAAAGAGTTATTCTGGGACTGTACCAATAAACCGAGCTTAATCATAGATCCAGTCCCCTGAACACACTAAAAGAACCTTCCAGACTAGTTTGTTCAGCTATATCTGGCAGTTTTGTCGATCAACATTATAGATAATAAACTGCTATTACAGTTTTTGTTAGAGCGATGTCTACGAGGGTAATAGAGCGGCTGGTGAGCGGAGTCGAACCCGGCTGGTGAGCGGAGCCGAACCGGCTGGTGAGCGGAGTCGAACCATGCCACACCACTTAATAGAAGCAAGCTACGCGCGGCATCTTCTAGAGAAGTGCGGGCTACTCAGCGTCGCTCCACCAGAGCTAATTAAAAAAATCAGCAATTTTCAGGTAAATACAGCACGCAGTAGAGATACACCATTGCTGTGCATCTACATATATACAGTTTAGATAAACTAAAAGCGTAGCGTTGTTAAATGCAGGGCGGCGCATTGGCATTGTCAGCCGATGCAATGGCATTGTTTGCCGACGCAATGGCATTGTCAGCCGATGCAATGGCATTGTTTGCCGACGCAATGGCATTGTTTGCCGATGCAATGGCATTGTTTGCCGACGCAATGGCATTGTTTGCCGATGCATTGGCATTGCAGGGTATTGCTAAATTTAATTTGCTAAAAATTAATAAAAAGCTGTATTTAACTGATTATATGATGTAAAAGATTTACGCTTTGGCTTGATAAGCCACGATACAATTAAGATCGTGTACCTTTATTTACGATGAAGAAAATCAGAGATAACACAATTAAGTTAAATCAATTTTTAAAATTGATGGGTATAGTGCCAACTGGAGGTCAAGCCAAGCTGATGATTCAAGGTGGCGATGTCCAAGTAAACGGTACGCTGGAAACTCGACGAGGACGCCGACTAGTACCTGGCGATAAAGTAACAATACAAGGACAGACTTTAGAGGTGAATTTAAACAACAATGAAGATGCCAATGAAGTGATAGATTTCACCGAACAAACCGAGTAAAAGTTTATCCCAAATTTAAAAGTTTCTCTTTTGCCTTGTGAGTAATGCTGCAAATTTCCAACAAAGTTATTATCCCACAGACTGATATTGAAATTACTGCAATTCGCTCGCAAGGAGCGGGAGGTCAAAATGTGAATAAGGTTTCTACCGCGATTCACTTGCGCTTCGATATTGCGGCTTCATCATTACCCGATTATTATAAACAACAGCTTTTCAAGCTCAACGATCGACGCATTAACCAAGATGGAGTAATTGTAATTAAAGCCCAAGAACATCGTAGCCAAGAGAGCAATCGCGAGTCAGCATTGAGACGACTTCAAAAACTCATTCAAAGCGCAGTTGTAGTGACGATAAAACGCAAACCCACTAAACCAACTCGTAGTTCTCAAAGAAAACGCCTTGACCAAAAAAATAAGCACGGGCAAATTAAATCTAACAGAAGACAGGTGACAGATTGTTGATTTATCGATTATTTTTAGAAAACAACCTATTATTCAATATCAAAAAAGATGAATAAGACATTACTAAACATTTTGATGTTTGCGCTTTTAATCTTGTTTATCATTTCTCCTTTTGCTGCCCTTGCTAGTTTGATGCTTGTAGTGGTAGTTTCGGCATTTTTCTTTTTACTAGGGGACGTGTTTCAAACACTTATTGGTGGCGATAGCAACCCGAAAAAGTCATAAAAGCAAAATTCAAAATGGAGAGAGGGATTTACTCGAAAAATCCGTTTCTAAGGTGCGATCGCATTACAATAGACAATTTACAATCTGTCACAGCAGAATTTGACATACATAATTGTTTGCTCAAGCAGAAATTAAATAACTGATTACCTTTGAGGTTGCAGAGAACAAATTATGTGAGCAACTTGTCTCACCCAGCTTGATTTTGTGCAGGTTCACAAATAATCGGTACATCGTATTTTCCAATTAAATCAGGTACATCATATTCCCCTCCTCACTTACAGGGTTGGGTTCTTGTAACTTACTCAAACCAGAATCGCTACAAGTATTAATAGTAGTTATACAAAGCTCATATATCAATATGTATCTATATTGATGAAAAATATTCTTATCTTTGGCATAATATTATTTGAATGATGACCTATCTTATAAAATCAATACTTAAATTTAACTAAACTAGATAAAAAGAAACATTCAAAATTAGTAGTCATAATATAATAAACGTTAACCAAAGAAATTTTTGATAATTTTAATCGCAGCTTAAACACTTTTTTATAGTCAACATCAAGCAGAATACATAGATGCATATAATTAGACATCTCAATTACAAAAGGTACTAACCATGAGTTCCCGCGCACTGCTGTTAGTAAATCGTCATGCCCGCCAAGGTCAAAAGGGTTTGTCGGAAGCGATTCAATATCTGAAGACACTCGACTTTGATTTAATTGAGGAGTCAACAGAAGACCCTAAACATCTTACTGAAGTTATACTTCGCTATCAGCATGAAGTTGACTTGGTAATTATTGGCGGAGGAGATGGCACTCTCAATGCCGCAGTAGATGCTTTAATTGAGACTCAGTTACCTTTGGGAATCTTGCCTCTGGGAACTGCCAACGATCTAGCGAGAACTTTAGAAATCCCAAATTCCCTCAACGAAGCTTGCCAAATTATTGCCTCTAGAAATTTACAGCGCATCGACTTGGGTTGTGTGAATGGCAAGCACTTTTTTAACGTTGCCAGTATGGGATTGAGTGTAAAAATTACCGAACGGCTTACCAAAGAAGTCAAGCGCCGTTGGGGAGTATTTGCTTATGCTGCCACTGCATTGCAAGTGATTTTGGAAGCTAGACCTTTTACTGCGGAGATTGCAATCAACGGTGAATCGGTTCACGTCAAAACAGTGCAAATTGCTGTCGGTAACGGTCGCTATTACGGTGGTGGTATGGCAGTAGCTGACGATGCGACAATAGACGATCAAAGGCTAGACCTTTATAGCTTGGAAATTCAACACTGGTGGCAGGTTATATTATTACTACCCGCAATGCGACAAGGGCGACATATACATTGGCAGAGTGTACGCTCCCTTCAAGGTCAAGAAATAAAAGTACATACTCGCAAACCGCGCCCAATCAATACAGATGGTGAAATCACTACCTACACACCTGCTCATTTTCGGGTTATACCTAAAGCTATAGCTGTTTTTGTACCCCCAGAAACCAAGAGTTAGGATTCATTCAATTTTAGATTTTAGATTTTCCCTCAATCTAAACTCCAAGTTGCGCTGTAAGCGCACCAAAGGTGCGACCCAAAATCTAAAATTGGCAGAGTTAGAAATTATTCTCCTCTATCTCCCTATACTACAAGTGTGGGAACTCGCATCAATTCAAGCCAAATGCATCTGAGATTTTCTCAAGATATAAAGTCCCTGTTGCAACGCCTAGCTGAACAACCGTTAACTCTAGGTGATATTCTGGCAGAGACCTCAGAACGAGGCTTCAGCCTGGTAATTACATTATTAGTTTTACCCTTTTTATTTCCGATGCCACCGGGATTAACTGGCCCATTTGGTGGTGCTTGTTTACTGTTGTCAGTGCAAATGGTTTTAGGAAGGCGATCGCCTTGGCTACCAAAAAGAATTGCTAACTACAAATTTCCTCGTCCCTTCGCCCAGTTGCTTTTGCAAAATTTGGGACGGCTTACCAAAGTTTTACAGAAAATAGCCCGTCCCCGATTGCCAAAAATAGCCCATAATCCTTTGATTTGGCGAATTAATGGGTTTTGCATTTCTTTATTAACAGTATTACTAATATTACCAATTCCGTTTACAAATCCCATACCTACTATAGGTATTTTACTTTTGACTGTTGCCACCATCGAATCTGATGGTTTATTAATTTGTATCAGCTACGGCATTACTACCCTGATTACCTTGATGTTTGGATTTATTGGTTATGCAGTGTGGTTAGCTCCAAGTTTGCTACCATCTATCTTTAAATAAAAAAGTCCTCAACTAAAAGCTGAGGACTGTAATTTATTAGGGTGCATCTACCATTTATTAATCCGCTTGATTAATTGCCATATCCGGGAAGATTTAAGTTGTGTACAAAATTATTTTCTTCATGAAAAAATATCAGCAATAAAAAAGCCTTCAACTAAAAGCTGAGGGCTGTGATTTAATTAAGGTGCATCTACCATTTATTAATCCGCTTCATTAATTGCTATATCCGGGCAAAATAAACTTATGAGTAAATTTATTTTATTTCCCAATTAAATAATATGGGCAATAAAAAAAAGCCCTCAACTAAAAGCTAAGGGCTGTGATTTAATTAAGGTGCATCTACTATTTATATATCCGCCTTAGCTATTGCTGCATCAGGAAGGATTGAAGAAAGAATCGATGACTATAGCATTTATTTTTTATATACAACAGTCGTACTATAGTAATCCGATTTGATTCCTGAATTAAGGAGTGAAAACCGGGGACACAACGACTGCGCGGTAGTTGAGCGTAGTCGAAACTCAGTGCATCGCTTTCCCTACTTTTAATTAAGTAACAATAACTACCCTAATCCTGGGAGTATAGCCTACGGTATTTGACTAAGTAATCACTGACAAACTTCATAGTAATTTTATAATTATCCTGATTTTCCTCTAGATACACAAAGTTTCTGTTAATATCTCGAATGCTTTATCCGCAATAGTACGAATTTAGTTTATTAGTTGGGTATATGACTATGAAAGTTAGACGTACCCAACTTGATGAAGCGATCGCAATTTCTATTAGCCCTTGCTAGTCTTAGTATTGTCGGGGGAAGCTTTTTTCTGAGAACAACTTTTAGCAGTACTAGCGAACCTAAAATAATAACTGATGCATCACGCTACAAAGAAATTCGTAATCAACTATGGTCTGAGAATGACCAAGTAAAACATTTTCCTAATGAGATTCCCTCTGATGCTAAAAACGTTCGTATTGCTTACTCTCCCGAATTTTTGCAAGGAAGTAGTTTTTTTCAAATTAGGCTAAAAGAGCCACCAAAGAAGATAGAAAAATTACTTTTACAATACAGAAATACTGCCAAGCACAAATATATGGGTGGTAACACAAATGACCACATAAACCAACCTAATGGTGTACCGACAACTTTCTTCTACACGAGTGACTCTCCTACAGAATCTTTTCCAGCTACGTATGAAATATTGGTATTAAATACAGATGATAAAGGTAGAGCTGGCTTCAAGTGGAATCATGGAGATAGCTACGGTGTTGCTATTAATAGTTCCACCTCAGAAATTATCTATTGGTCTGAAAAATGGTAATTAGCAATTCAAAAATAATTTGAAACGCTATGAGAAAAATCCTTATTGAGGACATTTTACTTAATTTTTAGGGAAGGAAAAGTTCTGAGTGGAGTAAGCCTTAACTCAGATTTTGTAGTACTAGGTGCTGCTTTTACGCTTTTAGATATAGGAATCCGGTTTGATTACTGAAATCACTTGGCTTAGTAGGCAATAGGCAAAAGGCAATAGGCAAAAGGATTTCAGATGATTGAGGTATACCGAATTTTTTTCAAAAATCAAATGTGAGTCCTATATATCACTTTAGATAGTTAAAACTTATAATCAGCATAGCTAAGATTTTAATGGAGATTAAAATCTATCTGAATATGTAGAATGCTAACTGCTTTAATTACTGGTGCTTCTAGTGGTATTGGTAAAGCCTTTGCTCAAGAACTAGCTGCACGCAAAACAAATCTTGTACTCGTTGCTCGTTCTGAAGATAAACTAACTCAATTAGCTAAACAACTGCAAGAACAACACAAAATTCAAGTAGATGTTATAGTCAAAGACCTTACAGAGAATAATGCTGCTGCTAGTGTATTTGATGCCACAAAAACAAAGGGATTAACCATTGATTTATTAATTAATAATGCTGGTTTTGGTTATTATGGCGACTTTGCTGAAGGGGATGGAGAAAAACAAGTCAAAATTGTACAATTAAACATATTGGCATTGGTAGATTTAACCCATAAATTTTTACCATTGATGCGGCAACGTCGTTCTGGAAGTATTATTAACGTATCCTCTATTACCGCATTTCAACCAATACCATACCTTTCTGTTTATGCTGCCAGTAAAGCTTTTATTCTCAGCTTTAGTGAAGCGTTATGGGCAGAAAATCATCAATATGGTGTCCGTATTTTAGTCACTTGTCCAGGGCCAATAGAAACAAACTTTTTTGCAGAAGCTAATTTTCCTCCCACATTGGCAAGCAGCACAGATAAAGTATATTCTTCCGAAAAAGTTGTTTGGGAATCTTTAGAGGCTTTAGAAAAAGGCTATCCAACTGTTATTAGTTCTGATAGTACCACTCAAATTAGAAGCAAATTATCTCGACTCGTACCGCGCAAACTTCTGTTGAATATATTAGCAAAACACTTTAAAACCTGAATTATATCTTTAGAACCCTTTTAATTTTAGATTTTAGATTTTAGACTTTTATTTCAATCCAAAATTCAAAATCTAAAATTTGCAAGGTTTAAAGTTAAGGAAAGTGTGAATTTAAAATTTCTAATTTTTCAATACTCGCTTATTACATATACCTTGTTAATTGAACTCGGTAACGGTCTTTTTTTGTAACGGCGATTTCTCCAACTTCTAAACGCCCTTTAGAGCGAATGGCGATTAAGTCGCCTGATTTGACTTGAGAACTAGCTTGAGTAACTTCCTTCCAATTGACGCGGACATCACCAGCATCAATGAAATCAACCATTTTGCTGCGGGACATACCAAAACCAGCAGATGCGATCGCATCTAATCGCAAAGAAGCCTCTACAGTAGTTAATTCTTTTTTCTTGGGTTCCCGAACCCTTAATTCAGTTACCTCAATTCGCTGAGTTTTCACAGGAACCGATCGCACCTGTTTCAGACTCATTTCCAAAAATTCCACCAACTCCGGTGCAACAATCGCCTGTGCCCCTCGTTCTCCCAAGACAATCACATCTCCCGTCTTTTCTCGAACAATTCCCGTCCCCAACATTGCGCCTAAAAAGTCGCGGTGAGAGGCGGTATCAAACAAAAAATTTCCAGCAATTTCTACAGCCACAAGGCTGACTTGAGATTGATCTAAGGGAAGTTCCGAACGAGCGATCGCTATTCTTTGGCGTTCAGCTTGCGGATATCCGCCCCATGCAACTAATTGCACTTCTGTTAATCGGTTAAATACCCGTTGAATTTCTGCCAATTCTGGCGGAGATAGAAAATCAGTCAAAACCACTTCCCAAGTTTTGATGGCTTGCTCTGCTTGGTCGATTACACGAGCTACACTATCTCGATTTTCAACACCTTTTAAAAGTTCTTCTCGTGGCAACATTCTTAAAAATTATGAATTAGTCATTAGTCATTTATCTTTTATCAATGCCCCATACTTCGGCTACGCGGTAGTTGAGCGTAGTCGAAACTCAGTACAAGTGCCCCATTCCCTATTTAAAACTATCTTGATTCTAACTTTAATTCCCATTCCAGCAGATTTTCATCCTTAGCAATTTGTTGCATTCCCAGTTTTTCCAAAATGCGAATCGAGGCAACATGATCGTCTGGAGAATGAGCGATAATTCTCTTGAGTTCTGGCTGAGTAAAGGCAAAATCGACCAGTGCTTTTACTGCTTCAAAAGCAAATCCCTGCTGGCGATAAGCTGATAGCACTTCATAACCCATTTCTACAGTTCCTGCGCGATCGGGTTTGCCAATAAAACCTAAATCGCCAATTAAAGTAGAATCGGCAATGTGAATCATTAGCCAGACACCCCAACCCAACTGGGAAGGATCATCTATTAGCATCTGAGCATACATTGGGAAAATATCTAACACCTCAGATGCATACCAATCATCAGGAACTCGTACCCCCAAAAGCCTCTCTACTTGGGTTTTATTGCTTGTCACAACGGCTTGCGCCACCTCCAAAGAACAGGGAAGCAACTCAAGTCGCTGTGTTGTGATGTGTAAACTATGATTCATTACACGTTACTTGTGTCAGCATAACCTTGGATATTTTCTGGATCAAACTGACGTAATATTCGGGTTGCTTGTCGAGTGAGAGTTTCCGAACCTTGAACTGTAACTAAGTATTTACCCGCATCTAAGCGATTGCGATAAGGTAAAGCATCACCACTACCTACGAGTAAACCAACTCCGCCACCGACAAACACACCACCCATAGCACCACTAGCAGCACCCAAAAGCCCGCCAATTATGTGATTACCAACTTCACCCGCCCAGGCAAAAGTATCTAAACCAGTGATCAGGCTGAATGTAAAACCTGCAAAAAAGCCAAATGGTATCAGCCAGGTTGCCATCAGTTTTGCTTGCTTTTTAGCTTGGTCTTTGGGGTCAATTAAGCCAAACTCGTCAGCTGTTTTATACCCTCTCCCCAAGATAGTACTGTTTATGCCTTCTTCTTCTAAAGCTAAGTAAGCAGCTTCGGCTTGAATGCGGTCTGGTAATACGGCAACAAGGTAATTCATTGATTTTACAATTTGTCTAATAGAAGTTTTGCCTTAATTAACAGCGTATCAGTCCTTGTCAAATCAATCTTGCATTGGGTAGGAGTAGAGACGCGATTAATCACCTCTGTACAAGAGTTAGGAGTCTTACTCCTCAATGCTAGCTCTTAAGGAACTGGGGGTTAGGTCTGTATTGAACTCAACTGCAAGCTGCGGCAGGCGTAGCCTGCCGCAGGTATCGCACAAATAAAATGTACATCTGATCACTTTAGCGAATCTAGTGGCTCACAAAAATTGTTCACGCCTTGTTTGAGGACATAAATCAAAACTGGTGTTGCTAAAATTTTAGGAAACGTGGGCATTGTTTTTAGACGTTCCATCATCTTTTGAGGTGAACTGTTTAGCAAATCTTCCCGATATTCTTGTTCACAAATGACCGCACGCCATTTTCTCGCCAAAGCATCTAACCACTCGGCATTTGCTCTTTCTGGTTGTTGTCCGGCGCGGATAGCTAGCGTCATTGCCGCATCTTCTAAATCTCCATCACAGTCTTCAATTAAATCCAGCGCTTCCATATCGCTGGGATCTTCTGCCAATTGAGAACGAAACTGTGCAATTTCTTGAGATGTTACTTGAGTCATGAGTCTTTGACAAGGCTAGCGATGCCTACGGCGGTAAACTACGGACATTCAGTTATGCTACATCATTTCACAAAATTGCTGTTAAAAATAGGTTTTTCAGGGCGCTTTCAGAATTCAAAATCCGTCTTGGAAGGTTGAGCTACTGCATTGCATGGTTCTTTCGGCTTGTTCGGTTTTCGCATTGCGACTGTTTTAAAGCAATACATCTGTGTTCTCTGCGCCTCTGTAGTAGCTACGGCAAGTTGCTGACGCTCCTTCTCTGCGAGACGTTACCGCTTCGCTAATGCGTCTACGTTAAAAAAATTGACTTTTACAAAAGATTATTGTAGATACAGCAATTCATCGCGTCTCTTGCCTTAACCGAACAGTATTGCGGGTGGGGTTATCTGTTGCAAACATTTTTTGAATTAGTATTAGATGAAAAAATAAGTTCAAAGCCTCATTTTTCAACAATTACATTGAAAAATGAGGCTTTTATATATTTTTAATTGAGAGATGAAGTCAGCAGTACTAGCGTAATCCTCTGAGGGTAACAGACCGTTGTAACTGAGCTAAAGCACGATTGTAATCCAAAATTGCTGTGACTCGATTACCTTCAGCTTGTGTGAGATCGTTTTCAGAGTTAATTACATCAGTTTGAGTGCCTACACCAGCTTGGAATCGCAAACGCGCTAAACGTAGAGCTTCCCTAGCTTGTTCTAAAGCGGTATTAGCGGTTTGAACGTTGGCCAAACTAGATTGCTGGGTAGAATAGGCTTGTTCTACCTGAAAGCGAATTTGGTTGCGCTGTTCGGCAAATTGAGTTTCTGCGATCGCAATATTAGCTCTAGACTGATCTGCCCTTGCTTTTGCTGCTCCGCCATCAAACAAACTTAGGGTTGCCCTAACTCCGAATGAATAACCATCAGTAACACTGACATTATCATTGAACTGGTCTAGCAAGTCGTAGCTAGCGACCAAACTAACTTGAGGCCCCAGTTCCGCAAGGGCCTGCCTACGCTGTTGCTCATAAGTATTGCGTTGTGCTAACTGTTGTTGCAATTCTGGACGATTTTGATAAGCCAGCACAATACTTTGTTCTAGCGTTGGGTTCCAAAGACCAGCTAATTGTACAGGGTCAGCAGCACTGATATTTATCGACTGCGGCAAACTTATCCGAGTTGCTAATTGACGACGGGCTATTGCCTGCTGGGATCTAGCATTAGTCAAATTTTGTTGGGCATTTGCTAAATTCACCTGCGATCGCAACACATCAAACCGCGTACCAACCCCAGCTCGCTCTAAAGCTTCTGCATCACGCAAACTAGCCTCAGAGTTCACCACAGCCGACTGACTAATGCGTACTTGTTCATCCGCTTGTTGCAGATTGTAATAGTCAGTGGCAACATTCAGACGGATTGTCTCAGACTGAGTTTCTACAGCTAACTCATTGAAACGTACCTGTTCTTCAGCCGCTCTGACGCTAGCTTGCACTCTCCCAGAAGTATAAATGTTATATGAAAGTTGTGCTTGACCAGAAAAAGATGTACTGGGTTGATCTTGGTTAGAAGGAATGCCATTTCGAGCGCTTAATTCGTCCGTCAGCTGACTGCCAGAAGACTGACTACGAGTAAGATCCGTGCTAATTCCCAGAGTGGGCAACAAAGCAGCTTGCGCCTCGCGTAGAGCCGCTCGATTGCGTTCTAACTCCAATAGAGACACCTGTAAATCCCGATTATTACGCCGTGCTAACTCCAAAGCCTGTGCCAAAGTAATCGGCTGATTTCCCTGAAGTTGCACTTCCTCGGGTTTGGTGGGAAACTGCAAGGGATTTGAGCTAGGAATCAGATTCTCTGGAATTTGCACCCGCCCTGAGGGCGCAGGAGTGACAGCTCCCGGTACAGTGGTAGGTTGCACTGAACCCCCTGGTATAGGAGTGACAGTTCCCGGTACAGTGGTAGGCTGCACCGAACCCCCTGGTATAGGAGTGATAGTTCTCGGCACAGTGGTAGGTTGCACTGAATCCCCTGGTACAGGAGTTACGGTTCCTGGCACAGTGATAGGTTGCGCCGAATCTGTCGGAATCTGGGTATTACTCTGAGCCACGCGACCAATAGGATTTTGTTGTAAGCAGGTGCTTGAGGCCAGTAGCAAATTAGCCAAAGAGTCAGTTTTGCTTTTTTGCAGCTCCTGTGGACACCTCTGCGCTGACAAAAGTTTTGCTGCTCCTCCACCTGGGACTGAAGTTTGTAAAAATGTTTGTAACTGAGTAGCAGTATTTATCTTTTGAAGCACTGGTTGCTGTGCAGAAGACAGGGACAAAATTTCTTTTTGAACAGAAGAGGGTTTTGAAGTGTAGTTAGGAACTAGTATCTTCTTTAATTTCTGCCCATTCAGGTCTGAATTACTCGGTTTTTGGTCGCTTTGAGCAAAATGGCTGACATCTGCTTCCTGGGAAGAACTAGAGGTAGGTGTCAAACTCAAAAATCTAACTTCATCTTTCTTAAGTACTTGTTTTATGGGCACAACAGTATTTTCAGCCCTAAACACTGGAATACTGTTATTACTTAAAGGCTTCATACTAAGTTTAGTGAAACCGAAAGCAGGTACTAGGGTTGGAACACTAACATTTGCACCGTTATGCAGTTGCGTATTCACAATGCCCCCAACTAAGTCTTGACCATAAGTAGAAGTCAAAACACTAGGAGAAGAGGTCAGTTGTACCCCAGTTAGTTTTACAGTACCAGCGCAAGCTGGCTGAGTTGTTAAAACTGCTGCTGTCACACCAGGCAATAAGCTATGAAATAATTGCTGTCCTTTCACCGCATCCCTCACACGAAAATCAATCTAGCGGCAGAAAACCTTTCTTCACCACAGAATATAGCACGATACTAAATTTAGGAAAGAATATACTACGATACTAAATTTAGGGTTCGGAACTCTGTTTGTCTTCAAAACGTCTAACAATGCGAGAAAGTTCCGCCTTTTCATCGATACTAACGCGAGTAGGAGCACCGCTAATAATCCGTTCGTAGTTTCGGAATGAATCTTTGATATCGGGCCCGTCAGCAGTAATATTATACTCACGAATGCCCTTATCATGCCAAGACCCGCGCATTTTAAAGACGTTAATTGCCCGCGACATTTCTCCACGAATTTCTACGTACTGTAGCATCAAAATTGTATCGGTAATCGTGGATATATGAGAGTCAGTAATCGAATGTGCTCCTAGAAATTGGTCAGTTGTATTGGTAAAAAAACCAGTAATTTCTTCTTGTTTAGCATAACCCGTCACACCAATTACAAACTGCCGAAATGCATTGTTGCTCACTCCTCTAGCTAGTGCTGAAAGGGAATCAATAGCGATGCGAGCGGGTTTGAAGATAGCAATTTCTGATTTAATAATTTGTAAGTGGTCTTCTAAACCAGTTGATTCTGGATAGGTACAGATTATTTTGAGTAAACCTTGATGTTCTAATTCTTCAAAATCAATTCCCCAAGAGGAAGCATTACGAGATAGTTGGGCGCGTGATTCTTCATAAGCAAATAATATTGCTTGTTCTCCATTGAGGCAGCCATCTTGAATAAACTTACTTACTAACAAGGTTTTGCCAGTTCCTGTAGCTCCGGTTGCCAAAATAATTGAATCTTTAAAGAAACCACCACCACACATTTCATCTAAAGTTTTGACACCAGAAGATACCCTAACATTAGAAGATCGTTGAGTTAAACGCATTGCTCCCAGTGGGAAGATATTAACTCCTTCATTAGTAATCGTGAAGGGATACTCGCCTTTCATGTGAGTTGTACCGCGCAATTTGAGAATTTCAATTGTGCGACGGCGGCGTTCTCCTTCTAAAACGTTGCGAACAATTACTACATTATCAGAAACAAATTCTTCTACTCCGAAAGAGGCAACAGGCCCATATTCTTCACTACGTTCAGTGGTAATTACAGTGGTGACATTCAGTAGTTTTAGACGTGCTACCAGACGAAAAATCTCGCGTCGCACTACTCCCATCGCTTCATATTGCTGAAATACGGCTGTTATTGAGTCGATTGAAACTCGTTTAGCTTTGTATTTGCGGATGGCATATTGCAAGCGCTCAATGAGTGCAGAAAGGTCAAAATTCCCAACAATATCTTGACCTTCTGGATCGGGAGATGCATCAAGAATAAATAACTTGCCTTCTTCGATGAGGCGTGGCAAGTTCCAACCAAAAATGTTGGCATTTTTAATAATATCACTAGGTGATTCTTCAAAGGTAACAAATACTCCTGCTTCATCAAAGTAGGTGATACCGTTATAGAGAAACTGAAGAGAGAATAAAGTTTTACCTGTGCCGGAGGTGCCGCTAATCAAGGTAGTTCTACCAATTGGCAAACCACCATGACTAATATCGTCAAAACCTTCGATCATTGTCCGAATTTTTTCTAAACCCCCAATTTTCGGTGGTTGTTTTAGTTCTAGTTGTTCGTTTTCACTCATTGCTTGATAATAAATTGGGATGAAAACCTGTTATTTTACTAAAGTAAGTTAAGTAAGTTTTTATTCATTTTTTATAATGAAAATTTTACTCTTCAAAATCTTCTTCACTCAATTCTTCATAGAGCAAATCTAATCCAATCAATACTCTTTCTCTATCTGAAAGATCCCCGATAATTTTCCGAACGGGTGGAGGCAAAATTTTAGATAATGTCGGCGTTGCCAATATTTTATCTTCTTCCGCTAGTTGCGGGCTTTTCAGTACATCAATCACTTTCAAAGCATAAACACCTTCAAATTCCTGTTCTAAAATATCTTTGAGTGTTTTTAATGCCCTAACTGAATTGGGGGTGTTACCTGCTACGTATAGCTTAAGAACGTAGGTTTTTCTAAGTTTATTCATACATTTAATAGCTAGTCACGATCATATAAATACAAGACCTTTCATGTAGTATTGAGAGGAACTAACAGCAATAGCTTGTTTTAAGTTAAACATTGATGAATTTAATTTATTTAGAACTCGAACTTCGATAGATTTCACAAAGATGAGCTAAGATATCTATTAACGTTAGACGGTAATCAAGTAACGTTTCATTGCTCCTTCCTTCTAATTTTAGCTGGGTAGAAAATTCTTCAATTACCTCCATGTGAATTTCAATTATTTGAGGCACAGGAATATTAGCATAAAATATAGTATTGATAAATTTATCAATTTTATCTTTGAGTGTTTGATCTGTGCTAAAATAATCTATAAGAATTAGGCTATAATCTAATTTAAGCTGTTTTAATAATCCTTGCTTTTCTGCTGGAGTCATCTCCTGAAAATGCTGTTGACTTTTTTGCATCTGACTGGCAAATACATAAACGTAATTGTCAGTGTATGCCTTAGTTGGGTTTTGTTGCAGCCAATTTGGTAAGTAATTAGTTTTTACAGTAATATTTACAGCAACAGGTAGGTAGGAAAATTGGGCAATAATCGCGTCAATCCAGTTCCATACCCACGTATTCAAAGCTTTTCGGTTGGCTAATTCAATCAGGTTATCTAAACATTTGTTAATATTAGGTTGCAGAATCAATATCGGTAATAACATTTATTCTTGAATCTATCTCCTCGATCGCCCTGACTAAGAAACATGGGCTGATAAGTTTTGCTAACGCTTCTAGGGGAATATTAGGTGTGCAAGAAGCTACTGATTCCACCTCAAATAATGCTCTGTGTTAGCAGATAGTGCTAGCTACTCAACAACAAGAGTGCAGGAACTGAGTAATAAGACTTAGTAGGTCTTTGATGATCGGGTATTTATCGGCATGGCTAGACACAGTAGCTACTCTATTATTTCCATATCTATCTATTTATATAGATAGATTTTTGATTTTGCTCCTTGATAAGATACTTAAACGAACTTAAAGGATTGTCGCATTCTAAATCATTATAATTCCTCAAGGTTCTAAAGCGAATCTTTGGGGCCATAATTGTTTTAGCTGTCGCTATCGAAGAGGAGTTTAAATACCAGTAAGACACTGGGGAGGCTAGTTGCTAGAAATGAGAAACGTCGCCTCTTAAAAAATGCACTTGTCAGCAAGCAAGTATCCGTGAAGGGAAATCCCGTTGCTTTAATGGCGTTGAAATAACCAGAGTTGCTTATATGAGTCTTCTTAGAGGATATGACTTCAGGCGAAAAGACCATCAACTGGCAGATGGCAATGCCGGAGGGTTCCACAGGAAGAATGACCCCCAAAGCCCTATGTTAATGCTAGATTACCCGCTTTATGACTTTCAGGCAACCGTACCTAGCTGCCTCCAAACAAGTTCTCTGGCAGTGGTGTTAGAGATTTTTGAGCAACAGCAGTGCGATCGCTTGGTAGTAGTGAATCAACAGCAATGCCCCATCGGATTGCTGTATTCTGCCCGTTTAATCCCAAAATTATTAGCACATAGTGACGATAAAAATTTCAATTTACACCAATCGCTCTCGACTTGGGGTCAAGGTCTAATTGAGCCGATACAGACAATATTAGCTTCTGAGCGTGTAGAGCAATTGAGCTTGCACTTGTGTTATCCCGAAGCGGAACACCAGAACTTAGATTGGGCACTGATTGACTTTGATGGTCGATATTTGGGGCTGCTGGATAGTTCACGCTTGTTGCGATCGCTGGCTAAGGAACGCATGGCTGGATTACAAAGCTCAGGCATCCACAGGTCGCGCCATGAACCAAATGAAGCCAAGTCATTAGGACACCAGCCACTGATACACTTGCTAGAAAGACTGCCTTGGCCTTTGATGTTGCAAACGGGTACTGGCGAGGTGGTAGCGCGAAATCCCGCTTGGTGGCAGCAATTAGGAACTTTAAAAGATCCAGAAGGAGTTAGGCAACAAGTGGAGGCAATACTTGTTTCTAACAGCTCCAAAATATCAGAATATGCCACCCAACGAGCAATCAAGGTTCATCCCAATGGCAGGGAAAATGAGGATGGTGGTGAAGAATCGGCCCAGCAAGAAGCATCACCAGAAACTGCATACAGTCGATGCTATTTAGATAGTCAAGTGGGTACTTGTACCTGCGTTGTGGAAGTGCAAAATGGTCAGGAGCGAATCTGGCAGTTTGCCAAAATTCCCTTAGATAGTCCTGAGTTTCAAGTCATGAGTGCTGAAAAAGAAGTTGCACTCAGCGATGATTTGTGGTTAGTTTTAGCTACTGATGTGACTGAGCAGCAGCAGCTTTGCAAAGAACTAGCAGCAAAAAATGCCGATTTAATTCAACTAAATCGCTTGAAAGACGAGTTTTTAGCTTGCATTAGTCATGAACTTAAAACTCCCTTAACTGCCGTTTTAGGATTATCGCGCTTGCTAGTGGATCAGCAGTTGGGAGAACTCAACGAGCGTCAAGCCCGTTATGCGGGGCTGATTCATCAAAGCGGCCGCCACCTGATGAGTGTGGTGAATGACATTTTGGATTTGACCCGGATGGAAACGGGACAAATGGATTTGACGCTAACTCCGGTGAAAATTCAGACTGTGTGCGATCGCGCTCTCTCCGAAGCCAAAGCTATCCACACTCAAACCACCAAAGCGACATCGGCCTCAGCACCTGCAAATGCCCCTTCATCTGCTCCCCAATTCTGCCTTTCCATTGAACTAGGCTTAGATCAGATGGTGGCAGATGAGTTGCGCTTACGCCAGATGTTAGTACATCTACTTTCCAACGCCTTTAAATTCACCGAAATATCTGGCGAAATTGGGCTGCGGGTAAGTCGTTGGGAAGGATGGATTGCCTTTACCGTTTGGGATACAGGCATTGGCATTCCTGAACACCAGCAACACTTAATCTTTCAAAAATTCCAACAACTAGAAAATCCCCTCACCCGCCAATTTGAAGGCACTGGTTTGGGGCTGGTATTAACCCGCGCCTTAGCTCGTCTCCACGGAGGAGATGTCAGTTTCTTATCCCGTGAAGGAAAAGGTAGCCAGTTTACCCTACTTCTGCCGCCCAGTCCTCCAAAAACAGGCTTTTCTGAACCAGATATGGGCATCAGAGAAGACGAGGAGACACGATTCCAACAGACACGAGAAAACTCCTCAGCAGCTCGTCCGCATATTAGTACGCCCACACAGCATCATCTTGCCAGTTCGCAACGGTTGGTCTTAGTAGTCGAGGCAGTAGCCCGATATATTGAAGACTTGACCGAACAGCTCAAAGGTTTAGGATATCGGGTAGTGATTGCGCGATCGGGAACAGAAGCAGTTGAAAAAGCGCGGCGCTTGCAACCAATAGCAATATTTTTGAATCCGTTGCTACCTCTGCTCTCAGGCTGGGATGTGCTGACTTTGCTGAAATCTGACACCGCAACCCGTCATATATCTGTAATTGTGACAGCGACGGGAGCTGAAAAGGAGCAAGCATTTGCTAATCGAGCCGATGGTTTCTTAAGTTTGCCAGTCGAGCATCAGGTCTTGACACCGGTTCTCGAAAAATTATGTACTGTACAAGCAGTTCCACAGCAAGGGTTAAACAAGAGCGCAATTATCCCTACAAAAACCCCACTGCGAATTCTCAGGTTGGTGAATCCCCAGTTAGAATCGGTCAATCCCCACCCCTCACTTCGAGAACATCGGGTGATTGAAGTAGATGACTTAGATCAAGCAGAACTTTTGGCGCGGGTATGGCAGTTTGATGTCATTTTGCTAGATGTCGAAAGTACCACCGCCCAAATTTATCTGCAACAACTAATTGGACATCCGCGTTTGGCGGCTATACCACTGGTTACTTGCGATGTCGCAACCACCCTAATAGCTTCTAAAATACCAGGGTTATCTGTATTTCCTTACTTAACACCATTTGCTAAAGACAAAAACAGTCGCACCGAGAAAACAGATGCCTTACTATCAGTACTAGAAATTGCTTCTGGTATTTGCTGCCCTCCCAACATCTTAGTGGTGGATTTGACAATGCTGCGGGATATTCCACAGGTAAGACGCAAGCCAGCTAAGGGTTATCGGACTGAAAAAAATTGCTCAATCAGTAGTGAAACTGCTGAACGCGGATCTGAGTGGTTCCAAGCTTTAATTCAATACCTCCAAACAGCAGGCTTCAAAGCGGCAATGAGTCCTTGTTGGGCAGAAGTGTTACAACAAATTCGCCACCAAAGCGTTGATTTACTGCTAATTTGTTTAGGAGAATCCGCCATCCACAAAGATGTACTCAAAGCCTTGAAAACATTGGCAGATTCGCCTTTAAAGTTACCACCAATTTTGGTATTGAATCAGCGATTAAATCGCCCAGAAATCAGTTTCCAGAGTGGGGTAGCTTATAAGGAAATTGACAAGCAGAAGAAGAATAGTGTGGAATCGATAGAAACTGTCGTTGGTGCGATCGCTACCCAAATATTACCGCGCTCAATATCAATGGAAGACCTATTAAACCAGATTAATCAAGCTTTAGCTGTCAATGGTTACAATGACAAATGTTAATCATGATTGAGAATAATATTTGGTGGCGATGTCTACAAGGGGCTATTCGGCGTCGCGATGATTCCTGTCTCTTCTCAGTAAATATCTGATGTGCCAGTTGCAAGAACAGAATCTATGCTCGAAGCTTTGTTGACAAAATTATTTATCATTCAGTCAAATTTTACACCATAAATTAATCCATTCCAATTTCGGATTAAACTGTCCAATGCGACAGTAATATGGTGTTATTTTTCAGTAGTTAATGAACAATGCGATCGCTAATTAGGATATGTCTATTTTTTCATTTTTCTTTTTCTTAAAAGGAACTCGAACCAAATTATAAGCACCCTTCGTCGATAAACTCTTGTAATCGTCGGGCTGTAAGTCCATTTGTAAAAACTTTTTCTGTTCAGCCAACAGCAGCACTGAGGCAGGTTTTAGTCCTTTGGCAGCCTGGTTTTTAATATGCTCTATCGCCTCTTGGGGAAATGCCAAATAATTTACATGAATGTGGCTGTAAAATACCACACTAGGCTTTTTGAAGCCAAGCATGATCAATTCTTCATTTGGTTGTTTTGTTTCTAAAATAACCGCAGACAATTCCCTTAAGGGTAATTGACGTTCTCGATCAATAAAGAACGAAGCAGGCGTTAAAACAAAAATTATAAACGCCACAAACCCAATTAAATTAATGCTGATAATGTAGTTCCAGCGACGACTTAGTAAAAAACCCGCAACTAAAACAGCACAAATTAGCCAAATTATACCCGCGATTACTGGTAAACCAGATTTTTGAATTAGTTCGTGGAAGTTACTTATAGCTGGATCAGTACCTAATATTTGGGTGATGTTAAACAGTGCTGTTGCCAAAACTGATAAAAATACTACATTCACCCAACCACTGATTCGCAGCAAAGACGCGGAGATGGACGGAGTGTGAGAGGGGGAAACTGGAATTGTTTGCCGTGTCTCTGTATCTGAAAAAAGGTCGCTCCACACCAGGGCTACTAGGATTGCTGCTGCTGGCATTAAAGGTAATACGTAGCTAGGGAGTTTGGTGACAGCAATGCAAAAAAAGGTAAAGATGCTAGCAAACCAGAACCAAGCAAATAAACCAAATTGCTGAAAACGTTCAACAGATCGCCAACGCGATCGCTGCCAAAACTTTAGTCTGATTATAGAGGCTGGTAAATACACTGAGTATGGTGCAAAACCCAATAGCACGATTACAAAATAAAAATACCAAGGTGCTGAGTGACCATTAACTACTTCTGTAAAGCGTTCCAGGTTGTGATAACCAAAAAAGGAGTTAATGTAATTCCAGCCATTGCGCCAAATCACTAAAGCATACCAGGGTACTGACAAAGCGATAATTATCAGCATACCTACGAGAAGGCGCATTTCCCGCAATACCTCTCGCACTTTACCCATGTAAAGCAAAAAGGCGGCAACAATTATCCCCGGCAAGACAATTCCCACTGGCCCCTTAGTCAAAATTGCGGCAGCAATCAGCACGTAAAAAGCTAAATACCACTTATTAGGGAATAGGGCATGGGGCATCCCTTCGACTTCGCTCAGGGCAAGTGGGGATTGGGCATTGGTGATTAATTCTGCTCCCCTGCTCCCCTGCTCCCCTGCTCCTCGGTCACTGAGCGTAGCCGAAGTGCTGTTCTCCTGCTCCCTGCTCCCTTCCTTCCCTGCGTACCCTAGAAAGAAACATAACAAAGCTGATGCCATGCATCCGGTGAGTAGCATATCAGAGACACCCGTTCTCGCCCAAATAATAGTTTCGGGATTGAGTGCCATGAGCGCTGCTGCGATAAAAGATATTAAGTAGCGCCGAGTCGGACGTGAAACTTGCTCTAATTCGTCTTGTTTAGCCAAATACCACTGGATGGTGTAAAAAGCTAAACAAACTAAGCCGAATGCGGCGATCGCTGAAGGAAGACGTACTGCCCACTCATTCACGCCAATCAGATGATATGCGATCGCCTGACACCAGTAAATTAAAGCTGGTTTATCGAAACGAGTGTCACCATTGAAAAATGGGGTAATCCAATCACCTGTGACGAACATCTGGCGGGAAGCTTCGGCAAATAACGGCTCTGTCTCATCAATCAAGCCAGTATTACCCAAATTCCACCCAAAAGCTATCCAGCCAATCACTATCAACCACAAAATCGACACAGTTACACCAAGGGCTGGATTTTTTGCTATTTTGTTGAACCACTGATCAACAGTGCGCTTAACACTCAATTTCATTGTCATTTAGTCAATAGTCAACAATCACTAATCAATAGTCGTTGGTTATCTATTTTTTGTTCTTCGGAGTTTTCAATTCAAGAATTTTCCTCTACTCGTTACTCAACACTTTACCAACTGTAGGGTAAGCATGTAAAAATAAAGGTTCGAGCGAACGGTAAACAATGCCTACCCTAAAAAAATTGTTTCCGCACTGGCTCAACCTTAGTAGTTCGCCAAGGGAACGCAAGCGGGGTAAAGGGTAAGGGGTAAGGGGGAAAGGTTTTAAATCCCTTACCCTTTTCCCTTTGCCCTTTTCCCAGCCCTCACAAGCGCATTTTTGGGTTGGCAGACCACTAGCTATCGGCTCATAGCAGTATTTATTGACTCAGCACTAGTTGCCATTCTTTGTTTTTGGAATCCCACTTAGGTAATTGAGTTTCGCCGACAACATAGGGGCCCCAGTAACGGCGGGAACCATCTTGTGCAAAAGCAACTAAAATATCTCCCTTCTCCAGTTTTAAATTATTCTCAGGTAAGGATAGAATCAGTCCCTTCTCACTGCCTTCTTGGGGAGCAAAATCCCAATGTGCCGGTAGATCGTATTGACTCTGTTTAGTACTAGAGCCTTTTGCTACCGATCGTGCTAGTAGAGCCAGCCGCACAGGCTGATTTGTTTGATTGCTCATTCGCAAAGTCCCTTGAGCCTTGGCAGTGCTTGCTGATTTATCACGATTTGCCAAGACAGGATAAGTCTTCTCTTGACTGCTATGTTCTACTTGATTGGTTGGGGTAGTTGCTGGAGTAGATACACGAGTGGAAACATCTTTTTCAGGTAAAACAGAAGTTGTCTGCCACTCTTGAGTTTCTATTGGCTGTTGTGAAGATGTATCTGGGTTTGTGGACTCAAAGGACACACTAATTCCAAAGCATCCAACCAAAGTAACAAGCAGTCCCAAGCAAGAAGCTGTAACACCGATGTTACGATATACTGAGGATTTCATATTGATAGTTATTAGAAATAAATATTTTGTTTAGGCTTGACCAAATAGTAGCCTATTATCCCAAAAGGAAATCATAGAAAATAGCCTAATATCGGCTTTCCTAAAATTAAAGATACCAATGTATGATAAATATCATTTTGATTAGAAAACATTTCGAGGAAATAATTTCTTTAATGTTTGATAAACAAAGGGTATAGACATCAATCGCTTTGGATTTTAACCGTAGGTATGGATAAAAATCAGATAATTTGATACCTATCCAGCCAATTCATTTTTATAAAACAAATAAAACTTTCCTGACACCGCTACTGGCCTCCTTTGCTAAACGTCAGATAAATCTAGGTGGTATATTTTATCGAAACAGAATTCAGTTAGAACCCCATTAAATCTACATATTTAGTGGTCAACAAGACAGTGGCGGGTCTGAATCCCCCACTGATTGATTCTGACTTCTGAATTCTTCTTCAACTTCTGCTATGAAAAGCTACCTTAAGAGGATATTTAGAAAGTGCCTGCTGATATAGCAAGTTCTTAGAGATACCTCCTTCCTAAATTTATAGAAGTCCCTTGTGTTGTTGAAAGACGCTACGGGTAGCTTACTTTCGTATAGGTATACAAGTAAGCAAACCCGCTTAACAGACTAGCTTCCTCTCAAAAAGGGGAATTTTGAATGATTTTCCCATTTATTAAGGCTTGCTCACTGGGATCAAACTAAATATTTATAATTTCCAAACATCCTCTAAGAAACTGTACTTCTCTGAAGATGATAAAATGGTCGAATTTGAATAAACACTGGAAATCCAGTATATATCTACAATATTAACAAATAAGGTGATGCTAAAACCAATATCCGCCTTAATTTAATATAGATATATTTCAAGATATCTTGACTTTCTCCCCGAAGTCCCTTTGATGCAAAATACTCGTCTCAATAACTTGTTCGATGCCATTGCTACACGCTTTGGGCAATGGTTTTTAAATCCTTGGCGGCGACTATCGTTGCTAATAATTAGTTTTTTGTTCGGTTTTTTTCTGGGAAACGCAGTTTCTACTACAGCCGGACAACGGGCAGAGTTAGACATTGTGGCAGCTGGTTTTTTAGTGTTGTTGACAGAAATTACCAGCAGAATATTTTATAGCCGCAGCTTTTTGTCAAGGCGATCGCTTTTGGTAGACTCACTAAATCTGCTCAAAGTTGGTTTCATCTACAGCCTGTTTCTCGAAGCCTTTAAGCTGGGATCGTAGCGAGATGAGGAATTTATGAATTTGTGGCTGGGTGAAATTTTGGCAACGGATGCGGTGGGGGAAATTTGGCAGCAAGCCACAGAAGCAGCGCTGGCAGATAAATTAAGGGCTAAAGCTTTTGGGATTGCGCCGGAAAATGTCGATGAAATAATCAAAAAGCGATCGCATCTACTAAAATCCGTCTTTCCAGCTTTTAGCCAATTCTGCCAAACTAGCCTCAAAATCGAACCCCAGGAAATGTTACCAGTTTTGTGGGACTTGTGGCTTCCTTTGGGAATCAAACTAGCATCGCAGCGCCAAAAATTGGGACGCCCTCTAATTCAGGGAATATTGGGAGGACAAGGCACTGGTAAAACCACAATGTGCAAAATTCTCAGCTTGATTCTCAATCGCTTGGGATATCGGACTGTGAGTCTATCTTTGGATGACTTATATAAAACTTACAGCGATCGCTTGCTTTTAACACAGCAAGATCCCCGGTTGATTTGGCGCGGCCCACCGGGAACCCACGATTTAGACTTAGGCTTAAATGCACTAGACCAAATTCGCCAGTCGCAAAGTCCAGTGATGCTTCCCCGCTTTGATAAATCTGCTTACGGAGGCGCTGGCGATCGCACTACTTCAGAAATGATCACAGGTCTAGATATTGTACTATTTGAAGGTTGGTTTGTGGGTGTGCGACCAATTAACGAAGATTTATTTGATACTGCACCATCACCAATTATCACAGATGAAGATAAAGCATTTGCGCGTGAGATGAATCTTCGCCTCCACAATTATTTACCGTTGTGGGAGCGGTTAGATAGTTTGATTGTGCTATATCCAACCGATTATCGCTGTTCCTTGAAGTGGCGCAAACAGGCGGAACAGCAGATGATTGCGGCGGGGAAATCAGGGATGAGCAATGCAGAGATAGAGCAATTTGTCAATTATTTTTGGCGATCGCTTCACCCGGAATTATTCATCAAGCCGCTAGTAAAAGATATGACAGTGGTTGATATGGTGATTGAGATCCATGCCGATCATAGCTTCGGTGAAGTCTATTGCGATCGCGCTGATTCGTAGTGGTTCTTGCTTGGATGCAATAGAGTTTTTAGCTTGTCGTTAAACATTCCCTTTAGTGAACACACCACGCCTACACCAGTGCATCATCTTACTGTTGTTTACTTCTGTCATCCAGCTAAAGCCATAACGCACCCCAATACGGTTCGGTTAAAGGGGAAAGGTTTTGAATACATCCTTTACCCTTTACCCTTTACCCTTTACCCTTTACCCCTTACCCTTTCCCCAGACCACAAGGAAAATGAAAAATGCTTATCCGAACCGGATTGTAACGCACCCGATGAGAAATGGCCTAAAAAATAAACTACGATAAAACTATCGTAATAGTGTATTTTAAAGATTATGAGCAATACTAAAAAAGTTAGTGACGACTTGAGCGCCGCCGGACAGCTAACTTCTGAGGAGTTAAAACAGTTAGCCAAAGAGGGATTTAAGTCAGTGCTGAACCTGCGTTCTCCCGATGAAGCAGGTTTTCTGACTGACGAACAGCAGCAAGCTCAAGCGGCTGGACTGCAATATGCCAATATCCCATTAAAACCTTCAGAAGCAAATCAAGAGCAAACAGAGTTAGCAATTCAGGAGATTGAAAACTTACCCAAACCAATTTTAATTCACTGTGCTGCTGGAGCAAGGGCTGGTGGTATCGCCTTGATTGCCAATGCGATTAGTGAAGGTCTGACTTATGAGCAAATTAGTCAGAAAGCGCAAGAGCTTGGTTTAAACTTAGAACAACCCCACCTCAAGCAATTCCTACTAGAAAAGTATATTGCCAAGCAGAAATGACTAACTCAGCACCAAGTCGTTTGGGTGAACTTGCCAACCTGTTTTTTAAACTGGGCATCATCGGCTTTGGGGGCCCTGTTGCTCATATAGCAATGATTGAAGATGAAGTGGTTAAGCGGCGTCAATGGTTGACAAGAGAGCATTTTCTGGATTTGCTGGGTGCAACTAACCTAATTCCTGGGCCAAATTCCACAGAAATGGCTATCCATATAGGATACATCTATGCAGGATGGCTGGGGCTGATTGTGTCAGGTGTCTGTTTTGTCTTACCTGCGGTTCTAATTACTGGTGGGTTTGCTTGGGTTTATGTTGCCTACGGTACTCTACCCCAAATTGCTCCCTTACTTTATGGGATTAAACCGGCTGTTTTAGCAATCATTATTAATGCCCTGTGGGGCTTGGCAAAAAAGGCTGTAAAAACTCGCCAATTATTAGCGATCGCTTTCGCTGTGGCATTGCTGACATTGTTATTGAAATTAAATGAAGTAATTGCCCTATTAATTGGCGGATTGCTGGGTATGGTTTGGTTACATTCTGGCGAGAAAAACGATAAACCAGGAGATAAAGCCAACTTTCTGATTGCTAGTCTCAGCACAGGTGCGACATTGAAAGCATCAACTGTACTTGCGGCATCGGTAACTACTGTAGCCAACGTTTCTTTATGGCAGTTGGGTTGGTTTTTTCTGAAAGTCGGTAGTGTCTTGTTTGGTGGTGGCTACCTTTTAGTGGCTTTTCTGCAAGGGGGATTAGTTCAAGAATACGGCTGGCTGACACAACAGCAGTTATTAGATGCGATCGCAATTGGTCAATTTACCCCTGGGCCAGTACTTTCCACTGCTACCTTTATCGGTTATGTGATTGCAGGCATACCTGGCGCAATTGTTGCCACAATCGGAATTTTTCTACCTTCTTTTGTTTTCGTTGCTGCCCTGAATCCCCTAATCCCCCGCTTACGAGCCTCTTCTTGGACTAGAGCATTTTTAGATGCTGTGAATGTCAGTGCTGTAGCACTAATGGTTGTGACTACTCTGCAACTTGGAGCAGCAACTTTAACATTACCACAAGCCCCATTTGTAGATTTTCTCGGCTTGGCGATCGCGATCATCTCAGCCATTTTAGCCATTCACTTCCGCATCAATGCTGCATGGCTAGTCTTTGGTAGCGCCTTCATTGGATGGGGTGCTTCACTCTTGGGCTACACTCGATGAAATTGCAAGTATTATAAATTACTAATATATACTAGTTTAAGTTTATACATTTATTCATTTAAGTGTATTTTTTGACTTAAGTTTTCTATCCTGTCTATGACTCGAATTGATAGAGATTTTTCTGATTTTTACGGCTTAAATAAGTCAAACAATAGATAGATTAAATCTTGCTTTCAAACTATTTTCATGTGATAATCACCATTAACTCCGGCAAATACATAGATTTTTAGTAGTTTAGGGTCATAGTTGAAAAATTCAGCTAGTCATCTATTTAAAAATAGTCAATGATATAACTTCCAATACAATACTGCACGCTTTGTGCATTTTTAACTCGGAATTGGGTAAGGGGAAAAGGTTACTGGGTTTAGGTTAAAGGTTTTTTCTTTCCCATTTCCCCTTCCCTTTTTCCCTAAAACCCGACAAGTGTTGACTTCCAATACTTATCGGGTTTTGGGGGAAAGGGACTCATGTTAAAAGGGAAAAAACCTTATATATCGAGCCTTATACTCCTTTTCCCCAAACCCAATTCCCTTTAACCGAGCAGTATTGATATCACTTCCAATCACTGACTAACTTGTGTAAATAAAGTTAACTTAAATTAAGGTGAAATATGTCAATTCAAGACACAGTATCTAATTGGGAACAACTGTTAGAAATTGCCCAAAAGAATACCCCTGCTCGACGGGTGCGTAGACCAGGGCAATCTCCTTCTACTGCTCCCATCCCTAGCAGTCTCCATAAACTGCCACCAGATACAGAACCGTTAGTACTGCTTTACCGCGATACTAACTCTTGGTGTCCATTTTGCGAACGGGTTTGGTTTGCTCTCGAAGAAAAAGAAATTCCTTTTGCAACTGAGTTTATCGACTTGACTAATAAGCCTAAATGGTATACAGATTTAGTTCCCACAACCCTTGTACCGGCGGCGAAAATTGAGGACAAGTTAGTTTATGAATCTAAAGACATTCTCTTAGCCTTAGAAGAACGATTTGGGCCAACCTTGCTACCTGAAGACCCAGAGGAAAACGCTGTTGCTAGACAGTGGCTTGAGGATGCTGAAACCAATGGTGTCAGAGATATTGCCTATAAATTTCTCAGACAAGCCCCAGAAGATCCTGATGAATTAGCAAGCTTACAGGCAGCTTTTGAAGCGAAATTAGACGAACTAGAGCAGCTTCTCGGAAAGTATCCTGGCCCATACTTTTTGTCAACATTTAGCGTGGTAGATATTACCTATAGTCCGCATTTAGACAGATTGGCGGCTAACTTACCCGTTTATCGGGGATATCATCTCAAGGGAAATCCCCGATATCCTCGGATCAACGCTTGGTTTGAAGCACTCAAACAACGTCCCGCCTATCACCGCGTCAAATCGGATGATACCACCAACAATTTACTTTTGCGTCGTCGATGGGGCGTGACACCAATCGGTAATCCTTTGCCCCCTGACCCAGCTATTAGCCAAGAAATCCAATTTCGGGCAGAAGCGGCTGAGAGGCTGACTGATAACCGAGAAGTTGCTTTAGGAGACATCCTAAAAAATTCCGGGGTGCAAGCATTAGCAGTCAATGGCGACACAACAGCCGTTAAAGAGGCGGTTGATTTTCATCTCAGATTGCTGGCGGACTATCTCATCAATGGCAATGGTGCAGCATTACCGTGGGGACGCGTGGGTGGTAAAGACAATGCCGATCCGACTGCGGCTGCGGTTGGTGCGATTACACTCGCTTATGTAAGAAATCGCATCTGTGCGCCACGGGATATGAGTGCTGGTGCTGCAACTGCATTCCGGGCAGCAGCAGATAAAGTGTTGGCATCTCTTTATTAGTTTATTAGCGATCGCATTTCCAAGTCATTTCCAAAAAAATGTAGAGACGTAGCATTGCTACGTCTCTACAACAGTTTTAGATGCAAATATTTTATCGATAATCTTGACTTTGAATGCTTCCTAAACGAGCAGCATCACGAATGTTGTAGTCAGCACGGGTAAAGCGATTTAGCTGCATTTCAAAAAAGTCTCGATTAGCTTGTAAATGCTTAGGATTTTGGTCATCTAAAGGATATAAAAGTGCGGTTCGCAAAGCTTGAATTACCGCAGAAGTGACACAATACATTGAGCGTTGAAAACTTACTCCCAACTGAATCAACATATCTTCTTCACCCCGGCAATGTTGGCTGTAGTAATCAACAAGATATGGTGGCAAAAAATGCAACATATCTTGCATTAATAATGTCGGAGGAATGCCAGCAGTACCTACTGGAAATACATCAGCGTAAAGAATACCAAAGTGAAAGTCTTTCTGGTCTGCCGGTACTTGACGTGCTTGAGCATTATAAGATTTTGTCCCTCGGAAAGGTGCAGTGCGGTAGAAAACTGCTTCTACATAAGGTAATGCCGCTTCATATAGCCACATGAAACCCTTGGATTTGGGGATAATTTCGTAGCATTCACCACGAATATAAACGTGATGGTAAATCGGACGACCTGCGATCGCAAATATACCATTAACTATGAAACTCATCGCCTCTGGGACACTGGTAATAGTACCTTCGTCATAGCGGTCTGACATTTCAAAGAAGACTGGGGCCATGATTTCCCAGAATAAACCCAGGTTAGCGTAGTATGACATCTGGCGGCACTGTTCCAAAAACATATCGGGGAACAGCTTGTAAAGCCCCAGCATCACGGGGTTCCCTTGGAAGTAAGCTTTAATTGCCCTGTCGGCGTTGGCTTTGTATTCTTCAGAATCTAGGTAAGGGTCAAATTGTCCACCCATCCCTCTGTGCCACAACATCGCCCGCATACAAGCTTCCGCAAATTCCATGTTAATGCGATCGTGGAACAAGTGATGGAATAACTTCGGCATTTTGAAAGTTTCACCTTTCTCGATAAATGCTAAAAGTTCTGGATGTGCAGTAGCTTCGCCGCGCCAAATTCGTAAATCGGCATCATCGCCAGCGTAATGATTATGCAATTCTAAATACTCTTTGGGTAAGAAGTATTTGAAGAAGGGAAGCGGGTTTAAAAATTCGCGTTCGGCAATATAAAGTAGGTCACGCCAGTAGAAATCCATCGGTACAGCATAAGCTTTGTATAAACCGATGATTTGCATCAAATTTTCTGGAGTATCGGGTAACATTGCACCGCCAGCTTCTAAGCGATGAATTACATCGGCAAATTCGTGAGTAGAAGGAGGTAATTTAATTGCTGTTTTAATTGCTGTCATGGTAATCGTAAATTGGTAGAGACGCGATTTATCGCATCTAGGGGGATAAGTTTTGAGACGGGATAAATCGCCGTCTCTACAAGTGTTTTGATGTATTTTCTATTTCAGGGCGACTTCAGAGATTACGGTTTTTTCTAAGGATGGAATTGCAGCCACCATTGTTGTAGTTGTAGATTCACTCCAACGTACTAACCAAGTGGGTTGTACTCCCAAAAAGATGATAAAAGCTGCCAAAATTAAAGCTGGTATTTTCTCAGACCAAAGGACTTTGGGATAGTAGGCTAAGTTATCGAGTCTGCCAAAACAAGTGCGGTTGAGGAGGATGACAAAATAAACTGCGGTTAATCCACTAGCGACTACACACAAAATTGTCGGAATGGGAAAGACAGAGAAACTACCTTGAAAGACGATAAATTCCGCGATAAATCCTGTTAAACCGGGAATACCTGCACTAGCCATTCCACTTAAAACTAGTAAGGCGCTAATTAGGGGTAAACCGCGTATAGGACTCATCAAACCATTGAGTTTATCTAATTCGCGAGTACCGACTTTGGCTTCTACAACTCCCACCAAGTGGAAAAGAATCGCCAGGATGATACCGTGGCTAAACATTTGGGCGACTGCACCAACGAGTGCTAAAGGAGTACTAGCAGCACCAGCTAGTAAGATGTAGCCCATGTGACCGACGGAACTGTATGCTACCATGCGCTTGATGTCTTTTTGAGAGATCGCAATTACTGCCCCATAGATGGCGCTAATTGCTCCCCAAATTGCCAGAGTCGGTGCAATAATACTCCAAGCATGGGGAAACATACCCAACCCAAATCGCAACAATCCATAAGTTCCTAGCTTTGCCAACACGCCACCGAGAAGAATGGCAATTGGTGCTGAAGCCTCAACGTAAGCATCAGGTAGCCAAGTATGGAAAGGAATTAAGGGAATTTTAATGCCAAAACCTAAAACTATTCCTGCTAGTAAAAGGATTTGTTTTGCTGTTGACAGATTTTCTGTAGAGACTGCATCAAAAGCAAAATTGGTAGAACCACTCAGCCACACCATACCCAAGAATGTTGCCAGAATTAAGGCTCCTGAAACAGCAGTATAAATCAGGAATTTCATCCCAGCATAACCCCGTTTTGCCCCTCCCCAAATGGAAATTAGTAAATAGAAGGGGATTAATTCTAGTTCGTAAAATAGGAAAAATAGCAGCAAATTCTCTGCGAGAAAAGCACCTGCGACTCCTCCGCTAACTAATAAAATCATCGAGTAGAATAGTCGGGGACGCTCAGTTTCTTGACTACTGCTGCAAATAGCAATCCAGGTGAGCAGGCTATTTAACACCAACATCAAGATAGAAAGCCCATCAACACCTAATTGATAGCTCAAGCCAAGGGTTTCATTCCAGGGTAAATACTCTTTAAATTGCATTCCTGGATTGCTAATATCAAATTTCAGCAGGATAAAAAGGTTCCAAAGGAAAACTATCCCCGAAAATATTAATGCTATTAAGCGAATGCGATTTTTAGGAATATTTGCAGGTAATATTGCTATAAAAATAGCCGTTAAAATTGGAAGCCAAATCAAAACACTTAACATGGTAGTTTGGGATTTTATCAAAGGGGGAATTGTTATCAATACCTCGGAATTTGTAGCAGAATTGCGATGAAGTGTATTTCCAGGTAGAACCTGGAAACAAGATTAAGAACAAAAAGCTAATTTACTAGACTGATTCTTCCAGTATCTAAATCGTAATAACCACCGACTATTTTCAGCTTTTCTGCTTTGATTAACTCAGATAAAACTGTTGATGATTTCAATTTTTCAACTTGCGCCAAAATATTTGCTTTACAAGCATTTTCTAACTTATCTCCTGATTTATCTTTGGAGCTTTCTACACTTGGTTTAATAGCTTCGAGCAAACTTCCAATTTGTCCAGGTACTGGATCGCCTTTCATCGCCGCTTGTACCGCACCACATCTTTCATGCCCCATTACCATAATGACTTTAGTGCCTAATACTAAGCTACCAAATTCTAAACTACCAATTTGCTGTGTTGTGGCAATATTACCAGCTATCCGGCAGACAAATAAATCTCCAAGTCCTTGGTCAAAAACAATCTCTGAAGGTACTCGTGAATCTGCACAACCAAGAATAGAAGCAAAGGGCTTTTGACCTTTGGCAACTTCGACTAAACGTGAATGATTTTGGTTAGGATTGCGACGTTTTGCTTTAACAAACCGATCGTTTCCATCTAATAACTCTTGCAATACCTTGTCAGGTGTAAGATCATCTGGAGCTGATTTTGTTTCGGCTGCAAGTAAGTTAGAACTAAGTCCGGCTGTCAATACACCTGTACCGATCGCACCTGCACCAAACTTCAATAAACCTCTTCTAGAAACATTGATTTGGGGACGTTGTATGCTCATGAAATTCTCCTCACAATATTAAATTTTCGATTTTTAGTAGGATAATTACTGCTATCCAAGTGTCGAGATTTGAAAAACCAAATTTAAAAACTGCATTCCCCAAAATTGCCAAGTTACCCACATTCCTAAAAGACTCACTCCTAAAAGGACGGTGAAGGCATAAAATTGGGTTTGCCCTGAGGTGCTGTATTTGAGACCTTCGCCACCTAATAGCGAAAATAAACCAACGAAGTTAACGATGCCATCGACTACAAAGCGGTCAATCATATCGGCAAGTTGGGAAATTTTAGCAACTCCAAAAATTATGGTCATTTTATAGAGTTTGGGGGTGTAAAAGTCGTACGCGATTAAGTCTTGTAAACCTTGCCAAGGCAAACGAATCGGTTTAGGAATATTGCCTAAATAAATCACGCCAGTTATACTGCAACCAAAAATACTCGACCAAATTAAAAGCAGTGCGACATCTTTATTTAGGTTTACCCAATCGGGTAAAAGTGATAAGCTTTGCAACACTAAAGGAAGATGTAGACTGACACCGAGTAAAATCATCATTGGCATAACCATTGGCCAGTGGGCTTCAGGCGATCGCTCACTCATTTGTGTAGCTTTACCGCCAAAAATTAAACTGAATTCTCTAGTCAAACTCACGGCTGTTAAAGCATTTACCGCTATCACTACTCCCACTAACCAAGATTGCGTTTCCCACAACCCATCTGCTAGTTCCATCAAGGCCCAAAAGCTACCTAAAGGTGGAAAACCAATTAATCCCAAAGTCCCGATGATAAAAGCGATCGCAGAAATCGGGCGACGTTTCCACAATCCGCCTAATTGGGTGACATCTTGGGTGATGCTGTTCCAGATAATTCCCCCAGTACTCATCACCAACAGGGCGGCGGATATGGCATGGGTGAGTACTAACAATAGCGCCGCTTCGTCTTGTTGCGTTCCCACAGCGATGAATACTAAACCCATGTATGCGCTGACAGAATAAGATTGGCAGCGTTTAAGATCGATTTGAGCGATCGCAATTAAAGAAGCACCTAGCGCTGTCACTACCCCAATGACTACCATCGCGGAAGAAATTATGGGCGACAGGCTTAACACAGGTTGCAGTTTAATCAGCACCCATGCACCACTAGCTACTACTACAGAGTTCCGCAAAATTGTACTGGGAACCGGGCCTTCCATCGCTTCATCCAACCACAGATGCAGGGGGAACTGGGCACATTTACCCATTGGCCCAGCAATTAAGGCTAAACCTACGAGTGCCATAGTTATTGGGTTGACGTTAGCAGTAGCCGCCCATTCAGCTAATTCTGGATAATTCCAAGTTCCAGCTAAAGGCCATAATGCCAACACGCCCATCAGCAAGAATAAGTCTCCCACCCGCTTGGTTAAAAAAGCATCTCTTGCGCCTGAGACTACCAAAGGCTGGCTAAACCATAAGCCGACTAGTAGATAGGTTCCCAGCGTCAGGACTTCCAAAATTACATAACTGAAGAACAAGTTATTACACAGAACAAGGGCACATAGTCCCGCTTCAAATAATCCCAACAAAGAATAGAAGCGTCCCCAACCCCAATCCATCTCCATGTAGCCGATCGCATAAATCTGCGCCAGCAAATTCAAACCGGTAATGACAACCAAAGCCCCAACACTAATTGAGGAAATTTCTAAAGCAATGGTTAGGTCTAAACCAGCCGTAGACAACCAAGGAATAAATACTTCTTGGGGTGGATGATTCCAAGTTGCTTGTAAACTGATCGCACTATGTACAAACGCCAAAAATGTCATCACCAAGTTGACATAACCTGCCGGTCTTGGCCCTGTTTTCCGAATGATCCCCGGCGACCAAGGCACGGCTAACAAGCCACCTATTAAGGCATAGCACGGAACTAGCCAAACAGTCTCAAGTAGAAACTGAGCCATGAACTTACCTCTATATTTTCATCAAAGATTTTGGGTTTTGAATCAACTAGCGTTGATCCCTGATACCCAGCAGTGTGTATCACAAGCTACGCTTACACACATAATCCAAATTTATCTTTATTTAATTTTCTTAAAAATAGCTTACCGTTATATCTGCCCAAATGGAATTACTTTATCTAAATAAATCTAAGATGATTCCTCTAATTAATTCTTATATAAGAATCAACTATTTAATTAACGAATCATAGCTATGGATTGTTATCTATGAAGTGAGAGTGGCATTCATCAATCGTTATGATTAGTTTTATGAATAGAAATCAGAATCATGAGCATTATCGTCTTCGGTAGCATCAATATAGACTTGGTAGCAATAACACCCCGCTTGCCAGTTGCAGGAGAAACTTTGCTAGGAGAAGACTTTTTTAAAGTTTCGGGAGGTAAAGGAGCCAATCAAGCCGTAGCATTAGCAAAATTAGGAATTTCTACTTATATAGTGGGGCGCGTCGGTGCAGACGATTTTGGTACGGAACTTGTTAACAATTTGCAAACATCTGGTGTGCAGACTGATAAGATTTTTGTGGATGAAACTGTTAGTTCTGGAGTCGCGATGATCGCCGTGAGTCATACTGGTGAAAATCAAATCGTCGTCATTCCTGGTGCAAATGGGCGTGTCGATCGAGACGATGTAGAGCGACTATCCCACTTTTTACCGTCAGCGACAGCACTACTTTTACAACTAGAAATTCCGCTTACTGCCGTAGTTGCTGCTGCTCAAGTGGCACGACGTGCAAACATAAAAGTAATTCTCGATCCAGCACCCGCACAATCGAATTTACCAGATGATCTGTATCTATTGGTAGACATTATTACACCCAATGAAGTTGAAGCAGCTCAGTTAGTGGGTTTTCCTGTGGATGGAGAAAAACAAGCCGCCAAAGCAGCTGCGGTTTTGTTGCAACGGGGTGTGAAATGTGCGATCGTCAAACTAGGTTCTAAGGGTGTTTTTTGTGCCACTGCTGAGGAAAACTTTTTTGTACCCGCATTTCCAGTTCATGTAGTTGATACAGTAGCTGCTGGCGATGCTTTCAATGGTGGTTTAGCGGCGGCACTTTTTGAAGGACTTTCTTTGCATCAGGCAGTTGTTTGGGGTGCAGCCGCAGGTGCTTTAGCAGCGACAAAACCAGGCGCACAAACTTCGCTACCAGATAGGGTTACATTTGATGCATTTCTTCAGGAAAGGGGAGTAGTGTAGAGACCGCGACTAATCGCCTCTGTAGTAGGGAGTTGCAGCAAGTTTTTCCCCAATCCCTAATCCCTATTTACCAATATCTTCATTCCAAAGGTCAGGATTAGTTTCAATAAACTCACTCATCATTTGTTCGCATTCGTCGAGATTAAGATCAATTACATCCACACCGTGAGATACCATAAATTCTTTAGCACCAGGAAAAGTTTTGGATTCTCCAGCAATGACTTTTTTAATGCCAAATTGTACCACTGCCCCAGCGCAGAGGTAACACGGCATTAAAGTTGAATAGAGTGTTGTCCCTCTATAACTGCCAACTCTTCCAGCATTGCGGAGACAATCGATTTCGGCGTGAGTAACAGGATCGGCATCTTGCACGCGTTTATTATGTCCTCTGCCGAGAATTTTGCCATCCTTGACGAGAACCGAACCAATAGGAATTCCACCTTCTTGTCTGCCTTGTTTTGCTTCTTGAATAGCAACTTCCATAAATTCATCCATATAATTCTCCTTTTATGTCAAAACAACTTGTATTAATGGATCATGATGGCGGTGTAGATGATTATTTAGCAACTATGCTGCTGTTGACGATGGATCATATTGAACTCCTTGGTGTTGTCGTCACTCCAGCAGATTGTTATGTTCAACCAGCTGTTAGCGCCACACGTAAAATTATCGATTTGATGGGATTTTCTCATATCCCGGTAGCAGAAAGCACTGTGCGCGGTATCAATCCATTTCCTACTCTCTATCGCCGTGATTCGTTTATCGTTGACCATCTCCCCATTCTCAATCAAAGGGAAACCATCACTACGCCTTTGCTTACCGAAACAGGTCAAGATTTTATGATACAGGTGTTACGTGACGCATTAAGCCCCGTAACATTGATGGTAACTGGCCCTTTGACCACGGTAGCCGCAGCTTTAGACAAAGCACCAGACATTGAAGCCAAGATTCACAAAATTGTCTGGATGGGGGGAGCGTTAAATGTTGCTGGCAATGTGGAAAAAAGCCTGGAAGCAGGACAAGATGGTTCCGCCGAATGGAATGTTTATTGGGATGCGGTTTCAGCAGCGCGGGTATGGCAAACCCAAATTGAAATTATTATGTGTCCTTTGGATTTGACTAACAATGTCCCAGTTACATCGGAGTTAGTATACAAAATGGGACGGCAACGCCACTATCCCATCTCTGATTTAGCCGGACAATGTTATGCACTAGTTATCCCCCAAGATTATTATTTTTGGGATGTCCTAGCAACAGCTTATCTGGGACATCCAGAATTTTATCAATTGCACGAGTGGGAAACAGAAATCATCACCACTGGTCTTAGTCAGGGACGTACTAAAGTAGTTCCTGGTGGTCGGAAAATTTATGCGATGGATAAAGTAGATAAAGAGGCTTTTTATGCTTACATCTTGCAGCAATGGGCAAGATAAAAACTAAAAATTAAACTTAAAAGTTAGCTGTGTTGAGAAATTACGACTATAGTTGGTTGCATTGTCTTTTCTTAACTCTGCTTTACTTTATGATAAACAACTACTATGGAATATGAGCAAATTAAGTATGAATTAAAAAACTCCGCTACCTTGAAGCTTTTACGAAGCGATAACGCCGCTCTAATTCTGAGTTTTTTTTACAACCAGTTTAAGGTAACTCAGCGCATTTCTATTACTCAAGAAGAGTTAGAAACTAAACTGGGTAACTATCTGGAGTTTCTGCAAGACATTTATCCAGATTTTGATCGTCGATCGCCTAAACAATATCTCAGCCAATGGTGTGATGACCAGCTTTTGAGGAAAACGTTTAACAGCAGTGATGATCCAGTATTTACACTAACTCCGGCTGCTGAGAAAGCGATCGCGTGGTTAGAAGACCTGAAGCAGCGAGAAGAGTTTGTGGGAACTGAATCTCGCTTCTTGCAAATTTTCTCACTATTAAAGGAAATTCGCGATCGCAGTACTACGGACATTGAGACACGAATTACTCAACTGGAACAGGATCGCGATCGCATTCAACAAGAAATTGACCAGATTCGTCAGACAGGAGTGGTTGATCCTTACAACCCGACACAACTGCAAGAACGTTTTCGTCTGGCAAACCAAGTCACCACTCAGTTAATCGCAGATTTTAGTGCAGTTGAGCAAAAATTTCGCAATTTAACTCGTACCGTACAAGAAGCGCAACTTCAGCAAGATACTCGCAAAGGATCAGTAATCAGTCGAGTGCTGGATGCAGATCAGGAATTGAAAGATTCTGAGCAAGGGCGCAGTTTCTATGCATTCTGGAATTTCCTGATGTCAACCAGTAACCGACAGGAACTAAAATCTCTGATTCAAAAGATTTATACTCTGGAAGAATTGCAGCCATTAACTCAGGAGTATGGATTACTGCGTCGGATTGAGCGCATTTTGATTGATAGAGGAGAATACATCGTGCAATCCAATCATCGACTGGCAGAAAAACTACGTCAGATGTTAGATGAACGTAATCTCATGGAAAATCGACGTGTGGCTGAACTGATTACTGAAGTGCAACGCCTTGCCTTACAAGTTGCAACTCTTGCGCCAGCAGAGCCAGATTTTTGGGTATTAGAAGGCGAACCAACCGTAAATCTGTTGATGGCACGTCCTTTGCATCCCCTGGAGGAGTCAGAAATGCCGACATTCTCAATGGATTTCAGTGATTTACCAGAAGTGATGCTGGATGAGGAAATTACTGCACTTTATCAACAGTTTTATGTAGATGAGGAGACCTTGGTACAACGCATTGAACGAACGCTCGAACAGCGAACAGAAATATTGCTGACAGAACTACTCCAACTCTATCCAGTCACGCAGGGATTACCAGAGATTGTTGCGTATCTGGCGATCGCCACTCAATCCGATCGCCATTTAATTAATACCAGTACAATTGAAGCGATCGTAATTACCAGCCTGGAGCCAGAAAAGCAGTTCCAGCTGACCTTACCACAAGTTATCTTTCACCGTTAACTGCCCAAAAAATGCAACCTCAACCGCCTCTACCCTATGCACACGTCATTCTCAAACTTTTGCGGGGAGCTATTTACAGTGATGATTCACATTGGGAGCAATTGCAAAGTTATTTAACTCCAGTTAAAGAATATTTTGGCAAGATTGGTCTGCAAGTCCGACATTACGAAACTGAAGGATTTGCCTACCTGGAACAACCCGATCCTGACCCGGAAGACCAATCTGAAGCTCTTCCCCGGCTAACCGCCCGCCATAAGTTGAGCTTTAATGTCACCATTTTATGCGTATTGCTGCGTGAGCAACTGCGACAGTTCGATGCCAGCGACGCTACAGGAAGATTGGTTCTTAGTATAGAAAAAATCCGAGATTTGTTACAACCCTACCTACCTGAAGGGAATAATGAGGAAAGATTTCGGCGCGAGGTAGATGGACTGGTGAAGCAGGCGATGGAATTAGGATTCCTAAAACGCCTATCTGGACAAGATGAAAATTACGAAGTGCGTCCCATCCTCAAAGCCAAAGTTGATGCTGATACCCTCGAACTCCTGAAACAAAAGTTAGCGGCTTATGCAACTCGTCCTGCCGATTGAACAAATGGATGATTTCAATGACAAAGCGCTGGCAGGTTTTTGCCTCCAACGCCTTGAAGTGCTGAATTGGGGAACCTTTGACCAACGCCCTTGGGTATTAGATTTGCAGGGAAATATTGCCTTGCTGACAGGAGCAAACGGCTCAGGAAAATCCACGTTGGTAGATGGATTGCTGACATTACTTGTTGCAAATCAACGCCGGAATTATAACCAAGCTTCCAGCATGACTGGCAAAAAAGAGCGGAATGAGAAAAGCTATGTTCAGGGAGCTTATGGTCGTACTCGTGCTGAAGAATCCTATGGCTCAAAACCTAAATTACTGCGAGACAAAGGAAAGCCTTCGGTGTTGCTTGGCTATTTTAGCGATCGCCTGAGCAAACAAGATGTGACGCTGGCACAGGTGCTATGGATGGAAGATGGCTCAGTGAAAAAGTTCTTTGTTGTTGCGGATGCCGAGTTAACAATCGCCTCCCATTTCACCCAATTTACTCGGATTGCAGACTTAAAAAAACAATTCAAAGCGCTCGGCGCAGAAACGTTTGATAAATTTGTGGACTATAGTCAGCAGTTTCGCAAACGCTTTGGTTTGGAATCTGAAAAAGCATTAGATTTATTCAATCAAACAGTCAGTATCAAAGAGATTGGTGGATTGAATGATTTTGTTCGCAATCACATGTTAGAGAAAGCGGATGTGCAAACAAAAATCCGTGAGTTGCAAGAAAGTTATGAGAATTTAACTATTTCCCATACTGCAATTCAGAATGCACGAAAACAGTTAGAGGCACTTTTGCCACTGACAGCAGAAGCAGAAAAATATACAAAACTGAAAAAAGAAGTTGCAAAGTATCAGGAATCTAAAGACGTTGCCCCTGCCTTCTTTGCTAGTAAGAAACTTGATTTGTTAACTCAAGAATTGCAAAAAATTGAACAACATTTGACTCAGTTGCAACATCAACGAGTCGAAAGCGATCGCCGCTTATCAGAACTGCGCGATCAAGATAAACAGTTATACTCCGCCATCGATAAAGATAGTGATGGGCAACGCTTACAGGAACTAACGCGGGAAATAAAGCAATGCCAGGATGAGGTTAAGACCAAACGCCGTCAGGCAGAGGACTACGATCGCCTCGCCCAACTTTTGAACCTTACTCAGTACACTGATAGCACCACTTTCTTCGCTAATAGAACCCAAGGAGAAGAACTTAAGCGCGAAATTGATACAGCGTTACAAAAATTAGAAGCACAACGAGATCAACAAATTTTGCTTCGCAGTGATTTGCAAAAACAGCAGGCTAAACTCAACGATGAGCTAGAATCGCTTCGCAGTCGCAAGAGTCAGATTCCTAAAAAGAATCTAGATATCCGCGATCGCCTTGCCCGTGACTTAAACTTAGATGATAGCGATCTGCCATTTGTCGGAGAACTCTTGCAAATCCGCAAAGAAGCACAGGAATGGGAAGGTGCGATCGAGCGACTACTCGGAGGGTTTGGTTTATCTGTTCTTGTTCCTGAAGCACAGTATCAAGCAGTTAATGCCTATGTAAATCAGACCGATCTGAAGGGACGTTTAGTTTACTATCGCGTTACTGCTTCAACTCCCAATCCAACACAACGCGCCCTCGAACCCCGTCAGGTTCGCCACAAGTTAGAAATCAAGCAAGATAATGGCAGATTCTCCCATTGGTTACACGATGAGTTAGTGCGCCAATTCAATTATGTCTGTTGCGATGAAGAACAGTTCCAGCATGAAATCCGCGCCATTACTCGCACTGGGCTGATGAAACATGGCAAAGAACGCCACGAGAAAGATGACCGATTTCGGATTAGCGATCGCAGCCAGTACATTCTGGGTTGGAATAATGCCAGCAAAATCAACGCGCTAGAAATTGACTTAATTCAGTTTAATAAACAACTTGCTCAAATTGAGAAAGAAATTCAATCGCTAAATAGTCAGCTTAAAAAGCGCCGTCAGCAAACATCCTCGCTGGAAAATTTCATGAGATTTACCGACTTCAGCGAAATTGATTGGCGATCGGTTGAATTAGAGTGTCAGAACCGACAGAAACAAAAGCAGCAGCTAGAAGCCAGTTCTGACCATCTTAAACAATTAAAAGCTCAACTTCAGTCAACCCAGGAAGAAATAGCCCAAGTTGAACAACGACGCGAAGCTTTGATTCGAGAAATTCAGACTTATGAAACTCGGCAACACCAAGCCAAAAATGAGCAAAACAAATGTCAAATTAAACTTCAATCTGTTGCTGTCTCAGACATTGATGAATTTGCGACGCGTATGGCGGTAAAACTTAGGCAGTACACGATGACACTAGAAGCGATCGCTCAAGATGAGTCAGACTTGCAAAAATACCTTGAGCAAGAACTTCGCCAAAGAGAGCGACAACAGGATGACTGCCGTAGCGCCTTAACTATACGAATGCTTAACTTTAAGAATGCTTTTCCTGAAATAACAGTAGAACTGGCAACAACGCTTGATTTTTTAGGCGAATATATTAAGCTAAAGACTCAAATTGAGCATGATGATTTACCTCGTTACGAAGAACGGTTTAAGCGTTTGATGACTGGGAAAGTTATTGAAGCAATTGTAGGGTTTAAGGGGCAATTGGAGAAACAAGAAGAAGAAATACAGGAAAATATTGATGAGCTAAATAAATCTTTACGACAAGTTGATTACACAGGTTCTACCTACATCGAGTTGTGTTATGAACCAAGCCGTAATCGGGAAATTCGAGATTTTAAGCAAGATTTAAACATTTGCTTGGGTGATGTTGCTCACCAAACTGCTGAAGACAACGAGCAACGTTTTCACAATATTCAAACTCGTCTCATTGAAAGGTTCCAATCACAGGAGCAACGTTGGACAAACTTAGTAACAGATGTCCGAAATTGGCTAGATTTTTCAGTAATTGAACGCTATCGTTCAGACAATATCGAAAAAGAACATCACACCGACTCATCAGGAAAATCTGGTGGGCAGAAAGTGAAATTAGCATACACTATTCTGGCATCAGCGATCGCTTATCAGTTTGGTTTAAATCAAGACACTGCAAAAAATAAATCCTTCCGGTTTGTGGTCATTGACGAAGCATTTAGTAAATCAGATGACAATAATGCTCGTTATGCAATGGAACTATTTAGAAACCTGAACCTTCAACTATTGGTCGTCACTCCCAAGGATAAAATTAATGTAATTGAGTCATACATTTCTAGTCTTCATTTTGTATCTAATACACTTGAAGGTAACTTCTCCAGTATTACTCCTATCTCAATTGAGAAATATCGGCAAAAGCGCCAGCTTCCCTTAAGTCAAAATCATGATTAGTCCTGTTCAAATTCTACAAAAAGCTGAACGTCTTTATCCATCGTTTCTCAGTTCAGTGATTACAGAAGATAACTTTTTTCCAATCGAGTTTTCAATTGGTTCTCTTCCTAAAGATTATCTTGCTTTACGAGAAGCTGTTACTCAGTTAATCAGCAAGTCTAAACAGGATTTAGGCTATGGCTACACAGTTGAACTGAAAACTCGCAAGCTCCATAAGCTTGGACAGCAGTCTTTGCCTCAACGCATTACTATAGACACAGAACAGGACTATTTAAAACTACTAAAAAAGCAGAAAGAATTCTTAAAATTCAAGGCAGATATAGAATTAATTCGCTCAGAAGTTCCTGAACTGAATTGCTGGCTTGATCGCAACCCTCTGAAAGTGATTGAATATAGTGATCGCTGGAGTGATTTACTAAAGGTTTGTCGATACTTTCAATGTAATCCACAACCTCATCTTTATATTCGAGAATTGCCTATTCAGATTGACACTAAATTTATTGAGCAGAATAAGGGTATCCTCCGTAATCTTTTAGAAGCTATTCTACCTGCTGAACTGCTTGGCTCAATAGAAGGTGAGAAAGAATGTACTTTTGAAAAGCGATTCTCTCTTAGGTATCGTGAGCCTCTCATCCGGTTGAGGATTTTAGATCAAGCATTAAAAGCTAACTATGAATTTCTGCTTTCCGACATAAGTACCCCTATTTCTGAATTCAAACAGCTTAATTTAAAAGGGCATCGCTTCTTTATTACTGAAAACTTGATGAGTTTTCTAAACCTACCTGCTTTAGAAAACAGCTTTGCGCTATTTGGTAGTGGATATGCTATTCAAACATTGAAATCTGTAAAGTGGCTGGCATATTGTCCCATCTTTTACTGGGGTGATTTGGATACTGATGGATTTAAGATCCTGTCTCAACTCCGCTCTTATTTCCCTCAAACTATTTCCATAATGATGGATGTAAAAACGTTTGAAACTTTTAAAGAATTTGCTGTTGCTGTTGCAGAATCAACTGCCGAAAACTTACTTTATCTCACTTCTGAAGAACAAGATTTATATTCCTATCTCTGTATTCGCAATAAACGCTTAGAACAAGAACATATTAGTCAATATTACGCCTATAAATATATACAGGGTTCGTGTGTTAGTATACCTGACTGAAGCAGTGAGCAAAATACTAAAAATCTACTTTCATATTAACAACTGATAAACTTTAAACCTAAGAGAATAGCCGCAATAGTTCCCGCCACAGAAATTTCACCTTGGGCAATTTTATCTAAAACTGATTCTACAGGAATTAATCCCACTTCAATCTCTTCTGTAATATCTAGTTGTTGCTCTCCAACTTTGCTCGTATTTTCTGCTAAAAATAAATGTATTTTATTGGTATCTTTACTCGGCTTATCGTATAAAGTTCCAATTTTTTTAAATTCTTGGGGAATATAACCAGTCTCTTCTCTCAGTTCTCTAATTGCTGCTATTTCTGGACTTTCTTTTGTTGGGTCGAAATTCCCTGCTGGCAGTTCCAAGAAAAATTCACCTACTGCGTGTCTATATTGCCGGACAAAAATAATTTCTCTATTACTAGTGATAGGTAAAACCATCGCAACGTCAGGCTTAATACTGACAAAATAATCATCTATAATTTTACCACTCGGTAATTCTATTTCATCTTGCCTCACCTTACACCAATAATGATCTAAGACCATTTTTGATCTCAAAATCTTCCATTTTTTTAAGTCATTCATAAATAAAAATAATGTATAAAAACTTCAGTCATCAAGCAATGAATGTAAAAAAGTATAACAGATGTATCCGATGATCTAAACTTTGAATTTACACTGATGGCAATATCATAACATGTATAAAAAAGATGAAAATAAATGTAAATTTATTTACAGTAAATAAGAGATTTCCGTTGACTATTAGTCGGGGCACAACGGCACAGACAACGAATGTGTGGGTGAAGATTTTATATGATGATATTGAAGGCTGGGGGGAAGCATCGCCATTTGGTGTAGGTAATCATCGGCAATCAACTGATGCAATCAAAGACGCACTACAGCAAGTTGTGCCACTGTTGCAAACATTCAGCCCCTTACAACGTCAGGAAATTGAGCAAGTTTTAATACAAAACCAGGTTCCTTCTGCTGCAAGAGCTGCCTTGGATATGGCAATGCACGACTGGTTGGGTAAGCGCGTAGGTTTACCTTTGTGGCAACTTTGGGGACTCGATCGCAATCAAATAGTCCCGACTTCTGTCACAATTGGGATTAATTCGCCTGAAGGCGCTAGAGCCAGAGCGCGAGACTGGTTACAATTTACAGATGTCCGTCTTTTCAAGGTGAAGCTAGGCAATCCAGATGGCATAGATGCAGATCAAAAAATGCTCTTAGCAGTGCGAGAAGAAGCACCCGAACTAGAATTTTTCGTTGATGCCAATGGGGGTTGGAGTTTAGAAAATGCGATCGCCATGTGCAATTGGCTGGCAGATTTGGGTATAAAGTATGTAGAACAGCCATTGCCACGGGGAGAAGAACCAAGTTTAGCAAAACTCAAACAACATTCTCCCTTGCCTATCTTTGTCGATGAAAGTTGTTTCACCAGCGCTGATATTCCCGATTTGGCAAATTACGTGGATGGCATTAATATCAAACTAATGAAATCAGGGGGGCTAACAGAGGCAATGCGAATGGTACATACAGCACGAGCATATCGGTTGCAAGTAATGTTCGGTTGCTATTCTGACAGTTTGCTAGCTAATACAGCAGCATTACAGCTAGCACCACTAGCTGATTATTTAGATTTAGATAGTCACCTGAACTTAATTGATGACCCTTTTACAGGTGCATTGCTAAAAGAAGGAAGAGTTTTGCCAAACGATTTATCAGGTTTGGGAGTAAAACACAGTGCGTCTACCATTTAATCAACGAGTAGCTATCTTGCTACATGAAGGAATTACTGGGACTCAAGGCAAAACAGGGTTAGCAATTTTACGTTACAGTGAAGCCCCAATCGTAGCCGTAATCGATCGCGAGTGTGCTGGTAAATCCCTACCAGAATTAACAGGTATCAAGCGTGATGTGCCGATTGTGGCATCGGTAGCCGCAGCCCTAGAGTATCAGCCGGAAGTTTTAGTAATTGGCATTGCCCCTAGTGGTGGTGCTGTACCAGATGATTACTGGCTGGAAATCAAAGATGCTCTAGAAACAGGAATGTCTTTGGTAAATGGTTTACATACACCAATGGCAAGTATCCCAGAATTAAATGCACTACTTAAACCAGGGCAACTAATTTGGGATGTCCGAAAAGAGCCGTCTAATATCAGCGTTGCTAGTGGAATGGCACGTACTCTTCCCTGTCGGCGGGTGTTGACAGTGGGAACCGATATGGCGATCGGTAAAATGTCAACTAGTCTAGAGTTACATTGGGCGTCAAAACTGCGGGGCTGGCGTTCTAAATTCCTCGCCACAGGGCAAACTGGGATGATGTTAGAAGGAGATGGTGTGGCTTTAGATGCCGTGCGGGTAGATTTTGCCGCTGGTGCTGTAGAACAGATTGTTATGCGCTATGGGAAAAACTACGACATCTTGCATATTGAAGGACAAGGTTCGCTGCTACACCCTGGTTCAACAGCAACTCTACCCCTAATCCGTGGTTCGCAACCAACCCAACTGCTGTTAGTACATCGGGCGGGACAAGTTCATGTACGCAATCATCCCCATGTCATAATTCCACCTTTATCAGAGGTGATTCGGCTTTATGAAACTGTTGCTAATGCTGGTGGTGCTTTTGGAAGTGTTTCTGTAGCGGGTATAGCACTGAACACAGCCCATTTAGATGAATCTGCGGCTCAGGAAAGCATCGCTCAAACAATAGCAGAAACGGGGCTACCTTGCACTGATGTAGTCCGCTTTGATGCCAATGTGCTTTTGGATGCGGTGATGAAAAATTAGGTTTTTTAAAAATGTTTTAACGCTGAACTCCTTCAGGAGAACTGCTTCCAACACCGGAAGAAGTAGCACAACAAAAGAAGTAATATCAATTCTCTATGAAGCTGCACTTAATAAAGCAGACAGGATATAGTTATACCAATTCAAAATTCAAAATTCAAAATTCAAAATTAGGGAAGCTAGACAGAACAAAGGTTTGGGAGTATGTATCTGTCGCATTCTTTTTTAAAATTGGTATTACATCTACAAATAGAAGCGATCGCATTTCCATCCATTGAGCCATTCATCGTCATGACAGCTAAAACTTTTTTTAAACTTATTGCTCCAATAACCGTTACTTTCGCACCTCGATAAAACAATAGGGTTCAGTTAAGGCTTATTGATGTAGATCATTGCTCTTTTAAGACGCGATAAATCGCGTCTCTACATCTGGATTTTGGGCTTATCTGAACTGTATTGCTCTATAAAATGGTTTTAAACCATACACTATACAGCCCACAAGGACTTCTATAGGACTCATATTTGATTTCTGAAAAAATTCGGTATACCTTAATCTTCGGAAATCCTCTTGCCTATTAAGCCAAGTGATTTCAGTCATCAAACCGGATTGCTATAGCATGAGTTCGTGTTAAACCTGAGTATTACACCCATTTCATCAATGACAACCAAGTTTTTCGGGTCTAATTCTTTTTTTAAACTGGGCAATAACCTAGAACTAAAATTTTTATTGATGCTCCTTTCATAAAAGCGTTCTGCCCTCTGCCTTTCTTTGCAATTTGAAGCAAGTTCCTAAAAAACTCCAAAGATTCTACGCTAGAGATGAGATTTTAAGTTACATAAAAGCAGGGCTGGAGCCGCTTACTACAAGCGAATGATTCTGAAAAAATGAATGTCAATTAACTTATTACTCGTCTTTAGGTAACAAAAATTCCTCAAAAGGCTCCTCTAAAGTCTGTTTGGTGAACTGAGGAAAAACTATGTCATCAAACAATTCTTGAACTTCTTTGCGCTTATTCTTAATTAAATGCTGATAATCCTTTTCAACAGATTTTTTTCGTCTTTGACGACGTTCCTCTTCTGAATACTGCTGACGAATATCTGGTAGCCAAGTAGAGTGTATTGTCATGGCGAGATTCAAAGGTTGTTCGTCTGAATTTGAACTAGCACTCAATCGATAAATTGGTTTATTCTTTAAATCATCGGCATGGAAAATCCAAAACTCATCTGTAGCACGGTCAGATTGACTAGGGTCTGGGTCTAACATTACCGCGCATACAATGAAACCATGAATCGACTCATCTATACCTTTAGGACAGGGAAGAGAACTAGGAATAAATTGCGTTGAACTTACATAAGTTCCAGAGGGGAAGTGATAATAATCAACAATTTCCATTTTCTGTGTATCTAAACGTAGTAGAGTAATTGGTTTATTTTCCTCTGGTAAGGGTAATTGTTCAACCGGAATAACTCTACGTGAGTCTAATTTATAAGCATCATAGATGCGCTGAGGTATCAGTTCCCATGTAAACCCTAAAGACAACCAGTAAATATTTTTAACTTCTTGGGCTGTTTCTTGTAGCGAATCGCGGTTAATATCCCGATGTGTGTATAAAGATAGCGCCCAAGTTGATTTAATATCTTGAACAGTTTTGCTACTTTCTATTTTTCCTGTTTCGCCATCAACCACATATCGTCCGAGAGAACCTAAATCAGTTGAACCAACCATCATTCCCTCTAAATCTTCACGAAATGGCTTACCAGGAACAGATTTATCATAATGCGTAATCCATTCCGTAACATCCCAACCGTTGACATGACCAACGTGAAGTGTAATCAGTTTTTTATTTTCAGGATTACTATAGTCATTTTTATTTTCAGGATGACTATAGTCAGCTGTAAAATGCGAAATCTCTCTAGGTAGCCTCACCTTTTTAACGGTAATTGTTGTCCGATTATCAGGTAAATCTTCTATGGAATACCCTTCATTTCCCTTATCTAAATCTTGCCGATTAACAATATATAAGTTGGCAAATGGAAGAGGCTTAATAGCCCGTAAAAATACGGAATAAATAAAACTACCTAGTGAATGAGTTTTATTAAATTTCCACAATCTTAAAAATCCAAACAGAAAAGGAGTAAATATTTGTGAAAACTCCATTTTAAAAGCGATATCAGCAAGAATAATATATTTCTCGGTTATTGCTAATTGATGAAGAGATTGGTCAACTAGTACTGGCTCACCATCAGGCAGTACCAATCGCCAACGCTCCATAGTAGGCTGTAACCCTTTTTGCTCGTCTGCAAATCTATAACGAATTAAATGAGTAAAACGTCCTAATTCCTGCTTGGGATTGAACTTTATTTGCAACAAGGTGTAGAATAATTTTACTATTCTGCTGAACCAATTACTATCTAATACACAATTGACAATTTTTTTAAATTTGCCATTGTAACCTGTTGAATAATTTGTTGTAAATAGCTCATCTTGCTTACCATTTGAGCTATTTATATCTGTAACATAATGGGCTGAACTAATGTAAGTCTCAAAAATATTAATCGATGTAAGCCTAGAAATAACCGGAAAAATGCCGCACCATTCTTCAGTGGAACCTACTGGTTCTAATAGTTCCATACTGTCTGGGTCAAGTTGGTAAGCGCGACCCGCATCCATTGTTAGTAACAGATGATCTCTAGTCTTTAAAAAAGCTGTATTTAATTGATTCCTAGACCCCAAAACAATACTATAACGACTAGGCCCACCATTGCGAAAAGCTGACAAGTAGGAGAAAAACTTATATTTTTTAACAAAATATGAAAGTATTTTGTTTTTAAAAGGGGTAAATGGTATGGGTTCTATCGCATAATCTCCTAGATAAAACTGCGTAGCAGGATCTGCATAGTAGCAGGGAGTTTTAGCGATTCTGGTTTTGAGTGTTGCTTTGCCATCTTCAAAGCCCAAACGATAGATCATACCATCGCCTGTATATAGTTGAGTTCCATCTTCTTGAGGTTTTTTTTCAGATTGAAACAAAGCCCCAACGATGAAAGCATAGCCATACAAACCTGATGGTAATTCAGCCAATGGTAGCTCGGCTAGGGGAATAATTTCATTGTGCCCATCTTGATTTTCTTGTTTACGAATTTCCAGATGCCAATAGCCCTCATGACGACTGGTTTTGATGACAGATTTCGGAATATGAAAACTCTTGGAAGATTTTCCTGTAGAACTAACATCTTTATTCAGCATTTAAATATATCTCCAAAAATTGTTCAAAATAATAATCCAAATAGCCATGTATGAGATGGAAGCCATTCGTGACAGATGAAGTCCGTATTTTTTTACCAATTCATAATTAATCTGAAGACTGAGTTAATTAAATATATGTATCGAATTTACGTTGTTACTAGGTTTTCTGAGCAAAAATGCATGATGCGTAGATGCGAAGCAAGTGCCTGCCTTTGGCATCGCCTGCTTCAAAATTGTGTTTACTACCCCAGTTTTTGACAAAAGTTAAAGTATAGTTGCTTATTGACAACTCAACTGGCATCTTAGCCTGTAAGTGATAAGTAGTTTTAGTACTTTAAAATCGCATTTGTGTAAATTAGCATACTATAGGTCTATAATCTTATGAAGAAATTCTAAAGAATAGTTACCGAAGTTACCGTACTCCAAAGTAGAACTCGAAGGGTAAGGAACTTCCAATTAAAAAAATATCCAATTGCTTTTGAAGCTCTTGGAGATATTGAAGTTATTGAAGCTCTTATAGAAGCATCTCAGAGAATTTCTGAAAAGTATTAAACATCTCACTTCGTTATATTCGCAATGACGTTGAATAATTAATTCTGTCTGGCTACTTATTAGACTGCACCCAGTTCTCTTAACATTGCTAACTGAGCCTGGGTTAAACCGCTAGCACCTGTAATTTTCATTCCTTCGTATGGTCTTTTGGCTTTCAGTATCCGAAGACAAGTTCCTGATTGCATATCCCAGAGCCTAATCGTTTCATCCTCACTGCCACTAGCAAGGATTGAACCATCTTGAGAGAAAGCGACTGACCATACCCAATTTGAGTGACCACTGAGAGTATTGAGACAACTCCCTTCCTCAACATCCCAAATTTTCACAGTTTGGTCGCATGAAGCGCTAGCAATTTTTTGACCATCTGGACTAAAGCTAACAGCCATTACCCAACTGGTATGTCCTTTCAACGTCTGCAAACACTCGCCTGTAGTAACATCCCAAATTTTGACTGTTTGATCCATACTTGGGCTAGCAAGTAAGCTACCATCAGGACTAAATGCGATCGCTCCTACTCTTCCTAAGTGTCCTTTGAATACTTTGATACATCGGTTTTCTTGCAAATCCCAAAGTCTAATGGTGCAGTCATCGCTGCCACTAGCCAGAATTTTTCCTAGAGGGCTAAAGGCTACCGCCGCTACTCGATCTGTATGTCCATGCAAAGTTAAACGACACTCACTAATGCTGAGATCCCATATTTTAATGGTATGGTCAAAACTGCTACTAGCTAGCAGCTTGCCATCTGGATTAAAGGCCAGTGACCAAACTTCATCTGTATGGCCGATGAAAGTATGACTGCATTCACCACTTTTAAGATTCCAAAGTTTGATAGTGGCATCTTGGCTACCCCCCGCAACTATCTCCAAGTTTGGGTGAAAAGCCACTGCTGGTAAACCTTGAGAGTATGCTTTCAACTCATGCAGACATTCACCACTCTTCATGTCCCAAATTCTTAAAGTATTATCTCTGTGTCCACTGGCTAGCATTTGAGCGCTGGGACTAAAAGTTACATTCTTAACCCAGTTATTATATCCGTGGATGCAAGCAATACACTTGCCGTTACTAACTTGCCACAGCCTAATAGTTTGGTCTTCACTGGCACTAGCAAGAGTTTGGTTATCTGGACTGAAGGCAACACCCCAGATTTGATGGTTGTGGCCCTTGAGAGTATGCAGGCAGGTACGGGTTTCGACATCCCAAATACGAATAGTTTGATCAGCACCACAACTAGCAATCAGCCGATTGTCTGTACTCCAAATAGCATCCCATATCCATCCAGTATGACCTTGAAGAATTCCCAAACATTCATAATTTTGAACGTTCCAAATTTTCACCGTATGATTGCAGTTCCCACTGACTAGCAATGCTCCATTAGGACTAAAGCGAGTTACCCAAGCCCAGTTATTATGATCTGTAATAGTATAAAGACATTCTCCAGTTTCAATGTCCCAAATTTTGATCAGATTGTCAAAGCTGCTGCTTACCAACCGTTTACGATCTGGACTGAAATGAACAGAAATTACACCTGCACTGTGTCCGTGGAGAATTTTTAGACAACAGCCGTCTGACACTTGCCAAATCCTAATGTTTAAGTCGCTACTTGCACTGGCTAGCATTGAACCATCTGGACTGAAATTAATAGAAATCACACTACCCGTATGTTCAGATAAGGTTTGCCAACATTGAGCAGACTGTAGATGCCATACTTTGATTGTTGAATCATCACTGCCACTAGCAAGTATCTGTCCATCTGGGCTAAAAGCGATCGCTCGTACCCAGTTGGTATGTCCTTGCAATGTTAAAAGACGTTGTTGATCTACAACTTGCCATAAATGAATCTCATAATTGGCATTACCACTTGCTAAGGTTTTACCATCAGGGCTAAAGGCAATTGACATCACCCCATTGAAAGATTGAGTGAAAATAGATTTAGAAAAATAGCAGTGGGAAAAATTAACATTTTGTAAATTTATATCTTGTAAATATGCTTGACAAATTGTTAAATGAGAAAAATCATAACTACTGAAATTAGCTTGAATTTTTCTGAGAAGATTAAAAATATTGCCTGCTGCATATCCAGAATGGGTTAAAGCCTCTTGTTTCAATTTTTTGAGAAGTTTCTGCAACTGAAACTGAATTTGGTTGGAACTACCCAGAGCTAATATTAAATTATCAATAACAGGGGCTAGGATGAGACGAATTTGTGCTTGTCTAAGATAATCTTTGCTCTGGGCTTTAATTAGAGCATAATTTCTCAAAAGTTCATGGCTTTGATTGACGATTTCCTGAGAAGCGAAAGCTACTAATTGATCGGTAACATACTCCATCAACACAGGCTGAAGTGTAAAGCGATCGCCTGTACGCTCTAGGGGAATCTTTCGTTGCAGTACTCCCAGAGTTGCAGGCAATGCCGCCTTAGCAGTTGATAACATCAAATCTTCCCGCAATTCTGCTAGTGACACTGGTTCCCGATTGATTGCTAACCAGTACAGCAGTTCACAGCACTCTTTGGGGAGCCTTTGAAAGTGCCAGGATAGGAGTTCTTGCAAGTCGTGAAACACTGGCTTGCCTTCCCTTAAAAATTCGGCAATACTGCCAAAAAATACTTCCAGGATGTGTTTGCTGACCAATTGCAGTGCTAGAGGATTGCCATCATAAAGCCCAATCAACTCCCGCCAGTCTTCTTCACTAGCTGTAAAATCGCCAAGCTCTGCAATAATCTGTTTTCCAGCTTGGATATCTAACCCCTGTAACACCAAAGAGCGCACCGGACGAGTTGGCCCATCCATTAAAATGAGTTCTTGGGGTTTTTCGCGGCTTGTCAGCAGTAAGCAACTTTGATGCGCCACTTCCCCAACCTGTTTAATGAACTGTCCATAGTCTTCATAATCAGCTCGATACCGACCGATGGGATCTCCGGCTTGCAGAAGAGTTTCGGCGTTATCTAGAAGTAGGAGACATCGGTGGGTTTTCAGGTGGTGGAGCAACAAAGAGATGCGATCGCTAATTGTCTCTGGTAGTGTTGTCTGCTGCTGTCTGGAAAGGACTTTAATTAAATCGGCTAGTAAGTCAAACAGGGGAGGAGCATTGAGAAGCGATCGCCAGATGACAAACTCAAACTTTTCCTGGATACCCTTGGCTAACTGAAGTGATAGGTCTGTTTTGCCGATTCCACCCAATCCCAGTTTCAGTGAAAGATGGGTCTTGCCGATCCCCCGCATTCCGACAATCGCCACACATCGAGTGCGATCTCGAATAATCCAGTTTTCTAGAGTTTCTAGTTCCTCTGTTCGCCCAAAGAACACATGCACATCAGGAGCATCTCCCCAGTCTGCGTGGGAATTGGAGGGTTGGTAATTTAGAGTCGATGAGGCGGTTGTGTCCTTTTGTCGCTGTGCGGTTCGCTTCAGTACTCCGTGCAGGTTATTTTTGGTAACTTTTTCTCCTAAAGCTATCGAGAGCGTTTGCCATAATTCAGAGCCAACGTCCTTGATGTAACCAGCATCATATTTAACCTCTCGTGTCATTTCTAGGTAAGTTTTCCCCTCCCATGACTGACGGAAGACAATCTCTTGAGCTTTTGTTAAGCATCCCCGTTCCAATACTTGCTCGACTAGTGCGATCGCCTCTTCAACCGTCATTTATCCACGTAGAAATACTAAATTAACTACGATATTCGCACTAGTAAGCTTTGTTTATTGAAAAAGTTTACGTAAATCTACCAAAAAGACCCGACTTTTTCCGACCTTTTTCCGACCGTCAAACATTATACCTGGCAGTAGAGTATTTGGATAAGCAGTTCTAGCAGCTAGAAATACTCAAATAAGAATCTTTAAATCTTTGAAAAAACCATGCAGCCACTGAACATCAATACTGTCGTTCTTCGGTCTTTGATCTCCTTTGGAATTGTCGTGAGCAACCTATATACAATCAAGGTACTTCCGGCATCTGCTCAGTCTTGGAGCGACGAGCGACTTGAGTGTATTAAAAAGTTTACGGAATATTACTATAGCCGCCAAGGTGGAGACCTTAGCAGAAGTGATGCACTTGCAAAAGCAGAGCAAACCTGTGCTGAAGAAAGTAATAGGAATAACAGACAGCCTAACAACTGGGGCGTTCAACAGCAGCCTACGATTTTTGTTGTTCCTAATCCTGGTGTGCAACAGCGTTCTCCTGAAAAGTTTGCAGAATGTGTGAATCGGCAAATGTATACACAGAAGGAAGTTTGTATCGATCCGTGGGGAAGTATCGATGAAACTTGTTTTTACAGAGGAAGAGGTGGAAAGAAAACTGTTTCAGAACCAACAGGTATAACTCTTGAACAAGCAAGTTCTACTTGCGGTGGCTAAACCCCATCTTGCATTACTCAGGCGAAAGGCAGGGTTTCTTGTCTACTCTGCTTTTAAGATACAAGCTTGGGTGAGGTAAAGCGAAGGGTAACATTCATATTATTTTCCCATAACCCGATTATTTTGGGCGATCGCGTAGCTTACCGTAAGATATCGCATTTTGTTAATTGGGTGCGATCGTACAGATTTAGAGAATGATCCCCACAGTTCGGAACCAACATCTTTTTTGGAGATCAATAAACATGAGTAAGCATTCAAGGAAACATTTATTCTTTCTAACGTCCGTAGCAATCACATTGACGGGATTGGGAGTTGTAGCAAATAAGGCTGAAGCACAAAGTCAATCGACTGTCGGTTGTCCTCATTGCGGGAATACATCGGATCAAACATGCTTTTACGTAGATTCAAGAAATGGTTGGCAGTACTATAATCTCGGCAGACCATATACACGTGTAGCCAGTGTAAGTGGAGGTTGGTCAGTAGATGCCAGAAATTACTCACAAGTTGGGCCTCGCGGACACTTAGAACCTGGACTAGAACCATACAATCAATACAAGTACGATAAAGGCGTACCTTTCGGTGCTTTATTTGTAGACATTCCTACGGATGGATATGGCTATGTGTGGGTGCAGGGAAGTCAGCAATTACCTAAACCGATTACTCGGACTGCTATGCGGATCAATGATGCTGATAATGCGCTTGGAGACAATGCTGGTGTCCTTAGAGTCTGCTTCAGTCGCTAGAATTCGTGTCTAAACATTACATTAGTAGACTCACTTAACTCCACAGAACAAAATTTTATCTAATATCTAGGGATATATCTGACGAAACTTTTACCCCAACGAATTAGATATCTAAATCTTCAAGGCGATCGCATTTTCCATGTCGAGTAAACAATAAACTTTTTGGCAAAGTGAGATACAAGTGCGATCGCAGTTGCCAATATACCTGAATTTGTGCGATTGCCTACGTTCTTGGTGGAGACAATCGCACTTTCTATTACGCAATAACTATAACCATATTCAAAATATATAATGCAACAACATTTCAAAACAATCTTGGTTAGCGTTAGCTGTATAGCTGTCTATCTTTTACCATTCAAGACACTTTTGCTCAACTTGTTTTACCTAGAGCAGAAAATATTTCTCCGTCATCTCAACGCAGGATTAAGTTCTTACGTCGCTTAGATGCAAAATCACCTATTAGTGCTGCCGATCTCAGCCGTGATAGCAAAATCTTTGTAACCAGTAGCAGAAGGAAGTTACAAGTCTGGAACCTAGCCACAGGAAAAACTCAAACTTTTTCACTTTTAGATGATGAATATGCCAAGATTCAATCTATTGCTATCAGTCCAGACTTGCAAACTATTGTTACTGCAAATTCAGGATTAAACATCAATTTAAAAAACACTACTCCAGCAGGCTGTAGCTCAAATAGTGGTAGTGGTAGTGATAGCTTCGGCTTTAGTTGTAACTTAGGCGGTTCCTCTTCACAAACTATTCAAAGTACATCAAAAGCAGCAACTCAAATCTGGAATCTCTCTACAGGGAAACAGTCTGGTATTTTAGAGTATTCAGATTTGAGTTTCTCCATTTTAGTGAGGATGGTGATATCTTGGTTACTAGTAATATCTTAGGTCAAACAAAGTTTTGGGATGTCAAAACAGGAAAAGTAATTCGTCAATTAAATGGTCGCAAAACTGCGAGAATTCAATATAGATCCAGATACTTATCCTGCTTGTGCCTATTGTCCCAAATTCTATGGATCTTCAGGAAAAACCCATTTTGGCGGTTCCGCCATTTTTTTCCGCAGACGTTCTTGTGCCAACTCCAGCATTTTATCTAAGGGAGTGTCTTCAATAAATTTTGCCGTTGCCTCTCTAAACTCGATATTGGGGCATTTATCCCCTAAAACACACCCATTAATACAGGCTACAGCGCAGTTAATTTTTTGCTCCACAGTAAATTCCTCTCTCTAAAAGTTATAAGTTATAAGTTGTGAGTTCTTTTCATCCCTAACTCTTCACCATTAACTTTTTACTATCAGGTATAACCATCTAGCTAAATTTTACCTTGCCACTTGGTATTTCATTAGTCTAAATACCTACCATTTAGAAAGTTATGAGTTATGAGTCATGATTTTTACTCCTCACACTTATAAAGGGCGCTCATGTCGGAACTTTTTGCTACTACTGGAACTATAGCCGCGATCGCGACTGCTGTTGTCCCCCAACAGGGTAGTGTTGGTATTGTGCGGGTGTCCGGTTCTCAAGCAATGACAATTGCCCAAATTCTCTTTCATGCACCAGGGCGACAAGTTTGGGAAAGTCACCGGATTCTCTACGGTTACATTCGCCATCCTCAGACGCAACAAATAGTGGATGAAGCCTTGTTGCTGATTATGAAAGCACCCCGTTCTTACACCCGTGAAGATGTCGTAGAATTCCATTGCCACGGGGGAATTATGGCAGTGCAGCAGATATTACAACTGTGTTTGGAAAATGGAGCTAGACTAGCGCAACCGGGAGAATTTACTCTCCGCGCCTTTTTAAATGGACGATTGGATTTAACTCAAGCCGAAGGTATTGCCGATTTAGTAGGAGCGCGATCGCCCCAAGCGGCTCAAAGTGCTTTGGCTGGTTTACAAGGAAAATTAGCTCATCCGATTCGGCAGTTACGCGCAAACTGTTTGGATATTTTGGCAGAAATTGAAGCTCGAATTGATTTTGAGGAAGACCTTCCGCCGTTGGATGATAAAGCAATCATATCAGAAATCGATAAAATTGCCGCAGAAATAACTAGGTTATTAAAAACCAAAGATCAAGGTGAATTGCTACGCACTGGTCTAAAAGTAGCAATTGTTGGGCGTCCGAATGTGGGTAAGTCGAGTTTATTGAACGCTTGGAGTCGGAGCGATCGCGCCATTGTGACTGATTTACCCGGTACAACCCGCGATGTTGTCGAATCCCAGTTAGTTGTCGGGGGAATTCCCGTACAAGTGCTAGATACTGCGGGTATTCGGGAAACAACAGACCAAGTGGAAAAAATTGGCGTCGAGCGATCGCGTCGTGCCGCCAATGCAGCTGATTTAGTCTTACTTACCATCGATGCTTCCGCAGGTTGGACAGAAGGCGATCAAGAAATTTATGAAAAGGTGCAACACCGTCCGTTGATTATAGTGATTAACAAAATTGATTTATTACAAGAAGAGGATAGAAAAAATATTCAATCTAAAATCCCAGTTGCGCTTCCAGCGCACCAAGGTGGCGACTCAAAATCCAAAATTTTCACAGCAGCAGCCCAAAACCAAGGTATCGATGCTTTAGAAACAGCAATTCTAGAGATAGTTCAATCTGGAAAAGTGCAAGCTGCTGATATGGATTTAGCCATTAATCAAAGGCAGGCAGCAGCCTTAACTCAAGCTAAAATATCTTTGGAACAGGTACAAGCAACTATTACCCAGCAGTTCCCTCTTGATTTTTGGACAATTGACTTACGTGGTGCAATTCAAGCTCTAGGAGAAATTACCGGAGAAGAAGTAACAGAATCAGTTTTAGAAAGAATTTTTAGCAGGTTTTGTATTGGTAAATAAACAAGAAAAATGTTTTTAACCCGCGCAGGCGGGTTTTGTCTGTGTAGCCGCGACTTCTAGTCGCCCGGTGAGTAATAAATTAGACTTTTAAAAAGAAACAAGCGATCGCTACCCTTGTGAAATACCTTCATGCTACACTGTAGTCAATATCAAACCTGATCACAACTCCAGCGAGATAGCTCAAATGAAGTAGTAGCAAACACCCGTTGCGCCAAAGCAACAAATGTCAACAAAGAATAAACGCAACTAGTTTGACAGGGTTACTTCACATAGTCATGCACTAAAAATATTGTCATTACTCCTATATACATTGAACCGTTTGGCAAGTGTCTGCGGCTGAGTTTTTTTGCGTCTAATATACCCGCAATTGTTATGAATATGCAGGTATAAGTTTGCGAATTGAGGTTTGAAAATAATGCAGAAAAAATCAATATTATTAGCTGAGAATTTAGAATATAAACTCAGTGTAGACAACACTTTGTTTCAAGGAATTCATTTGAATATAGAAACAGGCGATCGCATTGCTTTAGTAGGTTGCAATGGAGTAGGAAAATCAACTCTTCTCAAGATACTTGCAAGTCAAATGAACCCATATACAGGTTCGATTTTACGTAATGGTATTGTTTACTATTTGCCACAAATCAGCACTATCAGACAAGAAATTACAACAAATACAGTAGTTGATTTTTTGATTTCCATCTCTGATGAATGGTGGAAGATTGAGGAGATTTTACAAACACGATTTCACACTAAAGTTGACTTATCTTTATCAATCGCAAACTTGAGTGGCGGAGAACTTACTAAACTATTTTTGGCGATCGGTTTGGCTCAAGAACCAAACTTGCTGTTACTTGATGAGCCAACCAATCACATGGATTTGCAAGCATTAGAAAGCTTAAGACAGTTTCTTCAAGATTATACAGGTGCGTTTGTGATTGTCTCACACAAGCCTTTTTTCTTAGACCATGTGACAGATGTTACCTGGGAACTTACATCTGTTGGTTTGAAAGTATATGGAGGAAATTTTTCTCAATATCGAGAACAAAAGGAAATCGAGTTAGAGGTAGCATTGCGATCGCACGAAGCCGCCAGAAAGGAACTCAAACGTACTCAAGCCACAGCTATGCAAGAACAGCAACGCGCAGCCCAATCTAGTCGCAACGGTCGCGCCAAGTTTCTCAATGGTAGTATTGATAGAATGGCAGCAGGACTGATGAAAACTCAAGCTGAGGTGTCTAACGGTACTGCAAAAAAGAAACATGAAGCAGCAGTAGCAAAGGCTAATCAAAAAGTTGCAGAGACGAAAGTCAAAACTACGAAAGTAACAAGTATTCAGCTAGAAGAAAAAAACCACAAGCACCGAAATCTAATCAATATCCAGGGTGCAAATCTTAAAGTATCAGAACGTCTGCTGATTCAAAATATTCAACTGCATGTGTCATCTGGCGATCGCATAGCCATGATCGGCGAAAACGGTTCTGGTAAATCGAGTCTGGTAAAGGCAATTTTGGGAATGGAAAACCAAACAGCGTTTTTAGAATCAGGTGAAGTTTTGCTCACACCAGCGATGAAAGCTGTATATCTCGATCAAACCTACGAATTGGTAAATCGCCAATACACAATTCTGGAAAATATGCAAGCTGCCAATCCTCATCTCAGCTATCAGCTTTTGCGTCAACAGTTGGGACACTTTCTCTTTAAATATGATGACGTTCACAAAAGCGCTTCTGTATTGAGTGGGGGTGAGTTGGCAAGATTAGCGATCGCTATAATAAGTATCTCAGAAATCGATCTGCTGATTCTCGATGAACCAACTAATAACCTAGATATTGAAACAGTTGAACAAATGGTAGTAGGTATCAATGATTACCAAGGAGCGCTTTGGGTAATTTCCCACGATCTAGATTTCCTCAGCCGGATTAATATTACTCAAAGTTTCAAATTGAGGGAACAAACTTTGCACATGACAACTTATTTACCGAGTACACCAGAGCAATATTATCGAGAGTTGCTGGAATCTCATAAATAAAGCGATCGCGCTACTGCTGAGAGGATGTATTAAAAGTATTATTGCTAACACCAAAAGTTGATAAACTTAGTTGGGGAGAGGTTTTTTAGCAAAGTATTGCTTTTGATGGATAATACTGCCAAATTTTGCAAAGCTTTTGTTACTAATTGCTTGATAACTGGGTCATAGTATTTCCCTGACAAATGCTGCGTTTCTATTGCGGTTTGATACTCAAGTGCTGCTTGAGTATAAATTTGCTTCCAAATTAGCGGCTGCTTGAGTATAAAATTCGGTAATCCCAAAAAAGGTAGAAAAGGTTTTACCCAGTGGAGCAAGAGAAGAGAAAATGCTGGCAACCAATAGCTACTTCTACCTTCCCAAAGATTGTCGTATTTCATAGAATTTTATCAAGGATTTTTTCTACTCAACCAATTTAGCCATCAGCAACTCCAAATCTCTAACTCCTCAGCAGAAGCCGTAAAGCATACAGGCAAGTTATAATTCTCTTGCGGATCAACGTAACAAAAATTTATGAGTAACCCATTAGTACAAGCCTTTTTCGTAGGCAGAGCAGTAGCAGAAGTAGTTAACGAGCGTTTAGAGGTCGCCTTGACCGATGCTTTGAGCGATCTGGGCAAATTTGATGCAGAAGCTAGAGAACAGTTGCGCCAGTTTACAGAAGAAGTTCTAGAGCGGGCAAATCGGGCAACAGAAGCAGCTAGTGGTGGTCAATCTACCACAGGTACTGCACAAGCCAGTTCTGATTCCGGTGACTTGCAAGCAGATATTGATGAATTACGAGCAGAAATTGCCCTGTTACGAACAGAATTGCAACATTATCGCAGAACTTCTGCATAAATTTAGTTAGTCATTGGTCATTGGTCATTGGTCAAAAATTATGCACAAATGACAAATGACAAAGGACACTTAAGAAAAAACAGTTTAGGAATCAGAGTGTCTTTTCTTTCAAGGGATTCGGTTGCAAACCAACGGTACACAGAAGTATATGGAACAAGGTTATTCAGATAAGGCATACCGTTGGAATCGGGAAAAATACTCTAGCAGACGGCGTTTTGTGGACATTTGGTCTTTTGTCTTGACCTTATTGTTCAAACTTTGGCTATACAACAAATCTTGGAGTTATCCGGGTGGTGTGACTGAGGCAAAGCAAGCTACAAGACGCAAAACTCAAGCGGTGTGGATTCGTAATACCCTACTGGATTTAGGGCCAACCTTCATTAAAGTAGGGCAATTGTTTTCTACCCGTGCTGATATATTCCCTGGTGAATATGTAGAGGAACTAGCCAAATTACAAGACAAAGTACCGGCATTTAGCTATGAGCAAGTAGAAGCGACCATTGAGAAAGAACTAGGCAAGAAAATTCCTGAACTCTTCCATAATTTTGAACCTATTCCCTTAGCTGCTGCTAGCTTGGGGCAAGTACACAAAGCTGTGCTGCATACAGGGGAATCGGTTGTTGTCAAAGTGCAACGTCCTGGACTAAAGAAGTTATTTGAAATAGATTTACAGATTCTCAAGGGAATTACCCGCTACTTTCAAAACCATCCCAAATGGGGACGGGGGCGAGATTGGTTGGGTATTTACGAAGAATGTTGTCGCATTCTTTGGGAAGAAATTGATTATCTCAACGAAGGTCGTAACGCCGATACTTTTCGCCGGAACTTTCGCGGCTATGATTGGGTGAATGTCCCAAAAGTATACTGGCGTTATGCCACTTCCAGAGTGCTGACTTTAGAATATCTCCCTGGAATTAAAATTAGCCAATACGAAGCCTTAGAAGCAGCAGGTTTGGATCGAAAAGCGATCGCTCGTCAAGGCGCTCAAGCCTACTTACTACAATTACTCAATAGTGGCTTTTTCCACGCCGATCCTCACCCAGGCAATATTGCCGTCAGTGCAAATGGTGCTTTGATATTCTACGATTTCGGGATGATGGGGCGGATTAAGTCCAACATCCGCGAAGGATTGATGCAAACACTATTTGGTATTGCCCAAAAAGATGGCGAGCGCGTTGTTCAATCTCTGATCGATTTAGGTGCGATCGCCCCAACCGATGATATGGGCCCAGTACGGCGTTCTGTGCAGTACATGCTCGATCATTTCATGGATAAGCCCTTTGAAAACCAATCAGTCGCGGCAATCAGTGACGACCTTTACGAAATAGCTTATAATCAGCCATTTAGATTTCCAGCAACTTTCACTTTTGTGATGCGAGCCTTTTCTACCCTAGAAGGGGTAGGTAAAGGCTTAGATCCCGAATTTAACTTTATGGAAGTTGCCAAACCGTATGCAATGCAACTTATGACTGATATGAATGGTTCTGAGGGGAATAGCTTTCTTAACGAATTAAGTCGTCAAGCAGCTCAGGTAAGTAGTACTGCGTTTGGTCTGCCACGTAGATTAGAGGATACACTAGAAAAACTAGAGCAGGGAGACATGCGCCTGCGCGTTCGGTCTATAGAAACTGAACGCCTGCTACGGCGACAGAGCAGTATTCAGCTCTCAATCAGCTATTCTCTATTAATCAGTGGTTTCACACTTTCAGCTACTATCTTAGTGGTTAAGGATTATGTGTGGTTGGCACTGTTGCCTGGTTTAATTGCAGCAGGGCTTTCAGTGATCTTGATCAGACTACTTTTACGCCTTGACCGTTACGATCGTATGTATTAATTGTTGCAAAAAATTTATGAAACTTAATTTCACGGGTTTTAGCGATCCGGGACTTATTCGTTCTAATAATCAGGATGCTTACTATGTTGACCCAGAAGGGCGGTTTTTTATTGTAGCCGATGGTATGGGTGGTCATGCCGGAGGTGAAGAGGCAAGTCGAATTGCCACAGGAGAAATTCAAGCGTATTTGGTCGCAAATTGGGAATCTTCAAAATCTTCCCAAGAATTGCTAGAGCAAGCTTTGTGGGATGCTAATGAAGCGATTTTGCACGATCAGCAAAATCATCCCGAACGCGCCGACATGGGTACAACGGTTGTAGCAGTAATTTTTCGCGCCCCAGAGTCCCCCTGGTGCGCTCATGTTGGCGATTCCCGGCTGTATCGCTTCCGCGAATCTCACTTAGAACAGGTAACAGAAGACCACACTTGGGTAGCACGGGCAATCAAAATCGGTGACATCACTTCAGATGAAGCGCGATCGCATCCTTTTCGTCATGTGTTATCGCGCTGTTTGGGGCGTGAAGACTTGCATCAGATTGATGTGCAACCACTAGATGTAAAAGTTGGCGATCGCTTGCTGTTATGTAGTGATGGTCTGACAGAAGAACTTGTCGAACAGAAGATTGCTAGCTGCCTCCAAGAGACTCCTTGGCTTGATAAAGCCGCCATCTCTCTAGTCGAGGCTGCCAAAGAGCAGGGAGGGCACGATAACATCACAGTTGTCATCGTCTCACTCGAAGAAAACAGTCATTAATTATTGCTTATTGTCCAAGGACAAAGGACTAATCTGGTAAATATACTCAGTAATTTGTTCAGCGTGAGCATTTTTCCTTTTTACAATTTGATACAAATATTTTTAGCCTCAAAAATCACCTAATGAGGCTAAATTTGTATAAATTTGGAAATTGACATCTTGCACGTAATAAGGTAGAGCGATTATAATTCACGCTTATTACCATTCATTCTCGAACCTCTTTAAAATCCCTGTCCTTCGAAGCTTCTTCCATATTGGAGGGAGACAGCATCTTAGTTTTTTGTTTCAGAAAAACTATAGATGGTTAAGGATAGCACTTAATCTTCTCTTGAAAAGAGAATTGTGCAAAGCAGGAAGGAGCTAGGGAGGTAGTTATACTTATCTGAAGCCAAACAAAGCCTATTTTCCGGAATATGGTTCGGCTAACTTGGGTGGTATATCAGTAGGATTAGGTGCAAGATATCAGAGCAGAAAAAGTCCACACTTAGGATGTGGGCAACCCTGTCAAACAATTGTTATCTTTCGTAATACGGAGGAACAAATGTTGGACAGATATAAGTCCAAATATTATCCCATTTGGACTTCTGTAAGCGATATCACCTTTACACGTTGTTTTTTCGGAGTTAATTATGAATCAACCAATGAAACTATCCTTGGAACAGCAATTCAGCATCTGCTCATTTTCTACTCAGGTGCAAAATATGAGCCACGAGCAAGCTAAAGACTTTTTAGTAAAACTCTATGAGCAAATGGTCGTTCGCGAGGCAACTTACCAAGAACTTCTTAAGCACCAGTGGGGCTTAGATTCAGGTTCCACTATGGCATAGAATCGTTCTGATGTCGCAGTGGGCGACCTCCTTCTCTTGCTTGGTTCCAAGGAGGAAAAGAGCTGGGGATGCCGGGGCGTCAACTTCGATTAATTCCACAAGAGCGCCACAAAAGTTCAATTCCCAAAATTAACTCAGAATGAGTAAACATGGTCTACGGCATACTTGCTGGAGTCTAGACTTAACTTTAGCTTTGTAGACTAAATTTGTTGTTTGCTTTAGCCAAACTTCTTTTTGCTTCGTCTAGTCTGATAATTATACCTGCGTAAATTTACAATCTACTGGAAGTATGTATACAAGAACATCCAGAGAGAATTTAGATCGCACTGCTTTAGCAGCTAGCAAATTTCACTCTTTATACATATAACTAGAAGTTACATCTTTATATATATTTTGTTTATAAAAGTTTACATTCCTTGAGTAACCATCGAAATTATTCCTAGCTGGAAAGATCGTATGGAGAATCTGTATCAATACTTTCCAGTTTTGTTATGATTTGAGGCTTAATTTTTTCGTACTCGGTTTTGAGTAAGCTTTTACTGAATTGCGGGTCGGCAGAGGACATCAAGGTATTGCTGATTGCGACCCACTCTTGTAGTCGTTGACGCTGGGCAGAAGCGACGCTAGAAAGTAAGATATGGCTACAGTGAGTTGGTGTCTCTCGTGCAAAGAATAACAGGCGGTAGTAACCTGTGTGCTGTAGCAATCGGGCAATTTCTTGACCAAGACTGGTTTTGAGATCAAGATAATAAGGCAACCATTTAGCGCCATGCTTGCGGTTGTGGATGACAGTAATCCATAGCAGCATGGGATGAGGGATAGAGATGAAAAGAAATTGGTTATAGCGGGTACAGAGTAGGCGTTTTTGAATTTCTTCTTGCGGTAGCATTACCCACAGAGCGGGTAAAACCTCCCCATTGGTCTGAATGGGCTGGGGAAATACAATATCGGCAATTGGTTTATTTTTGGGCCAAGAAATAGCACGAGCGATTTCATCGTTTGACCAGGATACCCGCAAATCGGCTTTTGTCTTTTGTTCAAGCTCAGGACTAACTGTACTAGTAGGAACTAGGGCTTGGCTGTCTTGTTTAACTTTGCGTGTATGCTCAGGCTTTTCTAGAGATGCTAGAACTTTAAGAATTTCTGTAATACTTTGAGGGCGATCGCGTGCTACTTTAGCTAGACAACTCATTACCAAATTGTCGATTTCTTTTGGTAGTTCTAATCCAGGCGCAACCTCAGCAAAAGAACGTGGTTTTTGATAGTGATGTGTTTTATACCATGCTCCAAAAGAGTGAGTTGGTGCTACCAGTGGCATTTTGCCTGTGAGCATCTCAAACATCATGACGCCCAAACTATAAATATCAGCACGGTTGTCTAATTCCTTCCCCTCCATCTGTTCAGGAGAAGAATAAGCCAATGTCCCTAAATAAAATTTTGTATGGTCGCCATCTGATTGTAATAACTTAGCAATACCAAAATCTAGAACCTTGACCAATTCTCCAAAACTGGGGTCTTGAATCACCAGCATATTGCTTGGCTTGACATCGCGATGGATGATTGGGCAAATAGTACCATCAACCGGGATGCCATCATGGGCACACTGTAAACCCAGACTGAGTTGACGCGCCATACTGAGGAATCTTGGTAAAGGCAATCGTTGCTTGCGAATAATATTGTTCAGGTTTTGTCCTTGTAAGTACTCCATGACGTAGAACGGGATGTTATTGTCATCTACGCCATAGTCCATAACTCGGACAATGTGGATGCTTTTTTGGCCTAGTAAAGCACAGGTTTTTGCTTCTCGCTCAAAGCGGTCTTGCAATCGCATCTTTTCATTTTGGATTGATAGAGCGAGAAACTTAACTGCAACAGGTACACCTCCCAACAAAGTATCTTTAGCACGATAAACCCGACCCATTGCTCCAGTACCGATTAACTCTTGGAGTTGGTAGCGTTTGCTGAGTAAGCGACCAATGTTGGGGTCTGACATAGAAAATTCGACTCTAAAAGCAGGTTGTAAGTATTTGGGAAGAAAAGTGCATTCAAACTGATATTTGACTTATTGCGTCCAGAAATGACTTTCTACGCTTGTACTAGAAGGCAGAAATGGAAGTCAAAAGGCAAAAAGCTTATAGACTAGGCTTTTGTGCGATTTCCAATCGTTGGTTTATTTACACGGTGCTGTACTAGGTTTTTTCCCTCCTCTCTTAGAAGATTGAAACCATGAGTCTGACAGTTTGCAACCGAGACGGTTATTACAACTGGTGCAACATGACAAATCAAACAAGCAGAAGGAGTAGATTTATAATGACGCTTTGTACCATTATTTTGCATTTTAATTGGGATGTAGTTTTATTTTGCCCAATTTTGACTAAATAGATAACTGTAGGATTTGCCAAAAACCTTAATTAGGTAATATTACACTCACTACAAAGTTATGAGAACTGAGTAATGAGTATGAAGGGAGTTTTGAATTGCTCTATGTACGGCATGATCTGCCCAACTCTTAAAGACGCTCTTTCACGTTGCAAGAAGACCGCACTGGCTTGGGTACAGAGACAAAATCTGCCTTTACAGGTTAACAAACTCTTGAATTTGCATTATTCCACAGAGGTAGACTTTTTGTATGGTATCCACTTCTACAAAATTGGCAGTTTTAAAACATCTTATTACCTAAGCATATTTTTAACTTTTAAGCTCATTCTGATTATGTAAAGATGTATTATTTCTTGAGAAAATTGTAATAGTACTAATTGGTAGTTTTTCGTTTTTTCTGTATGTTAGGATACAACATATCGAAACTGGATTTATTATTCATAATATAGTATTGAATTCGACGTTCAACAATAGTCTTAAATCGGGAACTAAAATCATAGAAAAAGCCCGGATTTTTCCTGATTTCTGTGAATGCTGTTAACCATTTTCTTTGTTTGATAGGCTCTACAACTTTAAGGTAAGCTAGATTTTTCTTATAAATTTCAAGATTATAAGATAGAGCGTGCATTAAAGCAGGATTTTTTTTCACAACCTCTTGTTGCATGAAATAATTAGTAGCTTTGCAGTATTGAGTTAGACGTGGTAATTGGCTTTGATATACAAGAGAACCTGGGCGTGAACGGTAGAAATAATAGGGTTTTGGTTCAATAAAAAAGCGAGCTCCTTTGATTAAGCATTTCATATCAAGCCAAAAATCTTGACCCATCCTAATTTCGTCATCGTACTCAATGCCGTGCTTAACCAAAAATTCTCGTTTGAATAAAGGCTTGCTTAAACCAAGATGCAATCCTGGTTGTCCATAGACATCAGTTTCTACAAAATAAACAATATCAATTTGGAGAATTTTATCTATACGTTCTCCACTTTCTTCAATTAATGTACTCCAGGGAGATGTTTCACCATCCTTGATTAAATAAATATCATCAGCAATCATGTCTGCATTCATTTCATTTGCCAGAGACACAAGCTTAGACAATCTTTCGGGAGCATACCAATCATCTGAATCAAGCACAGCAATCCATTCTCCTTGGGCTGCTCTGAAAGCTCGATTACGTGCAGCAGCAGCTCCAAGATTTTGCTGATTAACTATCACTTTGAGACGTTGATCGCTAAAACTCTTAGCGATTTCTACAGTTTTATCACTTGAACCATCATCAACCACGATAACTTCAATATCAGTAAGCGTTTGCTCTAAGGCTGACTCAATTGCCTTCGCAATATAAGCTTCAGTATTGTAAGCAGGGATAACGACGGAGACTTTAGGATTCACGAAACTTAACTCCTGACTACTGACTACACGGCTAGGTAAAAATGCTAAAATCCTGACCGTAATTTGATCATCTCTTTTTTACTATACAACTCAGTAAGTCGGTCGGATTAAAAGAGGCAAGAGACAGGAGGAGCTTTCTCAGTAGGGAATTCGACCACTACTGTTTTGAAATCGCTGAACTATGCTTCAGTGGGTGATTTTAGGTTTACTGACGTTCTAGACTAGCTTCCATTGTGTTAGTTAAAAAATGACCAGCCAAAATGCCACTACTGAGGTAGTATCTATCTTCCGAAATCCGGTGTAGGGTTTCAAAGCCACTACGACGCTGACGATCGCTTAGTACCCAGTAACGCTGTACAATCGTATCCAGACCAATCCAGCCTTCGCCTTCAATCTGCCCCAAAATATTATGTTGTAGTAAAAAAGTATACTGACGCTCTCCATCATGCAACCGCCCTTTATATTGCAGAAAGATTTCGGAGCGATCGCTACCTGGGAAGATTAATTTTGTAGCCATAGTGAACCAGTTATCTCGATTCCAAGCTACCAAGGTCATACCCTTGAGGCTGATTGGCGTACCATTACGTTCTAGCCAATTTCCTTCCATTGCCCAGCGTCCTGGTTCCAATAAAAAAGTATGAGCCACCTTTTATTTCCCTGTCTTGATCGAGTGCCGCCAAGACTATAGTTATAACAGTGCTGAGTTGCGTTAGCGATAGCGGGACGTTTAGCCTGTGAAGGATGAAGAAGTTTTCTATCTTGTTTATTGTTCCTGTCTTATTACTGAGTACTGATTTTGCTGAATTTCTCCCAAAAGCACTTCTTGAGGTGCCCCAGTCGCAGTAGGTAAGTTGCCAGGAATCCCCAAATTTCGCCAGTAGGCTAAAACTGCAAAGGCGATCGCTTCTTTAAAATCTGCACTCAAGCCGACTTCATCTGTAGTCAAGACTGGTATTGATGGCAATAACAATTGTAATCTTTGTTTTAAATAGAGATTGCGACTACCACCACCACATAATAGTACCTTCTGTGGCATTTCTGGCAAAAAAGTGCGGTAACTGTGAACAATTGAAGCAGCTGTAAGTTCGGTGAGAGTTGCCATTATGTCAGCGAGACTGAGTTGGTATGCTTCGGCATCTTTTAAACACTCATGCAGGTAATTCACACCAAATAACTCTCGTCCAGTGGATTTGGGTGGCGGTAGATGAAAGTAGTCTTGGTTGAGCCATTGTTCTACCAATGGATAGCAAGGAGTACCACTTGCTGCCCAATTGCCATCTTCATCATAAGTTTTAGCACCAGCGCTTAAATGCTCCACCGCCAGATCCAACAGACTATTTCCTGGGCCAGTATCCCAAGCGCGAATTTTTGAGAGCCAGTCGCCATACCGAGGCGGAATATAAGCAACATTGCCAATACCACCAATGTTTTGAATACAACGCCCTTCCTGGGGATGACTGAGTAAATAGGCATCTACTCTGGGCACAAGAGGCGCACCATGACCACCAATAGCGATATCAGCAACGCGGAAGTTGCTCACAGTTGTAATGCCCGTAAGATGGGCAATTAATGCACCGCGTCCTAGTTGCAGACTGTAACCTAATGGGGAGTAGGGAGTGGTTTTCTTCCCCGTAGCTGGTCGATGATAAACTGTCTGACCGTGGGAGCCAATGATAATAGCTGGCTGATGACCAATTTGAATATTTTGGGCGGCTTGGGCAAAGGCAATGGCGATCGCATCATCTATTTCTGCCAATTCTGCCATTGAGATGGCAACGCCTGCACCAACAGCCAATATTTTTTCTCTGAGTTCAGCTGGATAGGGATATGTGGCTCCGGCTAGCAACTCAACTTTAAGATCCAATTCTGTGCCGGAAATCTCTACCAATGCCGCGTCTATGCCATCTACAGATGTGCCACTAATTAAACCGATAACGCGAGTAGGGACAGCAGCTTGTTCAGTCGGATGCATTGATCAAGATTCTTTTGTTGCAAGAGGTAGTTTAATTCATGTTACTACCCATGTCAAAAAAACCCAGGTGACATACTTGACTGGAGAAAAACGAGTAGGCAGAGCAAGGGAAGAATTTCAAAAGCAATAGCAACGATCGCGAATCTATTTCTACTTATCAGAAAACAGGGTTCTCAAAGACTGTTCCCGTTTAATAATAACAACATCCAAAAATACAAAAACTTAATATAAATAAGCTGATTTTATAGTTTTTTGTTCTGAAGCTAAAAAACAGATAATTGATGGATTTTTCAGTAAATGGTTAAGAACTAATCACATCTTTCCAAGAAATTTGCATAACACAATGCTCATGCTTTCTTTATCTATAACACTAAAGATATAAACTGCCTGCAAATGACAAAACATCACCTTTTATAAATAAAGCTTGTTTACAATTTAGCACTGACAACTTCGCACTTTCTACATAAAGCAATAGACAGCCCAGTACATAATATCAGTGATTATTCCCTAAAAAAAGTCCAATCACCCATATTTATGTCTGGACAGAATCAAATCGAAAAAGTAGTAATCTCTCTGATTTGCAATCTATCAACACATCGCACAATTGGGCTATGAACACGAAAGATTAAAAACGAAAAGGATTCTAAAATGAAAAATCTTTTAATTAAGTCCGCGATCGCTTCTGGTGTAGTTTTGTCTTTAGCTACTATTACCCGTCCTGCAACGGCTGCATCTTTTGCGGTATCAATAGAAAACGCAGGCGTACAAAATGCACAATTATCAAATCTTGTTAATGCCCATGTAGATACTTTTGATTCACAAACACAAGGTTACAGTGCAACAGGATTTCAATGGAATAATGGAACAAAAAATATTGGCAGCTATAGCAATACTCTGATCTTAGATCCAGACCAATATGGTGCTGCTGGTGGAACAGGTAAGTATTTTGATGTAGACACGAATAGATCGGGTAATGGTCAAACAGTTTCCACTCTCAATTTGACAAGCCCACAAAGTTACTTTGGGCTTTGGTGGTCTGCTGGAGATGCTAGCAACGTACTTACATTTCTTTCACAAGGTCAGGTTGTTTTTTCTATGACCACTGCTGATGTAGTAAATTATATCGCAGGGTTATCAAATAAATCCAGCTACTATGGTAATCCTAATTCGGCATTCCAAAATCAGGATTCTGGAGAACCCTTTGCGTTCATCAACTTCTACGATGTTGGCGGAACTTTTGATCAAGTTCAATTCACCAATATTGGTGGAAGTGGTTTTGAATCAGATAATCACACAGTCGCTACTGGCTACAAGAGTATCACTGGTAATGTAGTTACTCAAGCTGTGCCTGAATCTTCTTCTGTATTAGGAGTTTTTGCAATTGGTTTTGTGGGTGCTGCTTCAGTTATGACTCGTCGAGTCAAGAAAAAGTCAGTTTTGCAATTGTCATAAATCTATTGGCTTGGAAACAAGACTATTTCTAGCTCACAGGTCTTCTGAACTTCTGATGAAATTTATGGGAATGTCACTCTCAAGCGATCGCCACTTTCATCGCACTGTTTGAAATGGGTGTTATTAAAATACCAACTTTAGCTCAGTAACATTTGCCTAATTTTCTCTATATCTTACTCCCAGGCTCCACTTCACAACATAGTGTGCCGTAGGGAGGATTTCAAAAGTTCCAGCAAAAAGCAAACATTAAATACAAGTTAGGGTGAGCTTACTTAGGTAAGCTCACCCTAATTGTTTTGACATTTATTTTCTGAACTGCCACTCTACAACGTTTAGACAATGCCCGAATTGCCTCTTGCTTCAGCTTGGAGATGTCGTTATTACTCAGCCTACAGGCTTAACTTAGGATAAAACTGAGATCATAAAGCCCAGATTTTAAGAATCGATATGATAGAAAAGTAGATAAAACTTAAAAAATATTTATCGAATGGTGCTTCAATCATCTGGCTTGTCCAAGGTCAAAGACTCATTAACACAAAAAATCTTCTTGGGTAATGAACCTAATGCGGAGTTGATTGCAATTCTCACCGTTTATTTTGTCCAAGGAATTTTAGGGCTATCGCGTCTAGCTGTAAGCTTTTTCCTGAAAGATGAACTGCTGCTGAGTCCAGTCCAGGTGTCGGCGCTATTGGGAATTGTCTTCCTACCTTGGATGATTAAGCCGGTGTTTGGTTTTATCTCCGATGGTTTGCCTATATTTGGCTATCGTCGGCGTCCTTATTTGATTTTAGCCGGGATACTGGGAACTGCTTCTTGGGCGAGTCTGGCCACAATAGTTCATACTAGCTGGGCAGCTACCTTGGCGATCGCTCTTGGTTCTCTTAGTGTCGCCATGAGTGATGTCATAGTTGACTCGCTGGTTGTAGAACGAGTCAGAGGGGAATCGCAAGCAAAAGCAGGTTCATTACAATCTCTGTGCTGGGGTGCTTCTGCGATCGGAGGTTTAATAACAGCATACTTTAGTGGTCTGCTGCTGCAATACTTTACTACCCGTACCGTCTTTGCAATTACCGCCTTATTCCCTCTCATCGTCTCAGGGGTAGCTTGGTTAATTGCTGAGTCCCCCGTTAGCAAAGATACTGAAGATAGTAATCACACCAACCCTTTACCAATCAAACATCAACTGGGGCAGCTACGCCAAGCCATTAGCCAAAAAACAATTTGGCTACCAACAGCATTTATCTTCATCTGGCAAGCTACCCCAAATGCTGACTCAGCCTTTTTCTACTTCTCTACCAACGAACTCCACTTTGAACCAGAATTTTTGGGGCGAGTCCACTTGGTGACGAGTTTCGCTTCTTTAGCAGGTGTTTGGATTTTTCAACGTTTCCTCAAAAGCATCCCTTTTCGTGTAATTTTTGCTTGGAGTACTGTGCTTTCGTCAATTTTAGGAATGACGATGCTGTTGTTAGTGACTCACACAAACAGGCGGTTAGGTATAGATGACCACTGGTTTAGTTTGGGTGATAGCGTGATTCTGACTGTGATGGGGAAAATTGCCTTTATGCAAGTGATGGTGCTAGCAGCAAGGCTTTGTCCCTCTGGTGTGGAAGCAACATTATTTGCCCTGTTAATGTCGGTGTTTAATTCAGCAGGAACGGTTTCTCATGCATTCGGAGCATTAATCACGTATTGGCTGGGGATTACCGCAACGAACTTTGAATCACTTTGGCTATTGGTGCTAATTACTAATCTCAGCACCTTATTACCCTTACCATTTATCAACTGGCTACCTGCTGCTGAAGAACAAACTGAGACATCCAAAGATGGGGAAGAAGCGTTTTTGCCAGATTTGATGTCTGAATTGGTACTGAGAGAACCAGAGTCGAAAATAGTCGAATAGTGGAATAAATCTCACTCTGAGTCGAGGTAGTAAAGCTGCAAAAAAATTCTTTTTAGCTGTTACATTTTCGTCCAAAATAACAAAAAAAACAAAGTATATGCGTTTGAAAAGTCAAGAAACTTCAGTTACAGAAAAATCCTATACTCGTGCAGACTGGCAAGGAGGATATCAATCTCTTACCCAAGAGTTTGATTATTGGATTGATGATCTAGAAGGAAAAATCCCCACGGAGTTACAAGGTACGTTGTTTAGAAATGGCCCTGGTTTATTGGATGTGAATGGGCAGGCTCTTCATCACCCATTTGATGGAGATGGGATGATTAGCAAAATTACCTTTACCAATGGGCGTGCCCATTTTCGTAACCGCTTTGTCCGCACAACTGGCTATTTGGCAGAGCAAAAGGCAGGGAAAATTCTCTATCGTGGTACTTTTGGTACTCAAAAACCTGGCGGTTGGCTAGCTAATATTTTTGACTTCAACCTCAAAAATATTGCCAATACAAATGTTATCTATTGGGGTGGGAAACTGCTAGCAATGTGGGAAGCGGCGGAACCATATCGCCTCGATCCTTATACTCTTGAAACCCTGGAAAATGAATATTTTAATGGTGCTTTGTCAGCAGGTGAAGCTTTTGCTGCACATCCGCGCGTAGAAAATAATTGCGATCGAGATGGGGGCGCACCTTGCCTCGTCAACTTCTCAATTAAGCCGGGATTATCTACCACAATTACTATTTTCGAGCTGAATTCAGCAGGTGAAATTATCAGACAACACGCTCATAGTGTTCCTGGTTTCTGTTTCATTCACGATTTTGTTATTACTCCCAATTACTGCATCTTCTTTCAAAATCCTGTCACCTTTAATCCCATACCTTTCGCCTTGGGGATACGTGCGGCGGGAGAATGTATCAAATTTCAGCCAAATCAGCCAACTCAAATCATAATTATTCCCCGCTTCCCTAAAGAAGGGCAAGAAAAGATAAAAACTCTGGAAACTCAGTCGGGTTTCGTCTTCCACCACGTTAATGCTTTTGAGGTAGAAGACGAAGTTTTGATTGACTCCATTTGTTACCAAAATTTACCAGAAGTCGAACCCGAAAGTGATTTTCGACAAGTTGATTTTGAGGCAATTTCACCTGGGCAACTTTGGCGATTTTGTCTGAATCTAAAGGATAGGACAGTGCGGCAAGAATTGATTGAGAGCCGTTGTTGTGAATTTCCCAGTATACATCCGGCGAATGTGGGACGTTCTTATCGATATCTATATATAGGTGCGGCTCATGCGGAGATTGGTAATGCTCCCTTACAAGCATTGCTGAAAATTGATTTAGAGTCTGGAGAAAGACAACTTTGGAGTGCTGCACCCCGTGGTTTTATCGGTGAACCGATTTTTGTCCCACGCCCAGGTTCCGAAAAGGAAGATGATGGTTGGGTATTAGCTTTAGTTTATGATGCTGCCCATCACCGCTCAGATTTGGTAATTTTAGATGCTAGTGATTTCTCTAAAGGAGCGATCGCTCGCCTACATCTGAAGCATCATATCCCCTATGGTCTACATGGAAGCTTTACTTCTGAGGTTTTTGGGGAAATTTAATCTCTTATTTGGGTGAAACCATTTTGTCGCTGGCAATGATGTGCAAATCAATATTTTTGAGCAAGCGCACCAATTTTTGCGTCAAAGATCCTTTGAGGAGCATTTGCCAGCGCGATCGCTGACTCTCTCCGATTACAATTTGGGTAATCCGATATTTCTCGGCGATTTCAGCGATCGCATTCGCTACGTTACTGTTGGTAACACGAATAAAACTACCTTCAAATTCCTTACACAATTTTTCACAAGTGTGGATGTGTAAGCTTTCTTCCTTAGTCAGGAAGCGTTCGGGATCGGCAACGAACAAGGTATAAAGCGGTGCGTTCATATAGTTAGCCAACCTTGCACCCCGGCGTAACAGTTGCACCGAGTTGGGATAAGTGGATATACACACCAAAACCCGCTCATGAATATTACAAAATTGCCCATTGGGGATAGTAGCGATCGCATTTTCTTCTACATTGTCTGCTACTTCCCGTAAAGCCAACTCCCGCAAAGCAATTAAATTACGGCGTTGGAAAAAATTATCGAGGGATTGTTGGATTTTGTCTGGTGCGTAAATCTTGCCTTCTAATAACCGTTCTTGCAATGTTTCTGGCGTAACATCTATTACCACTATTTCATCTGCTTCATCCAGAATCCTGTCAGGAACGCGCTCCCGGACTACTACACCTGTAATTCTGGCTACTAAGTCATTGAGACTTTCCAAATGTTGGACATTCATTGTGGAATAGACATCAATGCCTGCTGCTAAAACTATTTCTACATCTTCGTAGCGTTTTTCGCGCGGGGAACCAGGGACGTTGGTATGGGCAAGTTCATCGATTAAAACTAATTGGGGCGATCGCTTTAAAATAGCATCTGTATCCATATCCGTTAGCGTCAATTCACCGCGAGGATATTGCTTACGGGGTACAATCTCCAGTCCCTCTGCCTTCTCAGCTGTGTCCTTGCGTCCGTGGGTTTCCAAAAGCCCAACGACGACATCAAGCCCTTCATGTTTGAGTGCGTGTCCCTCTTCCAGCATCCGGTAGGTTTTGCCTACTCCTGGAGCCATGCCAATAAATATTTTATGCTTACCCCGTCGTCGTCCCGGATAAAGCGAGTAACTTGCAGAATTTAAAGGTGTGCCAGCCGAACCAGTATTACTACTATTATCTGACATCTTTAGCACTCCTATTGCATGGGAAAACCATTATTGCCAATGCCCCATGCCCATTTACTGATTTTGCTGACGATTAATATCTTGCAAGTCAAGAGCATAATTTAATCGGAGAACATTGACTCCCGGTTCGCCAAAAATCCATAAAAATCTGCCATCAGTATACTTGTTAATTAAACGTAGGATCTCATCTTCTTTTACTCCCCGCGCACCAGCAACCCGCGTCAATTGCTGTCGTGCTGCTTTGAAGGAAATATGTGGATCTAAACCAGAACCAGAGGTATAAATTATATCTGCTATTGGTTGAAGATTTTCGTCTCGCAATTGATTTGCGTCTTCTTGAATCCGCTTTAGTAGTTCTGGATTACTAGCACCGAGATTGCTGGCTCCAGATATGCCAGTTGGCTTGGCTTTTTTGCCTTGGCTATATCTAACAGTACTGGGACGAGGATGGAAATATCGGTCAGATGTGAACACCTGCCCGATCAAAGCCGAACCAATCGGTTCATTATTTAGATTCAGTATGATGCTGCCATTAGCTTGATCGGGCAAAAAAACTTGACCGACTACAAGGATTATTAGTGGATAGATGATTGCAGTCAACAACCAAAGCATGAGAGTTATGAAAATTGCTCTGATGGTTTCTCGAATAATAGCCATAATAAATTTTCTAATTGCTCCTAGAATTTTATTTTTAATTTTTTATTTTTAATTCTTTTGCCCATCTAGCAGTACGTTCCAGGCTGCTGTTAGTAACAGCATAAACAACTGGGGCAACTACCACATTCAAGCACAGCACGATAAAAATAGCGAGTGGTAGGTGTTGTTTATGCTATTGCGGCCAAAAAAGCACATCACCCAAGCAGTGCTGAGTTAAAACGATGTTTATCCATATTCTTGTTGTTACCTCTCTCAACAGGTAAAAGTAAAAATGTTGATTGTTTTACTTTGTTCGAGATGCGATCGTTTCTGGCATTGCTATTTTTGCTTTCTTTAAGCCAAGCCTACAGCTGTAATCAGTATATCGATCAACTTAATAGCAATAAACGGCGCAATCACCCCGCCTAAGCCATAAATTAAAATATTACGTTGGAGTAGCCGATTAGCTGTCAGAGGTCTAAACCGCACTCCCTTTAATGCCAAGGGAATCAAAGCGGGAATAATCAAAGCATTATAAATCAATGCTGATAGTACAGCAGATTTAGGGCTAGTCAAATTCATAATATTCAGGCTTTGCAGGTTAGCTGCGACAAATATCACTGGGATAATTGCAAAGTATTTAGCAATATCATTAGCGATGGAAAATGTCGTTAATGCTCCGCGAGTAATCAACAATTGTTTACCAATGCTAATGATATCGATCAGCTTTGTGGGATCGGAGTCCAAATCTACCATGTTGGCGGCTTCTTTGGCAGCTTGCGTTCCTGTATTCATCGCAACGCCGACATTAGCTTGGGCTAATGCTGGAGCATCGTTAGTTCCATCTCCAGTCATCGCAACCAGTTTGCCTGCTGCTTGTTCCTTTTTAATGACGTTGATTTTGTCTTCTGGTGTGGCTTCGGCAATGAAGTCATCGACTCCAGCTTCTTTGGCAATGACAGAAGCTGTAATTTGATTGTCTCCAGTTAGCATGATGGTACGCACTCCCATCCGTCGCAATTGCTCAAAGCGATCGCGAATACCAGGTTTAACTATATCTTTGAGATAAACAATCCCATATATTTCGTCATCTAGGCAGACTGCTAGGGGTGTACCTCCCAAGCGAGAAACTTGTTCGTAGACAGCATTTAATTCTGGTGTATCGTGTCCGTTGTGGGAACGAACAAATCCTTTAATAGCTTCTACTGCTCCTTTTCTAGCCTCATACCCACCAGGTAAGTTAGTACCACTCATTCGTGTTTTGGCAGAAAAACTAACTCCTTCTGCCTGGTTGGGGTCGAAATCAAACCGTGCGCCTAACTTTTCTGCTAGTCGGATAATGGATTTACCTTCTGGTGTATCGTCAAAGACACTAGCCGCCCAGGCAATACTAGCAATTTCTAACATGGAATGACCGTTGAGGGGAATAAACTCTTCCGCCAAACGGTTGCCGAGGGTAATTGTACCCGTCTTATCGAGAACTAAAGTATTCACATCACCACAGGCTTCGACGGCTCGTCCTGAAGTAGCAATAACATTAATTTGGGCAACTCGATCCATACCAGCAATGCCGATGGTACTTAGTAAGCCGCCAATGGTTGTAGGAATTAACGCTACTAATAGGGCAATCAAGATTGGGATGCTGACTGGACTGTTGATATAGTAGGCAAGTGCAGGCAGAGTTACCACGACAAACAAAAACACTAAGCTCAGAACTGCCAGCAATACCGTCAGGGCAATTTCATTGGGTGTTTTGCTGCGTTCTGCCCCTTCTACTAAGGCAATCATCCGGTCAATAAAGCCTTTGCCTGGATCAGATGTGATCCGAATAATTAGTTCATCTGAGATAATCCGTGTCCCACCAGTGATGGAACTGGCAACATCGGAGCCTGATTCTTTTAATACTGGTGCGGATTCCCCAGTAATTGCCGATTCATCCACTGAGGCAACACCCATGATTACTTCGCCATCGGCGGGAATGATATCGCCAGCAACGACGTAGATGGTATCCCCTTGTTTGAGGCTGGTGGATGAAACTTCATCTAGTGTGCCATCGGGAGCAAGTTTTTTAGCGATCGTCTCTGATTTCGTCAATCGCAAGGCATCAGCTTGGGCTTTACCCCGTCCTTCTGCTACTGCTTCGGCAAAATTGGCAAACCAAACTGTAAAGAATAAAATCCCCGACAACAAGCCGTTAAAAAGTTGCGGGTTCTTTTGCAGGGCTGGGCCAAATAGGTTGGGATCAATTGTTAGCAAGAGGATAATGATTGTCCCTACCCAAACCACAAAGATCACTGGATTTTTGATTGCATACTTAGGGTTGAGCTTGATAAAAGCATCTCTAATTGCCCTTAAGTACAGCCATTTTTTACTTGCCCTAGTCTTTTTACGTCCTTGGCGGCGATCGCCAGAACGAGAATTCGGGCGTCTAGCTTTGAAGTTAGTTGCCACTTGATTCATAAGTAAAGTTAGAAATGAGAAGTTAGGAGTTACAAATTAGTGAGTTAGGAGTATTGGGCAATACGTTTGGGTTAAGGATTTTTGCCATTGATTTCTAACCCGTAGAGACGCGTTAGCGCAACAGGCCCAGCCCAGCCTAGTCCAATTTCATGTCTCTTGGGCTTAACTGAACCGTATTGAGTTATTAGGAACTTCTAATAACAAAATATCCAACCTGTAGGGTGCGTTAGTAACGCAACCTACGAAACCAGATAGTTTATTTATTTTTTAGTTTTCTCTTAATTCCAAACTTATAACTCATAACTCATAACTCATAAATCTTCTAACTGCCAGATGCTAGCTTTAATCCCTCAGCTATGGGGCCTAAAGCCAGAACGGGAAAGAAAGTCAATACTCCCAAAACCAGTGTCACTCCAGCCGTGATACTAGTAAATACCAGAGAATCAGTTCTCAGAGTCCCAGGGGTTTCTTGTACTTGTTGTTTGCGAGACATCCCATCAGCTAGCAGCAAGATGGCAATCATGGGAATGTAGCGTCCTCCGATTAAGCTAACTATTGTACTCAAGTTCCACCACAGGGTGTTGTCCTTCAACCCCTCTAAGCCGGAGCCATTATTTGCGGCGGCTGAGGCGTATTCATAAACTACTTGAGAAATACCGTGATAGCCAGAGTTGCTAATTCCAGATAGGGAAATGGGATAAGCCAAGGCGATCGCACTGGGAATTAAAACTAGAATTGGGTGAATCAACAGCACGACGCTGGCAAGGACAATTTCTCGCTTTTCAATTTTGCGTCCTAAAAACTCTGGGGTGCGTCCTGCCATTAGTCCAGTTAGAAACACTGTGAGAATTAAGTAAATAAATAAGTAAGCTGTTCCAGTTCCTTGACCACCCCAGATAACTTGGATAAATAAGTTGAAGAGAGTCGAAAATATTCCTTGCGGCATCAAAGAATCGTGCATCCCGTTCACAGCGCCAGTCATGGTAGCAGTAGTCATCACTGCCCAAAATGCCGTTTGTGCCCAGCCAAATCGAACTTCCTTACCCTCTAAATTGGGCTGTTCTAATCCAAAGGTGTTATTAACCAGGGGATTACCTTGCAGTTCTCCCACGGCTGTTACTCCCACCAGAACTACAAAAATCACAAACACCATCCAAAAAAGTAGCCAAGCTTGTTTGATGTTGTTAGCAAATATACCGTAAGTATAAATCAAGGCTGCTGGGATCGAAATCATGGCGATCATTTCTATCAAGTTAGAAGCGCCATTGGGATTTTCAAAGGGATGTGCTGAGTTTACGCCAAAAAAGCCTCCGCCATTTTCGCCCAAAAGTTTGATCATTTCAAAGGATGCCACCGGGCCTCTAGCAAGATATTGCGTCCCGCCTTCTAAGGTTCTCACATCCAGAGTCTTAGCTAATGTTTGTGGTACACCTGTTACAAGCAAAGCGATCGCGCCAATAATCGAAATCGGCAGCAATATTCGCGTAATTCCACGAACGAGGTCAACGTAAAAGTTACCTATTCGTCTACCTGTTAAGCCGCGAATAAAGGCAATTCCCACTGCTAAACCGGTGGCGGCGGAGGTGAACATCAAAAAGCCCAAAGCTGCTACCTGGCTAAAATAGCTTAAGGTTGTCTCACCTGCATAGTGTTGTTGGTCGGTATTAGTTACAAATGAAATAGTTGTATGCAGCAATACATCCCAGGTGGGCGCACCGAAGCCATTAGGATTCCAGGGCAAGAACCTCTGAAAATATATCAGCAAATATACTGAAACACCCATAATGATGTTGCTATACAGTACAGCCAGGATATACTGCCAACCCGTCATATTATCCTTTCTCCGAACACCCGCTAGTACGAACATACTTCGCTCTATGGGGTTCATTAAAAAATCAAGCAGTGTTCTTTCTCCTAAGAAGACACGTGCTATGTATCTTCCCAATAACGGAGTGATTGCTATGACAATACACAGCGTTAAGCCAATTTGCAAAAAACCTTGTCCCATATATTTTGCGCTAAATTAAATTTAAGTACTAGCAAGCCAATTCTTAGAAATAACAGATTAACTGTGGAAATATTTCATTTCCAGGGATTTACTATTTTCAGTTATTACTATTTTCCAGATACTTGTTAAAGTTTTTGTTAAGAATATTTAATTTTTACACTTAATTCATCTATTTCACTAATTAGGACTATTTGTTTATACAATACATTTTCGTAGTTTGCTACTTTACAAAGAATATAAATATACCAAAGGATTTTATTAATGAGTTAGGGATTGACAAGATCGTAATAGATACCGCTCTTTGTGGGTAAATACTCACTCCCCAATCCTACATCTGGATAATTGTAATCTTAGGGTTAACTCTCAAGTTGGCATTTGCAGATATAGATTGTAGATAGATCACAAGACTTGTCGGGTTTTGGAGAAAAGGGGAAAGAAAAAACCTTTAACCCAACCCCAGTAACCTTTTCCCCAAACCCAATTCTGAGTTCAAAATCCAAAACCTGAGTAGTATTGAGATAGCTCATAATTGGTGAATTAAATAGTTATACATATTTTTGGTAATCATAGATGACGATCTTAAGCCGATTATTGACTATGAAAGAAGCTATAAATGAGCGTAAGGAGACCTATGGGCTAATTGCGATCGCCTTTGCGCTCGTAATCGGGTTGGAATATTTGACACCACCTGAGTACGTATTTGGCTACCTCTACACAGGGACGATTTTGTTAGCCGATTCTCGATTGAATCGGGGAGCAGTTTTGGTGATCACTTTTGCCGCTACAGGATTAACATTATTGAATTTATTTGTTCCCGGAGGAGAAATAATTAATTCCCCAACGCTGGCAAATAGGTTGATTGCAGTGTTGGCATTGGTAGTAACGGGTTGGTTAAGCGATCGCAACCACCGCAACGAAGAAGCGATCGCTTATACACAAGCGCAATTACGCTCCCAAGAACAACTAGCTATCATGCGTGAAGATTTTGTGTCCACCCTAACGCATGATTTGAAAACACCCCTATTAGGAGCAATTGAAACGCTGAAATATTTTCAAAATGAGCAATTTGGTGAAATCACACCAATGCAAGCAAAAGTCTTACAAACAATGGCTCGTAGTCATCGGAGTACATTGCAATTAGTCCAAACACTTTTAGATGTGTACCGCAATGATGCCGAAGGGCTGAAACTACAGATATCACCAGTTAACTTGGTAAGTGTAGCAGAAGAAATCATCGCTACCCTGACTGAACTAGCAAGAACACGTCAAGTTTATATTTCTCTGCACTATGGCGAATCAGATTTTCGGAGCTTTCTCTGGGTAAATGGCGATTCTTTGCAACTTGGGCGAGTCTTCACCAATCTTCTGAGTAATGGCATTAACCATACCCCTCGTGGCGGTAAAGTGGAAGTAGTATTTGAAGGTTATTCTAGCGATCAAGTGGTAAAAATACTCGATACTGGTTCCGGTATTACCGAAAAAGAGTTACCCCACTTATTTGAGAGGTTTTATCAAGGACATAGCGATCGCCACGTCTCTGGTTCTGGACTGGGGCTTTATTTAACTAGGCAAATTATAACTGCTCATGGGGGTACAATTTGGGCAGAGAATCGCTCACCACGCGGCGCACTTTTTGGTTTCCGACTCCCAGCTTGTCCACCACCGGGAAGATGAAAAATCAATTCAAAATTCAAAATTCAAAATTCAAAATTAAAGAACTTCTGCCTTCTGCCTCCTGACCAATGACAAATGACAAATGACAAACGACCAATAACAAATGACAAAAATCTTACTAGTTGAAGATGATGAATTATTTCGGCTTGGTCTGCGGATGCGGTTGCAACAAGAACCCAGTTTGGAGATTGTCGCAGAAGCAGAAGATGGGGAACAAGCTGTAGAATTAGCAAATCACTATCCTCTGGATTTGGTCTTGCTGGATATAGGTTTGCCTGGAATTGGCGGGATTGAAGCTTGTCGCCAAATTAAGCAGAAGCACCCAAATTTACCAATTCTGGTTTTAACATCTCGTTCTGAAAAACCCCTGATTTCGCGATTAATTGCTGCTGGGGCGCAAGGTTACTGCCTCAAAGGTATTCCGGCTGAGTCTTTGATATTGGCGGTGCGATCGGTTGCAGCAGGTGCTTCTTGGTGGGATCAAACGGCAACAACAGAAATTAGAGCTGCTTTTGAGGGCAATTCTATGGTGGTGCCGCCCGTAAAAACTGACGAAAATCCCTTAACCAAGCGGGAGCAAGAAATTTTGGCACTGGTAGCAGCTGGCAAAAGCAATCAAGAAATTGCTGAAATTCTCTACATTGCCCCTGGTACAGTGCGGGTTCATGTCCATGCTATTTTACAGAAACTAGAAGTACGCGATCGCACTCAAGCCGCAGTCTTAGCTATCCAAAAAGGATTGGTAGCACCAGAATTATTGATTAATTAGATTTATCGCGAAAGAATTAGGATTGGGGAGCAGGGGAGCAGGGGAGCAGGGGAGCAGGGGAGGCAGGGGAGGCAGGGGAGGCAGGAGGAGTAGGGGAAAAGGTTAAAGGGAAAAGGAATAAATTTAATCTTTCCCCTTTCCCCCTTACCCATGCCCAATCCCCAATCCCTTTTAAGATTTTGAAACCTGTGATGAAATATCAGGTTGTTCTATGGGAATTTCGATTGTAAACTCTGCTCCTTTGCCAACAGATGAAGTACAGCTAATATTTCCTCGGTGTTTTTGGGTGATAATTTGATAACTAATAGATAATCCCAGCCCACTACCTTTACCCACAGGTTTTGTGGTAAAAAATGGGTCAAATAAACGCGATCGCAACGACTCTTCAATACCAGGGCCATTATCAGCGATCGCAATTTTAACCATATTCAAGTCTGTTACCTCTGTATGAATCCGAATTTGGGGACTAGAAAACAGGGAGTAAGAAGTAGAAGATTGATTCCCCACTCCCCATTGCCCCTGAGCACCAAAGGAGGTCCCGATTTCCCCATTCTTGACTCCCTCTTCTATTGCATCAATAGCATTATTCAACAAATGCATAAATACTTGATTTAGTTCACTCGTATAACAAGTGACTAAAGGCAAATTACCATAATCTTTCACTACAACAATTGCCGGACGATCGGCTGCTTCTCTAAGCCGATGTTGTAACATCACCAAAGTATTTTCAATGTCTTCATGGATATTTACCCGCTTCATTTCGGCTTCATCATGTCGAGAAAAGTGTTGTAGCGCCTGTACAATTTCTCGAATTCGATCAGATCCCCTATACATTGCACCTATCAGGTTTTGCAAATCATTAACCACAAAATTTAGGTCTATATCTTTGGCTATTTGCTGAACTTTTGGTGTGGGTTTGGGATATTCCTGTTGATAGACTTCGATCATATTCACTAAGTCTTCTACATATTGACCTGCATACTGGAGATTCCCATAAATAAAACTGATCGGGTTATTAATCTCATGAGCCAGTCCAGCTACTAACTGTCCTAGCGCCACCATCTTTTCGTTCTGAATCTGTTGAACTTGGGAGGCTTGCAAGTTGTCTAAAGCCTGTTGGAGTAAAAAGTTTTTTTCTTGCAGTTTAACTTGGAGTAAACGTAAATTAATCTGATTTTCAATTCGCAATACCACTTCTGCCCCATGAAAAGGTTTTGCAATATAATCTACACCACCAACATCAAAGGCTTTTACCTTATCGACAACATCATCCAGGGCACTAATAAAAATTACTGGGATTTCAGAAGTTTTATCATCAGCTTTTAATTGTTGACAAACTTGATAACCATCCATACCTGGCATGTTGATATCTAGCAAAATCACATCAGGCAAAACCATTTTACACGCAGTCAGTGCCATTTTACCGTTTAAGGCTTTGCGAACTTCAAAACCTTGTGCAGTCAACATTGCCGATAAAAGGCGTAAATTATCTGGGGTATCATCTACCACCAAAATATTTCTTTTATGATGGTTAGTTTGATTAAAATGCATTATTACCAAGAGTTATGCTTATAATTATTGAGGATAGTAAATCTTTATTTGAAATCACCCTAAAATAAATTTTTTGACTAATTCACCAAAATACTTATATTTATAGTTTAACTCCCACGGTGGCTGAAGAGTTTTTCAGACTATCAAAGCTATTGACCGGTTATGAGCTTTGCGAACCTGATAGCCTGCTTACAGCAGTATATTAGATAGCATGTACAGATTATTTAGCCAAGCGTTAATCATGAAATTTTTCCCATCTGTTACTTGATAGCTACCATTGAGGTGCTGTAGCAAGGAACTTCACAACCAATTCTTGTTCTATGGGTTGAGAAAACAGATATCCTTGAGCAAAATTACAGTTTAAACTTCTCAATTGGGCTAACTGTTCTTGTGTTTCTACACCTTCAGCGATCGCATTCATTCCCATTGAGTTAGCAATGCCAATCATTGCTGGCACTAACCCCATATTCTCTTTGTTATCTTGCATACGTTTAACAAAAGATTGATCAATTTTGAGTGCATTAAAAGGAAAGCTGTGCAGGTAACTTAAAGAGGAATATCCTGTACCAAAGTCATCCATAATCAACTTGATTTGTCGCTGTTTTAGTTGTTGAAGAATTATTTTAATTGCATCACTATTTTCCATAATTACACTTTCGGTAATTTCTAATTCTAAGTACGCCGGATTTATTTTAGTTTCATAAATTATTCTGTCAATTTGTTCTACAAAATTCTGCTGTAAAAATAACCGCGCGCTCAAATTGACACTCATCGTTAGAGGTTCTGGTGTCACTGGATGATGTTGCCAAATGCTTAGTTGATGACAAGCTGACTGTAAAACCCAAGTATTAATGGCATTAATTAAACCAATTTCTTCTGCCACAGGAATAAATTCTGTGGGAGAAACTAAACCACGAATCGGATGTAGCCAGCGTACTAAGGCTTCAAATCCAGAAATTCTGCCTGTAGTTAGAGAAATAATTGGCTGATAGTAAACGAGGAATTCTCGCCTTTCAACAGCCCTTCGCAGGTCATTTTCTAACTCTAAAAGCTGAATAGCTTCCTGATGCATCGCTGGATTGAAAACATGATATTTGGCTTTTCCTTGAGCCTTAGCTCGATACATTGCCGTATCAGCATCCCGCAGTAAATACTCTGGACGTTCGTAATCTTTATTACCCCAACTAATACCAATACTGGCATTCATAAATACTTCATATCTTGATAGTTTAAAAGCAAGTGATAGCTGTTGCAGAATCTGTTCAGCAACTTGGATTGCTATGTTAATATCTGTGATATTCTCTAGGAGAATCCCAAATTCGTCACCGCCCAATCGTGCTAAAGTATCAATAGGGAGCAGACATGCTTGTAGACGGCGAGCAATAGCTATCAGCAATTCATCTCCCACGGAATGACCAAGAGAATCATTCACAACTTTGAAGCGATCGCAGTCCAAAAAAAGTACCGCAAACTGATAACTAGATTCTTGCTTGGCGCGATTGAGAGCATTTTCTAATTTCCTAATAAACAAAACTCGGTTTGGTAATCCAGTCAGAGAATCATGCAGTGCTATATCTAGCAATTGACTTTGCAATTTCTGGCGGGAATTGATTTCTTCTTGGAGTTTTTGCAAAGTTTTTTCTAGCTCCCCAGTCCGCTCTTTTACTCGATGTTCCAGTTCGACATTTAGTTTCAATATTTCTAACCGCGCCGATCTCAATGCCAGTTGATTTTGCACGCGTACTAAAACTTCTTGAAACTCAAAAGGTTTGGTGATGTAGTCTACACCACCCGCTTTAAAGGCTTTAACTTTGTCAAAAACATCATCTAAAGCACTAATAAAAATTACCGGAATATCAGCTGTTAGTTCCGAAGCTTTAAAGGTCTGACAAATTTCATAGCCATCTACTTCTGGCATCATAATATCGAGTAGAATCAAATCCGGTAATAATGTTTGAGTTGCTGTCAGTGCCATTTGCCAGTTCAAGGCTTTACGAACGTTATACCCTTCCCTTGTCAATATGGAGGATAAAACTCGGAGGTTATCCGCCATATCATCAATAATCAAAATATCTTTTTTATCAGGGTCTAAATGGTCGTAATTCATTCTACGTTTGTTATAGTCAATTCCATGATTTTCTCAAACTGATAATTATTTGCTAAATCCCTAAGAACTTGGAAAACTTGAGAATTCTCTGATTCAATTTGCTTCAGTAACTCTAAAATCAGTTCATCGCTACAGCTGGCTGCGGCATAGTGGATCTGTTGGAGCCACTCAGGTGGCATTTGTGATAAATGGCTCAAGAGTTCGGAAACACTGACAAACATCTGTGTAGATTGATCCACAAACGCAGTATTTGTGCTTTCTACTTGGTTGGTATACTTTAAACCCAGATGTTGACTCAGTTTTTCCAATAATACTTCTTGTGTGAATGGCTTGCGAATAAAATCATCGCAGCCAATGGACAAAATTTTCTGGCGTTCTTCTTCAAAGGCGCTAGCAGTTAAGGCAATAATAATTGTTTGTTTATCGCAGCCATCCGGCGTTGCTTCAGAGAAATCGCCAGGAATCAACTTTGCGGCGGATGCAGCAAAAGCATCATTGTCCATAACCTCAGTTGTTTCTCTTGTGGAAGACTCTTTGCATACAACTTTAATCGTTTCGCAGTCGCTAGAATCGGTTAACTCTCCCGTAAGGTACTGGTTCCCCGATGATGCCAGTTGTTTGAATTTTGGGAACTTCTGCAACGTATTGGCTGCCTTATGCCCCATTTCTCTAGCTTTAATTATGCTTGTGGCTTCGTAACCATCCATGATCGGCATTCGCATATCCATAAAAATCAAGTGTGGTTGCCAAGATTCCCAACTGGCGATCGCATCACTACCATCTGTAGCTTCCCGGACTTCAAAGCCTAGAGATGTCAGAATTTTTACTAGCAACAGACGACTTTCTTTGGAGTCGTCAACTACTAAGAGGCGGTATACTTTTTCAGTAGGTGCTAAAGCTATAATTTGAGATTTAATTCGATTTGTCGGGATTTCTCTGGGGCAAGTTAAAGCAATCTGAATATTAAAAGTAAATGTGCTACCGACACCAGGTACACTGCTGACATTAATATCTCCACCCATCAGTTGTACGTATTTGCGGCTAATCGCCAAACCTAATCCCGTTCCTTGTTGCGATTTTCTGCCGATTTCGGTTTGCTCAAAAGCCTCAAACAGTAAGTCAATTTCTTGTTGAGAAATACCACAACCAGTATCTTGTACCTCGAAGAAGAGACAAGGGGAATCAAGAAGATTTTGCTCCCCTGCTTCTTTAGCTCCCATCACCCTTAATGTCACCCTCCCCGTATCAGTAAATTTGATCGCATTTCCCAAGAGGTTGATCAAGACTTGACATAGTTTATTTTCGTCGGTTTCTATGTATTTAGGAATGTCTTGTGCATATTCAAATACTAATTCTAAATTTTTAGATACAGCACGCAAGTGCAACATCTCTTCTAAGTTCTTCAATAGATGAATTAAGTCAAAGCTACTTAAATTTAAGGTGATTCTGCCAGCTTCGATTTTAGACATTTCGAGAATGTCGTTAATTAAGTTGAGTAGATGTTCGCCAGCACGATTAATAATTGCCAAGTTTTCTTGATGTTCGCCAGATAGCGAATAATCTTGACTCATAACTTGAGTAAAACCAAGAATGGCATTGAGTGGGGTACGCAGTTCGTGGCTCATATTAGCCAGGAATTCGCTTTTGGCGAGGTTAGCGGCAGTGCTTCGCGCTGCTTCCCGAACAGCTGCTTGTTGTTCTTGTGCAGCGATTTTTTGCGATTCAATCAGTTCTTCTTGGGTAATTTGCAGTTGTTCAATTACTTGTTGAAACTCTTCGGTACGTTTTTTTACTTGAGCTTCTAAGGTGCGATTGTATTCTGCTAATAACTTTTCTGTTTGTTTGCGTTGGGTGATATCAAAAAATGTAGCGATCGCAAAAACAAGATTCCCCGATTCATCATAAATTGGCTTTCCCAAAACTTCAATAGGAATAATCTTGTCAGCACGACGAATTTCCACATCATCAATCCTGGTACTTTCCCCAAGCAATGCTCTCAAAAGCGGCAGGCGATCCCTGGGGTAAAGTTCATTTGTACCGGCAAGGTAAGCTTGATATACGTCTGAAAATTGTTCGGTGTTAACTTCTGCATAAACCCCTAGTGGCTTGTCGTTAGACATCGCCCCTTGACCGAGAATTTGCTGCCCAATTTGATTTGTATAATAAGGTTCACCTTCTGCATCGATGATAAATACACCTACAGGCATAGCTTCTAAAAATTGAGTTAGCCGACTCTGACTCTGAGATAGCGTCTCATTTAAGGCTTGCATCTCGGCATTCTTTGCTGACAAAGCACTGAAGGATGCTTTGAGTTGCTTTGCCATAGTTTCAAATGACTTGGCTAGTTCTCCTAGTTCATCGAAACGCTGAATTTCTGGTGTTTGCTCCCATTCACCTTGAGCAATTTTCTTAGCTGATATGTTTAATTGTAAAATCGGCTTTATTATCCAGCGAGCAGTCAAAATCCCAATTCTTGTAGCTATTAAAAAAGCAACTATACATAGCAAAATAGTGATGTGGGTATTGGCGTTAATTTCTTGCATAAATTCGCCTTCGGGAATCACCACCACAATTAGCCAATCTAAACCTAGTTCATCCCTCCAGTTTTTTACTTGCACAAAATAACGCATTCCATCGGCGGTAAAACTTAGCTGTTGCTTTCCCACAACAAACCCAAGACTACCAAAGCGTTTGATTAAAGACTGTGTTGTGAGCCTAATTAAAGAATTTTGACTATTTAATGCTGATAGACGTTTTCCTTCGCCATTAACGATCTTATATGGTGGTTCGCTTGTAGAAGAAGCAACTATTAAGCCAGAACGCTCTAAAATAAAATTTTTACCAGACTCTTTTACCTTTAAGCTGGCTAAAAAATTGCCGATTTGTGACAAGAGTAAATCAACACTAATTACCCCAACCAATTTGCGATTTTTTTCGTAAACAGGATAGCTGGAAGATATGGATAAAATTTCTGGTTTATCTTCCCATTGATAAATTTGACTCCAAACTGGTTTGCCTATCTTGACTGGATCTGCATACCAAGCTTCTAGACGAGGATCGTAATTTTTGACTTCCTGAAAATGGCGGCGATTTCCTTTGTTGTCTGTAGGGTAAACATAAAGTTTGCCTATACCATTCTTTTGACTAACTTCATTAATTAAGAGCTTGCCATTATCTAAACGTTCAACACCGATAAATTCACCTTTGGGATTAGCAAAGCTGTTGTAGCCAACATTGAAAACCTGCATTTGTTTCCAAAAGTAATTTCCGGTGGTTTGAAAGTCCGAAAGGTTGAGCAAACCTAGCTCAATTGCATCTAAGTTGATTTGATTAATTTGCTGCGGAGTTGTTAAATAGCGATCGAGATGCTGTTCAATGCGATCGCAGATTTCATTTTCTAATTGAGTAGCAAGCTCATGTACCGCTTTTTGACCGTTTTGATACGAAAGATAGCCCACAAGTCCTACCGCCCCACAGATTTGCAATATAAAGGGCACAATCAGAACATACCGCAGGGGCATTTTGGCATAAACTTTGCCAACTAAACAATTAATAGATTTAACGGACTGAAGTTTGGATAACATTGTTGTTTAATTTTTCCCCAGCATATATTCGGGGCATTTTTGCCATATCAGCTACGTTTTATCTCAGCAAAATTACGGTTAACTATCACTTTGGCATATATTTTAGTATTTTAAGTATAAAAAAAACACAAACTTTTTATACTTATTTAACTGGCTGAGTTCCTCCAACACCTAATTTTCAAACTTTGTGCCAGTGGTACACATCGCCGGGGTTGGGTGGGTACGCCATTGCACCTAAATTTGCTCAGTTTTATCTGGCGATATGTCAACAGATGTTCTCAGATGAACTGAAATTCAACCGATAAGCTCCAGTATGCCATTCTAAAATTCAGGTCGTCATTAGCACCCAATCCTAAATTTAATTTTTAATTGCTGATGTCTTGATTTTCCGGTATCAAAATCACTGGATTTTGTACAAAAACTTATTTTTAACTACAACAATTTTAAAATGTCATGCAGATACACAATAAAAACAAAAAAATCCAAAAAAATTTACTTTGTATTTTTTATTTTTAAGAAATGTTAACTTTATTATGCAAGTATGTCAACTTCATCGCCAATTTGTAAAATTTTTCCGTTTGAAGATGGGGATAATTGGGTGTTGACACTCAATCGGTAAAAGTGATTAAAAGGTGATGAAGCAACCCAATTTGGCAGAGTTGCTTGTCGCTGAGTTGCAAAGATTTTTTGGAAGTTTGGGTAAGCTTCCCCTAAGTAAGAATCGCGTGTTGGAACTATACAACGCTGACATGGGTTAACTCCAAAAAAGCGCACATCTCCTACTCGAAAGGAGACTAAATCACCTTGTTCACTAAATAGCTGATCTTCCCAAAATGCTGGTACACCATCAATCTCAATGTTGGCACGCATTCGACGGCGCATTTCATCTACACTTAAACCGGGAAACCATGAAGCTACTTCTACCAAAGTTGCCGTACTAATTACCGTTGGGCCAAGTGAGTGTGTATCATCAGGAAAACCCATTAGCGAGTTTTGTCCCAATGTGACAGAAAACTCAAAAAAATCACTCAAAGTTGCTTCTAATCTTTGGCGTTCTTCATCCAGATGAAAAGTTTGTTGTGAGTCCCCACCTGGAATGTGCAAGGAGATAGTTCTATTTAAGAGTGCAAATTGCGCCCTTAGTAAATGGATTTTAGCATGACGCTTGCCATTGACAAATCTACCCTGTTTGTCTATTAAAGCAAACTCGCGGTCATGCTGTAGTGCGCCACTGGCAAGAACTCTAGCGTTCTCAACTTCAACACCATCTAGTGACTTAACTGGATACAGTAAAATCTTTGCTAGGTAGGGCATCATAGCAATTTGGGATTTTAGATACTTCGACTACTTCAAGTTCGCTCAATACAAGTTTTGGATTTTGGATTAAAGATTGGTGATTTCGCAGTCCCCAATCTAAAATCTAAAATTTTTTTGTTACTGAATTTAAACACAATACATAACATCAGTCATCAGAATTCAGTATAAATTCGGTATGACTGGCGAGGCAGTGTTACTCAGTCCGCAAACGTCTGAATAATTGGGTTTAAAAAATACGCTAAATTTTTCTTGGGGAACTCACAAAGAACGATTTAGCAGTCAGTCTACAATTAATGCGAGTCTCTAACTTACTTAAGAGCAGAGTATCTCCCACTTTTTTGTTCTGAATTCTGGATTCAGAATCCTGAATTCTTATTGTTAATTATGGATATACTGGCAATTTATCGATTCCGCCAACATGATTTAGAGGCCAGAAGCGAACTACAGCACGTCCAATAATATTCTGACGGGGGACAACACCCCAGCAACGGCTGTCGTAACTACTGTTACGATTGTCACCTAGTACTAAATATGAATCGGCTGGTATAGTCTGAGGTTTTGCTAAAAAAGGTGGCTGTGGCCCTGATTGGCAAACATCAATGACTGTAGTCTGCCCAGAACTCAGGTAATTGGCTTCTGGAAGAGGTTTGTCGTTAATATAGACTTTGCCACCCTTAAGTTGGATTTTTTCTCCAGGTAAACCAATTATACGTTTAATAAAAGCATCCTGGTATTGTTCTTTTTGCAGTTCTTTTGTCGGTGAAAATACTACTATATCTCCCCGTTGTGGGTCAGAAAATTTATACTTCAACTTATCGACAATAATTTTGTCTGCTTCCCACTGGTTTGGCGTACCATGCAGAGTCGGTTCCATTGATCCAGAAGGAATCCAGCGTGCTTCAGCAACAAAGGTGCGAATTCCCAGAGCTAGAACAATGCTTAATACAATTGTTCTACCTAGCTCTGCGATCCAGGAATTATCGGGTTGTTGACTAGAGTTGTTATCAGACACTTGATTATGCATGAAATTACTTAATTTAACGAAAGATGTAGGTAATTAACTCGCCTAGTGAGACTTGATCTGTTAATCTTAACGGGAAAATTTTAATTTCCTAATCATGTTTGCATCTTGACTACCAATTTTAGATTGTAGATTTGAGATTTTGGATTGGGGTGTTTGTTCTGGGTCATAACTGGCCTCTGGTGGGCGGAATGAATGTAAAATAACCAAGCCGCACCCCTTCTAGGCTACGGTCAATCCCAAATCCATCTAAAATCCAAAATTGATTGACGGGGTTCTTCATAAATTAAAAATAAACTTTTTTTTAAAGCGCGGCAAAAATTAGTTACTCCGATCGCGAATAAGTTTAACCTAAAAGCATGGTTCTCTGTAATACATAACCCTCTGTTTAAACTTGGTTATCTTTATATCATCTCCAAAAAGTTTACTGATTCGCCGCGCTCGCATAATCTTACCCAATGGTGAACTGATGATTGGGGATGTGTTGACGCGCGATCGCCAAATAGTCGAAGTTGCACCAGAAATATCCAAAACATCACTAGCCACTGAAATTGACGCAGAAGGCTTAACTTTGTTGCCAGGAGTTATCGATCCGCAGGTACATTTCCGGGAACCTGGACTAGAACACAAGGAAGATTTATTCACCGCTAGTTGTGCCTGTGCTAAAGGGGGAGTCACTTCTTTTTTAGAAATGCCCAATACGCGCCCCCTGACAACAACCCAGCAGGCTTTAGACGACAAGCTAGAACGAGCCTCACATAAGTCCTTGGTTAATTATGGCTTTTTTATTGGAGCAACAGCAGAGAATCTACCAGATTTGCTTTTGGCAAAGCCAACACCGGGAATTAAAATTTTCATGGGATCGATGCATGGTCAGTTGCTAGTTGATGGCGAAACAGCATTGGAGGCGATCTTTACTAAAGGCGATCGCTTGATTGAGGTAACATCACAACATTTGTTACTGAATACTAGTGCTTATGAAACAATTGGCACATTAGCACAGATGAATCCACCTTTGCGATCGCCCCACGATAACGAAGTTCTCTGGCAAGCTTTGCGTGATGGTGTGATTGATTTCATTGCCACAGATCACGCGCCACATACCTTAGAAGAAAAAGCTCAAGAATACCCCAATACTCCTTCGGGAATGCCTGGGGTAGAAACTTCCCTAGCTTTGATGTTAACTGCGGCAATGCAAGGAAAGTGTACTGTGGCTCAAGTTGTCAACTGGATGTCTAAAGCTGTAGCTGTGGCTTATGGTATTCCGAATAAAGGAGCGATCGCACCTGGTTACGATGCCGATTTAGTGCTTGTAGATTTAAACACATATCGTCCAGTCCGGCGCGAAGAACTTTTAACCAAATGCCATTGGAGTCCCTTTGAAGGCTGGAACCTCACCGACTGGGCTACAACCACCATTGTCGGCGGTGAAATAGTTTATGACAAAGGCCAAGTAAATACGCAAGTACGGGGTCAAGCTTTAACTTTCTTATAGCAAATATTTATTTAAGCTTACGTAGTAGACAGATAATTATACATCAAAGCCATACTTGAACTGGCAAGATTTTCATCTATCCAGAGTCAAGACTAGACTAATGTGGTTTAGTTAAAGCCAAAAGGCGAAAATCCTTGTTTTCCTCCTTTACCCTTTTCACCAAAGAGTATTGACTTGTCGCTGTATCAGAAATTGCAACTTGAAACCTTGAATTTATTTATTAAGTGTTTCAAGTCAAATCTTCAATAACTATTCCCTTTCCACTATAAGACTACCTATTTATTCTTTTCTCTGTCTAGTGTCCAATTCTTACGAGCCGTTTTGCGTACCCTACGGGGATCTTGCTATACGTAGTATCTCTTAGAAAAAACATTGGCAGTTCGTTAAAAAAAACTTAGGTATTCTTTCAGTAGGATAAGAGTAAGCAAAATGGGAGCGGCTGGCGATTAATCTCATTTCATCCAGGTCATCTATTTCCTAGAAACATAATCAAAGAAATAATCAAGGAGAATTGTTATGTCCTTCAGAATTTTGGCTTTAGACGGTGGCGGTATTCGTGGAATTGTTGCAGCACGAATACTTCAACAAGTAGAAAAAGAAATTAGAATTCAGGGAAAAGGAGAGTTTTTACACGAATACTTTGACATGATTGCTGGCACTTCTACTGGTTCAATACTAACAGGAGGGATTGCTGTAGGAAAAGGGAGTGATGAACTAGTTAAACTGTATAGAGAGCGAGGTAAAGATATATTTCCAACCGCTAGGAAAGATCGCTATAAAGACTTTCCACCTATGATAAAACCAATTTTTGATGTCTTTTCAGAATCTAAATATTCTCATGATGGAATTACTAGCGTCCTCAAGGATGCATATAAATCCACAAAAATAAAAGATATTGAGAAACCCATTATCTTGATTCTTGCTTACGATACCCTATATCGCAATACAACCTTTTTTACAAATTGTCATCCCGACTTGGGAGACAGATGGTACGATGATTGTTATTTATGGGAAATATGTACTGCTTCTGCCTCAGCGCCCACTTTTTTCCCACCATATAAATTACAACCTGTAGATAAACAAAAATTTGGCGATTGGGAATTCCCACACATTGATGGAGGAGTTTCTGCTAATAACCCTTCTCTTGCAGCTTTAAGTCTAGTTCTGAGGATCAGTCAGTCTTTAGTCCCTCCAATAATCAAGCAACAATATAAACTAGATAATCTCCGATTGGAAGATATTTCTATCCTTTCTATTGGCACAGGCCAAACTGGTGAACCATATCAATATGAGCAAATAAGCAAATGGAAAGGCTTAGACTGGGTAAAAAATCTTACTAACATCTTTATGGAACCTACATCTGAGATTGATAGTACGATTTGCCGACAAATTATGGGTGGGTATGATTCTAAACGTTACTTACGTCTTCAATTTGACTTAAATGAGACGTTTAAACCCAAGCCAAAAGAGACTTATAAAGATCCTCGTATTGTGTTACCTCCAGAAGATCGAAAAAACCGATTCACAGGAAAAAAAGTCATTGAAGAAATGGATAATACTAATTCTGAGATTATTCAGCAGTTAATAGATACTGCCTCTGCATTCATTGAGCAAGGACTTACGTACTATACCAGAGACGACTCTGGTTCGCCGATAAAAAAGGCGATCGCCTCTTTCATTAGAGATAACTAGTAATTTTTTTGTCTCATTAATAAGAGAACGAACCGTAAATAAAGAGGTAAAGAATAAAAATTGAAAGGCTGATTCACCTATCATAATTAATGAAACAGACCACTAGTACTTTGCCAAGCTAACTTTGAGAGTTTGTAGTAAGGACTTCAGTCCTTATTACGAATTTCTTTATTCATCAAGAATTTCAAATTGACAGACTACGGTACATCCACGTAGGCAATAATTTAGGATAAAGCATCTCGTATTTTTACAGAAGTTATCGTAAAAATACGAGATGCTTTATTTAATATTTTCTTGATATTCAGTGCTAATTACAGATGTAAATACAAGATTTTATTGCTAAATCACAATATTAAAAATAATTTCAATCGTTTAGAAATTAGTCTATTTTATGTATAGTTTGTGAACTGAAATTGGGAATACTAAGTGTAAGGGAAGTTAAACGATTTATACAGAACTTGATTATTGCTTAACTTTTCTCTATTAGCTTTCGCCGCTAAATAATCTCAAATTGCTTCTTTGAATAGCAGTAAGTAACTAATCTGGTTCAACCAAGCTGACTAAATTCTGTAACAAGTCTCATATAACCCAACAACAGTTCATTTACACTTACTTGATTCGTACACCCATCTAAATCAGTTTTTAACTGTTTATGACAGCAATAAAGCTATTAGATGGCAATTTAGAAAATATATCCCGTTAAGTTAAGAATCACTGTAGGTTCAATACTATTCGTATAACCCTACTTAGATTGACTCTCTTTTTAAGAGCATAAGACAAAAAGTAGTCTCCCTTTTTAAAGAGAGATAGTGGGTTGCGAATTTCCCCAAATGTACAGTAACTGGCGTCGGCTTTGCTGACTGCTAATTTTCGATTGAATAAAAGCCGATTTAATATTTTTTGGTTGATATAACAATGTTAGTAACTTACAATGGCGAGCGTGGTAGTGGTAGATAGGAGGAGTGTAAAGTTCACCTTCGACTATTTGCAGAAATTTTTTAGTGTTGTGATTTAAAAAAGTGAAATCCCTCATACTTAAGTCGAGAGATAAGCTTAAATAGCGGCAATAACTTTGCTAATAGCACAATTGAAAGGTATAAGTTCGACTTGACGAGTGCCCTCAGGCCCATAAGTCAAACTCACACTCAGATAACTATCTGGCTTGTAAGGCAATCGTTCTGCCCATTCAACTGCCACAATTCCTGGTATGACTTCAATACCTTCCCAGTAACTCTCTAAATTCAGAGCTGCAACTTCTGGTGGTTCTAAGCGATATAAATCTAAATGGTAAAGCGGGAAGCGTCCTTCCGTGTACTCATTAATGAGTGTAAAAGTAGGACTGACAATAGGTTCAGAAATTCCTAAACCTTTGCCAATGCCTTGAACAAGTGTAGTTTTGCCAGCGCCTAAATCACCTTCTAGTAAAATTACACTGCCAGGAGTCAGGGATTCACCAAGAGTAATACCTAAGCGTAGTGTCGCTTCTGTATCTGCAAGAAAAATTTTCATAATTTAGGTATTAGGCATTAGTGATTACTGATTAGTCTAAACAAATGACAAATTTTCATTTTCCTTCATTTTGAATTTTGTTAGCGCAGCGTAAAGCCTTCTCTTCTCTTTCAGAGACGCTAACGCGAACGAGAGGCTTTGCCAACGCTATGAGCGAGTCCGCGTACCCCTACCGGGATCTTGCTACGCTTTTAGCGTCTCGTAGAGAGCGTCATTTTAAATTTTGAATTCCCCGAAGAGACTGCCGTCTACCGTACCACCGCAACAATACTTGTGCTAGTTTCTGCGGGTTGTGACGGACAAAACCTGTTTCATCTTCATATAAAACATTAGCTGGAACAATTCTTCGCCCTAGCTGAGTTACAACTTCTCTATCCAGAAAAACGGGATGGGAGTTTTGTTGGGCGTAGCGGATGAGTGATTGCTCTGAGGGGGATTTTTTGTGTATTAGTACAGCATCAAATAGCCGTCTTTCGCCACAAGCAGCATCAATTGCTCTGATGTGGTCAGCAACAGTGTAGCCTTCAGTTTCTCCTGGTTGAGTCATTATATTGCAGATATAAATACGGGGGGCATCTGTTTGAGCGATCGCATCGGCAATTTCTGGTACTAATAAATTAGGAATCAGGCTTGTATAAAGGCTACCTGGGCCAATAATAATGTAATCAGCTTCTTTAATTGCCTTAATAGCTGCTGGCACTGCTGGAGGATTAGCCGGAATGCAGCCAATTTTGACAATTTTACCGCCAGCTTTGGGAATGCTAGACTCCCCCTCAATCCGACGACCATCGGCTAATTCTGCCCAGAGGCGAACATCACTCAGAGTTGCTGGTAGTACTTGTCCCCGTACCGCTAGCACTTTAGAACTGGCTGCAACTGCTTGTTCTAAATCTCCAGTAATATCACTCATTGCCGTTAAAAACAAATTACCAAAACTGTGACCTGTTAAGCCATCTCCAGCGCGAAAACGGTATTGAAACAATTCTGTTAATAACTTTTCTTCATCTGCTAGTGCAGCTAAACAATTGCGAATATCCCCTGGTGGTAACACTCCAAATTCTTGGCGCAACCGTCCAGAAGATCCGCCATCATCGGCGACAGTGACGATCGCAGTAATATTAGCACTGTAGGTTTTCAGTCCCCTCAACAACGTAGAAAGTCCAGTACCACCACCAATTACCACTATTTTCGGGCCTCGGTACAATCGGCGATGAGCCATTAAAACATCAATGAGTTCCTCTCCGCCTTCTGCTCTCAATACCTTAGTAATTGAGCCGACAGTCCGAGTTTGCCCCCAAAGTACTAACAGCAAGCCGCCAAGCAGCACCAAAGGGCCGCTAATATAGTTGGGTAAGATGTTAGTGATTACGCCGAGGAAACCTCTAATCAACTCGATCATCAAAAAAATTGGGGTCAGCTTAATCCAAATAGCTAACCCCAAACTCGCCAGCAGTACACCCCCAATACTGATCAACAACCAACGTTTTACTGATAGTCCAGGGGATAACCATTTGAACCACTGGTTAACCCGATAGGAAGTACGCGAGCGCGACTGCTTTTGCAGGGCGTTGAGGGCTTGTCTGAAAAAACCAATTGACATACCTGATTCGGAGCAGTGCTACAAGTAATAATTAACAGAAAATGTACACCACTTGGTTTAAAACACTTGGCGTGAAACTATTATATTTGTCAATCCCATTAGACTAAGGGCAAGTGGTCAAAATTGCCAGTATTCCTATTTACAAAATTTTTCAGGTATTTAGACCACAACTGAGAGAGGAAGTAAGCAGTAGTGTAGTTCAATTACTTGAAAACTGCTGTAAAAAATATTCTGGCTTGGTAAAAGTGAATTTAATGGAAAAACGAATTTTAGGATTAGATCCAGGATTGGCAATTTTAGGATTTGGGGCAATTAGTTGTACACAAACTCCTAACAAGGTGCCAGAGACTACAGTAAATATGCTGGATTTTGGAGTAATTAAAACCTCGGCAGATGTAGAAATGGGACAGCGCCTATGTACCTTGTTTGATGATTTACACACTGTGATGGAGGAATTTAAACCAGATTTGGTTGCGATTGAGAAACTATTCTTTTATCGGATGTCAAGCACAATCCTAGTTGCACAGGCGCGGGGTATAGTCATTTTAGTGCTGGGGCAGCGTCGTCTTCCTTATGTAGAGTTTACTCCTGCTCAAATTAAACAAGCTTTAACAGGCTATGGCAATGCGGATAAGTCAGAAGTGCAAGAAGCCGTGGCGCGGGAGTTGGATTTAGATGAAATTCCTAGGCCGGATGATGCTGCTGATGCTTTGGCGGTGGCTTTGACGGCTTCTTATCAGCTATAGATTTGATCGCAAATAGTCAAATATATTCAAAGCCAATTACCGATCGCAATCATTGGGGCCCAATATGCAGGATGATCGTAAGCGGGATTGATACCTTCAGATGATGGTAATTTTTTAGCATGAATCATTCTAATTTGAGCTGTTTGCAAAGCCTCGGCAATACTCATGCCTGCGTTGCGATAGTTGGTGTAAAATGTTTTGACTAGTTCGGATGTCGATTGATCGGTGACACTCCACAAAGAGGCGATCGCACTTTTAACCCCAACTTGTAATGCAACTCCAGCTAATCCTAGTGTGGCACGGTCATCGCCAACTGCGGTTTCACAGGCAGTAAGTGTGAGTAGTTCGACGCTGCTGCTGAGGTTTCGTAGTGAGTTTTCTAATTGGTTGATGGTAAGTTTTTGGTTTTTCCCTGTGACAATGAAGGTGTCTTCAGGAATAATCCCAAATTGAGCATGACTAGCTATGTGGACAATGGGATATGTGGTTTGATCGAGTTTTTTCTGAAAACTTTCGGGGAGAAAATTATCATCGATCAGGGGGGTATGATTGGGAAATATACTTTCAATTGCACTGACTTCATCAGGAACTGCAAAAAGCTGTTCAAAAGTCTTGCCATCGATGGTGGCTGCTTTTGTCAAACCCAAAATTAATGCCTTTTGCGTGCTGCGATCGCGTAGTTTAGGTGTGGTAAGTCGTAAACTGGGAGTTGTAGCAACTGCGTAAGTTTCGACTAAATATTTCTTTTGTTGGCTGTCATAAAGTGCTGCCATTGGAACGCTACGCAAAAACCCATCCTGAATAAATACTAGAGTTTTGACTTTCTCCGGTTTGATATCCTCAGCAAAGGGGCGAATTATCCAATCATAAAGCTGCGCCGCAATTTTTGTATCGTAGTTAATTTCTTCTCTTCCTTTAACCAGTCCTGTACGAAACTCGGCAATTTTTTTCTGTAGCGTGTCGCTGCTAACTATTTTGTTTGTACCTTGTTGATTGGGGTCTTCAACCCACTTAAATTTAGTTGTCTGATTGGGTATCTGCAATAATATCCCGGTTTTACCATCTAAAATTATTGAACTCAAAAACCCAGTATTCTTAAACGCTACACTATTATCTTCGATGAGTTCACCCACCTGTTTAGGATTCAACCCACTCAAAATGCAATCATTGCCAAAATAATTCTGTAATTCTGCGAGTTTCAATGCATCAATGGTGTTAACTACTTTCGATAGTTCCTTCGCACGTTTTTCGTCTGCAATTGCCCCAACTCCTAGCAATTCGAGCCGCGACTGTGCCAATGTCCGGTATAATGGTCGAACGACATCACGGAAGTCAAACTGTACATCTCGTTCGGCGGTTAAAATATCCTGGCGGATGTCTTCTAAGGTGTCAAATGCTCGTTGATAAGATGCGATCGCTTCTTCTTTTCGCTTTTCTCTATCTAAAATTCTTCCTGCTTGCCACTCCCACAAATACAAGCTATCTTTTGCACTCAACTTGCTGTCTGCTGCGATGATAGCGGCTTGGGTATATTTTAGTGCTTTTTCATTTTTTAATGCTTTTTCATTATCTGAGCTACATTCCCAGAAATGGCCTAAAGCACCATTAGAATAAGAAATTAGGCGATTATCTTGTAATTTTTTACTTGTTAATACTGAGTTTTCGAGCAAATTTAATCTTTCGTTATCACCAGATAAAACCAGTTGATTTGGACAGGAGGTAAAGGGTGAAGTTCCTTTAGCATCGCGCTGCAAGTATGCTAAATCAATTTCTCCATAGACTTTTGTGGCTGAATCAGGCAAAGCTTCGATAACTTTTAAAGCATCCTGAAGATTTTTGTTAAACTCCTGATCATTAATAAATTTGCTCTTATTTGTATGGGAAGCCAACTGAATGAAATTTAATAATCCCCGCGCTTCTGCTAAAGGTTGTTTTTCGTTGCGGGCGAATTTTATACTATCCTGAAAATATTGGGCAGCTTTGTCATAGTCTGCTTGTGATTTTTGAGTAAATTCTTGTTCTTTACTAAAAATTCCAGCCTTATTTGCCGAATCGGCTTGTAACTCTCGCAATTGACCGCGACTTTTATAAGCATTACCCAAACTATTAAATACCAAAAATTTAGATTCGGGAGCAACTTGTTGCGCTGTGTTTAAATAGTTAATTGCTTGGTCGTAACTTCCGATTAAGCGATATGCTTCACCGAGAATACCCAAAGCCGCAAGCTGACCGCGTTTGTCGTTATATTTGGTGGCGATTTGTTCAGCACTCTCTGGAGTGCATTTTATTTCTTGACTTGGTTGATTTTCGGAGTTTTTCGACTTATCTACCAGTTTGCCGCACAAAAGTGCGATCGCTTTGCGAGGCTGTCCCAAATTGCTGTAAACTTGGGCGAGTTCTGATTTCATGCGTCCGACTTGCTGAATATTTTCCACCGCTTCATAGTCATTAATTGCTGCCGTAAGCGATACAATTGCTGCTTTATTTTCTCCTATTTGTTGGTAAGCACGCGCCAAATTTTCATTCACAACCGCCGTAACTGAAGGATTATTTTTATTTTGATTTAATGCCTCTTGCCAGTTTTTTATCGCCTCAAAAAAATCTCCAGCATTATAATTTTTAATTCCTTGTTCAACTAATCCATTGACATTCGGAGTTTGTGCAGATACGACTTGTCCACACAATAAACAAATTACGAAGGTTCCCAAAAATAATATTTTAATAAATTGATGACGATTTAGTTTTTGATATTGTGTGAAGAGATGAATTATTCTCTGTGGTTGCAAAAGCTCAGAAAGTAAGAGTTTGAGATATTTTTTTGGGGATTTCATATTTTAATTTAGTAATGCCTGGTTTTGATAGTATTCAGTTTAAATAAGTTAAGTTTTATACGTGATTAATGGCGATCGCTATTTATTCCCCATCAATTGATAAAGGAAATGCTTATGTAGCTTTTATTTTTAACTTACCAGAAATAGGCATCGAAAACCGAACTTTTGGAAAGTGTGCAGTTTTATGCAATTTGCCTTGCCTTTGGTGACTAGAAGTGCAAGCTTATAATATCCAGAAAAAAATACCCCTATGTTATGCAAGACTTTCAGGTACAACAGGTAATTTTATCTATAACCTTAGAAAATAAATTAAAGCTTGTAATAAGGACTTTAGTCCTGATAATCCTTGTTTTATCGAAACAGAATTCAGTTGAGTATTTTATGCGACTGGCGGATAGCGTAGCATTAGCAAGGAAAGATTGCCGCGCCTGAATCCCCCACTGATTCATTCTGACTTCTGAATTCTTCGTTTAATTATGCTGACCAACTTATTGTCGAGGTTCGCAGTCAGAATTTGTTAATGTTGCGATCGCCTAAAATGCTGGCAAAACTGGGGCTTTCTATTATACCTCATTTTTAAATCTAATCTTGATGCCTTTGCCCTGCATAAAATCGCATAATCTCCTTTAGGAGACATTAGTTAATTCAGTGAAAGCTTTACAATATAAGTGGGCGATACTGGATTTGAACCAGTGACCCCATCCGTGTGAAGGATGTGCGCTACCCCTGTGCTAATCGCCCAAGATTTCTTATATTATCATAAATTACTAAAATTGACGCTTACAAAAATACATTTCAATCAGGTTAATTATTTAGCTCCTAACATAATACAAGTCGATACAACTCTTAGGAACCAAAGCAACGCACTGACTTCCCTACTGATTGGATATTTTTTTGATTGCAGTCTTTTAGCTAAATTATTGACTCAATAGACATCTTGCAAAAGTTACTTTTGCCTTGATGTTGGGGAAAGGTTAAAAATTAAAGGGGAAGGGAAAATTCTATCCTTTCCCCTTTAACCCTTCCCTTTACCCCACAATGTCAAAAAGTCTAATGTTGGCAATGTCTACGGTAAGCGACTACGTAGCCTCGCTCTAGGCGTGGGGCCACTGAAGATTCATTTCTTTAGTTTATCTAAAGCCGCATCTCAGTTATCAAATTACCTTTCTAAGATAGAAGCAGCAACTATAAGTTGCCATACCCGACTAACACCCAATTAACAGCTAGTGGCTGCGGAGAAAACAAAAATGGCTAAAGCGCCAGAATCTATAGACTTATCTACTTACGACGCTACAGACAGAGCTTTAGATCGTGATTGTACAACCTTATCCCGTCACGTCTTACAACAACTTCAGAGTTTTTCGCCAGATGCACAAGATTTAAGTGCGCTGATGAATCGCATCGCCCTCGCCGGCAAACTGGTTGCTCGGCGGATGAGTCGCGCTGGTTTAATGGAAGGCGTTCTCGGATTTACTGGGGAAGTTAATGTGCAAGGCGAATCCGTCAAAAAGATGGATGTCTATGCCAATGATGTATTTATCTCAGTATTTAAGCAAAGCGGCTTAGTTTGTCGCCTGGCTTCTGAGGAAATGGAAAATCCTTATTACATCCCCGAAAATTGCCCCATTGGCCGCTATACCCTGCTATATGACCCAATTGATGGCTCATCCAACACTGATAATAATCTCAGTTTAGGTTCCATTTTCGCCATTCGCCAGCAAGAAGGCACTGATAGCGATGGTAAGGCAACTGACCTACTCGCCAACGGACGTAAGCAACTCGCTGCTGGATACATCCTGTATGGCCCTTGCACGATGCTGGTTTATACTATAGGTAAGGGCGTTCATTCCTTTGTCCTCGATCCCAGCTTAGGAGAATTTATTCTCACAGAAGAAAATATCCGCATTCCCAACCACGGTTCTGTTTATAGCGTCAACGAAGGTAACTTCTGGCAGTGGGAAGAATCTATTCGCGAATATATCCGCTACGTTCATCGCACAGAAGGCTACAGCGCTCGTTATAGCGGCGCAATGGTGAGCGACATTCATAGAATTTTGGTTCAAGGCGGCGTGTTTCTCTACCCAGGCACAATTCAAAACCCAGAAGGGAAATTGCGCTTGCTTTATGAAACTGCTCCTCTGGCCTTTTTGATTGAGCAAGCAGGCGGTCGTGCTACTACAGGATTAGTAAATATCTTGGATGTAGTACCAAAAAAACTGCATCAGCGCACACCTTTAATTATTGGTAGCAAAGAGGATGTAGCAAAGGTAGAGTCTTTTATTCAAAACGGACACTAGGTGAGTTGGTACTGGATACTGAGGAATAATATTTTACTCAGAATCTTAGCACTGGTTCAACCCTAGCTATCCTTTAACAGCACTTTCAAGGCAGAAGACAGGAGAAAAAGCTTGTAAATTACATTTTTGAAATTTTTTCAACTCGATAGTTATTTTTGCCATGCTGTACTAGAAGATAGAGACAAAAGTATCAAGGATACATCTAGCATCTGCCATTAATTAAAAGTTAATCATGGTGATTTAGGATTGGGAATGCAGTGTAGCGGTTTTTGAAGATCAATTAAAGATTATCTCAGCTGGCCGATGCGATAAGTGATTGGCAACGCCACAATTCAAAAGTCACCATCAAATTTTGATGGGTTTTGCCAACTTCACTTAGAAATATCACTATACAGGAGTGAAACAAATTAGAGCTATGTCTACCAATCATCTACTAGAAATTAACCAATACGGTCAAAGTATCTGGCTGGATAATTTGACTCGTGACATTATTCAATCAGGTGAACTCAAAGACCAAGTAGAAAATCAAGGTATCTCTGGGATTACCTCGAACCCAGCCATCTTTGAAAAAGCGATCGCTGGTAACGTTATTTATGATGCCGATATCGAAGCCGGAGTTCGGGCTAACTTACCCATAGACAAAATTTACGAATCCCTAGTTTTTGCAGATATCCGTAATGCCTGTGATATTTTACGCCCTGTTTATGAAGCCACGAATAGACTTGATGGTTATGTGAGTATCGAAGTACCACCAACCATTGCCCATGATACTGAAGCAACAATAGCCGAAGCCCGACGCTATTTCCAAGAAATTGGTCGGGAAAATTTGATGATTAAAATTCCCGGTACAGAACCGGGCTTGCCAGCAGTGGAACAGGTAATAGCTGATGGTATAAATGTCAACATTACGCTACTGTTTTCTGTAGAAAGCTACGTAAACACAGTTTGGGCATATATTCGTGGCTTAGAAAAACGGCTGGCTGAAGGTAAAGACATCAGTAACATTGCTTCAGTCGCTAGTTTCTTCCTCAGCCGGATCGATAGCAACATCGACGCCAAAATTGATGCTAAGTTGAAAAAAGGCGTTGATGATATTTCCGTGGAAGCAAAGCTAAGAGCTGTCAAAGGGAAAGTCGCGATCGCTAACGCTAAGATTGCGTATCAAGAATACAAGAAAATCATTAGAAGCGAGCGCTGGCAAGATTTGGCAGCAAAAGGGGCTAAAGTCCAGCGACTACTTTGGGCTAGCACCAGCACCAAAGACCCCAACTACAGAGACGTAATGTATATCGAAGAGTTGATCGGACGTGATACCGTCAACACCGTACCACCAGCGACGATTAAAGCTTGTGCCGATCATTGTAACGTAAGCGATCGCTTAGAAACGGATGTAGAAAATACTTACACCCTGGTCGAAAACCTCAAAGATCCCGACATCAACATCGATCTTGATGCCGTAATGGATGAACTGTTAGTCGAAGGTATTGACAAGTTTATCCAGCCCTTCCAGTCCTTGATGAACTCTTTAGAAGAAAAGATCAAGGTATTGTCACCAGTGTAGGGAACAGAAGAGGGGAAAAGGTTAAAGGGTAAAGGGTAAAGGTATAGTTCTTCCCCTTTCCCCCTTCCCCTTTCCCCCTTTCCCTTTCCCCAATCCTAGTACCAAACCCAAAATCCAAAATTGTTATGGTTAGTCTGCTAGAAAATCCCTTGCGCGTTGGTCTGCAACAACAAGGGATGCCCGAACCCCAGATTATAGTCATTTTTGGCGCTTCTGGCGATCTCACCTGGCGCAAACTAGTGCCAGCACTTTACAAATTGCGGCGAGAACGGCGTATTCCACCAGAAACCACCATTGTCGGTGTAGCACGTCGAGAATGGAGCCATGAGTACTTCCGTGAACAAATGCAAAAGGGCATGGAAGAAGCGCATCCTGATGTCGATTTAGGAGAACTCTGGCAAGATTTCTCTCAAGGTCTGTTCTACAGTCCTGGGGATATAGACAACCCCGAAGGCTACCAGAAACTAAAAAACTTATTGGGTGAATTAGACGAAAAACGGGGCACGCGAGGTAATCGCATGTTCTACCTCTCGGTTGCCCCCTCATTCTTCCCAGAAGCGATTAAGCAGCTAGGAAGCGCTGGGATGCTAGAAGATCCCTACAAACATCGTCTAGTAATTGAAAAACCCTTTGGTCGAGACTTGGCTTCCGCCCAGAGTCTTAACCAAGTGGTACAGAAATTTTGTAAAGAAAACCAAGTATATCGCATTGACCACTACTTGGGTAAAGAAACAGTCCAGAATTTGCTGGTGTTTCGCTTTGCCAATGCGATTTTTGAACCGTTGTGGAATCGTCAATTTGTTGACCACGTGCAAATTACCGTCGCAGAAACCGTGGGAGTGGAAGACCGAGCTGGTTACTATGAAAGTGCCGGCGCACTACGGGATATGTTGCAAAATCACTTAATGCAACTTTACTGCTTAACGGCGATGGAAGCACCCAACGCAATGGATGCCGACAGCATCCGCACAGAAAAAGTGAAGGTACTCCGAGCTACTCGTTTAGCTGATGTTCACAATCTGTCGCGGTCAGCAGTACGTGGTCAGTATAGTGCTGGCTGGATGAAGGGTCAAGCAGTGCCAGGGTATCGGACAGAACCAGGCGTAAATCCCAACTCCACCACACCGACCTACGTCGCCATGAAGTTTTTGGTAGATAACTGGCGCTGGAAAGGTGTTCCTTTCTATTTGCGTACCGGAAAGCGGATGCCGAAAAAAGTCAGCGAGATTGCCATTCACTTCCGCGAAGTTCCGTCTCGGATGTTCCAATCTGCCGCTCAACAGACAAACGCTAACATTTTGACAATGCGGATTCAACCGAATGAAGGTATTTCCCTGCGTTTTGATGTGAAAATGCCAGGGGCAGAATTCCGCACCCGTTCCGTTGACATGGACTTTAGTTATGGTTCCTTTGGCATCCAAGCAACATCCGATGCCTACGATCGCTTATTCCTTGATTGTATGATGGGCGATCAAACATTGTTCACCCGCGCGGATGAAGTAGAAGCAGCTTGGCAGGTAGTAACGCCAGCCCTTTCCGTTTGGGATGCACCCGCCGACGCAAATACTATTCCCCAGTACGAAGCCGGTACCTGGGAACCAGCAGAAGCAGAATTCTTAATTAACCAAGATGGCCGTCGCTGGCGCCGACTCTAAATATTTAGTCATTAGTCATTAGTAAAAACAAATTACGAATGACTAATGATACAATCCAAAATCCAAAATCCAAAATCCAAAATTTCCTATGGCTCCCCAAGCTTCTACAATTTATTCACTTCAGGCGCCAAAAGATATTTCGCTTAACGAAATAGAAGCGGAACTTAATCAAATTTGGCAAAGTTACGGCATTACTGGCGAGGATGGTGGGCTTCCTGCTGCTACTCGCGCCACGACATTTACCTTAGTGGTTTACGAACCCGAAGAAACGCAGTATCTTCTGGCCAGTTTAGGATTTTACAACGGCCCGCTTGATGGAATTTTAGGGCCTCAAATGGTAGCTGCCTTGCGGCAAGTGCAGAAAAAATATGCACTGCCAGATAGTGGAACAGCAACACCTGAAACCCTGGCTATCTTGAGAGAAGAATTCATCAAACGTCAAGGAAACGGGGCTGCGGGGGATAATGGTTCTGTCGATCTTCCCAGCTTAAATGCCCCAAGCCCTAGAATTGCCGATGAAATCGCCCTCCGCAATCCTTGCCGGATTATTGCGCTGTTTCCCATTACTGGCGAAGATAAAGGGGTTAAGGCTCAAGTTTCAGCCTATTGTCCCATCCAAAAGCAATCTTCAAGCACACTAATTTGCTGCGAATATATCACTCTCAGTGGAACTGCTGCTGCCTTGGAACGCATCGGTGGCTTGATTCCAGCATTGTTGATTGGTGGCTTACCGAAGTTTCTCTGGTGGAAAGCAACACCAGACCCCAATAACAATCTATTCAAGCGGCTGGCAGCAGTTTGCAATAATGTAATTGTAGATTCTTGCCGTTTTAACGAACCAGAAAGTGATTTACTCCGCCTCCAAGAATTGGTAGAAAGTGGAGTTCCCTTAGCTGACCTCAATTGGCGTCGCCTCTCAGCATGGCAAGAATTGACAGCTGAAGCCTACGACTCACCTCACCGTCGCGCAGCCATTCGGGAAGTTGACCGAGTAACCATTGATTACGAAAAAGGCAACCCAGCACAAGCATTACTATTTTTGGGTTGGCTGGCAAGTCGTCTACAATGGCAGCCAGTTTCCTATCAAAAGGAAACTGGAGATTACGACATCACTCGCATTCACTTTATTGCCCAAGACCAACGGCAAGTAGAAGCCGAATTAGCCGGTGTTCCCATTGCTGATGTGGGTGAGATTGTCGGCGACTTGATTGCCCTGCGCCTTAGCTCGACCAATCCGAACGCAGACTGTGGTACAGTAATTTGCTCGGAAACTGGTGGCTGTATGCGGATGGAAACCCACGGTGGTGCTCAATCTGCCGGTCTGTTTCAACAGGTGACTTCTCTTTCAGAACAAAAGGCGGAAGCATTGCTGAGTCAGCAGGTACAACGCTGGGGTCGCGAGTCACTTTTTGAAGAAAGCTTGGGAATTACAGCGAATATTTTCAAGTTGGTAACAAATAGTTAGTTTCGCCTGCAAAGAATAAAAGTTACAGTTACCAAAATTGCGGAAATTAAATACAAGCCCTTGAGATTTTTGGATCTTTCAATCATCTGGAGGGTTTTTCTATTTCACTGGGTTTTAAGAACTTTCTTATCAGGCAATAGGCAATAGGCAATAGGCAATAGGCAATAGGCAATAGGCAATAGGCAAGAAGCCTCTTTGAGTTGTATTGAATTTTTTCATAAATCAAATATGAGTTCTATAAAACTATATAAAAGAGCAAAGGAAAAATAATAACTTCTAATTCTTAACTCCTGATGATTAATGACCCATTTGCACCAGTTATCGGACAACAGCAAGCCATAGAATTACTCACTCAGGCTGTCAAACAAAACCGGGTTCCTCCAGCCTACTTATTTGTGGGGCCAGATGGTGTAGGCAGGAGTTTAGCAGCCAGGTGCTTTGTGGAATTGCTATTTTCTAGCGGGATGGGAGTTACTGCGTCTTTACAAAACCGTTTGCGTCAGGGCAACCATCCAGCTTTATTGTGGGTACAACCAACTTACCAACACCAGGGACAACGCTTAACAGCAGCAGAAGCAGCCGAAAAAGGACTCAAGCGTAAAGCACCACCTGTAATTCGACTAGAGCAAATTCGGGAAATTACTGAGTTTTTAGCCCGTCCGCCTTTAGAAGCACCGAGGAATGTGGTAGTGCTGGAAGAGGCTCAAACAATGGCAGAAGCCGCAGCCAATGCTTTACTTAAAACCTTGGAAGAACCGGGACAGGCGACATTAATTTTAATTGCACCTACACCTGAGTCTGTGTTGCCGACTTTGGTATCACGCTGTCAACGCATTCCTTTTTATCGCTTAGACGCGCAGTCTTTGGCTGCTATACTCACACAAACAGGTCATCAGGAAATTTTGCAAAATCAGGCAATATTAAACATAGCAGCTGGTAGTGCCGGAAGTGCGATCGCATCTTATGAACAATTACAAGCTATTCCTCCTGAGTTACTCGAAGACTTGAAAAAAGCCCCCGCTTCTCACCGCAAAGCCTTGGAGTTAGCCAAAAAAATTGATAAAGATTTAGATACAGAGGCACAACTATGGTTAGTTGATTATCTTCAGCAGTTCTACTGGCGGCAGTGGCATCAACCTAGTATCATTAACCAGCTAGAACAAGCTCGTAAACACTTGCTTGCTTACGCTCAACCACGACTAGTTTGGGAATGTCTGCTTTTATTTGTGTATCAAAAATCAAACTCTATTTATCCTACTCATCGCTGAGTACGAAATAAATTAAGCAAAACTCTGCGTTACTTTGCGTTTACTTTGCGTCCCTCTGCGTTTCAAAACATTACAATGTCTTGTTGATCCTCCATCGTCAAGTTCATAGCGAGTGAAGGTATTGTAATAAAAGCGATTCCTGGATAAAACAAAAAGTTTATATGACCTCAGTTTCTCCTCACAAAAAAGCTAGAGCCTTAAAATCTACCAGCCGCCGCCCTGCGAAAGAACTGTGTAGCGAGTGCGGACTATGTGATACATACTATATTCATTATGTCAAGGAAGCCTGCGCTTTTATTAATCAGCAAATAGGCGAACTTGAAGAAGAAACCCACACGCGATCGCGCCATCTCGAAAACCCTGATGAACTCTACTTTGGTGTTCATCAAGACATGATAGCAGCGAAGAAACAGCAGCCCATCGAAGGCGCACAATGGACGGGTATTGTTAGCAGCATTGCCATTGAAATGCTCAATCGCGGCATAGTTGAAGGTGTTGTTTGCGTGCAAAACACCAAAGAAGACCGCTTTCAACCCATGCCTGTCATCGCCCGGACTCCAGAAGAAATACTAGCAGCGCGGGTAAATAAACCAACACTTTCTCCGAATCTTTCCATATTAGAACAGGTGGAAAAATCCGGGATGAAGCGGCTATTAGTAATTGGGGTTGGTTGCCAAATTCAGGCATTACGAGCCGTAGAAAAACAACTTGGTTTAGAAAAGCTGTATGTTTTGGGTACGCCCTGCGTAGATAATGTTAATCGCGCCGGACTGCAAAAATTCTTAGAAACCACCAGCCGATCGCCTGATACAGTTGTCCATTACGAATTCATGCAAGATTTCCGGGTTCACTTCAAACATGAAGATGGCTCATTTGAAACCGTGCCTTTCTTTGGCTTAAAGACCAACAAACTCAAAGATGTTTTTGCCCCATCGTGTATGAGTTGCTTTGATTATGTCAACTCTCTAGCCGATTTAGTTGTTGGCTATATGGGCGCACCCTTCGGCTGGCAATGGATTGTAGTTAGAAATGACACAGGTAAGGAAATGCTGGACTTGGTGAAAGACCAGTTAGATACTCAACCAGTAACGTCTAAAGGCAACCGGAAAGAAGCTGTACAACAAAGTATTCCCGCTTACGATAAAGGCGTTACTCTCCCCATGTGGGCAGCAAAACTGATGGGTGTGGTTATCGAAAAAATCGGCCCCAAGGGTCTAGAATATGCACGATTTTCCATTGATTCTCACTTTACTCGAAATTATTTGTATGTGAAGCGAAATCATCCAGAGAAATTAGAAGCGCACGTTCCAGAGTTTGCCAAGCGTATTGTAGGGCAATATAAATTACCAGAGTAGTGTTTCGTGTTTGTGCGAAATATATCTGAGCCTGCAAAAGCAGGCTTTTTTGTCTAGTAGCAAACTTATATTAGCTTTGACTTTTCACGTTATAGCAGGAGGCAGGAGGTCACTGAGCGTAGTCGAAGTGAGGCAGAGGGCAGGAGGTAAAACTATTGCTAGCTCTAGCATTCACCCTTTCCAAATATCCTAACTTATGTGACTACGGCTATATGTGGAAAAGCTAACGATTGACCTAACCCCCTTCCTACAAGGGAAGGGGGAAAATTCAAAGTCTCTCTCCTCTTAGGAGAGAGATTTAGAGAGAGGTTTTCCAGATACCGTGAAAAGTCAGATATTAGCCGCGTCGGTGACAGTGCGATCGTAGGCTGTGGCTTATACGCCGAGCATAAATTCGGCGCTTGCTCAACAACTCTATAGTTTGCTGGGATTTTCTTGAAATACATAATTGAAAACTTACAGCAGATTTCAAGGAAAGTGAGGTACACAAGCTCACGTCTGTTATCCAGGTAGAAAGCGTGTTTTACTTCTGAATTCTGCTGTATTATTCCACTTTTATCAGATCGGTTGACTGTTTGATTGGGAATAGGAATCGTATGAGCTGATCGAGTGGTATAGAGCGTTGCTCTTGAACATAAACTAAGGGTAAAAGTGCAACCATGCGTAGTAAGCCTGAGAGAACAAATAACCCCAGCAAACCCGCAGCACCGGGCAGAGTTGCTAGAAAGCCACCGACAGTAATACCCATTGCTCCAGTGATACCAGCAATTGCAGCTGCGATCGCAAAATAACTAGACTGATAACGTAGCGGTGCAATTCCCATCATCAAATTGTTGGTACACAAATCAATTGCCGCCCATGTGCCACCAGCTAGTACATGCAAAAAGGGCAACCAGATCCAAAAAGAAATGCGATCGCTTCCAACTAAGAGCCACAGCAAAGGTGTTACCGCCACTAATACTCCCACCAATAACAGTAGCGGGCGATTCCCAATCCGGTCGGCCAGTTTGCCCCACAAAAGCAGCATTAGCATATTTGCACCAGTTCCTAAACCGTGATAAATAGTTACCACACTAATATCTATATCCAGGTTATCCAGCATATAGAGGTTAAAGAAGGGATTGCTGATATTAACAGCAAAGCACCAGATGCTTAGGTAAAGCACAAACTTCAGAAAATTAGCATCTTTAAGAAAGCTAAAATCTATTCCCTGAGATTGCGGCTGCGATGTGTCTGAATCTGTAACTTTTAAAAGCTGCGGGTTGATATCAGTCATCCAAAACTGACAGCCGACACTGATTAGCCCTAGCACAATTCCTAGAACCAAGACAGTGCCATAACCTTGAAGGGTTCCACCAGGCCAAACTGATACCGCTAAACCTAGCAACGGTACACCAACAAGGTTAGTCAAACCGAGAATACTATTGCGAAAGCCGAAATATCGCCCCCGCAACCGTTGAGGTACTAATACAGCTGACCACCCAAGCCAAGGCGCACGACCAAAAGCTTCGATGATATTAGCTACTAAGAGAATTCCCAATGTCAACTGTACTACTTGGTGTCCAGTAATACGAGATGAAGTAACTAACCAAATCGCTGGGAGAAGAATCAACCATAGCAGCCGCGACGGGATGAAAATACACATAAAATACCAGCGAAAGCTGGTACTTCGGTTTACCAAATACGCTCCCAGTGGTTGGAGTAGATTCACTATCTGAGGGATAGCGGCGAGTAGACCAATTTCGGCTGGGCCAGCGCCTAACTCTAGCAAGAAATTACTGAGCAAAGCACCGCCGATAATGCTATAAAGAACCGCAGCAAAGACACTCTCATAAGTTAACACCCTGAGACTTTGGCGAATTTCTAGCTTAGAAATTTTTAGAAACAGCTTTGGAGTTGGGAAAAGTACCGTCTCTGTTAGTGCCCTATCCTCTGAGATTTCTTGAATAGGGACAGGAGGAAGAGAACTAGCTTCTACTGAAATGTCATCTTCTTGGGGCTGAACCATATTATCTAGTCAATATTTAAAGATTTAAATTGTTATAGCTCTGATTAACCAGAATTAGTAAAACTTATATATGATTTCATCAATAAGTCTAAGGCATTGCAATTGCTTACTTGTCCAGAAGGCTATAGGACTCATATTTGATTTATGAAAAAGCTCAGTAGAACTATGAAGCCTTCTTTCCCCCTGCAAGAGTGCCTATTACCTATTGCCTATCTACAACAGCAATCAATAACATATAACTGCGGTTTGGCTTCTTTAAAATAAGTCAGTTCTTTAACGTATCGCTTACAGATTTCGCTAGAAGCTTTCGTATAAAATAAATTTAGCAGTTAATTAATATTTTATGAATATAAAATAATAGGATTTTTTCAAAATCATTCTTGAGAATTAATACCTTTATATGAAAATCTTAAGATTTAGCTTTCACTACTACACATAGATAGAAATTATGTTGCATTTATATAGCTAATAGTTGAAATTTAACCTGAACTTCTTTGAGTCGCGTTCTTAAATGATGTATGGAGAAAATTTCCTAGATATCCTACTTATAGCAGTTTCCACGCAGATAAGGTAGAGAAAAAATAATTAACTACAGATGAAAATATATCCTTGTAGGGGTTCACATCTATGCGCTCCTACCCATGTACCTAATTCAAATGAGAATTGCTATATCTTATATAAGACTTATATTTGATTGCGTGAAAAAAATTCGGTATACCTTAATCTTCTGAAATCCTATTGCAAGAGTGCCTATTGCCTACTAAGCCAAGTTATTTCAGTAATCAAACCGGATTCCTATATCTATTTAACCTCCTAACCCCAGCCATGCTAAATAGCTAATCTATAACCAATTACATAAGTCTTGATAAAACTATTTCACTGGAAATTTCTATCGTGAGGTATGATTGCTCATCCTACTAAATGTGCCACGATGGGCTATGCCCTGCCAGAGGCGATCGCAACATAAGTCAAAATTTTTTTATGGCACAGACAGAAATTAACGATATATCGGCAGATAGCTCCTTAGTCGATCCAGAAAAAGACCTTTTAGGACATGCGAACTTTGCCAAGTATCTAGCAGAAAGTATTTGCAGAATGACCCATCCTGAAGGTTTCGTTATTGCAATTTACGGGTCTTGGAACTCTGGTAAATCTACATTATTAAACTTTATAGTTCACTATCTTCAGCAAAAGCCAGAAGAGGAGAAACCAATCATCGTTCCTTTTAATCCTTGGTTATTCTCTGGACACCAAAATCTTACAAGGCGCTTTTTTGACCAATTAAAAAACGTTTTAAGCCAAGAGTCATCTGTGCCAAAAGGGTTGAGGGAGAGAGTAGCTGATTTTGCCGCCGTTATTTCAGACATTCCTCTACCTTATGCTCAAACTGGCAAAGCATTAGCAGCATTATTGGACGATAAGGACAAGGAAGCTGGCGAATTAAAAGAAGAAGTAGAAGATACGTTAGTACAGCAGCAACGGCGAATAGTCGTAACAATTGATGATATCGATCGATTGGCTGCGGAAGATATCAAGCAGTTATTTCGTATTTTTAAAGCAATGCGAAATTTTACTAATCTTGTCTATCTTCTGGTTTTTGATAAAGAAATTGTCATGAGAAAAATTGCAGATAGTAAAGAAATATCTGAAGAAGCATACTTAGAAAAAATTATTCAAGTTAGTTTTGAGTTACCTATTGCTGATAAAACCTCACTTCGCAGGCTGCTTTTTGCAAAGCTCGATAATATATTTGCGGAAACTCCAAAACAACAAATAAACCAAAGTCGCTGGGGTGATATTTACTTTCAAGGAATAGAACACTTTATTACTAACATCCGCGATATTACTCGTTTTATTAATACTTTAACGGTGACGTATCCAGCAGTAAAAGATGAAGTAAATCCTGTTGATTTCCTTGCCATTGAGTCTTTGCGAGTCTTTTGTCCAAAAGTTTATAGTATAATCCATCAAAATCCTCATATTTTTGTAGGAGAGATAAAGCTTTCAATAGACGAACTCAAGAATCTTCTGAATACCTGGATTGCTCAACTGCGAGATGAAGACAAGCAGCCTATTAAAAACCTGCTAATGCACCTTTTTCCTAAATTAAAATTCATTTTGGGTAATACTTCTCTAGATGAAAAGCAATTAGAATGGCGCGAACAGCTACGTGTGTGTAGTTTAGAAATATTTCCTATTTACTTTCGTCTGTCGTTATCAGCAAGTAAATTGTCTAATATTCAGATAAAAATTATCCTTGGTTTGGTTGAAAATAGAGAGAGGTTTAGAAATTCTTTGATAGAACTTACTAAACAAAAGCTTCCAAACGGCACAACGCAAGCCAGGGTGTTTATAGAACAGCTAGAAAATTCCACTGAAGAAATTCCTGTGAATTACATCCCTTCAGTTGTAGAAGCTTTGTTTGATGTCAGCGAGCAATTATTATCTCAAGATGATGAATCTCATAGCATTCTTGCTTTTAGCAATGAAGTTATTATTAGTCGTTGTATCTCTCAACTCTTGCGTCAAATTAATGAAATATCACGGTTTGAGTTGCTAAAAAAAGTAATTACCCAAGGGAAAGCATTACCAATAATTAATCATGAAATTGCAATACTAAAAGAGCAACAAAGTCAATATGGTACAGATAAATCTAACTATGAAGAGAAATGGCTTGTGAACGCACAGCACCTCAAGGAACTAGAAGAAATGACTATCAGCATATAGGTAAAAAATGATATTAACTATAAATAATTTGAAGAAGAATTCAGAAATCAGAATTCAGAAGTCAGAATGGGCTAAACCTTAGCTATCCGCTAACAGGAGTTAGTAATCTTGACGCTACTCAAAAATACTCGCTATTGCTTTGCTATCGATGACTTGTTAACGCTGCGCTATCAGTCGGGGATTCAGACCTACGACTAATTGAAAACCACCAAATCTACGATTTGATGGGGGTTTTAAACCCGGTTATTCAGACGCTTTTTCGGTCAAAATTCATTCTGAATTCTGACTCACCTCGACTGCGCCCTTCTCTACGAGAGGCTACTTCGGCTTCTCTACGAGACGCTACGCGAACGCTCAGTACAAGTGCGCCAACGGCTACGCTCAGGACAGGCTCGGCGGCCACCTGACTCCTGAATTCTGTTCGAGAAAAACACCACTACTAGGTATATAAATATTCTATAACCCACGAAAGATTTAGATATCTTCAGCACTTTCTAATATCGGGAAATATACTTTAAATCCCCACATTGCACTCATGGAATCGTATGACGTTGTAATTATTGGCGCTGGTCATAATGGCTTAGTTTGTGCTGCCTACCTTCTGAAAGCTGGTTACAGTGTTCTGTTATTAGAAGGGCGATCGCTCCCCGGTGGCGGTTCTACAACTGAAGAACTTATGCCTGATGAAGCACCTGGTTTTAAATTTAGTCCTTGCGCCATTAACCATCTGTTTATTTTCTTAGGGCCAGTCATCCAAGAGTTGGAACTGCACAAGTACGGCTTGGAATATCTTAGCTGCGATCCGGTTGCCTTTTGCCCCCATCCAGATGGGAAGTATTTCTTAGCTCACAAATCCGTGGAAAAGACTTGTGCGGAAATTGCCCGTTACAGTCAGCGTGATGCCCAAAAATACGCTGAATATGCCGATTTTTGGCAGCGCTTTATCACAGGGATTGCTCCTTTCTTCAATGCACCACCTAAATCAATTGTTGATATTGCTGGTAATTACAATCTCAATAGTTTGCAAGACTTATTTTCCCTTCTAGGTGGCTCTAACACAACCCTTGATTTACTCCGTACCCTACTTAGCAGTGCCACAGATAATATTAACGAATACTTCGATTCTGAGTTTGTCAAAGCACCTCTAGCTAGACTCTCAGCCGAACTAAGTTCCCCTCCCTCACAAAAAGCTATGTCCTTTGGGGCGATGATGATGATGTTACGTCATAATCCCGGTATGGCAAGACCGCGTGGTGGTAGTGGTGGACTTGTGGAAGCTTTGGTGAAAATGGTAAAAAGTGAAGGTGGTACGATTCTCACCGACCAAAAGGTAGAAAAAGTATTGGTAGATAATGGTAAAGCAGTTGGTGTGCGGGTTGCTGGTGGCAAAGAATATCGTGCTAACAAAGGTGTAATTTCAAGTATTGATGCCAAGCGGTTATTCTTACAACTAATGGATAGTAGCGATGTCGATAATGCCGATAACAACTTGCGCGAAAGGTTAGACCGCCGCATCGTCAACAACAATGAAACCATCCTCAAAATTGATTGTGCTTTATCTGAACCGTTGCGCTTTGTCCACCACAATCACCAAGATAACTATCTGATGGGTTCTATTCTGATTGCTGATTCTGTCAATCATGTCGAACAAGCTCATAGTCTAATTACTCTGGGCAAAATTCCTGATGAAGACCCATCAATGTATGTGGTAATGCCTACCGGACTCGACCCATCAATGGCACCAGAAGGCAAGCACACATTATGGATAGAGTTTTTTGCACCTTATCAAATTGCTGGTGCAGACGGTACAGGTTTAAAAGGTACGGGTTGGACAGATGAACTGAAAAATAAAGTTGCAGACAGGGTGATTAATAAACTGGCGCAGTATTCGCCCAATCTTCAACATTCAATCATCGCCCGTCATGTAGAAAGTCCGGCTGAGTTGGGAGAACGGTTAGGGACTTACAAAGGTAATTATTACCACATCGACATGACCTTAGAACAAATGCTTTGCTTCCGTCCGTTGCCGGAATTAGCAAACTATAAAACACCAATTGATAACTTGTATCTTACTGGTGCTGGAACTCATCCGGGTGGTTCAATTTCCGGTTTGCCGGGACGCAACTGTGCGCGTGTATTTTTGCATAATGAGCAACCAATCGCCCAGAAAATCAAGGAAGCTGGAGGTTCAATTAAATCTGCTTTTGCATCTGTCTTGAGGAATGAATCAGACTAAGAGGCTGTTTGAAAAGTCGCAAAGTATACTATAAACCCCTCTTTAAACCTCTCCCCGAAAGGTCAAGAGGCTTTAAAACCCCTCTATTCCCTTGTAGGGAAGGGGGGTTATGCTTGGGATACTTTGATGTTATCAAAGATACTTTTCAAACATCCTCTAATATCAAACGCTATGCGACTATTGAATATGTTATCAACCTTTGGGTTACTTCTAATCCATTCAACCAGCGTTGACAATATTTTCTTGTGTTTCGCGTTGACGACGTTTTTTTGCAATCCCAAAATTTTCTTGTTCTCTTGCCCAAACTTGTTGATTAATGATTCCAAGTGGTACTCCATTAATTGTGGCTGCAAATGTTGAATGTACCTTTAATCCCGATGATTTCCGGTGGTCGAGATAACCAAGACCGCTTGTTGCTGGATGGTTTGTTAAATCTATGCTTGTCGTGTCTTGAATTGCCAAGATGATGTCATGTTCTTTTATTCTTTCGATAGTACTTGCTGTGTGTGCATTGCGAATATCTTCTGGCTTGAAATAGGGTATTTCCACAGGCTTGCGGTACGCTGCTTGCTGGTTGTGCTGACAAATCTTCGACGATGCGTATTAATCGCTTTGTATGCCTAGCGTCTCCTGAATCTGCTTGCTTCAATTCTTCTGTTGCCCATTCTTGCATTCTCTATCACTACCATCAGCTACATTCTTCTCTCAAAACTATACCCATCAATACTTTCAGTCTAATTTTAAGTATTTTGTATAAATCTTAAGAAAGATGTGACTAATGGATAGCCTCTTCGGGAGGGGATTGGGGGTGGGGTTCTTCTACCTAACTCAACTGAGAACCGCTATATAAAGAAAACCAGACTTTATTAAAAGATGCCAAAAATATCACAATCTTAGAAAATAATAAAGTAAGTCGAGTATCACAAGACTCACTTGATTTCCTCATTTATTCTAGGAAAATATGACTCATCCTTTCCTTGAACGCCTGCGTAGTCCAGATAGCCCAGTCCTCGTCTTCGACGGGGCGATGGGAACCAACTTACAAACCCAAAACCTCACTGCTGAAGACTTCGGCGGCCCACAGTATGAAGGTTGTAACGAATACTTAGTCCACACGAAACCGGAAGCTGTGGCTAAGGTTCACCGCGACTTTCTCGCTGCTGGTGCTGATGTCATTGAAACCGATACCTTTGGTAGTACATCCCTGGTGCTGGCAGAATATGACTTGGCAGACCAAGCCTATTATCTCAGCAAGACAGCCGCAGAATTGGCGAAGCGTGTGGCTGCGGAATTTTCCACGCCAGAAAAACCCCGGTTTGTAGCAGGTTCCATCGGCCCGACAACTAAACTCCCAACCTTGGGACATATTGACTTTGATACCATGAAAGCTACTTTTGCTGAACAAGCAGAGGCGCTGTGGGATGGTGGTGTCGATTTATTTTTGGTGGAAACTTGCCAAGATGTGCTGCAAATTAAAGCGGCACTGAATGCCATTGAAGAAGTGTTTGCCAAAAAAGGCGATCGCCGACCGTTGATGGTGTCTGTGACAATGGAAAGTATGGGCACAATGTTGGTTGGTTCCGAAATCAGTGCTGTGCTGACGATTCTGGAACCTTACCCAATTGACATTCTCGGTCTTAACTGCGCCACTGGCCCAGACTTGATGAAACCACATATCAAGTATCTATCAGAACATTCACCTTTTATAGTTTCCTGTATTCCCAACGCGGGTTTACCTGAGAACGTCGGCGGTCAAGCGCACTACCGACTGACACCGTTGGAATTACGGATGTCATTGATGCATTTTGTTGAAGATTTGGGTGTCCAAGTGATTGGGGGTTGCTGTGGGACGCGTCCAGAACACATTCAACAATTGGCAGAAGTCGCTAAAGGTCTGAAGCCAAAAGTTAGACAACCTAGCTTAGAACCAGCAGCAGCATCAATTTACACCACTCAGCCTTACGAGCAAGATAATTCTTTCTTGATTGTTGGCGAACGTCTCAACGCCAGTGGTTCCAAGAAGTGCCGCGATTTACTCAATGCCGAAGATTGGGATGGACTGGTTTCAATGGCGAGGGCGCAAGTCAAAGAAGGCGCACACATCCTTGATGTCAACGTCGATTATGTCGGACGCGATGGCGTGCGAGATATGCACGAATTAGTTTCGCGCATTGTTAATAATGTGACACTGCCTTTAATGCTTGACTCCACCGAATGGGAAAAGATGGAGGCGGGTTTAAAGATTGCCGGTGGTAAGTGTTTGCTGAACTCCACCAACTACGAAGATGGGGAACCGCGCTTTTTGAAGGTGCTGGAGTTAGCGAAAAAATACGGTGCTGGTGTAGTCATTGGTACTATCGATGAAGATGGAATGGCACGGACAGCCGAGAAAAAGTTTCAAATTGCCCAACGTGCTTACCATCAAGCTGTAGAATATGGCATACCAGCCACAGAAATATTCTTTGATACCCTAGCGTTACCAATTTCCACCGGGATTGAAGAAGACCGAGAAAACGGTAAAGCCACAATTGAAGCGATTCGGCGGATTCGTCAAGAATTACCTGGATGTCATGTAATTTTGGGTGTTTCCAATATTTCCTTTGGTTTGAATCCAGCTTCGCGGATGGTGCTGAACTCGGTATTTTTACACGAAGCGACGACGGCGGGAATGGATGCAGCCATTGTCAGCGCTAATAAGATTTTACCGTTATCGAAGATTGACGAACGCCATCAAGAAATCTGTCGCCAGTTGATTTATGATGAGCGGAAGTTTGAGGGTGATGTTTGCGTTTACGATCCTTTGGGAGAGCTTACCACAGTGTTTGCTGGGGTGACAACTAAGCGCGATCGCTCCTTAGATGAAAGTCTCCCCATCCCAGAACGTCTCAAGCGTCATATCATCGACGGCGAACGCATTGGCTTAGAAGAACATTTGAAAAAAGCCTTAGAAGAATATCCCCCCTTAGAAATTATCAACACCTTCCTGCTAGATGGCATGAAAGTTGTCGGGGAATTATTCGGTTCTGGACAAATGCAGTTACCCTTCGTCTTACAATCTGCGGAAACCATGAAAGCGGCGGTGGCGTTTCTCGAACCGTTCATGGAAAAATCAGAATCGGGTAACAATGCCAAGGGAACCTTTATCATTGCCACAGTCAAAGGCGATGTCCACGACATCGGTAAAAACTTGGTGGATATTATCTTATCCAACAACGGCTACAAGGTAATTAACCTGGGAATTAAACAGCCAGTGGAAAACATCATCAACGCTTACGAACAGCATAAAGCTGATTGTATTGCCATGAGTGGTTTGCTGGTAAAATCCACCGCCTTTATGAAAGAGAACTTGGAGGTATTCAACGAAAAGGGAATTAGTGTACCTGTGATTTTAGGTGGTGCGGCGCTGACTCCCAAATTTGTCTATGAAGATTGCCAAAACACTTACAAGGGTAAAGTTGTTTATGGCAAAGATGCCTTTTCTGACTTGCACTTCATGGATAAATTAATGCCAGCAAAGGCTACAGGTAACTGGGAAGATTTGCAGGGATTTCTGAACGAAATCGAAACGGCTGAAGTTTCGACAAATGGTCATAAAGTACCAAAAGCGACAACAGCTGAAGAAACATCTGCTGAACCAAAAGTAGTAGATACGAGACGTTCCGAAGCTGTGGCTGTGGATATTGAACGTCCAACACCGCCTTTCTGGGGAACGAAGTTATTGCAGCCTAGTGATATTCCCATTGAGGAGATATTCTGGCACTTAGATTTACAAGCTTTGGTTGCTGGACAATGGCAATTCCGCAAACCAAAGGAACAATCTAAGGAAGAATATCAGGCTTTCTTGGCTGAGAAAGTCTACCCAATTTTAGAAACTTGGAAACAGCGAATTATTGAAGAAAATCTGTTGCATCCCCAAGTGATTTACGGCTATTTCCCCTGTCAAGCCGAGGGAAATTCTCTACATATATATGATTCAGAGAACCAATCACAGCAGGTTACAACTTTCGAGTTTCCCAGACAGAAATCTTTAAGGCGGTTGTGCATAGCAGATTTCTTTGCATCGAAGGAATCGGGAATTATTGATGTCTTCCCGATGCAAGCGGTGACTGTAGGGGAGATTGCCACAGAGTTTGCCCAAAAGCTGTTTGCTGCCAATCAATACACGGATTATCTGTATTTCCACGGTATGGCGGTGCAAGTTGCAGAGGCTGTAGCTGAATGGACACACGCCAGAATTCGCCGAGAGTTAGGCTTTGCTGCTGAGGAACCCGACAATATTCGGGATATATTAGCACAACGCTATCGTGGCTCACGGTATAGCTTTGGGTATCCAGCTTGTCCAAATATTCAAGACCAATACAAGCAACTGGAGTTATTGCAGACTGACAGGATTAACTTATATATGGATGAAAGTGAACAACTTTATCCAGAACAGTCTACCACTGCGATTATTACCTATCACCCAGTAGCAAAATACTTTAGCGCCTAGAATCTGACTCGTTAGTACCCCCAACCCCCCGATAAATTGGGGGGCTTACATTCAATTTTTAAACGCAGAGGGGCGCAGGGGAAAGCGCAGAGGCAATACTTTTCGGGTTTTGGGGGAAAGGGGAAAGGGGAAAGGGAAAGGTTTTAATTCACCTTTCCCCCTTACCCTTTAACCTTTTCCCAGATCAAAAGAGAGATTGTTAATCTTATCCGAAAAGTATTAAGCGCAGAGGTTTACCCAATTTATTCACTACTAAATTAATGAAATGTTGTATTTAGATGGCAGTCTCAACTAAACTAATAGACCTGCGTTGAAAATCGGAAGTCGGAAGTAGGGAAATCCGAATCGGAAAATGGGGGCAAACAACGCTCAAAAAAGGTGCGATCGCCTAAGCTATGCTTTTAAAATCCTAATTGATATCATACCCTTCTGTGTTCTCCGGGTTTATCTTGGAAAACACAGGGTTAGCCTGTATTAACCACTATCATCATTTCAGATACTAACATCGAAGAATTACCAATTATGCTAGAACAAGGCACTATCAGTATTCATACTGAGAATATTTTCCCGATCATCAAGAAGTCGCTTTACTCAGATCATCAAATCTTCTTGCGGGAACTAGTATCCAACGCTGTAGACGCCATCCAAAAGCTAAAAATGGTATCCCGCGCTGGCGATTATGCTGGAGACATCGGCGAACCAGAAATTGAAATTGCCATTGACAAAGATAAGAAAACTCTATCAATTTCCGATAACGGTATCGGGATGACCGCAGATGAAGTTAAGAAATATATCAATCAAGTTGCCTTCTCTAGTGCGGAAGAATTTATTCATAAGTATGAAGGCAAATCAGATCAACCGATAATCGGCCACTTCGGTCTTGGTTTCTACTCTTCTTTTATGGTGGCGCAAAAGGTAGAAATTGATACCTTATCATATCAAGAAGGGGCGCAGGCGGTTCACTGGTCATGTGATGGTTCCCCAGCTTTCACCCTGGAAGAATCGCCCAGGACAACTCGCGGTACTACTATTACTCTCAGCCTGCAAGGAGAAGAAGAGGAATTTCTCGAATCTGCACGGATTAAGAATCTTGTCAAGACCTACTGCGACTTTTTGCCAGTTCCAATTAAACTTGATGGCGAAGTATTAAATAAACAAAAAGCGCCGTGGCGAGAGTCTCCAAGTAATCTGACTAAAGAAGATTATTTAGAGTTTTATCGCTATCTGTATCCTTTTCAGGAAGAACCTTTGTTATGGGTACATCTAAATACAGACTATCCCTTTATTATCAACGGGATTTTGTATTTCCCGAAAATGCGACCGGATGTAGATGTTACGAAAGGGCAGATCAAGCTATTTTGCAATCAAGTTTTTGTTAGCGACAACTGCGAAGAAATTATCCCGCAATTTCTGATGCCAATGCGGGGTGTGATTGATAGTACCGATATTCCCCTGAACGTCTCGCGGAGTGCTTTGCAAGGCGATCGCACCGTGAAGCGAATTGGTGATTACATTGCCAAAAAAGTAGGCGATCGCCTCAAAGAACTTTTCCGCGACAACCGCGAACAATACATTAGCGCCTGGAAAGACCTCGGCACTTTCGTAAAATTCGGCGTTCTCAACGACGAGAAATTCAAAAAACAAATCGAAGATATCATCGTCTTCCGCACCACCGCCAAGCTGACAGAAAAACCTGCTGCTGAAACGCCAGTGGTTGAAGTCCAATCTTCAGACGGCGATGCTTGGCAAGATGTCACTCCTACACCCAGTTCTGATTCAGCACCCAGCGCTCCTTATACTACGCTGAAAGAGTATCTAGAACGCAATAAAGAACGCCACGAAAACCGAGTTTTCTACAGCACCGATGAAGCAACCCAAGCTACATACATAGAACTGCACAAAAATCAAGGCTTAGAAGTCCTATTTATGGACTCCTTCATCGACACCCACTTTATCAACTTCCTAGAACGGGAATATCAGGATGTCAAGTTTACGCGGGTAGACTCAGATTTAGATAATACCCTGCTAGAACAAGATAAAGATAAGGAAATTGTCGATCCCAAGACGAATAAAACTCGGAGTGAGACAATCAAAGAGTTATTTGAGAAATCCCTCAACAAACCCAAACTCAACATCCGTACCGAAGCTTTGAAATCAGACGATCCTCAAGGTACACCACCTGCGATCGTGCTTTTACCAGAGATTCTCCGCCGCCTGCGAGAAATGAACGCTATGATGCAGCAGCAGTCAGCAGAGTTTCCCGAAGATCACATTTTGCTGGTGAATACTGCTCACCCGCTAATTCAAAATCTGGCAAATATTAACCAAGGTAGTATCATTCAAGGTAACGGTGAATCGTCTACAGATCAGTTAGTCAACTTGATTTGCCAACACGTTTACGATTTAGCGCTGATGTCTCAGAAAGGATTTGACGCTGAGGGAATGAAATCCTTCGTCGAGCGATCGAATGAGGTACTCACCAAGCTGACGGAACAAGCGAGTAAATAGTGGTGAGTGGGCATTGGGCATTGAGGAAAGGGAAAAGGGTAAGGGGAAAAGGGTAAAGATTAAATTTATTCCTTTTCCCTTTAACCTTTAACCTTTTCCCCTGCCTCCCCTGCCTCCCCTGCTTCCCCTGCTCCCTCTACTCCCTCATCTCCCCACTTCTGCTGCCTAAGACCTAAAATGGAAAGGCTGTATTAAAATAACAATCTGGAGATAGTTGCTATGTCCCGTCGCTGTGAACTAACTGGTAAGAAGGCAAATAACGCTTTTTCTGTTTCCCACTCCCACCGCCGTACTAAACGCCTTCAGCACGCTAATCTGCAAGACAAGCGGGTTTGGTGGGAAGGCGGAAATCGCTGGGTAAGGCTAAAGTTGTCTACCAAAGCAATTAAAACCCTACAAATTAATGGGTTAGAAGCAATGGCAAAAGAAGCTGGCATTAACCTAAATCATTACTAAGTAATCTGGATTTCATAACCCGAAACTTTTGTAGGTTGCAATATAGGTGATTTGTAGGGGCGCACAGCTAGCTGTGCGCCCCTAGTGTTTATTAACGTGAGTTCGACAAGCTCTTTTTTGACCTCTCCCCCAACCCCTCCCCGCTTTTCGGGAGGGGAGACAAAGCACAGCTTTGGCGGGGTGGGGTTCTTCGGGTTTAATAAGCAATCAGGCGGACATGATATAGCAATCCGATTTGATTTCTAAACTTATTTGTGTAAGAGGCAAGAGGCAATAGGCAAGAGGCAAGAGTTAAGAAGGCTCCTTAAGTTGTACTGAATTTTTTCAGAAATCAAATATGAGTTTTATATAACTTGGTTTTGCAGGCAAGAGGCAAGACCAAAAAGACTCTTTGAATTATACTGAGCTTTTTGATGCAATCAATATGAGTTATTTATGTAATTTTTACACTACGGATAAATGTTGGTGTCTCTTAATAAAGATACTTAGCAATTTTTTATTTTTCATAACTTAAATTAGACCGCTCCGTATCAAAATTAATTAGTTATTAATGTTGTAATTACTCAAGACTTTTAACAAGAGTTCGAGATAGAGATTAGCCGAATAAATAGAAAAACTGCCTGACCTCAAACAACTATCGAACGAGGCAATATAAGCCTTGCTAATAGAGCTATGAAAGAAAATCCAGAAACTAAAAACCGCGCTGGAAGCTACAAGTAATTAAGATTCTCCATCAACCAAGACTAGTTGAGCAATTACAAATAAACAAGGGAATACTGAAAATAGGTAGTCTATTTTATTTATAATTTATGACAGCGAACAGTTATGGAACGTCGAACCACTTAGACCTGCAAGATTGTCACAAACAGCTACAGCTAACGGTTCAATATCAAAAAATATTGGCGAGGATTCTGGCTAAGATTCGCGCATCTGTAAATATAGAATCCCTCTGTTCGACTTCTTGTCAAGATATTTGTCGGCAATTGAAGATTGAGCGAGTTGCAATCTATCGCTTTAACACTGACTGGAGCGGTAGTTTTCTCAATCGTTTTGGCTTTGCAGAACATCCTTGGGATGCATTGACCGCCTTTGGACAGGATTTGGTGTGGGAAGATTCGCATTTGCAAGAAACTCAGGGAGGACGATATCGCAAAAATGAGCCGTTTGCTGTAGCTGATATTTACGACGCAGGACACGCTCGTTGTCATATTGAAGTATTAGAACAGTTTCAGATCCGGGCGTATGCGATCGCACCCATCTTCATCGGCCCAAAACTGTGGGGAATGCTGGCAGCCTATCAACACTCCGCTCCTCGGCAATGGTATCCTCACGAAGTTGAATTTTTCGCTCAAGCTGCCAGCCATCTGGGCCTAGCAATGCAGCAGACAGAAACCCTAGAACAAACCAAACAACGCACAGCAGAACTGCAAGATGCGATCGCGCGGCAACGGGCTTTGACGGAAGTAGTAGGAAATATTCGCTCCTCTGTAAATACCGAAATTATTCTAGATACTGCCTGTCAGGAACTCTGCAAACTCCTGAAGTTAGAGCGGGCAGCAATTTACCGCTTTAATGAAGATTGGAGCGGCGAATTTGTCAGCCAATTCGGGATGGTAGAGGCGCAGTGGCATAGAATCAATCCCTTTGGCAAAAATCTGGTTTGGGAAGATACCCATCTCCAAGAAACGAAAGGTGGACGCTACCGCAATAACGAAAGTTTTGCTGTCAACGACATCTACCAAGCCGGACACTCGCGTTGTCACATGGATATTTTGGAGCAATTCAAGATTCGAGCATATACCTTAGCACCGATCTTCATCGGGCCAAAACTGTGGGGACTGATAGCAGCCTATCAACACTCCGGGCCGCGTCAATGGGCAAATTACGAAGTGGAGTTTCTGGGACAAGTAGGGGCACAATTGGGAGTCGCGATTCAGCAAGCCGAGAATTTAGCTCAGTCGAAACAACAGGCAGTTGCTCTCAAAGATGCGATCGCAAGGCAACGAGCATTAACTGAAGTGGTTGGGAAAATTCGCTCCTCTTTAAATATTGATTTAATTCTAAAAACTACTTGTCAAGAAGTATGTAAACTGCTAAGAGTTGAGCGGGTTGGCGTTTATCGCTTCAATCAAGACTGGAGTGGCGAATTCGTCAGTAATTTCGGCATGGTTGAGGCACAGTGGGACAGTATTAATCCCTTTGGCAAAAATCTCGTTTGGGAAGATACTCACCTTCAAGAAACCAAAGGCGGACGCTACCGCAACAACGAAAATTTTGCTGTAGAGGATATTTATCAAGCTGGACACTCGCGCTGTCACCTCGATATTTTGGAACAGTTCAAAATTCGCGCTTATGCGTTAACCCCAATTTTTGTCGGACGGAATTTGTGGGGATTGCTGGCTGCCTATCAACATTCTGCACCGCGCCAGTGGGATAGTGTGGAAGTGGAATTTTTGGGACAAGTTGCTAGCCAACTAGGAGTGGCACTGCAAAGTTCTCAAATGGTGACTCAAATTCAAACTCGCGCTGATGAACTGCAACAATCGGCTGAACAGCGCCGGATTTTATTTGATTTGGTCGTCAAAATTCGGGAATCTTTGGATTTAGAGACGATCCTTAAGACTACAGTACAGGAAGTGCGGCGATCGCTAAATACAGATCGAGTTGGCATTTTCCGCTTCGATCCGAATGTCGGTTTTTGCAGTGGTGAATTTATTGCTGAAGATGTCTTACCCAAGTTCGATTCTGCCCTCGCCGTGAAGGTGCAAGACTATTGCTTCGGCGATCAATATGCACCCCAATATCGTCAAGGGCAAGTGCAAGTAATATCTGATGTCAACAGCGTTGGCTCCAAAGTACCTCATCTGGATGTAATTGAGCGATTCCAAGTCAAAGCACAGATTATTGTGCCATTGATGGAAGGGGATGAATTGTGGGGGTTGTTGTGCATTCACCAATGCACCCATACACGTCATTGGGAAGAGGCGGAATTGGAATTTGTCACCCAAGTGGCGGCTCAACTCAGCGTAGCACTGCGTCAAGCCAACTTATTTCAACAATCTAGTTTGCTGGGTCAAACTCGTGAAGAAGCGAATCAACTCGCTCAAGCACTGAATGAACTGCGTACTGCCCAAATGCAAATTATCCACGCTGAAAAAATGGCCAGCTTGGGGCAACTGGTGGCGGGAGTTGCCCATGAAATTAATAACCCGATTAATTTTATCCACGGCAACTTAGAACACGCTCATCAATACACGCAAGAATTGCTTCGCTACGTGCAACTTTATTGGCATCATTATCCTGATGCCGCACCCGAAATCCAAGAGTTCTTCAAAAAAGCCGAAATAGCGTATTTGGTCGAAGATTTACCTCAATTATTCCAGTCCATGCAGGTCGGCACTGAACGCATTCGGGAAATTGTCACATCTTTGCGGAACTTCTCGCGCCTAGACGAAGCTGACTTCAAACCAGCAAATATTCACGAAGGCATCGACAGTACATTAATGATTTTACAAAACCGTTTGAAGCCTTCAGCTGATAGCCTCACCATTCATGTCAGCAAAGATTATGGTACTTTACCTCTAATAGAATGCTATCCCGGTCAGTTGAATCAGGTATTTATGAATTTGCTGTCCAATGCCATTGATGCTCTAGAAGAACGAACCACAAAGGAATCTTCTGAAGCACTGGCAAAAAACCCCTGCAAAATCCGAATTTCTACCTCCCTGCTCAATAAAGATTGGATTGTCATTCGCATCGCCGACAACGGACTCGGCATAGATGAAAAAGTCCTCTCTCGACTGTTCGATCCATTTTTTACTACTAAGGTTGTCGGTAAAGGTACAGGTTTGGGACTGTCTATCAGCTATCAGATAGTTACAGAAAAACACAACGGTAAAATATACTGCCAATCTGAGCTTGGCAAAGGTACAGACTTTGTGATTGAGTTACCGATTCGTCAGGTAACAAATAAAAAAACCAGTAGCTAAAGTCAACGGATTAGACCAGGAATAAGTATAGAGGCAAAGTGATGATTTTTACGCATTATCTGAAAAATTATCACTTTTTTACTCGGCACTCACTACTGTTTTGGTAACAGCAGTATTACATAATTGTTTTACCTTTTCTGTTACCCAATCAACACGATCCTTTCCCCAAAACCTCTCACCTTCGACTACCCAAGTCGGAACTCCGGGACAGCCAAACTGTTCGTATTCTGCCAAAGCTGCCACTGCTGCAAGTTTTGCTGCTTCCCCGTGGATTAATTCAAGAATGCGATCGCCATTCAACCCAACATCATCTGCAACTTTCTTAATCACAGACTCATCGTTGACATCAAGTTGGTCAATGTACGTCGCTCGAAAGAACGCGGCATCCAGCAGATGCTCCTTCCCAGTTCCACAAGCAGCGTAATAGGCTCTCGCGGGAAGTTCTTCGCGGCCAAATTTCATTGTCTCCCAGCGCTTGACCCATCTAGCAAATTCTTCAAATTCCTTGAGCCGAATTTCAATGCCGTACTTTTTTGCCCACCGCAGACAATCTTCTTTGTGATAGGACGATAACACGGCGGTTTCACTTCGTCCTTGGAGATCGGCTACCTTTATCCCGCGTTCCTTCGGTATATAGATTGGTCGTCGTTCAATATCAACAGGCAATCCGCGCAATGCTTTCTCGGCAAGAGCAATACCAATATATGAATTTGACGAATGGTATATCGAGTATGAGTAAACTTTGATTCGCTGCGACATCTTCGCTCCCGTAGCTACCTAGCTCATAAATAATTTTTGAATTTATTTTCGCTGAAGCTTGTATGTTCTACCCAGAATCCAGTCAAAGAGAAAGACTTTCCCAGTAGTTTAATGCCCATTCAAATGAACGCATATCAAACCTTTTACCAATTTGATATACCTCTTCCCAAGAATATACTTTTTTTGAAACTCTCTCCTGTGTGCCTGCTAAGTTGGAGATTATTATGTAGTATTTGCCTCGTCCATGAACCTGCTGCTTAACTGTATCTACTACTCTACCTGCTGGTCTAAAAGTCATTTGAACATCATCAACTGCTGGTTCCTTTTTGAGCATTACTGCGGGATGACCTTCTGAGCATACACAGTCTCCTTCATCTTCAGGGTCTTGTTTATCCTTAAAAATAGACCACTGATGCCCAAAGTCGCACATATATGATCTATATTCTTTCATATATTTTTGCTCTCCTGCGCTTTCTCAACTATTCACACTAAAATCCTTAATTTATCTGTAGTGCTGGCATTTTTCCCTTTGAAAAATCAAAATTTACAGCTAAAGGACGGTTTACTACTTCAATAAAGGAAAGTATCTGCTTGCTACAGTCGCGGTGAAAAATACTAAGCTGGTAGATAGCACGTTAAAACTTTAGCGGAAATTCGCGATCGCATTCATCGGCGGTTTAGAATTCCCCATTGGCGAACTACCTGTAATTACATTATGTTTGATGCTCTATCTGACCGTTTAGAAGCCGCCTGGAAAAAACTGCGGGGACAGGACAAAATTTCTCAATCCAACATTCAAGATGCATTGCGCGAAGTGCGCCGCGCCTTGTTGGAAGCAGATGTCAATCTCCAGGTAGTAAAAGATTTTATTAGCGAAGTCGAAGCCAAGGCACAGGGAGCCGAGGTGATTACCGGCGTGCGACCCGATCAACAGTTCATCAAAATTGTTCATGATGAACTGGTGCAGGTGATGGGAGAAGAAAATGTTCCCATCGCAGAAGCCAAGGAACAGCCTACTATTATTCTGATGGCTGGGTTGCAAGGTACTGGTAAAACCACAGCTACCGCTAAGTTAGCCTTACATTTGAGAAAATTAGAGCGTAGCTGCTTGTTGGTGGCGACAGACGTATATCGCCCAGCAGCGATCGATCAGTTGCTAACGTTGGGTAAGCAAATTGACGTACCAGTATTTGAACTAGGAAGCGACGCCGATCCCGTAGAAATCGCAAGGCAAGGTGTAGAACGCGCCAGGGCAGAAGGTGTAAACACAGTAATTATTGATACTGCCGGTCGCCTGCAAATTGACGAAGACATGATGGCGGAATTAGCCCGCATCAAAGCAACCGTCCAACCCGATGAAACTCTGTTGGTGGTGGACGCGATGACTGGTCAAGAGGCGGCTAATCTTACCCGCACCTTCCACGAACAGATCGGGATTACTGGGGCAATTCTCACCAAGCTGGATGGTGATAGCCGTGGTGGTGCAGCGCTTTCGGTGCGAAAGATTTCGGGAGCGCCGATTAAATTTGTGGGCGTGGGTGAAAAAGTCGAGGCACTGCAACCGTTTTATCCCGATCGCATGGCATCGCGGATTTTGGGAATGGGCGATGTGCTAACTCTGGTAGAAAAAGCCCAAGAAGAGTTTGACTTAGCCGATGCTGAAAAAATGCAGGAGAAAATTTTGTCAGCAAAGTTTGACTTTACTGACTTTCTCAAGCAGCTGCGGATGCTAAAGAACATGGGTTCTCTGGGAGGCTTGATCAAGATGATCCCAGGGATGAACAAGCTTTCAGACGATCAACTCAAACAGGGAGAAACCCAGTTAAAGCGCTGTGAGGCGATGATTAACTCCATGACTCGCCAAGAACGCCACGACCCCGATTTATTAGCCAGTTCTCCCAGTCGGCGGCGGCGGATTGCTGCTGGCTCAGGCTATAGAGAGTCAGATGTGACTAAACTGGTGGGTGATTTCCAAAAAATGCGATCGCTCATGCAGCAAATGGGTCAAGGCGGCTTCCCTGGAATGCCGGGAATGTTCGGCGGTGGCGGTATGGGCAACGCCTTCGCAGGTGCTGGTAATCGTCCCGCAGCCCCCGGATGGCGAGGTTATGATGGTGCCTCAGCCACAAAAAAGAAAAAACCCAAAGATAAAAAGAAAAAAGGCTTTGGCAATCTTTAGTCATTAACAAAGGACTAATGACAAAGGACTAATGACAAATAGCAGCAAATGCTAGGCAGTGCTAAAATTAGCATTTCGACCTCAGAATTTATTAGCAGAGGAAACTAACCCTTAATTTATCGGCACCAGCCAGATTTAGGTTACTTCCTCACCAATTAGTTGCTAACTAATATCTAACAACAGGAGAATGATTCTTCAACCATGATCAAACTGCGCTTGAAACGATTCGGTAAAAAGCGGGAAGCAAGTTACCGCATTGTCGCCATTAACAACCTCGCTCGCCGCGATGGCCGTCCCTTAGAAGAATTGGGTTATTATAACCCCAGAACTGATGAAGTGCGACTAGACGTTCCCGGTATCGTCAAGCGACTACAACAAGGCGCTCAACCCACTGATACCGTTCGTCGCATTCTAGTAAAAGCTAATGTTTTTGAGCAGGTCAGTGCAACAGCCGCATCATAATTTCGGAACAAAACTCCCAACAGCTAGCCCCAACTATGTTGAGCTAGTTCGGTTTTTGGTGCAGCCGTTTTTGGAATCTCCAGAGACATTAAGTGTCGATTGTGAAATTTCTCAGGCCCTTAACCGGGTTTGGGTTCGCATCGCCTTTGAAAGCACAGATAAAGGAAAAGTGTTTGGTCGAGGAGGACGCAATATTCAGGCGATTCGTACAGTAATTGCCGCAGCCGCAGCCGCAGCTGGGCAATCAACATACCTGGATATCTACGGCAGCACCACTCCGGGCCGGGAGGGTATGTCTTTTGATGAAGACACTGAAGATCGATCGCCACCGCCGACTAAGAGAGAACCGCGTGCAAATGATGGGCCTAAACCCATTGTTAAACCGCGCCTCCGTTAGGTTGAAACTAGAGAGCAAATCTGAGCGGTTGTTTTGATCTCCGCTCAGAATTTTTATTAAAGATGGAAAGTAACAAAAAGATTTTTAAATCTTATTTTGAAATCTTCACCGAAGAGGCAGGGGAGCATACTTCGACTACGCGGAAATCGAGCGAAGTCGAGATTCAGTAACCGGGGGAGAAAGAAGCAGGGGGAAAGATACTGGAATTACCCTGCCACAAAGCTTAGAGAGCAACTAAATTTATTTATGCCCAAAAGTAAAAGTATTTATTTCGAGATGTGTAATACGAGAAATAATACGTCCAAACTTTCAGTAGCCCCACATTCATGTATCGCGATTCTTTGCTGCTCCCATCACCTGCCCCTTTTTCTCTTTTTGATCAGTAGGGATGTACAAATGTATGCCCTTACAGCCGATTAATTTGTTGCAAAAATTTTCACAATGTAGGTAATAAAAGTATAATTTCGCCGTTAGCGAGAAAAATTAACCTTTGTCAAATACAGATCCTCACCAATTAAGAAATACTATGGCAGGTGCCTTAACAATTCAGCTGCCGAATATTACCAGTGCGATCGCTCTAGCTGGAGATGGAGAAGAAAATCTCAAAATGCTATCTCGGCAAACAGGAGCCGCTTTAGTACTACGCGGACAGGAATTAGTGATTTCTGGTACTGAAAAGCAAATTGATTTGGCTTCTCGATTAGTGCGATCACTTGAAGACCTCTGGATTAAAGGCAATACTATTTCCAGTGCCGATATTTTAACAGCTCGTCAAGCCATAGATAGCGATCGCCAAGGGGAACTGCAAGATTTACAGCGAAATGTCCTCGCCAAAAGTCGCCGGGGTGAAGAAGTCCGTGCCAAAACCTTCCGCCAGCGTCAATATATCGACGCACTCCGTAGACGCGATCTCACCTTTGGAATTGGCCCTGCTGGTACTGGTAAGACTTATCTCGCTGTTGTTGTCGCCGTGCAAGCACTTCTTGCTAACGAGTTTGAAAAGCTCATCTTAACTCGTCCTGCCGTCGAAGCTGGTGAAAAACTTGGTTTTTTGCCTGGAGACTTACAGCAGAAAGTTAATCCCTATCTTCGCCCACTTTACGATGCTATTTATGAATTTATCGACCCCGAAAAAGTACCCAGTTTAATGGAACGCGGTGTAATTGAAGTCGCACCACTTGCTTATATGCGGGGACGCACCCTGAATAACGCTTTTGTAATTGTGGATGAAGCGCAAAATACTACACCCGCTCAAATGAAAATGGTTTTGACTCGTTTGGGTTTCCGTTCGCGGATGGTAATTACAGGCGACATGACACAAACTGATTTACCACTTCACCAACAATCGGGTTTAGGAGTAGCTTTACAAATTTTAAAACACGTTGAAGGTATTGCCTTTTGCGAATTTTCTCAAAAAGATGTTGTGCGCCATCCGCTAGTTCAGCGCATTGTTGCGGCTTATGAACAATATGAAAAATAGTCATTGGTCATTGGTCATTGGTGATTAGTAAAAAACTAATAAATGACATAGACGCGCCAGCCGCTACCCGCAGGATAGGACAAACGACAAATGACAAAGGACAAATGACAAACGACAAATGACAAAGGACAAATGACAAATGACCACAACATTGAAAGAATTTTTAGCAGCTTGCGAGACCCTGGGAACTTTGCGTTTAATTGTTACTAGTAGCGCTGCTGTATTAGAAGCACGAGGCAAAATAGAAAAATTATTTTATGCAGAATTGCCTAAAGGTAAGTATGCGAATATGCACACCGAAGGCTTTGAGTTTCATTTGAATATGGACAAAATCACTCAGGTGAAATTTGAAACAGGTGAAGCTAAGAGGGGTAACTTTACAACCTATGCTATTCGGTTTTTAGATGATAAACAGGAAGCTGCTTTAAGCCTCTTTTTGCAATGGGGTAAACCCGGAGAATATGAACCAGGACAAGTGGAAGCTTGGCAATTTTTACGAGAACAATATGGAGATATTTGGCAACCTTTACCAGCAGAAATTTAATACAGCTAAACTGATAAGGGTGGAGGAAATCGGATATCTGCACTGAACTGCTCGATATTAACGCTGCGATGAATCGGTAAAACATATTCTAAATTCTCGTGGGGGCGGGCAATAATATGAGAAGAAAGCACCTCACCACCGTTAACTCGCAGCACCGCCTTTAATCCTGCTGTCACCGCCACATTTACCTCGCCCACAACCCCTCGAATCAACACGGTAATTCGTCCCAAATCAGTATTTTCATAACCAACAAGGGTTACACGGGCAGCTTTACACATTGCATCTCCCACTTCCACGGCTGTGGGAACGCCATAAACTTCAATCATACCTAGTGCCAATGTCATGCTGTCATCATAAATTTGGGATTGTAGGGTTAAGTATATTACTACAGAGTTTGAATTTTTTACACAAACTTGCTTAATTTTTAATCGAGAAATAATAAACGTTAAATACAAAACTGCTAATGCTTACAATAAAGGCGATTTGGAGTTTTTGCTTGCTGTTTTTATTCCTTCTGTGGGGTGGCGATGCTTTTGCTGGAGAGTTGTCTGAACGATTAGCAAATTTTCCTCAATGGGAAAAATTAACTTCAGTGCAATCGGCTTCTGGTGATTTAGTTTACCCTGAATGGATGGCTGGTACTTGGAAAGTTACAAGTACGTTAGTAGATTTAGCTGCGCCTTTAGCACCAGAGATTGTAACACCAGGATTTGAAGGTAATCGCCGACAATTAAATCAGCCTGTGAGTTTTATAGTAAGATTTGTGAAAGAGCAACCATCAATTACTGGGTTAAAAATATTTCCTCAGATAGGTGACAAATCCCCAATTTTGGTAGCAGATAGAGCGTTTAATAGCTTGAATTTGGCAAGGGCTTATTTAGGGGATGAAGCAGTGTTATCAGTCAAAGTAGATCCAGATTCACCTAATCGTCAAATTACGTTCTTGCGTAGCAGTCGCCAACTAGTTTCCATTGTGACTGCACGCGCCACAGAAACTACCTCTGATGGTAAGTTCATCACTACAGAAGTGTTTCAACAACTATTTAAAGGCGGTTCACGCCCTTATTTAAACTCTGTAGAATCTACCACTGCTTATCATAAACTTCCAACATCTAATCCGGGGATTGAAGCAGATCAAGTTACTGCTGTCTATCTTTCACCCCAAGATCCAGATTACTTTAAAGCTGGTTTTAGGCCAGTTGCTCTCTATCGCTATCGCCTCAAATTTTTCCCTCAAGAACTGCCAACTACTCCCAAAGAGTGATTTGTCATCTAACTATTGACTCCTATGTAATACGTTTGTAGTATATAAATTCCAAGTTTACGATCGCGCTCTTGGACGGTGTGCATCATGGCCAAATTTCAAGATATTGTCAATTACTTTCGCTCTTACTGGAAGCCGAGTGTTTTCAGTATTACAGCATCTAGCATTTACGAAGTTATTGATTTGGTTGTCCCTTACGCGATCGGGCAGATTTTAAACGTTTTGTCTAATCAACCTTTGGATAAACCACTTCAAAGTGCGATCGCAACTTTTTCGGAGATCACCAATTACCCAGTTAATAAAACTCTATCTTTGGGTGTATTACTGGGTTTAATTTTCGTTGTCACCGTAGTGAGAGCGCCCACACAACCTTGGTTAACCAATTGGTTTCATTGGGATATAGCTTTCAGGTCGCGTCGAGAAAAAAATCAAACAGCGATCGCTAAAGTTCTGACTCTGCCACTAGAATTTTATGATGAAAATAACCCTGGACGTATTGCCGGCAGAGTAGCTAGAGGCGTTGCTAACCACACTTGGGCATATCCCGAAATCGCCGGACAGTTGATTCCTAAACTGGCTCGCGTGCTGGGAATTTTTGTGTTTATCTTGTTCATTGAGTGGCGAATTGCAATTTTATATCTAATTTCCTTTGTAATTATTCTCAGCTTCAGCTTGAAAAATTTACAGCAATTAATTAGGTACGAAAGCCGTCTGGATAAATATGGAGAGGACACCGAAAGCCGCACTTCCGAATTAATCACCAATATCAAGACGGTGAAAGCATTTGCTACAGAAGCTAGGGAACTGAAACGGCAAAAGCAACGTTTGGATCGCGAACTATTGGTGCTTGATTATCGCATCCACAAAGGTTATACAATCCTGGGTACTTGGCAAAGAACTGTAATTCAGTTTTGTGTATTTACAATTTTAGGTTTGACTTTAGCAGCAACAGTAAATGGGAGAATTTCTCTCGGCCACTTTGTCATGACCTTAACTCTTTCTAGCATGGCTTATGCCGAATTAGAACCTATTGGTAACTTGGCAGAAGTTTTTGCCCGTCGTTATTCTTCGATGCTGCGGCTTCACGAATTTCTCCAAGAGCCAACTGCATCCGATTCAGCTAGTCTTTTAGATGAGAGCAGCCAGACAGAATCACCTTATAAATTTACTGGAAAAGTTGAGTTGTCGCATCTCAGTTTTGGATATGATGCCAACCGTCAAGTTTTGCAAGATATTAACTTGTTGATTGAGCCATACCAAACAGTGGCATTAGTGGGGCGTTCCGGTTCTGGTAAGTCTACTTTAGTGAAATTGCTGTTGCGATATTTTGAACCTCAAACAGGTCAAATTCTGATTGATGGTCAAGATATTCGCACTTTGGATGTGGGTAAATATAGACGGAGATTAGCGATCGTTCATCAAGAAGTAGACATTTTCAACGGTACTATATTGGATAACCTCACCTACGGCAGACCAAATGCCACTTTGCAAGAGGTTCAGGAAGCCTGTAGAATTGCCAGAGTCGATGAAGTAGTGCAGCACTTACCCAAAGGTTATTACACCGTCGTCGGAGAACGAGGTGTCAGGTTATCTGGAGGACAAAGACAACGGTTAGGAATTGCCAGGGCGTTGTTAGTGGAACCAGACGTGCTGATTTTTGACGAAGCTACCTCTAGTTTAGATTATGAGTCTGAGCGTTCAATTCAGCTAGCGATGCGATCGATTCAGGGCACTTGCACTACCATCGTCATTGCCCACCGTTTAAGCACAGTGCGAGAAGCTGATAAAATTGTGGTTCTTGAGCAAGGAAAGATTGTAGAAGTGGGTAGCCACGATGAACTCTTGCGTCACGAAGGTATTTATCGCCGCTTGCACTCCCTGCAAGAAACTGGAGAACTCCTGAGTTAGAGGATATACACCTTTTAGATTTTAAATTTAGGTCTTGTTGAGAATACTTGACCTATCTTTTTTTACCCCAAAACGGTCACACTCTTCTATCTCCTTGCCTTCAGCCCTCTTGTCACCCCTTCAGGTTAAAAGGAAAAGGGTAAGGGATAAAAAACATGAGTCCCTTTACCCCTTCCCCTTTACCCCGCCAAGTTGCCTTGGCGTACTACTAAGTAGGGACTCGGAGCAGGTTCTCCCAGACTGTTAGTCCAGATGTCGTCTGGCAGCGATCGATCGCGGTGACATACCCGATCAAGGTCAGGATACGTGATTGTGTCTACTGCCGCTCGGTTGCCGACTACTAGGCATCGCGTTGCTTTGGCGCTGCGATTCTCAAGGAAGTGACCTACCGCCACTCCTGCTTGAAAAGTTGCAGCGTCGCCAGGACGTAGTACAGTCTTTGTGTCTCCTTCAATGAGCGTGATCTCGCCTTCGAGGACATAGACCATTTCATCCTCAGCACTATGCCAATGCTTGATCGATGAACGAGAGCCAGGTTGCAGAACTTCGATGAACGCACCAAACTGGGTAAGCCCTCCTGCTTCGCTGATCCAGAGTGTGCGATTTGGCTCGTGCGCGGCGTGAGAAGGGCTTTCTTCTACGACGAGACGATCAGGAGTGATAACAGTCATACTGACACCTCTAGGAATTCTGGGACATATATCTATTTCATTATGTCTAGGCTATATTTAAGAGAAACTTTTCCATACCCTTAGTTGGAAGTCGAGTTACAAAACTAAGTACAGCATTTACAGCAGTTTTTGAACAAACCCGCCACAAAAATAAATCATAAAACAAAGCCCAGTATTGCTTTTATTTGTGGCACGTTTGATTGCAATTTGCTGTAACTAATTCGTAGCGGATTAAATTTATTAAAACTTTGTGTCTATTTTGGACTGACTTTGCTATTTAGTGCGTTTTAAAACGCTACGATTTCATCCAAAACTGTACTAAGATTTACTTTTATCCGCTTCTTTCTGCGCTGCCTCACTGTATTTCTTATATAGTTGAGTCCGAATCTTAGCTTCTTGATAACGGCTGTGGGTTTGTGGCACCGTACTCATTAAATCTGAAGCCCGTTGCCACTTAGCAGCAATCTCTAACCACTGAGTTGAGGTTGTAGCTGTTTTACCAGATGCAGAAGCAAGATTTGCAATTCGCACAGATATTGTAAATGGATCATCAGATTCCTCAGAAAAGCTATTCTTAGGAACACTGGATGATTTTTGGGTTTTTCTTTCGTTAATATTTTTTGTAGTTGAAGATTTGGAAGTTTCTAGCTGCATTAGGTTTTTTAGTTTGTTACCTAATTGAGCATAAACAACCCAACTAAGCAATAACAGTGAGCATAAACCTGCTGCTGCTAATATCTTTGTTTTAGGTTTATTTCTGTATTTTTCTTTGTTAATGAGTACTAAAGGACGAGCAACTTGAGTTTTAGGATAATTTGGTTTTCCTAGTTCAGCTTGAGCTTCTGTGAAATCTTTAATTAATTGCTTGACAATATTGGGCTGAATTAATGTAATTTCCTGTGACCAAAGCAATTGATTTTCGCGATCGCTATCTATTTCCTTTAACCACAGCAATTGTTGTTCTCGAACAATCCGACTGTTGATTTTAACACGGCGAATGTGACGCGGGGCGATAGACTCAAGAATTTGCTGGATTTGTTCTACTAGGGGAGATTGCTCAAGTTGCTCTACTTTAGCTGCCTCACACAGAATTTGTAAGACACCATCAGAAAAAATGGCTCTAGTTCTGACACAAGACTGGGCTAGCTTTTCGTTCAATAGCTGAATAATCGCCGCAACGCTGCCTTGGTGAGCTTGCCAAGCTATATCGTTTATCCGGTCTACCACCTGAAATTTAGTGATAGCTCTTCCACCCTGACTGATTAACGTATTCATTAATTTAGGGACTCTTTTCTACTGACCTTGATCTTGTCTTCGATTTTACGAGTAAAAAGATGAGTTGCCAAATAATATCATAAATATGGAAATATAGAGCCTTCCTTTTCGGTTTTCTAAGGACGCTCGCTGACACTCAGTTAATTTGTACGCTTCCACGCCTTGAAAGCGTAGAATTCTGGGGCTGAAACTGCACTTTCAAGATAACGCCCATACTGGTAGACGATCTACCTCCTTGACATAGTACGCGATCGCGTCTTTTAGGGATCGTGTATTATGTCAAGTTGAGTTAGGTAAATGCACTCTGCGATCGTCGCAAATGTATGGCTAGATAGTATCAGGGTCAAGGCCAAGCGGTGTCTAACGACTTCACTAGACCTCTTGGCAAAACTGTTTTTTGCAAGAGAGGGGAAAAGGGTAAAGGTTAAAGGGGAAAGGGAAAATAACAAACCTTTCCCCCTTTTCCCGACTTTTGCCAAGAAGTCCACTGATATTTTTAGGAGTGTCGTCTGTCAAGTATCGTTCACAAACCAAACAAAATAGTCGCATCAGGATACTTTTGTCAGTAATTCTCGCTTTTTTTGCCTTTTTTCTAGAATGGCAATACTAAATAGCACAGCGATCGTTACATTAGAAGATATATAACTAAAAATCATTGTCGATTTTTATTCCTTTGCAGTTCACACAAAACCATGAGTGCAAGTACCATCATTTCCCATAATCCCTTACTCCAAGGCACTGGTTTACCTCCCTTTGCAGAGATTAAACCAGAACGTGTAGTACCAGCCTTCAATCAGTTACTAGCAGAACTTGACCAGCAGCTTGCCACCTTAGAGGCTAATGTAGAGCCTACTTGGAGTGGTTTAGTAGAACCCTTAGAAAAGCTGACAGAACGGCTTACCTGGAGTTGGGGGGTGGTAAATCATTTAATGGGTGTTAAAAATAGCCCGGAACTGCGCGAAGCTCATGAAATCGTACAGCCATTAGTCGTACAGTTTATCAACAAACTCGGTCAAAGCCAACCGATTTACAATGCTTTTAAAGCACTCCGTAGCAGTGAAAGTTGGGCAACTTTAGAATTAGCCCAACAGCGCATTGTAGAAGCCGCCATTCGAGATGCAGAACTTTCTGGTGTTGGCTTAGAAGGAGAAGCAAGAGAGCGTTTCAACATCATTCAGATGGAGTTAGCAGAACTTTCGACCAAATTCTCTAACCATGTACTTGATGCCACGAAAGCCTTTAGTTTAACCCTGACAACAAAAGCCGAAATTGACGGTTTACCACCAAGTTTGGTGAGTTTAAGCGCCCAAGCGGCTCGTGCGGCAGGAGAAGAGAACGCCACACCAGAAAATGGCCCTTGGCGGATTACTTTAGACTTCCCCAGCTACGGCCCTTTCATGCAGCACAGCACCCGTCGAGATTTGCGTGAAAAGCTCTACAAAGCTTATATTACTCGCGCTTCTAGTGGCGATTTAGATAATAATCCGTTAATTGTGCGTATTTTAGAATTACGGCAAGAACTTGCAGATTTACTTGGCTTTAAGAGTTTTGCCGAGTTGAGCCTTGCCAGTAAAATGGCTCCTAATGTTGAAGCTGTTGAAGCACTATTAGAAGAACTACGCCAAGCCAGTTATGATGCTGCTGTCAAAGACTTAAAAGAACTCCAAGCTTTTGCCGCATCACATGGAAAAGAACATGAGGATTTAAAGCACTGGGACATCAGCTTTTGGGCAGAACGCCAACGAGAAGCAAAATTTGCTTTTACTGCTGAAGAATTGCGTCCCTACTTTCCCCTTCCCCAAGTGCTAGATGGCTTGTTTGGACTTGTCAAGCGGCTGTTTGGTGTGACTGTAACCCCAGCTGATGCTCAAGCCCCAGTATGGCATGAGGATGTCCGTTATTTCCAAATAGCTGATGAAACTGGTTCTCCCATAGCCTACTTCTACTTAGATCCCTATAGCCGTCCGGCAGAAAAACGTGGTGGTGCTTGGATGGATGTGTGCATCAATCGTGCCAAAATCACTGAAAATGGTGCATCTAGCATTCGGTTGCCTGTGACTTATTTGATATGTAACCAAACTCCTCCAGTCGATGGCAAGCCGAGTTTGATGACTTTCTATGAAGTAGAAACTTTGTTCCACGAGTTTGGTCATGGATTGCAGCACATGCTTACCAAGGTTGACTATGCTGGAGCCGCAGGCATCAATAATGTCGAATGGGATGCAGTGGAACTACCTAGTCAGTTTATGGAAAACTGGTGTTATGAGCGACCCACTTTGTTTGGTATGGCTAAACATTACGAAACTGGCGAAGCCCTACCGGAGCATTATTATCAAAAGCTGCTAGCGGCGCGTAATTATATGAGTGGTACTACTATGTTGCGGCAGATTCACTTTAGCAGTATTGATTTAGAACTACATTACCGCTATCGTTCTGGTAGCAATGAAACTCCGGCAGATGTGCGTCATCGCATAGCTAAAACTACTACTATTTTACCACCACTTCCAGAAGATTCCATGCTGTGTGCTTTTGGACACATTTTTGAGGGTGGTTATGCAGCAGGTTACTATAGTTACAAGTGGGCTGAGGTATTGAGTGCTGATGCTTTTGCCGCTTTTGAAGAAGCGGGTCTAGAAGATGAGGAAGCTATAAAAGCTACAGGCGCACGTTATCGAGATACGGTGCTGGCACTCGGTGGTAGTAAGCATCCAATGGAAGTGTTTAAAACTTTCCGGGGTCGTGAACCAAGTACGATCGCTTTGCTTAGGCACAATGGTTTAGTGAGTACTGCTGTAAACTAAACAACACATCTTTAGGGACGTTGCATTGCAACGTCTCTACATCAAATTTTTGCTTAACTGAACATTTTTTCCGAGTTTAAGGTGTTTCTGGGGGAATCGGTTCTCCTGCAACATCATCCAAGCGGATGCTGCCTAACAAATTTTGCCACTCTGCTTTGAGTGCCGCATCTTGAGGATTTTTTTGACGCAGTTCAGCCAGCGCCGTCAGTGCCTCATACCATATCCCCTTTTGGGCATAGATAGCATAGCGCTTTCGAGGTTCTGTGGTTTGTAGTTCTTTGATTGTGGCTGGATTCAGTTCGACTCGTTGTATTACCCCTTCAACATAAGTCGGGGGAGAATTCTTTTCCTTGTCACAGTTAATGCTGAAAAACCAACGGTATTGTTTGTTTACCTCTAAAGCGGGAGCATTGGTAGGCAAAGAAACGCGGACGATTCCTGGCTTATTTGGGAGAGCGATCGCTTTTTGGTAAATTTCATTAGCGTCCTGATCTTGCAAGACAAATTCAACTGTATATGACGAATCTTTGCTATATGGAACATAGAAAAACCAACTTGGGCGTTCTACTGTTGTTTGTCCCCAGACATTGATCACTGAGTTAGCTTCCTCAGTAGAGGGCACTAAAGCAGTCAGATCGGGTTTAGTAGGTGGACATGCAGCTAGCGTCCCCACCGCCCCGCGCTTGGCTCCACCACGAACGCGACCTCCAGGAGGGGGGCCAGGTGGAATTGCAGGTTGATTAAAGGTTGTGGCTTGAGCAATGGGTGTTTTAGCATCAGAGCGATGGCTTGAAGAACCAACAGTTGGTTTCGCTAATACTGGAGTCAGGCTAACTAATAAACTTGTACAACTAAAAGCTACTACTAAAAACAGTTTTATCGGTTGTGAATTTGAATTCATAAAAACTTTACCTTATACGATTTTAGATTCTAGATTGGGCATTAGTTATTCTCTCTCCCTCTGCCTCCTCTGCCTCCCCTGCTCCCCCTGCCTTCCAAAACGATTGATTATTTTTTTAGTTGGAAGTCCCTCATCTCCCCTACTGCCCACTCACTTCTGTTTTAGAATTATAAATTGACAGCAAAGCCACCATAGCTACCAGCGATAAAGCCGACGGTACAAATGGCACCCAAGTACCCGAAATTAACAGACCAAAGCAAACCACATACAAAACGCTAGAAGTAACACCGACTGCAAACAGTAACCAGGGTAGCGAAAGCCTGCGCCAAGCTAAAATTCCCCCGATCAAAGACCAGCCCCAAATCCAGACCACCTCCCCCCACAATGACCAAGTTTGCAGCAACGGTCGCCCATCCTGAACTGCACTAAGAATCTGGCTGATCATGTGAGCTTGTACCAGCACTCCTGGCATTTGTTCATCTAAAGGAATGCCATAAGGTGTTGGCCAGGTATCGGGAGAATCCCCCTTTGCCACTACACCAATTAGAACAATTCGGTCTTTGATCGCGCTGAGGTTAACTGGACTAGATAAAAATTGCGTTAGCTTCACCTGTTCAGCTATCTCTTTTGAGGAACGGTAGTTAAGTAAGATTTGACCACCATTAGCATCAATATTTTGATACCCGCCACTACGAGACTTCAGATTCACAAAAATAGTCTTACCCAACTGCAAATTTTTTTCCGGGGTGAACTTTGTTTGAATTCCTGAAGAGCGCAGATAGAGAGATGCTAGTTGTAAACTGAAGGAATAGGGAGTAGAACACAATGATGTCGTCTCCTGATTCATGAACAAAAGATGCCGACGAATAACTCCATCGCGATCGTGAATAAAGTCACTGAATCCCAGGTTTCCTGGGGGGATTTCTGGTGGCGGGTTAATGCCTTTAATGTTTCCTGAGCTATCACTCCCCTTGCATACACCAATCAAGTTTTGAGTTTGCTGGAGACGAGTAATTAAATCTGGCTCTTTGGCCTTAAAATCACGGTAGATATCCAAGCCGATCGCGCGGGGTTGGTACTGATTCAGTTTTGCCAGGAGTTTATTGAGAGATTTTTCCGAAATAGAAGCTCCGATCAAGGATTCGTTATTTTGTCTTTGAATTGCCAGATCATCATCGTCAATTGTGATGATCAACAATCGGGGATCGAGTCCTTCAGGAGGGCGCGATCGCATCATCAAGTCAAAGGCTTGAATCTCTTGATTTTCCAGGAATCCCAGCAATCTTACCGTACAAACCAACATTGTAATCGCCAAACTGGATAACAAAGTTGTCCGAAATCTGCCTCTGCTAGGCAAAGGTAAATTCGGTATATCTTCAATTGTTGCAGACCTTAATTCATCCCAAGTTGGTGGTATCTGCGCTGGATTTTGGCAAATCACTGGTAGCCAAGTCGCACAAGGAAATCGATCTTCAAGTCCTTGCAAGCGTTCTCGCGCTTGGCGTACTGCTTGATATAAAGACTCGCCACCGGCAAAGGCTTCGAGAAAATACTTTAAAAACTCCTTTGCAACCTGGTCTGGGACGGGTTCGCGCATGACGATTATTTGAGGAATTTGCAAATCAGCCAATTCTCGCGCCAACCCTAATCCATCACAAGAGTTAAATATAGCTAATTGCAAGCCGTTTTCAATGGCTTTTTTGAGAGCGTATTTTAACTCGCCAATGGTGAGACTATCAGTTTTATTCAGGTAAATTCGTCCACTTTCTCCATTTCCATGACTGGAACTGTGCCCAGCAAAAAAGAGAATATCCCAGTTTTTCCCCCAGAGATGGTCTGTCAATTCCTTGCGCTGTGGTTCTACCAGAAAGCTGACTTCTGCGTTACTACACTGTTGCAGTAAAGCTTGGTCGGCTTGGGTGTCAATTCCCTTACTATTGCCCACAATTGCCAAAATGTTGACTAATTTATTGAGAGTACGCGGTTTGTGAATGCGATCGTAGGATGGTGAGGAAAGGGCAATTTCAGCCTTGGGGTAGCGTTCTAACAAGTCCCACAGATGCCAGGGTAATAGCTGCAATTGGCTATTTTCTGTTTGCAAAATTACCCGCACTTCGTCCGTGGACGACAATCTTTCTAACCATTTTTCCCTCAAAGGGCGAAACTCTTCTGCTCGCAGCCAGGTATTAAAGCGTGCCCGCAAAATATGGGAAGTGTTTTCGCAGTCTTGAATCATCGATACATTCGTCACCTGTATTTTGTCAGCATGGAGGCGATAACGATTGCCTATCTGCCGATAACTAGACTGCCAACGACTATAATAGAGCGGCATTTGAGGGAATGAAGGTAGCTTCCCTGTAATTTCTGTTGCAGCACGCTCATGTTCTTCACCAATTTGGAGGGTGACAGCAAATCCCTGCTCAAAACTACCCTCTCCGAATTTCATCACCACTAACTTACCCATAACCGTCGTTATCTCCCTGTGCAAGATCACGCCCTGTTCTAATTAATGTCTCATAACAAGCTCCATAAGCATCTACAGACTTTTTTCAAAATCCCCAAAAGCCAGCTTGAATTTTTAATTTTTAATTAACAAATTACAACTTAATAAATTACCGACAAAGAAAGAATATCGCTACATAATTCAAATTTGGAAATGTTCGGTAATGCTGATATTATCTAAGGCTACCCTAACGCTAAATTGCTCTGTGGGTTCACCACGAAACTGCAACTGAATGTAATTATCTGATTTTCTAGATTGAGCGTCTAAAAAAACTGCTCCCGAACTATCTAGAACGGTAAGATTAACTCCTGGCGGCAAATAGATTTGATTCCCAGTGGCGTGCAATTGGAGATGAATACTGGTTTGTTGATCTTTTCCGGGGCTAATTTCCACAATCAACATAACTGGTTGGTTGAGAATTTGAATACCCAAATCAATCAGTTTTGCCCGTTTAGTAATTGATTCTTCTGGTTGATTGAGGGTATCGAGTTCCAAAGTTTCAATACTGCGAAAGGCATAAGTTGGTCTGAGTTCCGGTACATTCCACAGCGATTCAATAGTCTGCCAGCCAGTCTCAAATACACCAGCAAACCATTGACTCAAATTCACCAGTGAACTAACTGGGGATTGGCGTAGTTCCCAGAGGCGATCGATAAATGCTTCCAATGGTTGCAGTTGCGCTAAAGGCAGTGTTTCAGTTTTGACACTAGGGATAAAACCAAGCAGCCTCGCTTCTTGGAGCGATTCATCAAATTGAACTACTAAATAACCCACCCGTTCTTCCCAAGTTTCTGGAGGAATAGAACATATCTGCTGATGTCGATGGACAGGACGACATTCCAGACGACCAATTGAGGGCACTTTTAAGTCAGCTATATTCCCACAAAGGCGCATGAGGGGGTTCCAACTGTCACTAGCTTGAAGATCAGTAGGAATATCCATCATCTGTAAGTAATCATTTACCACCCATACAGCCAGAGTATTCAGCCGGACTTGCTCTGCTTTTTCAGGATTTGGCTGCTGGTTAGCAAATTGCTGGGCAGTTATGCGAGCTTTTTGAGAAATCGGCAATGTTAAAGCGAAATCGTCTAGCTGATAGGTGGAGTTATTCATAAATCAATCTCTAGTGATCAATGCTGCTATGGACATATCACCTGCATTCACTAAATTTATGCCACAAAATTGAATACTGGAAGAAGATAATTAGGGGATGGGGAATGGCTAATGGCTAATGGCTAATGGCTAATGGGGAATGGGGAAGAGTTACCAATGCCCAATGCCCAAATTACAACCAGTTGCCAATCAAGACATAGGCAGACCAATAGCTTGGCGCTCTGTAGTTGGGATGTTTCAGGAGTTGTAGCTGGGCACGGTGAACTGCTTCAGCTTTGGTGATTTTGCCACTCTTGAGTTCTCGATAGAAGGCACTGACAAACATCGCTGTTGATTCATCATCAATCTGCCACAGGGAAGCTATGGTACTACGTGCCCCAGCTCGGACAGCTGCTCCTGCTAAACCAAGGGCTGCACGATTGTCTCCTGTTGCTGTTTGGCAAGCACTCAAAACTAATAGTTCTACTACGGTTTTACCCTGACTGCGGAAGAGAGTATCAAAATCTTTGACATTGATCTGACCATCGAAATCTAAAATAAAAGTGTCTTCCAGGCGAGAACTAAACTGACCGTGGGTTGCCAAATGCACTATGTTGAATGAAGCAGCGCCAATTTCACTTTCTAAATTCTTTTTCTTAAAATCCCCATCCAGTAGGCTGGTTGTCGAAACTCCTGCTTTAGTAATGCCGTCAAATTCAGATTTAATCGCCAGCAATGGTGCAAACTTGGGAAATCCTGGCGGTGGCTGAGTTAGTCCTGCGGTTAGCGCTCTAAGCTGCTGTTTTACCAACGGTTTCGGGTCGAGGAGCTGCAAACCGACGCTTAGGGCGATCGCATATTTCTCTACTAAATATTGTTTACCATCATAGAGAGCTGCCATTGGTAAATTGCGTAATGCCCCATCTAGGACGAACACGAGGGTATCAACGCCACTTTTTTGCAATTGTGACTCAATGGGTTTAAGCAGCCAACTATAAACTTCTTGCGATTCGGTTTGGACGAGCTTAGTAGCAGTCGGATTGACAAGATTTCTTCGCAGTTTTACTAAGAGTTCTTCTACTTCTGCTTGGGAAATCTTGGTACTGTAGTTTTGCAGAGATTGTTGGGGAATTTTGACAATTACCTGGATTTCGTCAGGAAGAATAATCGGATAAAGGATGGCAGCCTTAGAATTATTTTGGTCTACTACTCGATCAAGGGCTACTCTCTGACCTTGCAGACAAGCTTCCCGGAAGAAGTCGTCTAATTCTGCTAGTTGGAGTGCCTCAATCCGCTCGCGTGCTTTCTCTAATATTTTTTCATTTGGTTTTCCTTGTTGAGATTGTAGCAGTAACTCTACTGACTGGCGGTAGACTGGTTCTACACTGTCTCGGAAGTTGAATTGCACATCCTGGTTCACGACATCTTTATTCACTACCAAATCTCTGCGGAGAGGCTTAAGCGTGTCTACAGCAGCATCATAAGCCGCGATCGCACCATTAATATCTTTTTGCGCCCACAGCAATCTACCTAACTGCCACTCTAAGGTATAGGTAATTTCTGGTGCATTGCTACTCTGTGCCAAAGCTAATCCTTGCCGGGTCAGGTCTTGCGCTTCTGACCACTGCCTGGTTTCTTCGTACAAGCCGCCTAAACTCTTCAAAGCATAAGCCTCTGCCCGCTTGTCCCCTAAACTGCGGGATTGCTGGATGGCACTAGCGAGTAACTTTGCTGAGTCTTTTGTACTGAGTTTTGAGTAGTAATTCTGGCTAGAAGCTTGTATTATACCACCCTTGACTTTTGTCAAACTTTGTGAAAAGTTAACATGAGCGTAAATACTTGCACGGCTAAGGGGAAGTTGCTCAAGTTGGGACTCAATCAATGGCAAAAGAGCTTGAGCTTTTACCCATTGTTGGTCTTCAATCAGTAGTCCCAGGTGATTTAGTTGGGCTTGAACTTTAGTCAGAGGTGAGGGAGATACTTCGACTGTTTGTTTATAATAGGCGATCGCCTGTTCCTTTTGGTTTTGTTTACGGGCATTATTCCCCAAGCTGAACAGACTAGCCCCAATATGAGCGCTTGATTTCAGGTTTCGAGCAATTATCAGACTATCTTCTAGCGCTTGCTGTGACTTTTTCAAATCGCCCAATACCGAAAGGGCATCACCGAGCGATCGCAAACTCACTGTCTTTTCTATAGAATCTGATTGAGATTTTAAGGTCTGACTAACCTGTTCGAGTGTTTTGACGGCGCGAGGGTAAAATCCTTGGGTGCGCCACGCCTGTGCTTGATTGATTAGCGATCGCACCACGCCACTTTGATTATCTGTTTGCTTATAAATTTGTTCTGTTTGCTGCCAAGTTGCTAAAGCCGCCTCAGGCTGTCCCATTGCCAGTTGTAGACGACCTTGAATATCCAGTGATTGGGCAAATATTTGCAGATTTTGGTTTTTATCCTCTCCTTTGAGTAAATTTAAGCTTTCTGTAATTGCCTCCTGCGCCTGACTCCATGCACCGAGTTGCTGGTAAGCTAAGGAAAGATTACTCAGTGTCGCTGCCAGTCTCGGGTTATCCCCTTGCTGTTTATATGCTTGGACAGCTTGTTGTAACACTTCTATAGCTTTGGTAAAGTTACCATCATCGTATAAAGTTTTACCTTCCTGTAGTAGTGAAGCGGGGTCAGTGGTAACAGCCAGTGATGTTTGACTGGAAAATGGCAGTTGGGATAAGGAATTGATTGAACTAGGAACTTTGGCTAGCACCGGTGAACCAACAATGCATAGCAAAGCGATCAGGAAACGTAAAAAGTGAGCTAGGGCAGTCTTTTTATGCAAAGTGAGTGATTGGAGAACTCCGAAGGGGTAAAAAGCCCCACAGTGTAGGGAAAATACGCGATGCCCTGGCTGCTTTTGCCTTTTAACTTTTACAGAATTCGCGCCAAAAATCCTAGTAGTTTTAGCCATAAACACGACAAGAGGTAGATGATAACCAGGAACGTACAGGATGAACATGGGTTCTTGGACTACCAGGGTAATGTTACCATTCCCATCTCTCACCTATCCCTGAGCTTCCACAATCTTATTTATCGAACGGAATTCTAACTGCTGACTCTGAATTCTGTTCGATAAATAATACTTTTTACTCAGCACTGACTCAACGCCCCGCTACTGCTAACAGTATTCAGTACCGATCATAATAATCCCTCCAATTCTGCGAATTTACGCAAACGTGGCAAACATTGGCGTTGATAAAAACTGCTTAATGTTGGAATTGACAGCCCAAATTCCTCAGATAAATCTTTCCAGCTAACTTCTGGGGGTAAGCGTTTGAGAATTAACACCTGACAATTCACATCTGGACGCCCTTTAATATAAGTACCGCGAAGTTCTCCATCAGAATCTGTCTTTGCCCATATTTCCAAGTCTTCCAAAATTGGAGGTGCTTGCGGACTAGCTGGGAGGTTATCTACAGGATCAATGGTTTCACTTGTTCCACCCGATGTAGACTGACGAGTTTTTAGAGGGACTGTTGTGGCTTGTTCCCGATTCTGGTTAAGGTAAAAGTCTTGTAGTCTCCTCTTGAGGTAAGCATTCAGCCAGGTGATGACACTGCCATACCTGGGATCGTAGATTTGACCTGTCAAACCTTCACAAACATTACGACAGAAATACAACCAAGTTTGTTGTAGTGCGTCTTGATAGTAGGGAGTACTTTCCCTCCAGAGTCTACTTGCTGTCAAGCGAATAATTTGCGTGAGCAGCTTCTGACGCTGAGGGCTTCCAGGTTGGTGTCCACAGGCTTCTGTAACTAAGCGGCGTAGCTGTTCATCGAATTGAACCATGACAATCTTGGCGAAGAAAGCAAGAATATCTTAGTATTGCGTATAACAACGCTCTAAAGAATCACTTTTCGTCAAGATGCCCTATCTTTTTTAAAAGGCAGTGAAGAAGGTGGGGCTGCCTCTAGGGATAAGGGGTAATATGGGGAAGTAAGATTTCTGCTCTACAAGAATCTATTTTCTCATCTCTACTTAAAGTGATGTTGAATCCTTAATACTGAGTATGTTTTTGCTGCACATTTTGAAATCCTGCTGCCTTCAACATGACTTGAATGCACATTAAACCCCATACATTTTTAAAACTGGAGTACTGCGGGCAAGATGCCAGTTACTAATAGCGCAAAACAAGATACTACCACTGCTCAAAACTAAATTTTCATTGGATTATCTTACTTTTTTTATAAGGATATACAGCAGCCTATTGGCTAATTTCTCTGACCTCGTAGGTTGTTAAATCGAACCGCCACAATTTTGTAATGAAATTATTGTCAGGTAAGAAACGCTTGGTCTTTTGAAAGTCATAGAATCTTGAATTGGGGGAAAAATTACCTTTCTCAAGCGCTCTCAACTGCGAAAATTCCTGAATTTCATAACACGTATCAAGGTTGAAAAGCTTTGTGTAAGCGAGTGCTGACCGAACGGGATTTCTCCCAGGATAATTTTCATCGCTTGAGGGATATCCGCTAGCGAACCAAACGACTAGAAAGCGGTCATTTGGAGAAAAAAGAAAGTGAAAAGGCCCAGCCATTCGTCTGTTTAACAGTTCACAGATTTGCGTCAACTCAGGATAGGCATACAAGGACACGCCATCTGGATATTTGTAAGCGAAGAATTTCGTCTCATTGTTGGAGAAGCCATAAATCCTCTTAGGAAAACGGTAGATTTCTTCACCTGTAGCTAAATTCCAAAAAATAGCGTGGTTTTTTTGGCAAGCTGCAACAGTTTTACTACCATCTAGGAGAAATACTTCTCTAACAACAACTCCTTCATCCATGTCAAAAGTACGAATTACCTCAGAAGAAGTAATTTCCCTGACAGTGACTTGCCCTTGTCGATTGCCGCTAACTTGGTAGCCACCTGCTTGCACTACGTTTACTTCATTAGACATAATTCCCTTATAAAGACAATAATTTCGTTCAAGTTTTATTCATCCCTTGATAAGGCAAAACTTTACAATAGGCATAGCTATTCTTCCACTCCAAAATTTTTCTAATACTTGTTCTTCTAAACCCCTTGCTCTCAATTCAGAAACTTGATATATGATTTGGAGGTGATATAATGCACCAGCTTTTAAGTTAGGAAAATAATAAGAGCCACTTTTCCCATTCAAGCTACGAGTTTTGCTAGAAATTGCGAATTGAAGTTGAGAAGAATACCAAAGAAGTTTTCCACATAAATCCAAAAACATTTTTTCTCCTGGTTGAAGCAAGTAATAATTTTGTTCATTGTTTTTCCAAGCAAGTTTAGTTGGCTCGCCAGACCAATTTATTGGTTTACCATCATCGCTGATTAAAATTGCGTCAATAGAGCTTAATTGGTAAAAACCAAGAGTGGTTGATGTATTGTTTGTAATATAAATACCTAGCTTAAAATCAGTTTTGGCTTGAAATAATTTAGAAGGGATGGTCAGTACGGACTCTGGCATATCTATTTTGAACAGGACTCCATCTACTTCTATTGCATTACTATCAGTTGATAAGAGTTGAACAAGACGAACATCTACCCACGGGGTTGCCAATATGTCTGAACTAGTTTCTCGTTCAATTGCTTCTTGGTTAATGTTATAACTTGAAACAGATGTATCTCTTACATCAGCATTTAAAATAAATCGAAGCTGATAATTTGTCGTTTCAAGTGCATCGAAATACCAAAAGTAATTAGACCGAAAAGGATCAAGGATATAGTCGGGAATAGTAGGGATTTTTAGTTGTAAAGAATTATTTTGCCAAAAAAGCTTTGCAGTTACAAAAAAAGTTGTCCTGCATTTGGGTCTAATTGTCCACCAATCCAATTGTCTACTTGGGCTACTCTCTAGTTGTTTATTTTGTTGATTAATAGCCAGCTCATCTGTAACTAAATGTCCCTGTATTATCTGCCCATTTGATGTCAAAAGCTCTGGGATAAAAGCTTGTAAGTGGTTAAGATAAAAATAATTTGAGCTAGTGTTTTTTATACTTACGGCGAATTTAATTGGAACATTAATCCCAATTTCTTTTTGGGGAATAGGATATACTATAGTCGGAAATAGTATTGTGTTAGGATTAATGATTTCTATGCTTATACCATTCGATTCATAAGATGTCATGTTTCCTATCCTCTCAACCTGTAAATATTAACTACCTTCAAAATTACATTTATCCAAAAAACAAAAAAGCCACTCCCGCGCAACAAGAGTGAGCAACAGTGGTTCTCAGTAGATTGTGTGTAAGGAGTTTTACAGATGTTTATACCCAGGCTTTCTTTCCTAGAGTAAACATCAAGTTTGACGGTTTGTCTTTTGACAGCGATCGCAACTTCACGTAAAGTGCCGCACTAGAGGAGTGCTGAGTACTGAGCAAAGAAGAAAAGAATTTCTTATTACTTCTTCTAAATCTTTATTCTGACACTCAGGACTCATGACTCAGAACTCAGGGCTTTTTTTATGGTAGATTTGTTGCTGATCGCGATCGTGGGGTTCCTGGGGAGTTTTGGACATTGCTTTGGGATGTGTGGCCCTTTAACAGTGGCGTTTTCCCTGTCTCATCAGCCAAAAATTCCACAAACGGCTTCCTTGGGACGGACATCAACCTTAGAAAAGTCCGACACTTGGCAACAGCAATTAAAATTTCATATCTTGCTCAACCTGGGGCGGATGTTGAGCTATGCTCTAGTCGGGGCTGGCATTGGGGCGTTAGGTTCGGTATTACAGCAAGGTGGACAGCTAGCGGGTGTTGGCAGCGACTTCCGGCGCTGGATGGCAATTCTGACTGGTGTAATGCTGATTTGGTTTGGCTTAGGACAAGTAAAACCCGATTTGCTGCCGCGCATTCCCGTGTTACATCCCTTGTTACAAGGTAGTTTACACGATCGCCTCAGCGCCGGAATGGTTAAGCTTTCCTTAAAAACTAAATGGTGGACACCAATGCTTTTAGGGATGACTTGGGGTTTAATGCCCTGTGGTTTCCTCTATGCAGCCCAAATTAAAGCTGCTGAAACTGGCAATTTATGGATGGGTGGGGCAACTATGTTGGCTTTTGGCTTGGGAACCCTACCCACGATGCTAGGTGTAGGCATTTCCACCTCATTGGTAAGCAAAGACAGGCGGAGTCAGTTGTTTCGATTAGGCGGTTGGGTGACACTCATCATTGGCACTATCACCTTGTTACGGACTGGTGACACAATGGTAGATTACACCGGACACGCCGCCTTAATTTGCTTAATGTTGGCGTTAATTGCGCGTCCCATTAGTGGCTTGTGGGCTTCACCACTGCGTTACCGCCGGGGCTTGGGAGTGGGATCTTTTGTGCTTTCTGTGGTTCACACCGTCCACATGATAGAACACTCATTGCAATGGAATTTTGCCGCCTTTGATTTTATGCCGCCAGAATTTCAGTCGGGTATGGCTGCGGGTGCTGTAGCATTGGTATTAATGTCCCCCGCAGCTTTTACGAGTTGGGAATCTTTGCAGAAATCTTGGGGCAAGCGTTGGCGACAGATTCATCTATTGGGTGTGCCAGCTTTGCTCTTGAGTGCTATTCATACTATGTTGATTGGTTCCCATTACCTGGGTTCCTTGCAATCAACTTGGGGAAATAAATTAGCGGCAGTACTGATGGGAATTATTACTCTCGCTGTATTGATGGTGCGATCGCGCTTTTTTTGGTCAAAGTTAGCCGTAGAAAAGTTTTATGTTCCCCCAACCAAATCACGGTAAATCATCCTTATTTTCTGACTCCATCTCAACGAGTCAAAAACAGAGGCATTACCTATTCAAAGGCATTTATTGGCATCAAGGAACAATAAAGCATTTATTATTCCTGGGTTGCTTAGTTCTTTCAATAACTAATCTTTCTCCTGTATCTGCTCATAAGGTGGAAGTAGCTGGAGATGTCGGTGGTACTCTCCACATTGAACCAAATGATAATCCTCGTGCTGGAGAACCAAACCAAGCCTGGTTTGCACTTACCCGCAGAGGTGGAAGGGCAATTCCTCTGTCACAGTGTAATTGTCAGTTGGCTGTTTATGCCGAACCCTACGCCGCAGGAGAACCACCTCTTCTAGAACCAGAGTTAAAACCTGTGGCAGCTGAACGCTATCAAGGCATCCCAGGTGCAGAAGTTGTCTTTCCCAAACCTGGGATTTATGAGTTGCAACTAAATGGTAAACCAGTTTCTGGCGCAAGATTCAAACCCTTTGAGTTCAAATTTGAAGTTACTGTAACAGGCGGTTCTACACAACAGAATACACGAAACCTGCGAGATGTCAATGGTGATTTAGTAGAGGGTCAATCTCAACAATTACCAACTTGGGCGATCGCACTTCCAATCCTCGGATTTATCGGCATCTTAGTTGTGGTGCTGCAAAATATGAGGAGGGGCGGGGAATAGGGAAGCAGGGGAGCAAGGGAGCAGGGGAGCAGTTGCAGTAAGTCTTTCCCCTCTGCCCCTCTGCCCCTAGCTTACTTGTGTCTCTTCTGATGCCACTGCCACGCATGATCGACAATATCTTTGATGGATGGATACTGAGGTTGCCAGCCTAAGATTGATCTGACTTTCTCGCTGGTGCCAATAAGAATTGGAGGATCGCCAGGACGGCGATCGCGTTCTTCTACTGGTATCGAAATTCCTGTTACCTGTTCGGCGGCGGCAATGACCTCTCTGACGGAGAAGCCACTACCATTGCCCAAATTAAAAACTTCGCTATCGCCACCTTTTAATAAATATTCCAATCCCAAAATATGGGCATCTGCTAAGTCATTAACATGAATATAATCACGAATACAAGTACCATCAGGCGTGGGGTAATCGGTTCCAAAAATTGAGATCGATTCTCGTTTGCCTAAAGCTGTCATTAGCACCAAGGGAATCAAATGGGTTTCTGGGTTGTGATCCTCGCCGAGTAAGCCATTGGGATTAGCACCAGCAGCATTGAAATAGCGAAAACGCACTGATTTCAAACCGTAAGCAACATCAAAATCAGAAAGAATCCGCTCTACCATTAGCTTGGTAGCGCCATAAGGATTAATCGGATTTTGGGGATGGGTTTCTGGAATCGGTACAAATTCTGGCACGCCGTAGGTAGCACAGGTAGAAGAAAAGACAAATTTCTTTACAGATGCTGTCAGCATCGCTTCTAACAGGGTTAAAGTACCAACAACGTTATTGCGGTAGTATTTAGCCGGATCAGTCACCGATTCTCCTACGTAGGCATAGGCAGAAAAGTGCATCACAGCAGCAATATCGCGGGTTTTAAATAGGTGATCTAGTAAGGCACGATCGCCTGTATCCCCTACTATCAGCTCTACCTGTAAAACCCTTTCTACCAGGTCGCGATGTCCATAGACCAGATTATCAAGTATGACAACGTTATAACCCGCTTGCTTCAAAGCAAGCACCGTATGGGAACCAATATATCCAGCTCCCCCTGTTACTAAAATACTAGGCTTTCCAGGAGACATAGTTTTTCCTTTTAAGTCGATTACTCAATTAATTTAGTTTACCGGTACTAGATTACTCTTCTGGAAAATTATAAATAATAGACGCAGTGTCAAAAAATTGCACTAAAATCACTACGACGGTAGTCTTTGGGTGTGAGGTTTGAGATATTTTAAGTCAAACAGTGCGATTACAATTTGACAATCAAATAAATCCATTTCCCGAAACTAGGTTGACCCTTACGGGTGACGCTTTTTGCGTCGCTACAACTAAGAAGTCACCAGTTGTTTTATCTAGGGAAATCATGCACGGCAGTCCTTTTTGGGGAGCCACTGCGTTCCTTGCTGGGGTTTCCCGGCTAAAGAACAGATGTGGAAACCCCGATCAAAACGGACTGCCTCATCACCACACTGGCTCACCGCACCAGAAAATTTGAGAGTTAATCTATGTTTCTATTGCTAAGCCGGGTACTGCTGTGGCTGCTGATTGGCACTATCGTATATTCTCTGTTCCAGCGATTTTATCCCTCTGGAACTTTTGTCGGGCGATTAATCTTAGTCGTTATCTTGGTAATCGTAGCCCTATCATTTCTTAACCCCAGTGAACCAGCTGTGGCGTCGTTATGGAGGATGCTATCTTTTCCACTTAAGCCTCTAGGAGCCTCTGTTTTACTGATGATTCTTGCGGCTCAGAAAATTAAAGGAGGTGGGATAGACAAACCAGGAGGATACTTGATCGGTTGGGCACTGACGATTTTGTTGTTGGCAAGTACACCAGCAGTCGCCTATTTCCTTTATCGCGCACCTCTTGCAATGACTGGTGAAACCTACGTAGCAACTGCTGTACCAACATCTGGAACACTGGTGGCATTAGGGCAACAAACCACTACAGCGAATATCTCAGATGTAACGGGGGATCAGATTCTTTCTTATAATTTAAGAGTGCCTCCCTACCTATTACAAGGAAATCCTCAAGATATTCGCACACGCGGTTTACGACTTGAAGACTTTGTACCAAATTCAGAAACGTTGCAATTGACAACAAGAACTTGGGAAAGTTATCTCGTTGAAATTTACAGGTTCTTGCGTGTTCAGCGGTAATAAAGTAAAAAAAGGTTAAAGGGTAAAGGGTAAAGGGCAAAGGGTTGAATTAGTTAGCCCAGTGTCCCCAAATAGGTTTTTACCCTTCCCCAATCCCCTACATAGCTGTCTTCTTGGACTAACAGCTAATCTAGGATGATAAAGTTGCAAAATTGCTTTAATGGCAAAATATCGACGAATCGCTAAAATCAGTGCTTACCTACGACCCCATTGGCGGGAAGCCTCCTTGGGCATTTTCGCTTTGTTGTCTGTCAATGCACTGGGCGTTTATATCCCTTGGTTGATTCGTGCTGGTGTTGACAAACTCTCAACAACCTTCATCTTGAACCAAATACTACATGACGTAGTGATCATTGTCTTGCTCAGTTCGGCGATGTGGCTAATGCGGATGGCATCACGCATTTGGCTATTTGGGGTGGGACGTCAGGTGGAATTTGACCTGAAACAACGGATTTTTGAACACTTACTCAAGCTGGAGCCTGCTTATTTTGCTAGTAATACTGCTGGCGATTTGATTAGTCGGGCTACTAGTGATGTGGACAACATCAAACGACTATTGGGTTTTGCGGTCTTGAGTTTGGCAAATACGGTGTTTGCCTATGCCCTAACACTGCCAGTGATGCTAGCGATTAGTGTGGATCTCACACTAGCCGCTTTGGCAGTGTACCCTTTTATGCTCTTGTTAGTGAGTCTGTTTAGCGATCGCTTACGCAAACAACAAGCAGCAGTTCAAGAGCAACTCTCAGACATCAGCGAACTCATCCAAGAAGATATCAGTGGCATTGCCTTAATTAAAATCTATGCCCAAGAAGCAAACGAGCGTCGAGCTTTTGCCAAGAAAAATCAGCAGCTATTGACTGCTAACTTGGAACTGGCAAAAATCCGCAATACACTGTTTCCGCTAATTGGCGGGCTAGCTAATATCAGTTCACTGATAATCATCTGGCTAGGGACGGCACGGATGTCTTCTGGGACGCTTCAGGTTGGCGACTTTTTAGTATTGTTAATTTATGTAGAGCGTCTGGTTTTTCCCACTGCCATTTTAGGATTCACAATTACTGCCTACCAACGCGGTGAAGTTAGTATCGATAGACTTGAATCTATTCTCTCTGTCACACCAAAAATTAAAGATGCAGCCGATGCCATACATCTACCAGTGGCTGAACTTAAAGGCGAACTGACAGCTAAAAATCTCACCTACAATTACCCTGGTTCCACGACTCCCGCTTTAGAAAATGTTAACTTTACCATTGCTCCGGGAGAAACTGTCGCGATTGTTGGGGCAATTGGTTCGGGTAAATCTACTTTGGCCAATGCTTTACCGCGCTTGTTGGATATTGAATCGGGACAATTGTTTTTAGATGGGCTGGATATTACTAAGATTGCTTTGGCTTCTTTACGAGGTGCGATCGCCTACGTTCCTCAAGATAGCTTTCTATTTAGTACTACAATCAAAAATAATATCCGCTACGGCGATCCAGTTGGCGAACAAGAACTGGTAGAATCTGTTGCTAAACTAGCCCAAATTGAATCAGAAATTCACAATTTTCCCCAGCAATATGAAACTATTGTTGGAGAACGCGGTATTACTCTTTCTGGTGGTCAACGACAACGTACTGCTTTAGCTCGAGCAATGCTGGTCAATGCTCCAGTGTTAATTTTGGATGATGCCCTCTCTAGTGTCGATAATCAAACAGCCACGCAAATCCTCAAAAATCTCTCCAGTGGTACTGAACGCAAAACAGTGATTTTTATTACACATCAATTGTCGGCGGCGGCGGCGGCTGAACGAATTTTTGTAATGGAAAAGGGAAAAATTGTGCAGGTAGGAAATCACTTAGAACTTTTACAACAACAAGGTTTATACAGAACTTTATGGAGCCAGCATCAAGTTGAGGAATTACTGCGGTGAAGGCAGAGGGCAGAAGGCAGGGGGGCAGGTGGTCACTGAGCGTAGCCGAAGTGGGGCAGGGAGCAGGGAGGAGGGAGCAGGGGGAAAGAATTATGATTGAGTTAGAGACTAGGGATTGGGAAGATTTGAATGGGGATTAGGGATTGGGTAATCAGCTCAAAAATGATGTTCGTAGCTATTACCTACAGCAAATTTTGAAATATTTTCCCAGTCCCCAGTCCCTTTTACCCTTGGCTGAAATTGGGAAATCCTGGACGCAACCCGTTGAAGAAAAATTCAAAAATTCTAACTTTACTAAAGGATTGTGAAGAGGTCTAGCCAAATAATCATATTTATCATAACTTTATAGTTATAGAACTATTGATTCGCTCGCCTCATCACTCATGGTTAACACCCTACCCAAGCCCGAAACTAAAACTCCCAGCAAAGAAACTGTACTAACGCCCCGGTTTTATACTACAGATTTTGAAACCGCAGCCAAGCTGGATTTGTCTGCCCAAGAAACAGAATTGCAGGCGATGTTGACAGAAATGCGGACAGACTACAACCGCCACCATTTTGTTCGTGATGAAGCGTTTGAGCAGTCTTGGGAACACATTAGCGGTGAAGCAAGGCAGGCTTTTATAGAGTATTTGGAACGTTCTTGTATTTCTGAGTTTTCCGGCTTCTTGCTATTCAAAGAATTATCCCGTAAGTTGAAAAATCGCAGTCCAGTGCTAGCGGAAATATTTCAACTTATGGCGCGTGATGAAGCGCGTCACGCCGGATTTCTTAACAAAGCAATGGCTGATTTTAAACTCTCTCTTGATTTAGCCACTGTTACTAAAACCCGCACCTATACGTTTTTCCCGATTGAGTGGGTACTTTACACCGTTTACCTATCAGAAAAAATCGGCTACTGGCGTTACATTATTATTTTCAGACATCTAGAAAAGCATCCGGAAAATGAGTTTTACCCCATCTTCCGCTACTTTGAAAGTTGGTGTCAGGACGAAAACCGCCACGGAGATATATTCAAAGCATTATTGCGTTCTCAACCGCAACTCTGGAACACCTGGAAATCTAGGCTGTGGAGTCGCTTTTTCTTGCTATCGGTATTTGCTACCCACACTCTGACAGTTCATGAACGTTCCGGGTTCTACAAATCACTAGGACTTGATGCCACAGAATTTGATCTGCAAGTTGTCCGCAACACCAATGAAACCGCAGCACGGGCTTTTCCTGTGATATTGAATACCGAACATCCCAAGTTTTTTCCACGTCTGCAACGCTGTGCAGATTACAACTTGAAAATTGCAGAGATTGAGAGCAGTTCTGGGCCGAAAGCTGTGAAGCTAATTCGCAAACTACCTTTGATTGCAGCAATTGTTTGGAATCTACTGTTACTTTATCTCATCAAACCAATTGATGCTGAAGCCTTGCGAGGAACGGTTCGTTAGCTGTTAGATATCCACTAATGAAAAACAATGTAGAGACGTAGCAGTGCTACGTCTCTACCAGGGTTCTGGATAACGCATATTTAATTTCACCAGATGTCTATTAGACTTGTGCGAAATATTAAGTTATGATAATAAAAATGGTAAAACGTTTAATTGAGTGTGTACTCTTTTTCCAAATATCTATGCTTTGATTAAGTTGGCTTTTGGCGTTGCTGAATTGAAGTATGAATCTAGATGTAGAGACGTAGCAGTGCTACGTCTCTACAAGGATTTTGGTATTATGCAAAATCGTTTTCATACCTCGATTCAGCAACGCCCTGAAAGCGGTGTTGCTGAATCGAGGTATGAATTTGGATGTAGAGACGTAGCAGTGCTACGTCTCTACAAGGATTTTGAAATAACACAAAATTATTTTTCATACCGCAATCAGCAACGCCTTACTCGCTGAAAGCTTTTTTCTCCAGCAGCATCGCATTTGAGAATTTCATCTACATTCATAATCATTAAAACTTTAATTTATAATTGAAGCGCATTCTTCCTCTGAACAACTATCTTTGAGAGCATTGGCTTTTGAAGCCGGGTTAATTCTGTCAAACTCAAACAACTGATTGATTTTTCAAATCCTGAAATTTAGGATTTTTCTCAAAACTTTATTTTGAAAAGTTGCTAATTTTTCAACTTTTTAAATAGGATATGTGATGGCGTGTATTGCCGAATTATTTTTGTAAAGATAGCCAATAAATAATCTATTAATCGTTAAGTAGTAAATATATTTCTCCAAAAATAAAGCTAGATTCTTATCAAGAAAAATAGATCAAGCAGAATTCAGAAGTAAAACAGGCTTTATATCTGCCTTTGAGACTTAGTTTATGTACTTTGCTAACTTGAAATCTGTTGTAAAAATTATTAATTTTAAATTTTTCCATACTATATAGCAGAATCCATAGACACCTGCCAAAAGACTAGTTATAGAGTGAGGTAAGAGATTGACGTGACTAGCTCAGAATGCAGCAATAGATGAAACAAATATTTTCACAAGGTGCTTGATTCTTCTGGCTGTCTGTGATAGTTTTCTTTTTACGAACCCCAAAATACTGTAAATCTATCGATATACCGTTATTTATGAAATTTCGTTAACCTATTTACACAGATTGGGAGTTAAGAATAAATAGCTAATCTATCGAGATTATTTATTGCAGGGAATACATTGCGAACCAACAAACTAGAAATTAATCTCTAAGCCAGGGCAACCTTATGAGCAAAATACGTGGTGTGATTGTTGATCCCAATGTGCCGGGGCGTTTGGCACTGAGTGAAGTGACTGCACCAAAGCCTGCCCCAGATGAAGCTCTAGTGCGGGTAGCGGCAATTTCCCTCAATCGGGGAGAGATAAAACGTTCAACCACTGCTGAGGCTGGTTGGCAGCCTGGTTGGGACTTGGCAGGTGTAGTGGAAATCCCCGCCGCCGATGATTCGGGGCCTCTCCAAGGGGCGCGTGTAGTTGGCTTGCGTCGTGCTGGTGCTTGGGCAGAACTCGTATCTGTTCCCACCAATGCTTTAGCAGTAGTGCCATCATCGGTATCTTTTGCTCAAGCTGCCACATTGCCTGTAGCGGGTTTAACTGCATACCATGCGGTGTTAAAAGGTGGTTCACTTTTGGGTCGGTCAGTTTTGGTTACAGGCGCATCAGGAGGCGTAGGTTACTTCGCTATCCAGTTGGCGCAACTGTCAGGAGCGCAAGTTGTGGCACATATTCGTCAAGCTGGCTATGAAACTTTAGTTAGAGAAGCAGGGGCGCAATCGGTGGTGATTGGCGAAGACCTTTCACCTGCCAGCGAGTATGGGCCCTACGATCTAATTGTAGAGTCAGTGGGTGGCAAGACTTTGGGGGTAGCCCTTGGCTTACTGGCACAGGATGGAAAAACTGTGCTGTATGGAGTATCTGGGGGAGCTGAAGTGACATTCAACGCAGCTCAATTTTTTGGGACTGGTAGCGTCAGCCTGTATGGTTTACGTCTGTTCGATGAGTTGAGATTTGAATCAGCAGCAGTCGGTCTAAAACGGCTTTTGAGTCTAGTAGAAGCAGGTGAGTTACATCCTCACATTGATTTAGAAGCTTCTTGGACAGAAATAGCTGATGTGGCCCAACAACTACTCGATAGGCGTTTTCCTGGCAAAGCTGTGTTGCACATTTCAAAATAATTCGTAATACTCAGCCTTTGGCGAGAAGCAAGCTACGTAATTCGTAATTCGTAATTCATTTTTTTCATGCACTAATTTATTGAGAAAGACTAATGTTTTTCTTTGTTGCAATCAAGCAAATTTATTTGTGAGGTGATAATTACGAATGATGAATTAAGAACTACGAATTATTCTGACTTTTGGTTCAAACTAGATCGGCTTGTAGCCCTTAGTAATCTCAAGATAGATCGCCCAAAAGGGACATCACATCCACGTTATCCATCCTTTGTTTATCCGTTGGACTATGGATATTTGGAAAATACTCGCTCTGGAGATGGAGCCGATATTGATGTCTGGATAGGTAGTTTGTCTAGTAAAAAAGTCACCGCCGTCATTTGTAGTGTTGACTTGGAAAAACGGGATACAGAAATCAAAATACTTCTGGGCTGCACTTCTGGGGAAAATCAAGCCATTTTGGATATCCACAATATAGGCTCTCAATCAGCAATATTATTGGTTCGCAATTAAATTATTTAGATTTTTGAGGGTAAGTTTGTATGAGTTTAGAACTAAAACTATCAGGTAAAACTGCGATCGTTACAGGAGGAAGTGCGGGAATTGGATTAGCTACTGCCAAAGCACTTTATAGTGAGGGTGTGAATGTGGCGATCGCAGCCCGCAATCAAGAAAGACTAGAAAATGCAGTAGCTGCTATCCAGTCCTTACCAAGTTCTGGCGCTAAAGTTATTGCCATCAGCGCCGATTTAACGAAAGCTGAGGATGTTGAAAAAGTTGTCTCCACAACATTAGCCCAATTTAATCAGATTGATATCTTGATTAACAATGCCGGATCAGCCCGTGCTGGGTCTTTCCTAGAATCCACTGATGATTTATTTTTGGATGCTTGGAACTTAAAATTATTGGGCTATATCCGCTTAGTTAGAGCCGTCGTTCCCCATCAAAAAAGTCGCGGTGATGGGCGGATTGTCAATATAGTCGGTGGTGCAGGACGGACACCTCGTCCGAACTTCCTAGCTGGTGGTACAAGCAATGCTGCTTTGCTGAATTTCACAAAGGGCATTTCTAAAGAGCTAGCCGAGTACAAAATTCGGATTAACGCTATCTCCCCTGGTGCTACTGCTACTGAGCGTGCCGAGACTTTAGCGCGGCAAAATGCCCAAGCGCAAGGCATCACCGTTGAGCAAGTAAAGGCACAAAATATCCAAAGTATTCCTTTAAAAAGAATCGCCCAGCCAGAAGAAATTGCCGCGCTGGCGCTATTTTTGGTGTCCGATCTTGCTGCATCGATTACAGGAACAGAGATTATCGTTGATGGCGGATCTACCCCTGGTGTTTAACGGTAAAAACGCGATGAATCAGACGCGATGAATCGCGTCTCTACATTTGTCAAAACATAAACTTCTTGGAGATAAAAACATGGGTTCTCAATACTTTGATATCAAACCAGTTGCAGGACGTATTGGTGCTGAAATTATTGGTGTTAATCTGAGTTCTCACCTCAGCGATGACATCATCAGCGATATTCGCAAGACTCTAGTCAAATACAAAGTTATCTTTTTCCGCGGTCAGCAACAGCTTGATGCTGATGGACAGGTTGCTTTCGCTCGTCGTTTTGGTGAACTCACTACAGCCCACCCCACTGTACCATCGCTGCCAGAAAACCCAGAAGTCTTAGACCTGAATTATGGGCGTACCACTTCCCGCGCCAATAGCTGGCATACAGATGTAACATTTGTAGACCGTCCTCCTCTCGGTTCTATTTTACGAGCGCTTGAAATTCCGCCAACTGGTGGCGATACAATCTGGGCAAACTCCGTAACTGCATACCAAGATTTACCTATTCATCTGCGTAATCTTGCAGACCAACTTTGGGCAGTACATAGCAACAAATACGATTATGCTACTGCATTCGACCTACCTGAAGATGCCAAAGCTTACCGAGCTATCTTCACCTCCACTGTATACGAGACTTTGCACCCAGTTGTACGCGTCCATCCCGAATCTGGGGAGCGGGGGCTATTCATCGGCGGATTTGTGCGCCAGTTCCGTGGCTTATCAACAACTGAATCAGATGACATTCTGCGGCTGTTGCAAGCGTATATTACACGTCCTGAGAACACAGTCCGGTGGCGTTGGCAAGTTGGTGATGTTGCTTTTTGGGATAATCGGGCTACTCAACATTATGCGATCGCAGATTACGGCGACCAGCCCCGCCACGTTCAACGAGTTACAATTGTCGGCGATCTGCCAGTTGGCATCGATGGTAAACAAAGTGAAGCCATCAAGGGAGATGCTTCTCAGTACAACCGACGTGAGGTGGTGACTGCATAATATTTGGGCATTGGGCATGGGGAATAGGAGAGAGATCAGTCTTTGATACTTGTGAACGAGTGTTTAATACTCGTGAATGAGTCTTTGAACTCCATTAATGAGGCTTTGAACTCCATTAATGAGGCTTTGATACTCGTTAATGAGGCTTTGAACTCCATTAATGAGTCTTTGAGCTTCATTAATGAGGCTTTGATACTCGTGAATGAGTCTTTGAGCTTCATTAATGAGCCTTTGAACTCCATTAATGAGTCTTTGAGCTTCATTAATGAGCCTTTGAACTTCACTACCCTGTTCCCTCCCCCTTGCTGGCTTAACCTTCTGCTGACTAATGGCGATCGCACTTTTTTATGAAACTCTTCTATACACCTAACTCACTTTATGCACGCATTGCACGGGTAGCAACACTAGAACTGAAGATGAATTCTCTAAACTACCCTCCATGCAAGTAACAAAACCAGAGTCTTAATAACTAATACTTTCTTGTTCCAAACAAGAGAACAAAAAAAGCATAAGTACGCCGTCGCAAATAGAAATATGAGTACGAAAAAACAACTTAAACTCGGAGCATTTTTACCCGGTAGTGGCCATCACGTTGCAGCATGGCGGCATCCCAACACCCCGGCTGATGGAGGTCTAAACTTCCAACATTATAAGCAGCTAGCACAAACGGCTGAACGGGGAAAATTTGATATGCTTTTCCTCGCAGATGGTTTAGCTGTCTGGGATCGCGGACAAGGGGCTGAGGCTTTTAGCCGTTCGGGACAATTCAGCGTCCACTTTGAACCTTTAACCTTGTTGTCGGCTCTGTCTGCGGTGACAGAAAATATCGGGTTGGTGGCGACATCATCAACGACTTATGATGAACCTTATCATCTCGCCCGCAAGTTTGCATCACTAGATTATCTTAGCGGTGGTCGTGCCGGATGGAATCTTGTAACCTCTGCTGCTGAAGCCGCAGCGCAGAATTTTAGCCAAGAAAACCACTTAGAACACTCACTCCGCTATGAACGGGCGAGGGAATTTGTGGATGTTGTCACCAAACTTTGGGACAGTTGGGAAGATGATGCTTTTCTTCACGATAAGAAGTCAGGTATTTACTTCGATGCAGAAAAGTTGCATGTTCCCCACCACAAGGGTAAATATTTCTCAGTGCGCGGCCCGCTCAATGTGGCGCGTCCACCACAGGGATATCCAGTAATTGTACAAGCTGGATCGTCCGAAGCTGGACAGGATTTAGCTGCCCAAACAGCAGAAGCGATTTTCACTGCACAACAAACATTGGCAGAAGCTCAAGCCTTCTACGCCAGCGTCAAGGGGAGATTGGCTAAATACGGACGTTCCCCTGACCATCTCAAAATTATGCCAGGGGTATTCCCGGTAATTGGTAAAACTGAGCAGGAAGCTAAGGATAAATATGAGCAACTTCAGGAGTTGATTCATCCCTTGGTCGGATTAGGGCTGCTTTCTGGGTTAGTGGGTGGCCATGATTTGTCCAAATATCCCCTAGATGGGCCGCTGCCGGATCTGCCAGATACCAACGGTGGCAAAAGCCGCTTGCAGCTGATTACCGATCTTGCCCGCAGAGAGAATTTAACAATCCGACAACTGTATTTGTGGATTGCAGGAGCGCGGGGACATCGAACGATTCTCGGAACACCAGAACACATTGCCGATCAACTCGAAGATTGGTTCGTCAATGGTGGGGCTGATGGATTTAACATCATGCCGCCTTGGCTACCTGGGGGTTTGGAGGAATTCGTGGACTTGGTAATTCCCGAACTGCAACGCCGAGGAATATTTCGTACTGAGTATGAAGGTAGTACCTTACGCGAGAATCTTGGTTTGCCCCGTCCGGTGAACCAGTTCACCACAAAGACTGCTCCTGAACTTGTGGGCGTTGATTCCTTGGCATAGTTTTGATTAGACATCTTGCAAAAGTAACTTTTGCCTTGATATTGGGGAAAGGTTAAAGGTTAAAGGGTAAGGGAAAATTCCATACCTTTACCCTTTACCCCTTACCCTTTTCCCCACAATCCCAAGAAGTCTATTGAACAACTGGCAGTATTCTTGAAGCGACGGCTTTGATTTCCTCAAACTTCATCTGGTTTGTTATTCCAGTGATTTTAACAATACAATCAAGTCGTCTCTAAGGAAACTTTTTATCGTGTTGGGCATCCTAACGGTTCTACTATCCTCCTTTGTTTTAACGTTTCACAACGTTACAGTCCGAGTTTTGTTTTCAGAACATCTCGTACTAGGTTTATTTTTACTCGGTGGATACGTTAAACCGGATTTGCAGAATTCCTTCTTGCTGATGTTCATGCGAATGCTGCTGGTGGTTCCATTCATGGCATCTCTATCATTTAAGCTGTATCCATCTGCTTGGACAGAATTTCAAGACTTGTTCGCCCGCAAGCGTAGGGATGTTCTAATTCAAGCTCTTGGCTGTGGGGTGCTGATGTTTGTGTATATTGCCTCACTCTACATTGCTATTGGCTTGATTCCCACAGGTATTGCCTTGACCCTTTTCTTCACCTATCCCGTATTTACAGCGCTGCTATCCTGGAGGTTTTTTGGCGATCGCCCCACATTGTTCCGTTGGCTAGTAATGGCTATTATTCTGATAGGAAGCGCTCTCACCATTCCCCAATCTTCTGCTACCTACAGCAGTCATACCATTGCGATCGGCATTTTCGCAGGTTTTGGCGCTGGGATCGTTTACGCCTTTTATTGCATCATTGCTCAAAAATGTTTAGAAAAATTCCATCCAATTCCTTTTACGTGGATCAGTTTTGCCTGTACTCTACTACTCTCCGGTATTAGCTTACTGTTCTGGCCAGCTAAAAGCGCTCAACTTGACTGGACACCCCTATGGATTGGCAGCATATTTTCTGGTCTTGTCAGCTTTCTCGGACACACTCTAAACAATGTGGGGATTCAGATGGTTGGCGCATCTACTGCTTCTATAATCGGCTCTAGCAGTCCAGCATTGACAGCGTTAATGGCATGGATAACGATTAGCGAAACTTTAAACGTGATTCAGAGTGTAGGGATTGGTGTTGTCACATTGGGGATCGCCTTACTTAGTGGAGAAGGCTTTGTGAAATCGCTCAAAATTAGAGGTTGAATTGAGAATTGGAAATTAGGTAATTTTAGAACATTACTTTCTTAATTACGAATTACGAACTTGTACTGAGCGTAGCCGAAGTATTACGAATTACGAATTAAAATATGCCTTTCTCCGCTATCCTCTTCGATCTTGACGGGACTTTAACAGATCCGAAACCTGGCATCACTGGTTGTATTCAGTATGCGCTCTCTGAACTTGGTTACAAACCACCGAATGCTGATGAATTAAATTGGTGTATTGGCCCGCCACTGAAAAATAGCTTTTCGCAATTACTCAATACCTTGGATGGTACAGTAATTGAACAAGCTATTTTACTATATCGTCGTCGTTTTGCCACAATTGGATTATTTGAAAACTCACTTTATCCCCAAATTACAGAAGTTTTAAAAACAATTCGTTGTGCTGGTTATAAAACTTTTGTTGCGACTTCTAAACCATATATTTATGCTACGCAAATTATTGAATATTTTGGCTTATCATTGCTTTTTGATGGTATTTATGGTAGTGAACTTGACGGAACGCGGAGCATAAAAGGTGACTTAATTCACCATATTTTATTAACAGAAAAACTTTTACCCTCTACTGTGGTGATGGTAGGCGATCGCTCACATGACATCATTGGAGCCAAGCGCCATCAAATCGCCTCAATTGGTGTCACCTATGGCTATGGAACTGAGGAGGAATTAAAAGCTCATGGTGCTGACTTGATTGCCCATTCTCCAAGTGATATTCCCAGATTTATAATTCGTAATTCGTAACTCAAAATAATGCCGCCATCATTAACGTTTATCCATAGTTTGCTGTTGTTTAGTACTGCTTTTATTGCAGGCGGCTTAAATGCTGTAGCGGGTGGTGGAAGCTTTATCACGTTTCCAACTCTCATTTTTACAGGTGTCGCCCCGATCGCAGCTAACGCCACTAATAATACTGCAATTTGGGTGGCTTCCTTAGCCAGCGCTGGAGCATATCGTCAAGATTTGGGCATTGAGCGACGAGATTTTTTACTTCTATGTGGTGTCAGTTTAGTTGGTGGCATGATTGGCTCCATAGCTTTGTTGTATACATCGCCAGATGTCTTTAAAAAGCTGATTCCCTATCTATTGCTGCTAGCAACAGTTGTGTTTACCTTTGGCGAACCGTTCAAAAAGTGGTTGCAGCGTAAAAGCCAGAATACATCACCGGAACCTGTACCGTTGTTTAATTTGGTACTGGCTCAACTAGCGATCGCCATCTATGGCGGTTTCTTCGGCGCAGGTATAGGGATTTTAATGCTGGCAACTTTGACATTATTAGGTATCAAAAATATCCACAAAATGAATGCTTTTAAAACATTTTTAGGGAGTTGTATTAATGGTATTGCGATCGTTCCATTTCTTTTTGCTGGTGTGATTGCTTGGCATCAAGCTATTTTGATGGCAGTCGGCGGCTCTCTTGGTGGTTACTTAAGCGCCCATTATGCTCGTAAACTTGAACCGCACTTAATTCGGAAATTTGTGATGATTGTTGCCTTTACTATGACTGCCTACTTTTTTATTCACGGTTAAGAACTGGGAACTACTCAGGGGTGATGTATGGAAGCATCAAACAAATCACAGGTCATGCTGCGTGCTTTTAGTTCTAGAAATTTTCGCCTGTACTACACAGGTCAGGCAATTTCTCTAATTGGTACGTCAATGACTCAAGTGGCTACTAGTTGGTTAGTATATCGCCTCACCGATTCCGCTTGGTTACTAGGTCTAGTGGGCTTTGCCAGCCAAATCCCCACACTTCTATTGATTCCTCTGGGTGGAATCATTGCCGATCGCACCAACCGCCATCGCATTCTGCTTGTCGCCCAGATTTTGGGAATGCTTCAGTCTTTGGCTCTGACATGGCTGGCTCTGAGCGGTACTATTAACGTCTGGCACATTGTACTTCTTGGTGTACTGCAAGGGATAATTAACGCCTTCGATATTCCCACCCGACAAGCATTTCTACCGGAAACGGTCAGTAAAGAAAATCTTGGTAATGCGATCGCCTTGTACTCCTCCCTTGTCAGCGTTTCACTTATGGTTGGGCCTGCGATCGCAGGCTTGTTAATTGCGGCCATTGGTTCAGGCGCTTGTTTCCTAATTGATACTATCAGTTACATTGCCGTAATTATTGCCCTCCTAGCAATGCACCTTGCCCCCAAAAAAGTCGTTATTTCCACACGGAAACCCTTAGAAGAATTGAAAACTAGTTTTAACTACGCTTTCGGGTTTTTGCCAATTCGCTCAGTTTTGATTGGTTCGGCTTTAGTCTGCTGCGTGTGGGGATTTTATTTAGCTTTGGGGCCGATTTTTGCCAAGGAAATTTTGCAAGGTGGCCCTAACATCTTCGGCTTCTTGATGACAGCTTCCAGTTTGGGAACCTTAGCAGGTGGTATTTATTTAACTAAGCATAGCAATGTACTGGAATCGGGTAAAGTTCTAGCATTGGGTATAGGTTTTATGGGAATAAGCTTAATTATCTTTGCCCTATCCCGTGTATTCTGGCTTTCGCTGTTCTCATTATTAGCAGCTGGTTTCAGCTTTATTTTGCAGATAATTGCCGGACGCACTTTGCTTCAGTTGTTGGTGAGCGATGAAAATCGCGGGCAAATTACAGGTCTTTACGTTATGGCATCTACAGGCGCATTTGCTATCGGCAACTTAATAGCTGGCGCACTAGCAAGCAAAATTGGTAGTAGCAATACTGTCATCCTTGGTGCAAGTATTTGTATTGCAGGCTCAATTTTCTTTATGCAGCAAATCTCCATCTTCCGCGATCTGGTTCGTCTGAATTTACGTACTGGAGGAGCTTAAAAGAAAAATAGCTCTGACGATTTAAAAGAGTGCATAATCAGCCATAACATCAAAAATTGGTAACAACAATGACTACTATAAATGACCCTGCTGTTGTAGCTGAAGTAACCGATTTGTACCTCAAATACGAAGAAGCCCTTTCTAATAACAATTTGGAGGTGATGGATAGCTTGTTTTGGGATGCGGTTGAAGTCGTGCGCTTTGGAATCACAGAAAACCTCTATGGTAGCGATGAAATTCGTAACTTTCGTCAGAATCGACCCAACCCGAAAATAGAGCGAGAAATCTCGAATCTCAAGGTTGTCACCTTTGGGAAAGATGCAGCAACAGTGACATTAGAATTTCGCCGGATTATCAATGGTGTAGAGCGTTTCGGGCGACAAAGCCAGACTTGGTATAGGTTTACCGAAGGCTGGAAGGTGGTTTCAGCCCATGTTTCATTATTGCCAGTGTGAATTTTAAAAATTAATTTTGAATTTTGAATTTTGAATTTTGAATTCGGAGCGAAGCGACGTGACTAGCATTACCGAAATTGCCCCAGATATCTATCGCATCTCAACCTATGACCCAAAAATAGATATGCAATTCATCCAGTTTTTAGTGAAGGATGAAGAACCATTATTATTTCATACGGGTTTAAAGGGGATGTTTTCACTAGTACATGATGCAGTGGCAAAGATTATTGATCCATCACAAATTCGCTGGATTAGCTTTAGCCATTTTGAAGCTGATGAATGTGGATCGCTAAATGAATGGCTATCCATTGCGCCAAATGCTCAGACAGTTTGTAGCCCCATAGCAGCCTTTGTGAGTGTAGATGATTTTGCAATTCGCCCATCCAAAATTATGCAACACGCTGAAGTTTTAAACACTGGTAAATATAGTTTTCAGTTTCACCATACACCACAAGTTCCTCACGGTTGGGATGCAGGATTATTCTTGGAAACTAGTCATAAAACCTTATTTTGCTCAGACCTTTTCCACCAGTTTGGAGATGTGGAAGCAATAACTGAGTCTGATGTGATTGAACGGTTCCGTCAAACAATCGTCAATTATGAAGCCAGTCCTTTTCCCAATTACATACCATATACAACACATACCAATCACATTATCCAGGAATTAGCAGTTCTCAAGCCGCGTACACTGGCGACAATGCATGGTTCAACGTTTGTGGGAGATGGTGAACGTGCATTGCAGGATTTAGCAGTTGTGTTGCGAGAAGTTTTGGTGAAGGAGTAGGCATGACAACTTATCCTATTGCCTCTAGTCCATTATTAGTGCAGCAGGCCGAATTCCTAGCTGCACAACTTGAGTTTACCCAATCCTCACTCCCAGAAGTTGGTCGCCTGTTGCATGTCCTCACCAGCCACATCACACAGGGTCAAATTGGCGAGATTGGTAGCGGGTGTGGAGTTGGTGCAGCGTGGATTGTAAGTGCATTACAGCCAAATAGTACATTCATTACTATTGAAAGCGATCGCCAGTTTGCCAAAGTTGTGCAACAGCTATTTGCAAATAAGTCTAATGTCCGCGCACTTCAAGGCGACTGGCGCGACTTGCTCACCTACGCTCCCTTTGATTTGTTATTTGCCGATGGCGGAAAGGCAAAACTTACAGAACCTCAAACATTGATAACTGCTCTCAAACCTGGAGGCTTCATCTTACTAGACGACCTTACACCCGAAGAATACTGGCCACCAGAATGGCAGGGACGCACAGATCCAATCAGGGAATTTTGGCTCAAAGATCCTCGGATTGCTGCCACAGAAATCCGCGTGACGGCAAAAAATTCAGTAATTCTAGCAACATGCCTTCAATGAAATAATTACTGTAAAAAGCAAACAAATAGAGGTTTAAATATGAAAAATTCATTTGATTGGATTGTATTAAAATCTAGACATTTAATAAAAGATAAATGGATTTCAGTAAGGTCTGATACTTGCCAAATGCCTAATGGAACAATAGTTGACCCCTATTATGTTCTGGAATATCCAACATGGGTAAATGTTGTAGCTTTAACCAAAAATCAGGAAGTTATTTTAGTAAAGCAATATCGCCACGGTCTCAAAAAAACAATTCTAGAGTTGCCCAGTGGTGCTATAGAGATTGAAGATGTTTTACCAGTGGAAGCTGCAAAACGCGAATTATTGGAAGAGACTGGTTACACTAGCAATCATTTTATTGAAACTGGTATATTATCACCAAATCCAGCTACTCATACCAATTTAACCCATTGTTTTTTAACAACAGATGTGGAACGTGTAGCTGATTTAAAGTTAGACAGTACCGAACAAATAGATGTAGTTTTACTGCCTTTAAAAAAAGTTGTTGAAGGTATTGATAAAGGTATGCTACTGCAAACATTACACATTAGTTCATTATTTTTTGCTTTAAAAAAACTTGATAAGATGCAATTTTATTAATCATTTGGCTAGAGTTGTCTTTGTCAATATTTTTACTAAAGGATAAGAGATAAATGACTGCAACCATTTCATTTGATCGCGTTTCTGATATCTACGATGCAACACGAGGATTACCACCTGAGATTTCCGAAGAAATCACAGATTTTATCCTGAATCTAGTTTCAGCAACAACAGAAACTAAATTCTATGAAACAGGTATCGGCACTGGTAGAATTGCTGTCCCCATCGCAAAAAGAGGTTATTCCTACACTGGTGTAGATATCTCTGAAAAAATGTTAGCTGAACTACATCAAAAGCTAGAGGGTGTGTCTCATAAATTAACAGCAATTAAGGGAGATGCAACTTCTCTACCATTTGCTGACAATTCTTTTGATGTGGCGTTGACAGTTCATGTGTTTCACTTGATTTCAGCTTGGAAGCAAGCACTAGCAGAAATTCGTCGAGTCCTCAAACCGGGAGGAATTTACCTCTACACTCACGGTAATATGAATTTCAGCAAAGTTAATGAAGATATGAATCAGGGTAGGTTTGATTTTCAGCAACGTTGGCAAGATATCATTGCTAGCTATAATTACCCTTTACTCTGTTATGGTGCAACAGAAGAAGAAGTTTTAGGTGAGTTGCGCGAACAAGGAGCGAATTTAGAAACAGTTGTTGCTGCCAAATGGCAGCCCGAAGTAACTGTGGGCAAATTGCTTGAATATCATACAAAAAAAGTTAATAGTCATACCTGGCACATCCCAGATGATATCTTTGCCCGTGCAATTCAAGATTTGCAAGACTGGGCTTTGCAACACTACGGCTCTTTAGACTACGATTTGTCTGGTGAAAGAAGGTTCAAGATTGTGGTAGTACGCAACTGGGCTTAATTGCGATAAACAAGTTTGTAGTAAGGACTTTAGTCGTTGTCTTATAGCAATTTTCAGGTATTTGGATCGCGATCGCGCGCGAATTAGTCTAGTTCAATAGACATCTTGCAAAAGTAACTTTTGCCTTGATGTTGGGGAAAGGTGAAAGGTTAAAGGGTAAGGGAAAATTCCATCCTTTCCCCTTTACCCCACAAATGCCAAGAAGTCTAATTACTTGAAAAGCCCTATAAGCACGGAAGTCCTTACTCCGTACCAGGCAAAGATAAACTGGACAATGGCTAAAGGAGGATTCACTAATGATATTGGAAACTCAACGCCTATTCCTGCGGGAAATGACGCTTTCTGACCTCGACGCGCTACTGCTTGTTCTCGGCGATGCAGAATCAATGCGCTACTACCCAAAGCCCTTTGATCGCGAGATGGTGCAAAAGTGGATCGATCGGCATCGCCACAGCTACACACAGCATGGCGTGGGTTTATGGGCGATGGTTCTTAAAGCAACGGGCGAGGTAATTGGCGACTGCGGACTGGTTTGGCAAGAGGTCGAGGGACACCGAGAACTCGAAATTGGTTATCATGTCCGCCGCGACCAACAAATGCAGGGTTACGCCACCGAAGCCGCGTATGCTTGCCAAGACTACGCCTTTAACGTGCTGGGTAGCCCGCGCGTTATTTCCCTGATTCGCCCAGAGAACATCCCCTCTCGGCGCGTAGCTGAGAAGAACGGCCTCAAGGTTGTTCAGAAAACACTCTGGCGCGACATCCCGCACTATATATATGCTGTGCAGCGCTCAGAAAGTAAACTTTTTGCAACAAGCAATTTAGCAGAAACAGAGAAGTTAAAATTCAAGGCGTAGCCGAGGTTTTAGATCCTCTCTTCCCTATCTCCCTTCCAGTATCTAATAAATAAATTAGTGCCTCTACTAAAGCCTGATTCTGTTCATCAGTACCAACAGTAATGCGTAATTTATCATCTAGTCCAGGTTGCTTGAAGTAGCGGATTAAAATTCCCCGTTCCTTCAATTTTTGATAGAGATATTCTGCGTTTCCTTCTCTTGGCTGTGCCAGTAAAAAGTTAGTTTGGGAATCCCAAAGATGAAAACCTAATTGTTTCAAGTCTGTTGCTAATTGATTTCGTGATGCTTTAATCTTTGCTACACAAGCATTTTTATAAGCCTGGTCGGTGATGGCAGCCGTGCCAACTGCACAAGCGATCGCATCAATGTTATAGCTATCTTTAACCTTAAACAATCCCTGCAAAAGTTTGGGATTCGCCACCCCAAAACCCAATCGTAATCCTGCCAACGAGTACCCCTTAGATAATGTCCGAATCACGATGACGTTTTCGTATTCCTTTACCAAAGCCAATGCATTCTCTTCAGTAAAATCTATATATGCTTCATCAATCACTAAAACTCCAGATAACTGGCTGGCTAATTTTCGCAAGTCATCTGTTGCCACCACATTCCCCGATGGACTATTGGGCGACGCAATAAATGTCACAGAACCATTGGCAGCAATCAGTTCTTCCAAAGGTAAGCTGTAGTTCTCGCTGTAGGGTATCTCAATAATTTCCGCAGCTTGCATTTCTGTTAATGTGCGATATAGCACATAAGTTGGCATCGGATAAACTACCTTTTTACCAGGTTCTGCACAGGCTCGAATTAGCACACTCAACAATTCGTCACTACCATTTCCGACAATTATCCAATCACTAGGAACTCCTAAAACTTGACTTGCAGCTTCCCGGAACTCGCCCCCAAAAGGTTCTGGATACCGCCGCAACCATTCACCATCAATATTCCGCAGTACAGCTAATGCCGCAGGCGAAGGAGGATATGGGTTCTCATTGCTGTTAAGTTTAATAATCTGTGTACCGCGTTGAGGCTGCTCACCGGGAACATAGCTAGCCATTGCATCAACATTAGAGCGAAAGTAGTTGGTCATTGGGCACTTGTACTGAGCTTGTCCTGAGTTTCGACTACGCTCAACTACCGCGTAGTCGTTGGCGCAGCCTCTCGTAGAGAAGGGCGTAGCCGAAGTATTGGGCATTGGGCATTGGGTGGGATGTCTTACGCCTACGCACTTCATAGCGTATTTTAAGCAAATTTCAACCCACAATTTCTGACGATATCGTTTTTTGTCGTTTATATCAAAAAATCTGCCTCTATAAATTACGAATTAGGAATTATAAAAATATGCCAGATAAATGGAATCCAGAACTATACGAACGATTTCAAGCTGAAAGAAGTCGTCCATTCTACGACTTAGTAGATATGGTACATCGGCAAGAAAACTTACGAGTTCTCGATTTAGGATGTGGAACCGGAAAGTTAACGAAGTATCTGCATGACACATTAGCAGCACAAGAAACTTTAGGGATAGATGCTTCTGAAAAAATGCTGCAAAAGGCGCGTCAGTTTGAAGGTAACGGATTACGGTTTGAGCAAGGACGAATTGAGGAAAACTCAGGAGATGGGGAGTTTGATGTGGTATTTTCTAATGCAGCATTGCAGTGGTTGACGGAACATGAGGCGTTATTTGAGAAATTGCGGGCAAAACTGCAACCTGGTGGACAGCTTGCTGTACAAATACCAACTATGGATAGTGAGCCAGTGCATCAGATAGCAGTTGAGACTGCAAAGGAATTTAGTCAAGAGTTGGGAGGATATGTGCGGCGCTTAGAGGTACTTCCCCCAGAAACATACGCCAGACTGCTTTATAAATTGGGGTTTGTCCAGCAGGAAGTCAAGCTTCAAATCTATGGGCATGTGTTGCCTTCACGAGAAGCCGTGGTGGAGTGGTATCGCGGGACATTGCTAACGGCTTATGAGTCCCAACTGGATGCTCATAGGTTTGAGCAATTTGTGGAACGCTATCAGCAGAAGCTGTTCGAGTTGCTAGAGGATGAGCGTCCGTTCTTTTTTCCCTATCAACGGATTTTAATGTGGGGGCGTATTTAAACTAGCCAATCAAAGAAAGATTTATGACCGATTTTGATAAAAGTCCCTGGCATTAAGTATCAAGAAGTATGAAATTTTATATGATTTAAGTAACTGGTTCTAATACAGACTTAAAGCCACACATTTTCAAGTCACAGCTTCTTAAGCAAACTTAATTTCACTCATGTATGGTATGAAACCTTCTACTGATACGATGAGATGATTCTATAAGTATTGATCCCCTCTGAATCTAGAAAATGAAATTACTCAATGACTTTCAAGTGTACTGGAAAGATACTTTAGTTTGCTGCTTAAATGTAGTGGCATTGAGCGGATGCATGAGTGCGTTAGCAGAGCTTACCGTAGGTATCGCACTTTTTGAGAAACCTGTCTTTGCTCAGAGTAAAATCATCCCCGACAATAGTCTTGGCGCTGAAAGTTCTGGTGTTGTACCTTTTGATAGTTTTGGTTTACCAGTGGATGTGATTAATCGTGGGGCGATTCGCCAAACCAACTTATTTCATAGTTTTCAAGAGTTTAATGTTGGCGAAGGTCGAGATGTTTATTTTGTAAACCCTAGCAACAATATCCAAAATATTATAGCTCGCGTTACAGGTCAAAATCGCTCAGATATCTTTGGTACTCTTGGGATTTTCAATGCTACTGGTGTCACTTCCAATCCTAATTTGTTTTTAATGAATCCCAATGGTATTGTGTTTGGGAAAAATGCCAGCTTGGATGTACCAGCTTCTTTTGTGGGGACAACAGCAAACGGGATTCAGTTTGGGAATCAGGGGGTTTTTAGTGCGACAAATCCAGAAGCCCCACCGTTGTTAACTGTGAATCCTTCGGCGTTGTTATTTAATCAAATTAATAAAAATGCAGCGATTCAAAATAACTCAGTTGCACGTGCAGGAACAGATCCAGCAGGCTTAAAGACATTTGGTTTACGAGTACCAGATGGCAAGAGTTTATTGCTGGTGGGTGGTAACGTCAACATCAATGATGGGGAATTAAATGCTTATGGTGGGAGAATTGAGTTAGGAGGATTGGCGGAATCTGGAAATGTAAATCTTTTCATTGATGGGGATAATTTGAAGTTGACATTTCCTGAAAATGTCACTCGTGCTGATGTATCACTTACTAATCAAGCATTTGTGTTGGTACAAGGGGCTGATGGCGGTAATATTGCAGTCAATGCTCAAAATATTAATGTTTTAGGAAATAGTCAAATTATTGCTGGTATTGCAGAAGGTATAGGGACACCTGAAAGCCAAGCAGGAGACATAACCCTGAATGCGACAGGAGTAATCCAACTAAAAGATGGGGGTGTAATAGGAAACAGATTGTTTGAAAATGCCACTGGTGAAGCTGGTGATATTAACATCACAACTAATTCCCTAGAATTATCTAGTGGTGGACAAATAAGTACTAGCACTTTTGGACAAGGTAACGCTGGAAATATTCTAATTCAGGCAGGCGATCGCGTTGCCATTGATGGTAGAAATGTAGATAGTGAAGGTTTTAGAAGTGGGATTTTTAGTAGTGTACAGCAAAATGCACAAGGAAATGCAGGTGATATTGTCATCTCAACAAAGGTTTTAGACGTATCAAATGCGGGAACATTGCAGACTGTCACTTTTGGGATCGGAGATGCAGGTAATATTAAACTTGAAGCAGGGGATCGCATTTCTTTTAAAGGTAGTGTCTCTTCTGAAGCAGGAGGCTTTTTACCTGGTACGAATAATCCTGCTGATATCCCATTCGGAAGTAGGGCTATAAGTGATGTTGCTCCAGGGGGTAGAGGTAAAGGTGGAAATATTACTATCTCTACGAATATTTTAGAAATGTCCGACAGCGCACAACTACAAGCTAGAACTTTAGGTACAGGGGATGCGGGTAATATTGCTATTCAGGCAAACGAGCGGGCTTCAATCAATAATAGTAATATCTTAACTGGTACATTCGGTATCCAAGGTAAGGCTGGCGATATTCGGATTTCCACAAACACTTTAGAAGTATCGAATAGAGCTTTTATAAGTTCTAGCACAGCACGTATTATAGATGCTGATACAGGCATTGGAGATGCTGGGAATGTGAATATTGAAGCACTCAACCGCGTATTTCTCAACAACAGCAGTATCTCTACTACTGTAGGGGTGAATGAGGAAATAAGCGGGCAGGGTAAGGGAGGCGATATTCGGATTTCCACAAATGCACTGGAAATGTCCAATAATGCCGAGCTAAATTCAAGTACATACGGACTTGGAAATGCAGGCGATGTAGTAGTAGAAGCAGAGAAATCAGTTGAATTAGATAGTAGTAATATATTTGCTGGTGTAGGAGAAACTAGTATCAGCAATGGCGGTAATATCCGCGTTAAAACAGGGTTTTTATCGCTAAAAAATGAAGCATATATAAGTGCTGCTACCGCAGGATATGGCAGAAGTGGAAATATTGATGTCAACACTGAGCGTTTAGTCGCTCAAGATGGAGCAGCTATTTTTAGCGGTACTTTTGATGGTAGTTCAGGTGCAGGAGGTAATTTAAATATTATTGCCTCTGATTCTGTAGAAGTAACTGGAACCACCGCAGATAGTAACTTTGCTACTTCCATCGGCACTAAAAGTTTTGGTTCTGGTAATGCTGGAAATGTGAGTATTGATACGAAACAACTACTAGTTACAAACGGCGGAACAGTTCAAACGGAAACATCTGGTTTAGGCAAAGCAGGAACCTTACAAATTAACGCTTCTGACTCTGTAGAAGTTGTTGGTACTGCACCCAATGAAAGTTTTGTGAGTGGAATAAGTTCTGAAAATGAAGGCTCAGGCGGCGCTGGAGAAATAAATATTACTACTGGGCGTTTAATAACCCAGAATAGAGGACAAATTGCTGCTGGTACGCGCTCAGGAGATACAGGGAATGGCGCAGATATTAATATTCAAGCCCGCGATCGCATTTCTCTCGATTACGGAGGGGGTATATTTAGCGATATTTTAACTGGGGCTGGAGGTAATGGTGGCAATATTAATATTGACACTAGGTTATTGTCTGTTAGTAATGGCGCTTTAATTAGCACGGCTTCTATAGGTAGAGGAAAGCCAGGAAATATAAAAATTCACGCATCTGATTCTGTTTCTTTCGATGGGAAACTTGAGCTTCCTAGCGGAATACAAAGTTTTGCAGGAATTGATTCTACAGGTAAAGGTGGTGATATTAATATCACCACCGGAACAATGTTCATAACCAATGGTGCTGAGTTAAATGCTCTCACTGCTAGTAAAGAACCTGCTGGCAATATTTTCTTAAATATTGGGGGAAATTTACAAATAAGCAATGGCGAAATTACAACTCAATCTTTGGAATCTTCAGGAGGTAGTATAAACATTACAGCTAAAAATATTCGTCTTAATAGCAGCAGCAATATTAGAAGTAATGTCTCCGATGGCTCTGGAGGCGGTGGTAATATTACACTTTTAGCCGACTCTATTTTTAGCTCAGATGACAGTGATATTTTCACGTTTGCAACTAGTGGTAAGGGTGGCAATATTACACTCACGGCTAACTCTATCATTGCCTTGAACGACAGTGATATTTTGGCATTCTCTCTTGATGGCCAAGGAGGGAATATCACTCTTAATACTCCGGCATTTTTTGGTCAGAACTATCGCCCTGCACCTAATAGCATTGATATTTCTACAGAACGTAACGATCGAGTAGACATTAACGCCAGTGGTGCTGTTTCTGGGGTTATCTCCTTACCCGACACTACATTTATCCAAAATAGCCTAACCGATTTACCACAAAACGCGATCGATACCAACGCACTCATTGTTAATAGCTGCATTTCACGCGGCAGCAAGCGACAAGAAAACTCTTTTACCATTACAGGTTCCGGTGCTTTACGCAATAGTCCAGGAGATGTGTTAATTTCAGCCTATACAACTGGTGATGTACGTAGTGTGGAACCAACACCACGTCCTTGGAAAAAAGGCGACCCAATAATTGAACCACAAGGATTATATCGATTACCCAATGGGCAATTAATCTTGAGTCGAAGTTGTTAAACAGTAATATTGCACATATCGGAAAAATCCTATATGCAGTTTTCTGCAAAATGGGACGCATAATCATGCGATCGCACCATCCAATTCATGCAACTATATATGCATAAATGGTGAATGCATTACTTAGTCATCTCCCTTAATCTGAGTATTAAAGAAACGGTTAATGAATCGAAAAACAACAAAAATCATCAATTTATCAACCGTTGCTGATGAAATTGTCGTTATTTTTTAACTCACATTAGAGGTTGATTATGTTTTCTCAACTAGTTCGCAATACTGTTTTAGCAACATCTTTGAGATTACCGAATTTCAAACAAACTACTTCCATAGCAATTTTAGTAGCTGGAATTGGATTGTTTGGTATTAAGTCAGTAGATGCCAGAAATGCCTTACTACAAACACCAGAGGTTTCTCAATCTTCATCATACACGATCGCACAAATTGTAGATGCAAATTCTCCAATTTACGGCAGTTGGAAGCTAAGATATAGCGTTGATGGAATCGTTTATCAAAGCGTGCTGGTGATGGAGGGATATTCAGGAGCGATGAGAACTAGATATTTTGAGCCTGGGATAAATAAGAAGCAAGTTATAGACCAGCAAGTTAGCCTTAAATCTTCTCCTCAAGGATTAGTCTTATTAGGATATAACCCTGTCTATGCTGGAACTTCCACAAGGCACCCTACTTATGCTGCTGATAATTTTTTGTTTTCTATTGAGCCAGATGGTTCATTAACAGCGTATACTTGCGATGATCTCCGACGATGCTCGGCTGTAGATGTGGAAGAGATGGTATCTCAATCCTAAATAAAGATGGCGCAAATTATTTGCCTTTCAAGTTCCCTGGTGATTAGTGAACTGACAAATAGGCGCTTGCGCTATCATATATTTTTTTATTAATGCATTTATTGTCTTATTTATCAATACGTAAGTGCTAAATATTAGAATGGTCAAATTGGATCTTGATGATTGCATAAAGGTGCAATCATCAAGCAACCCATCATGGTATTTTAATTGAAGTGATAATACTTGATAAATATCTAATTAGTAATGCGATCGCTAAGTCAGATAGTGGAAATAAATAGATGTGTATTACGCAGCATAAATATATCTAAAACCCTTACCAATGACAAATAATCACCCTTCAAAATCGTAAATAAGCAATGGGTTCCTACCTTCAGTTTCAAAAGCTTTTTTTCATATTACTTTCCTGCATCAGCATTACTCCACTTGCAGCATTTGCACAATCGACACCCCCATCGGGAGTTACAATTCCCCCCGATACACCAGGGAAAGTCGAAGAAACTCAACCTCAACCATTACCTACACCAACTGTTCCACCCACACCACCTACACCAACTGTCCCTATACTTCCATCACCCCCACAGGAAAATCTACCCGATAACAACTTTCCTAGCGGTGAAAGTTTTTTTGTCAAAGAAATTCAAGTTAGAGGCTATTCTGTTTTAGAAGATGAAATCATTAAGTTAAAACAGCCTTTAGAAAATAAAGAAATCACATTTGAGCAGTTATTGCAACTGCGATCGCAAATCACTAAACTCTATGTTGATCATGGCTATATCACTAGTGGTGCATTTATTTCCAACAATCAAAATGTCGCTAGCGGTATCGTGCAAATCCAAGTTGTGGAAGGCGAACTCGAAGGAATTTCCATTTTAGGGTTACAAAGATTGCAACCTGGATATGTGCGTTCCCGGATTGAACGGCTTGCAGGTAAGCCTTTAAATCAAAAAAGTCTCGAACAAGCGCTACAATTATTACAACTAGACCCGGTGATTCAACGAGTTAATGCCGAGTTAACCGCAGGTAGCACTCCCGGAAATAATATTTTACAGGTGACAATTACCGAAGCGCCACCATTCCATCTTGGGGTTACTTTTGCAAATAACCAATCAACTAGCGTAGGCTCAGAACAAGGGAGCGTTTTTATTGCTCACGATAATTTATTAGGGTTGGGAGATCAATTTAGTGCCGAATATGGTGCTACTGAAGGTTTAGACATTTACAATATCAATTATTCTATTCCCTTTAACGCCCTAGATGGAACCATTGGTGTCCGCTACAGCAACAGTGCTAGCCGCATTATTGAAAGCGAATTTCGGGACTTAAATATCCGCAGCGAAGCCGAAACTCTTTCTTTTAACGTCCGTCAACCGCTAATCCACACGCCAAACAGGGAATTTGCTCTTGGTTTAGCCTTCGATTTACGGCGCAGTCAAACCTACATACTCAATGATATCCCCTTCTCCTTTACCGAAGGGCCCGAAAATGGGGAATCAAGAGTTACGGTAATCCGCTTTACGCAAGATTGGTTACAACGTAATGCTAACAGTGTCTTAGCGGCGCGATCGCAATTTAGTTTTGGGATTGATGCCTTTGATGCAACCATCAACGATAGCGGTACTGATGGGCGTTTTTTCTCTTGGGTGGGACAATTTCAATGGGTACAACGGCTATCTCCCCGGATTTTGATGCTGGCTAAAGTTAACACTCAACTTACTCCCGATTCCTTGCTTTCGTTAGAAAAAATTAGCATTGGGGGAGTTGATACAGTGCGCGGTTATGGTCAAAATCAAATTGTTGCTGACAATGGGGTAGTTGGAGGTGTAGAAGTTCGGATTCCTCTGGCATCGAGTATAGAGACATTACAGCTAATACCATTTTTTGACATCGGTACAGCTTGGAATAATCGCGGTATTAATGCCGACCCGCAAACTATTGCCAGCTTGGGGTTGGGCTTAAATTGGCAACCTTTTAACGGTTTGGTATTGCGTGCAGACTATGGTATACCATTAATGGGAACAAGCGATCGCGGTAGTTCACTGCAAGATAACGGCTTTAATTTTTCAGTACGATATCAGCCTTTTTAAAAGCAAGATTTCTAGACTGAGTAGGTAGGCATATAGATTTAGCTGATATTTTTACCCACCAAACTCATTAACTGCTTATCCAACTCGATGAGATAATCTCTACCGTAAGCTCCATTTTCTAAGCCTGTGACAAGATGATTGGGGATGTCTTGTCTAATTTCCTCGCTACAAGAACCAGCAGCTAAGGCGATCGCAGCTACTGTATCCACATCCCCGGTAAAAGCAATACAATCTTGTAAAAGTTCGCTCATAGTGTCATTTCGCATCACCGCAGTAATCGCTGCTCTGACACTCATCCAGCCTTTAGACTTCACCTTCCCTTCCCACGGTTTAGACCATTCCCCAGATACATAACCTTTGAGAAACTGTCCTAATTTGCGTTTTTCTCCCAGTCGATAGATAAAATAATGTGACATTAAGGCAGCAGCAACGGCAGCATTGATCCCATCGGGTGTATTGTGAGTAATTGCTGCTTGAATTGTTGCTGCCTCAATCACTTTTTCTGGTGTCGGATAGATGCCAATAGGTGTTGCACGCATCGCTCCACCGCTTTTGTCACTATCAGGGTTAATTTTCGTTAAAAACTCTTCCCCATCCTGAATTTCTCTCAGAAAATGGTAGAAATTTCGAGAATAACCTTCTCTCTCATCGCGTTTGAAGGCTCTAACAAAACTATCGGCTAAAACTTCTGGTGTCCACGGTGTTTGAGCGACAATCACTTCCGCAATGGCAATACTCATCTGGGTATCGTCAGTATAGCTGCCAGGATTGAGTCGAAAACGCGGATGTTCAACGTATCGACTCAAATCATTGTTAACGATCATCTCGTCTGCATATTCAAAGCCTGCACCGTAGGCATCTGCAATCGCTAACTCTAGCAGCATAAGGGTATTAAATTAAAAACGGACGCGCCAGAAAAAAGCTGGAAACTGATTTAGCGTCTACCGGCTCTCCCTCCAGAATAGCCTTTTCTAACTCTTCGGGAGTCAAAAACACAGTTTCGATATCCTCGTCTCCATCTTGTGGTGGCGGTGTCTCCAGCTTTTCTAAATCTCGCGCCAGAAAAGCATAGATAATTTCATCAGAATAGCCAGGAGCTAGGAAAAATTCGCCTAGTTTGTCCCATTTTTGGGCACTATAGCCAGTTTCTTCTTCGATTTCACGCTGTATTGTTTCTAAAGGCTCTTCATTTGCTTCCACAGTTCCCGCCGGAAATTCTAATATCCGTCCCTGAATTGCAAAACGATACTGGCGCACCAGTATAAGTTTGCCCTCTGGTGTCACTGGCACAGCTAGGGCACCACCAGGGTGACGAATACATTCCCATTCTCCTTCTGATTTATTCGGCAAACGCAAGCGATTGACTTCAAAATCAAACTTGCGTCCTTTATAAAACAGGCGTTGTCTTAATAGTTGTGGTAATTCTCTACCTAATGGCATAGTAAAATCTGATTATCTGTGAATACAGAGGCAAAATCAGCGTTCTTCTACCTTTAAGGATGGTAATTTTAATTGCCCATCCATAAATGTACATCAGAACAGTCTACCTCTTTCAGCAGTTCTTTAATAACACACCCGGAAACTGGTTCTACCCAATCTGGGGCAATTTCTGCCAGTGGTACTAACACAAAGGCGCGATCCCGCATTCGTGGATGGGGAATCTGGAGATTTGGTGTATCTAAAATAATGTCATCATATAATAACAAATCTAAATCTAGAACGCGTGGCCCCCAGCGTTCCTGACGCACACGCCCAAATCTGTGTTCAATTCCTAACAAAATTTCTAATAAGTGCTGGGGTAGTATTTCTACCTGCAATGTGACGCAGCCATTTAGGTAATCTGGCTGTGGTGGCCCCACAGCTTTGGTTTGATACCAATTGGATTTCGCTTCTAAGAGAATACCTGGCGTTTGGGCTAAAATCTCTACAGCTGCTTCTAAAATTGTCTGGGAATCGCCGATATTACTACCAAGAGCAAGGGCAGTTCGTCTGGGTTTGGCTTCGCCGTATCCTTTTGTAGGCATCACACTCTCCTGAAGTAAGCCGTTTTCAGCTTGTCTTTGCGGATACTTTGCTGCATCTATTTCAGGAAATGTCAATAGCTTTTAGATTTCTAGTAATTATCAAAATTGCAGTATTTTTACAAAACTAAATTAACAAAATATAAAAAACATTACTTTATGAAGAATTTAGTTAATTATTTATAGGATATTATACTAACACAATAGTAGTGCTATATTCTCCAAAGTTGATTAATGGTGGTTATATAGTTGCTTACTACTTGTTGGAGCGAGGAACTGACGTGGGGAAGCTTACCTCCTGGTTCAAGCGAAGACCAATTAATTTGAGTGACTCTGGACAAGGAGGAACGAATGAGAGCTTACCACCAGCATATCTGGCGCAAACGAGGCAGTTACTGAGCAAAATGAAAATTTTACCATCTAGGATTAGAGCCAATCGGGCAACTGGCGGTAAGCCACTCTATCGCCGCTTCTGGTTTTGGGCAGGCTTGAGTGTAGGTGGTGGGATAGCTGCCTTGATCTACGGCGTCAGTTTAATAGACCGGACTTTGCCAGATCAGTCCGAGTTGAATGTCGTGCTTAGAGAGCAAACACTGACCGTTAAAGCTGCTGATGGCACTATATTACAACAACAAGGTGAAGCGACTAGAGAACAGCTAAAGCTGGATCAAATACCAGATAATTTAAAAAAAGCTTTCATCGCCTCAGAAGATAGAAGATTTAGGCAACACAACGGAGTCGATCCGCAAGGAATTGTCAGAGCAGGTTTGAATAATTTGCGATCGCAAGGTGTGGTAGAAGGTGGTAGCACCATCACCCAACAGCTAACGCGGATTCTCTTTTTGAAACAAGAGCAGACAATCTGGCGCAAACTCAAGGAAGTCCGCCTAGCCCAAAAAATGGAGCAAGAATTGACCAAAGATCAGATTCTAGAGCGTTACTTAAATCTGGTTTATTTGGGATCTGGAGCTTACGGTGTGGCAGATGCCGCCTGGGTATACTTTAGTAAAACGCCAGATCAACTTTCCCTCGCGGAAATGGCAACGATTGCTGGATTAGCTCCGGCTCCGAGCTTATATGCTCCAGACAAAAATCCCGAAGCCGCAAAACGGCGGCGGGACTTAGTATTGCTACGGATGCAAGAAGATAAAGTAATTACACCAGAGCAAAGGCAGGCAGCAGTTCAGGAGCCATTAACGCTCAAAAGCAGTTTACCCAAACGAGTCCAAGTAGAATCACCCTACTTTACCAGCTACATCCAAAAAGAATTGCCGAAGTACGTTTCTCCTAATGTGCTAAAAAGTGGGGGTCTAGTAGTAGAAACGACGCTCAACCCGGCTTGGCAGAAGGTGGCAGAAGAAGCAGTCGCCAAAACACTGCGAAATCAAGGACGCTGGGAGAACTTTAAGCAAGCAGCAATGGTAGCCATTGACCCCCGAAACGGTGAAATTAAGGCAATGGTTGGGGGCAAAGACTTTGGTAAAAACCAGTTTAATCGAGTTACCCAGGCACAACGGCAGCCAGGATCGACATTTAAAGGGTTTGTATACGCTACTGCGATCGCTACCGGTAAAAGCCCCTACGATAGCTACGAAGATGCGCCCTTTGTTGTAGACGGCTATGAACCGAAAAACTATAGTGAAAGGTTTCGCGGTTCAATGAACATGAGAGATGCTCTCACCCGCTCTGTTAATATTATTGCGGTGAAAGTGTTGATTGATGTCGGATTTACGCCCACGATTAAACTTGCCCATGATATGGGAATAAAATCTGAACTCAAGCCCACCTATTCCTTAGCACTCGGCTCAAATGAAGTCAATCTGCTAGAGTTGACTAGCGCTTATGGTAGTTTTGCAACTCAGGGATTGCACACAGAACCTCATGGTATTACCCGCATCCTCAACCGCCAAGGCAAAGTGATCTGGTCAGCTAATTTCAAGCCACAACGGGCCCTTGATGCTGATAGCGCCGCCATCATGACTTGGATGCTACGCAACGTCGTAGAAGAAGGCACTGGTGCTGCTGCTCAATTAGGTAATAGACCAGTTGCTGGCAAAACCGGCACCTCCGACGAAGCCCGCGATTTATGGTTTATTGGCTACATTCCCCAGATGGTGACAGGAGTCTGGCTAGGTAACGATGATAACCGCCCCACAGACGGCAGTAGTGGTAGTGCGGCTTACACCTGGCACGAATTTATGGAAAAAGCCGCAGAGGGGATGCCTGTAGAAAAGTTTCCCAAACGGCCCAAGTTAGAAGGTCGCAAAGGCACTATCAAAGCTCAATCCATCAAACCCAAACAAGTGCTAAATCGTTCTATTGCCTCTGATGATGATGACTCAGATGGGGAAAGTGTGAGAAATTCTAATTCTGAAGAGAGTGGTTCATCTAGAAGACGTAGAAGAAGGAGAAGCTATTCTCAAGAAGAACAGCAATCAAGCGATTATACCCCAAGACGGAGAAGGCGCGATCGCAGCGAATCAACTTCCAATAACTCTTCTGAGGAATCATCTACTCCCCGACGGCGTTCTAGAAGAGTAGAATCTGATTCTCCCCCGCCTCGAAGAACTCGGCGAGAGTCTTCTCCGGCAAATAATTCAGGTTCTTCAGGTTCTTCAGATTCTTCGTCACCACAGCCATCCTGGCGGGATAGACTTAGACCTCCTAAAGACTGAGAATTAGGTATTGGGCATAGGAAAGAGGCAGAGGGGCGGAAGGGCAGAGGAGAAAACTCTCCTCCCTTGCTTCCTGTCCTCTGTCCCCTGTCCCCTGTCTCCTGTCTCCTGTCTCCTGTCCCCTGCTCCCTTGCCCCCCTGCCCCCTCATCTCCCTCGCTTTCTGCACTTTTTTATGCAATATGAAGTTGCTCAAACTAAACTACAGAGGGATGTTAGGTGATACGCTCATCTTATAGGGTGTTCAATAGTGTTACCTAACTGTGGAGAATATACTCATGAATTTATTATTTATGCAAACAGCAGCACCAGCTATAGATGCTGCCCCTCATTTTCCTGTTGCTTTTACCTTGGTGTATGTCGTTGGTTTTGTTGCTGCTGTCACCATTGGCTCAATAGCTTGGTACAACTCGAAACGCCCAGCAGGTTGGGAAAGCAAAGAACGTCCTGATTTTGTACCTAAAGTTGATAAAGAAGAAACTCCGGGTGTGGGTGAACCTAAGTAATAAGCAGTGATCAGTGCTGAGTTTAATAATCAAACTTACAGCAGTTTTCATTTATTTTGAACCACATTTTACATTATCTAAAACCCTTGTATAGACGTAGCACTGCTACGTCTATACATTGTTTTTAAATCATATTTCTCACGAAAACTGCTGTAATAAAGTATTAGAAAAATTTTCATTATGGAAACCTACGTTTCAGAAGAAGAACCTCAAAAGGTCAAGCGGTAAATCAGTTCATCAGAAGGTTTGCCTTTAACAAACTCTGCATTGCGATTGATTTTGTGCAAGTGGAACCCAAGCCTCTCGACCACTTTACGGGAGGCAAGATTGTACTCATTCACCGATGCGTGTAGTGTGGATAAGTTAAAGCGTTGTTGGGTTTCGGCAATGACTTGATTATTAACTACGCAAAGAGGTTACATTCATATCGTCGTTCAATCTGCGAATCAGACGGGATAACTCACGAATGATATTCACCGCAATTTCGGGAGTTTCTTCGATCGCATCATATAGTTGCTCTTGCGTCAGTTCTAAAAATTCACAAGGTTCTAGAGTCGTGGCAGTGGCAGATCGAGGTTGAGTATCGAATACTGCCATCTCACCAAAATATTTTCCCTGTTCCACCTCTGCCAACTGTTTATTCCCAATGTGAACTTTAACTCGACCGGAGACGACAATATAGAGCGATCGCCCTTCTTCTCCCTGTCGAAAGATGGTGTAATTAGCTGGGAATGACAATTCGTTCATCACTGAAGTGAGCCGCACAATAAAATCATCCCGCAATTCCTTAAAAATCGGGACTCGCCGGACAAATAATAAACGGTCAACACTGGTTAGCATAATTACAATTTAAAAGTCCAACATTACTGAACATCTAAAAACTGAAGTCAGAGGGCAATTAGTCATATTACCGATGTTGAATGCTAGCCGTCAAGGATATCCGAGCCTTTATCATCTGACAAGGGTTCTCTTCAATAAGAGGATCGCATAGAAGTTTCTCAAACAATAGCTCAGTATTCAATACTACTCATTTTGTGCATTTTGAACTCAGAATTTAGTTTAGGGAAAAGGTTATATCATGTTCGCTTGATTGCTTATTAAACCCGAATCACCCCACCCCCGCCAAACCTACGCTTTGTCTCCCCTCCCGAAGAGCCTATCCATTACCCGGATCTTTCTTAACATTTGCGAGAGTCTTGACTCAGGTTGTTATAACTCTGATTCGTTTGTTGTTCATTCTCAATAAAAACGCAGTTTTAGCGAGAAGATTAAAAGCGAATTTGTCAAGGGTTTTAAGATTGTAAAGAAAGATGTAGATAACGCATAGCCGAAGAGCGGGGAGGGGATTAAGGGGAGCTAGTGCGGTCTTCTCCCATTCGTGAGAGGCTAGCGCCAAGGGGTCTCCCCAAGTGGAGCATCTGGTGGGTGTTGCTGAATCGAGGTATGAATTTGGATGTAGAGACGTTGCAATTGCTAGTCTCTACAAGGATTTTGAAATAACGCAAAATTATTTTTTATACCGCAATCAGCAACGCCGAGCATCTGGTGTGTGGGGTGCAATGACTGTGGTTAGCATAACTAATTATGCGGACATGATATTAGAGGTTTTTTCTTTCCCCTTCCCCTTTTCCCCTGAAGCGAGAAGTATTGGGGTAGAAATCCCTAAATATATAGTGAAATTGTCAATCACTTTTATTTATCCTTTTAAAAAACAAGAGTATTTGCTCTTATTTGGCTGAAAGCCATAATATTGACTTCATGAGCTCCCAAGGTACCTTGCTGAGAAAAAAATCACCAATTTGATTGGAGGCGATGCCTCTAAAAATTGGGTAATTGGCTGATTAATAACGAATATCGATCGCTTGTCGTTAAGAAAACAGTCACAAAATTTTCTAACCTGCCCTCATATCGAGAAGCAGAGAAGGACTTAAACAAACAGCATTGAATTATCGTGAGCAACAATTATGAGTTGGCTAGTTAGTACATTAATTATTGGAATCTCTGTAGCGTTTGCAACTACCTTTGACGACAACTTATATTTGACAGCTTTCTTCGGAAAAGTCAATCGCAGCTTTCGTCCTAAGCATATTGTTATCGGTGAATTTCTGGGATTTACTACCTTAGTATGTGCTAGTCTCCCTGGTTTCTTTGGCGGTCTGATTATTCCCAGTACCTGGATTGGTTTGCTAGGTTTGCTTCCCGTAGCTATTGGTATCAGTAATCTCATCAATCGAGAAGAAGAACAGACAGTACAAGCTGTATCAGTTGACTTAACCTCTCCTGCAAAATCTACACGCCAGAAGAAATCACTATTAGCAACCATCCGCGATCCGCAAACCTACCGCGTTTCCACTGTCACCATTGCCAATGGAGGAAACAACATTGGAATTTATGTACCGTTGTTTGCCAGTAGCAATCTTCCAAGTTTGAGTGTAATTCTGTGTGTTTGCTATTTCACTGTTGGGGTGTGGTGTTTCCTCTCTTACAACCTGACTCGTAATCCTCTCATGGCTCCCGTTTTAACTCGCTATGGTCGGAAAATCTTCCCCTTTGTCTTAATTTACTTGGGACTGTCTATCTTGATTAAAAGTGAAACATATCGACTTTTACCTAGTCTAGCAATGCTTGGGAACTAAGTATAAGGCGATCGCCCCCCTCCAGTGGATGCTCCACGCGATCGCAATTCTTAATCTGAGTAAAAAAAGTCAGCGATCAGTTCCCATCCAAAAAGATTTATTAATCACTTGAATTTATCAATATGAATAACAATAATATTTGCTCTTATGAATCAACTTATCTAAAGTAAGAATAAAGCACATTATCGATGGCTCTTATAAAAGCAAGCCCACCAATAGGAATCAGATTATGAAGGAACTAATGAATCAATCCAACTCTAAAAAATTAACTCAGTGGCTCGTGACAGCAGTGTTTCTGGTAGTTGTAGCGGGATTTACTCTGCTTATCCAGCCCAGCGCTAGAGCGCAAACACTAACACCATCCATACCTACGGAATCTGAACTAGCTCCAGTTGTGCCGCCAATAGAGCCTGTAACACCACCAGTAATATCTCCGCTTAAATTACCAATAGAGCCTGTAACACCACCAGTAATATCTCCAGTTGTGCCGCCAATAGTGTCAGTAGCAGATAACGTTAGACATTTATTACAAACCAATGAATGTGTCGGCTGTAACCTGGCTGGGGCAATGTTAAAGGACACAAACCTGCAAGCAGCAAACTTGGAAGGTGCTAACTTACAAAATGCAGACTTAGAAAGGGCTAACTTACAGCAAACAAACTTACAAGGGGCTAACTTTCAAGGAGCAGATTTAGGCAAGGTAAACCTTTGGGGAGCAAACCTGGTGGGAGCAAACCTATTTGATGCAGACTTAGAGAAAGCCAACCTACTGGGAGCCAATCTGCAAACCGCTAACCTACAAAACGCAGACTTGGAAGATACAAATCTGACAAATGCAAACATCCAAGGAGCGAACCTAATGGGCGTTGATTTGGGCGATGCAATCAGACCAGAGGGATTTGCTATTCGGTAATTAAACTGAAGTTCTCCGTGCGAGTTGAATAAAAAATATCAAAAGCCTGATTCAGCAATGAATACAGGCTTTAATTAATTCGTAATTCGTAATAAATAGACTTCTTGGCATTTGTAGGGAAAAGGGTAAGGGGGGAATAGCACTAAGATAAATCCAAAGTCTTGTGTTGCCTCGTTCCCAGCCTGGAGTCTGGGAACCCATTTTGCGAGGCTCCGCCTCTTCTTTCTTGATCAGAGGCAGAGCCTCTGGGAACGAGGTTAAACAAGATTTTCAGTCAATTAATTCCAGCAATTCTTTTGTTTTCAAATCAGCCGCTACAGGTTGAGAACATGCAATCTGAGGAGAAATAGAGCAAATCGCCTCTGTGGTTGTTTCAAAACAATTTGATAACCCAATTGTTTGTAACAATCCTGTACGTTCTAGTAGTTGTTGGACTTCGGGTTGTAAACCTGTGAGAATTAAGCGGCAATTGTGCCGTTCCAAGTCATGATAAATATCCTCTAAGGCTACTAATCCAGTTGTGTCCATATTTGGTACAAACCGCAACCGGAGAATTAAATATTTGACTTCCGGTTCATCGCGGAGGAAGGTAGCAAACCGTTCAGCAGCACCAAAAAATACAGGGCCATCTACCCGATAAACGGCAATTTGTTTACCTAATTCCAAAGGAGTACCAGGGGGAAATACTTCGGTTTCAGGTATTTTAGCTAGGCTCAATTCGCTCATACGTTTGATGAACAAGGCTCCGGCTGCAATCAATCCCACTTCGACAGCGAGAACTAAGTCAAACAAGATTGTCACTAGCCAGGTGAGAATCATCACAGCAAAGTCGGAGTAGGTAGCACGCATCAATAAACCAATGGCTTCCCACTCAACCATCCGCAGGCTAACCACCATCAAAATCCCAGCCAGTGCGGCTAAAGGAATCTGTGCTGCTAGGGGTGCTAAAGTTAAAACGATGATGGCTAAGGCAACACCGTGAATTACCCCAGATAGTCGGGTTTTGCCGCCAGAACGGACATTGACAGCAGTCCGAGCGATCGCACCTGTAGCGGGGATGCCCCCAAAAAATGGCACAATCATATTTGCCAAACCTTGACCAATTAATTCGCGATCGCTATTATGTTTCTCGCTGACTGTCATCCCATCAGCCACCACCGCCGATAGCAACGATTCAATACTTCCCAGTGCAGCTAAAGCCAAAGCCGGGTTAATTAGTTCTCGAATCAAGCCAAAATTATTCCAGTGGGGAATACCTTGAGGCATCGGTAAAGATTGAGGAATCGTGCCAATTGTTGGTACATTCAGATGGAAAGCAGAAGCGATCGCAGTTGCTAACACCAGCCCTACTAAAGAACCTGGTATTGTTGTATTGATCCTTGGCCACAAAAGATTGGTAGCAATCACCACAACAGCTAAAGCAACTGCTGCCCAATTAAGAGCTTCTACATGAGTTAGACTTTGCCAAAGTCCGGGCAAAAAATGTTCGCTACGCGGTAATTTTAAACCAAAGAAATTATTTAACTGACCACAAAAAATAATCACGGCAATACCATTAGTAAAACCTGCCGTCACCGGATAGGGAATAAACTTTACTAACTGTCCAAGTTTGGCAACCCCCAAGGCAATTTGGATAATTCCAGCCATCACCCCAGCAATCCAAACTTTCTCAAGGCCGTACTTGGCGACAATTCCCACCAAAACTACAGCCATTGCACCTGTTGGCCCTGTAATCTGTACTGACGAACCACCAAAAATTGCGGCGACAATTCCCGCCACAATCGCGGTGTAAAGTCCCGCCTTCGGTTCCACACCACTGGCCACCGCAAAGGCTAAAGCCAAAGGCAATGCTACCACTGCTGCTGTTAGTCCTCCCGTAAAATCGCCACGCAGCCCACCAAACAAGCTACCCAGCCGTAAAAGCAGTGGTTCTTTGAAGATATTAGATGTTGCCATATCGTCGTTTTCAATTCTTATACACAATTTGCTGAAGCACACACAAATGTTATTCCATCTTTTCAGTAAATTTCATCAGGGTTGTTGATAATTCCCCGATTGCGGGTTTTGGTTCAAGTTCGCTTGCTGATTAATAAAAGCGCAGGCTTACTTGACATAATCGATAGAGTGTGCAGTGTATGGTGTGCGATCGCTACCTAAAGTCTCAGTTACAGAGATAAATTTCTGCTTTAATCCAAACGCACAGCAGCTAGCGCCAGTACAGCCCAAAAATTTGATGTTTTTAAACAAATAAGCCTATTTTTAGTATTCACTTTATAATTTATATGAATACAAATTTGGTAAATACTAATGTTGCAATCGATTGAAGGAGTGTATAAAAACGGTAATATACAACTTTCAGAATTACCATCTGATGTGTCAGAAAGCCGTGTTATTGTAACTTTTTTAGAACCAGAAAAATCTCGAATCCAAAAGCAGATGATGCGGTTTGGTATGTTTTTTGGGCATAAACAATCAACAGAAACCGATTTTGAAATCACTGAATTTCATGGAGATACCGAAGACGGCTTAGACTGGTCATAGATAATTATGAAGTATGTGATTGATACTCATGCTCTCATTTGGTTTCTAGAAGGAAATTCGCGATTAGGTGCGAATGCCAATGTTATTCTTTCTAATCCTGATTCCCAGTTAGTTATACCAGCTACAACATTAGCCGAAGCTGTTTGGATTGTTGAGAGAGGAAGAACATCTATTCCTTCTGCCGAGAATTTACTTTCAGCAGTTGAAGCTGATGCGCGTGTGGTAATTTATCCACTTGATAAAGATGTAATTAAAATAACTATGAGCTTATCTGCTATTAATGAAATGCACGATAGGCAAATTACTGCAACTGCACTAGTTTTAGCAAGTGAAAGTAATGAAGTGCAACTATTAACCTGTGATTCAAATATAACTGCATCAGGATTAGTTTCGATTATTTGGTAATGAGTGCGTAAAATCGTTATGTTTTTAAACGCAAAGGAAGGCAGACTAACCCAGAGCTTTGCCTAATTTATTTTGCTACGAATTAATGAAATATTATTGTACTGAGGCTTTTCTGAGGTAGTATTAAAAGCAAAATTCAAGGCTTAAGTAATTTTTACGAAGACGCAAAAGTATTAATTAGTCTACGCTCTGAGTAATAAGCGTACTCAGATAAACTTATGGGACTTTACGACCAAAATCAATCATCACAGGATGCGCTACGAAAGTTACGCGAAGGAGCAAGCCACTCCAGAGTAGCCCAAGAAATTGCCCAACGAAACTATGCAAAAGCCCAAGCCGAAGCTGATAAATGGGAACAAGAATATCAACTTGCTTTGAAAGTAAGTAATCAGGATTTAATTAGTCAAGCAAAATTCCAAAAGGAACGATATCAAGCAATTGCTAGTAGACTAAAAAAACTTGTAGGAGAGCAACAACCACAAGTAGACGCAATTAAAAGTAGTTTGAAATCTTGGGAGAAAAAGGTTTCAGAAGTACAGAATGAAATATTACCGAGTGAGTTTAGTATCAGTGAGGTTTCACCAACATTCATCAGCTTTGAATATAAAGATGTTGATGTATCGATTGATGATGAATTACAGGAACTTAAAGCATTAATGCTATCACCTAAACCTCAAGAGCAAACTCAAGCTAAAAAAGACAGTAAAGTGCTTTTAGCAGAGGCTATTCATGAAACAAAAAAAGCTTTCAACAGCGCTGTTGCTAATCAAGAAGTTATTGAGAAAGATTTTGAAAAAGTCCAGAAAGAAAGTAAATACTGGAACGAAAAAGTTCAGGACGCTTTGAAAAACAATGATGATGATTTAGCCCTTCAAGCTGTAGTGAATAAAAAAATACAAAATAAAATTGTGCTTATTCTTCTAACTCAGCTTCAACAGCAGCAAGCAACAGTAGCTTTGCTCAGACAAAATCTGATGACTCTAGAAAATTTTAAGAAAACATTAGGCAATGACACAGAATTCTAAAACAGGCGCAGCATTCATTGCAAGCGGAACCATAACAGGTGCTGGTGTTTCCGCAACGGTAGGCGGGATGGGACTAGCAGGCGGATTTGGTGCTGTTGGCATTGGTGCAACTCCTGTAGTCGGTGCTGGCGCTGTGGCTGGTGCAGCTGCTTATGGCGCTTTTAAAGCCATAGCAGAAGGAGATGCTGCTGCGATCGCTACAATGGGAATTGGTGCAGTCGGCGGTGCTGGTATTTATAGCGTCGTTGGTGGTATGGGTTTAGTCGCACCGAAAGTAGGACTAGCATTTGGAATTGGTGCAATACCGATGGCGGGAATTGGTGCAGTAGTCGGACTCGCCGCCTATGGTATTGCCAAACTGTTAGATGAATCGGGAATTAGCGAAACTCCAGCACAGCTTTTTGAGCGGATGGAAGAGAAAGTTTTGCAGATGGATTACTATTCTGCTTGGGAACAACGCTATATTCTCACTGAACATTTGGGAGCGGTGAATACAGTTGTTATTAGTCATAACAGTCAAACTCTTATTAGTGGTAGCACAGACACCACAATTAAACTGTGGAATTTCCAAACTGGAGAATTACTTTCCACTCTGATTGGACACTCAACGGCGGTTTTGTCTGTTGCCATTAGCCCTGATGGAAAAACCCTCGCCAGTGCCAGCCGAGACGGTACAATCAAACTTTGGAACCTCCAGACTGGGGAATTACTACAAAATCTTTCTGGGTGTAATCCCGTTGCTTTTAGCCCTGATGGCAAGACACTGGTAAGCGGGGGTAATGGCGGAAGTATCAAGATTTGGAGTCAATTTACTCTCGACTCTGAATTATCTGGGGAATGGTGGGAAGTCTTGGGCGTAAATCAGAGCGATCGCCCCAATGTTGTTAAACTTGCCTACCGCCGATTAGCAAGATTGTATCATCCTGATGTTAATAGTTCTACAATTGCAAAAGCCTCAATGCAAGCAATTAATCAAGCTTATAAAGAATTCCAGCAGCAGGTAATATGAAGTTAGCTGTTTATCGATGCTAGTGAAAATATGAATAATATTTGAGGAAATAGTGTTATGTTTCAACATTTAGTAGAAGCAATAAATTTTGAAGAATTTGTCGAATGGAAACCGGAAAACGGCAGATATGAATTACATAAAGGAGTAATAGTTGAAATGCAGCCAACAGGGGAACATGAGTTAGTCAGAGCATTTCTAATTAGAGAACTAAATTTTGAAATTCGGAGATTTAATCTAGCTTATTCGATTCCGGCTCAAGCATTAATCAAATCTGTCGATAAAAAATCTGGTTATATTCCAGATGTGCTGGTATTGAATATCCCTAACTTAATTAATGAACCACTTTGGAAAAAATCATCAACAGTTACTCAAGCAGCATCAATTCCATTGGTAGTAGAAGTTGTGAGTACAAATTGGCGAGATGATTACTTTCTCAAATTTGCTGAGTATGAGGAAATTGGAATTTCAGAATATTGGATTGTTGACTATGCTGCTCTTGGTGGAAAACGGTTTATCGGCAATCCTAAACAACCGACAATATCAGTTTATATATTAGTGGATGGCGAATACCAAGTAACTCAGTTTTGTGGTAATGAGCAAATTCAATCGCCAACTTTAATAGAGCTGAATCTAACTGCCGAACAAGTATTTAAGGCTGCTTCAGGAGAACAGTAATCAACATCACTTTTCTAATCTCAGTACTTATGTACTTTGTATATTCTCTGTACCTTATGGGCGGGATTTTGACTCAGTACTCTTCATTATTTTTGGCTATACTGCCATAAAGTTTCCGTTTCATCTATCAGCAGAGTAAGATATTTAACCCTTGAGAAGTATTGACAGATTAAAATTTTCTAGTTTTCATCTTGCATATTCTGAAAAAACGTTATAAATTATTAGATAATAGGGGAATAATCGACTTCTTAATGTCAAAAACTAATCTTGCTCAAGTAAATATACTGCAACTATTTTTAACTTCGCACAACTTCTAAACAGCACTGAAGATATGTTTTTGTTTGGTAAAGCAAAGATTATGGACAGACAAGGGAACAATAAATAATCTAAAAATATATCTTATGTGACTGTTTTTAGAGAAAATGTTACTAATTGCGGTGAAAAAAACAAGTATAATTCACCAAAATAGTAATAATTTACAAGCAATTAACTAACAATAAAGTGGCATAAAGATTAGCCAGTTTATTATTTATTATTTGATTATTTTTTTGCTCAATTATATTTGCTATTCAAAGAATATTTTTTGTTATGCTGAGAAGAGCAAAAATAATAAATGAAGACCATCTACCACAAATTCACAATCCTTATGGAGTTATTCTGGCAATGCACTTAAACGAATTGGAAACTACTGAAAATTTAAAAGAAGTGGAAGAAGCATGGCTAGCACTAGAAAAATCAATTCTCTATTATCAAGGTCGCCCTGTTGGGACAGTAGCCGCTTATGATGCTTCTGTAGAAGCGCTCAATTACGATCAGTGCTTTGTCCGGGATTTTGTTTCTTCAGCTCTGATTTTTCTGATCAAAGGTAGAACAGATATTGTTCGTAATTTCTTAGAAGAAACCTTAAAGTTACAACCTAAAGAAAGGGCCTTGGATGCCTATAAGCCAGGAAGAGGATTAATCCCAGCTAGCTTTAAAGTGGTATCAGACAATGGACAAGAATATTTAGAAGCTGATTTTGGCGAACATGCGATCGCTAGAGTTACACCTGTAGATTCTTGTCTATGGTGGATTATTTTGTTGCGTGCTTATGTAGTCGCCACAGAAGATTTTTCTCTTGCCTATCAACCTGAATTCCAAAATGGTATCAGGTTAATCATGGAAATCTGTTTGGCGAATCGTTTTGATATGTACCCAACGCTATTGGTTCCAGATGGCGCTTGTATGATTGACCGTCGTATGGGCATTTATGGGCATCCTTTAGAATTACAAGTCCTTTTTTACACGGCATTGCGTGCATCTCGCGAACTGCTAATTTGTCAAGGTAATTCCGATATTGTTGAAGCCATTGATAACCGATTGCCTCTTTTATGCGCTCATATTCGCCAGCATTATTGGATAGATATTAATCGTCTGAATGCAATTTATCGCTTCAAAAGTGAAGAATATGGTAAAGGTGCTGTTAATCTGTTCAACATATATGTAGATTCTGTTCCCTATTATGAATTGGACAAGTGGTTGCCAAAAAAAGGTGGTTATTTAGCAGGTAATGTCGGGCCATCGCAGCTAGATACTCGTTTCTTTTCACTGGGAAACTTAATGGCAATCATTTCAGATTTAGCCACCGAAGAACAGTCACAAGCGATTATGACTCTCATTGAGGATCGCTGGGATGATTTGGTGGGAGATATGCCAATGAAAATTTGTTTTCCAGCTTTGGAACATGAAGAATACAGAATTGTGACTGGATGTGACCCCAAAAATATACCTTGGTCGTATCATAATGCTGGTAGTTGGCCTGTTTTAATGTGGATGTTGGCGGCGGCGGCTGTAAAAACTAATAGAACAAATCTCGCACAAAAGGCGATTGAAACTGCCCAAGGACGCTTGAGTACAGATGAATGGCCAGAGTATTACGATGGTAAAAAAGGGCGACTGATTGGGAAACAAGCTAGGAAATATCAAACTTGGACTATCACTGGGTTCTTATTAGCAAAAGAACTGGTAGCAGACCCCACTTCTTTACCATTAATCAGCTTTGGAAAATTACCAGCAGAACAGGTTTCTAGAGCGTGTGAATTTGAAATTGCCAGTGTAGACCCATATATGCAATAATTCGTAATTTCTAATTCGTAATTCGTAATTAAAAAACAGTTCCAGACAGAAATTTAGACCCGAATAAAAGCAAGACCATTTAGAAACAAGGAGGAATTAAACTCAACAATTACGAATTACGAATTAGTAAAGAGTTGGGAGTTAGAATACAAAAGCCTCCTGACTCCCGAATCGTGTTTCCATGACAAACCCTCGTCAATTAGCTTTTATCGCCCTACGAGATGTTCATAAGGGGGCTTATGCTGATGTTGCCCTAGATAGAGTGCTGCAAAAAGTTAATTTGCCTGATAGCGATCGCCGCTTAGTGACAGAATTGGTTTATGGGAGCGTCAGAAGGCAGCGCACCCTCGATACTCTCATCGATCAATTCGCCAAAAAGAAATCTCATCAACAACCACCAGACCTTCGCACTATCTTACATCTGGGCTTCTACCAACTGCGTTATCAAGAGCGCATTCCCGCCTCGGCTGCTGTTAATACAACCGTCCAGCTTGCTAAAGAAAACGGTTTTTCTGGACTCACGGGTTTTGTTAACGGTCTATTACGCCAGTATCTTAGAAAAGCAGGGGAGCAGGGGGGCAGCACTTCGGCTACGCTCAGTGACCAGGGAGCAGGGGAGGCAGGGGGAGAAAACACTGTCTCATCTCTCCATACCGATCCGTTAGAACTTCCAGAAAACCCTGTGGAACGCTTGGGCATTTTACACAGTTTTCCTGATTGGATTGTTCAAGTTTGGTTAGAACAACTGGGTTTGGCTGAGACAGAACAACTGTGTGAATGGATGAACCAATCACCAACCATTGACTTACGCATCAACCCACTTCGCACTTCCATTGAGGAAGTTGAGACGGCTTTGCAATCTGCTGGTGTTTTGGTGAGACGGATTCCTCATTTACCGCAAGCTTTACGATTTATTGGTAATACTGGGTCAATTCAAAAACTACCGGGTTTTAAAGAAGGTTGGTGGACTGTACAAGATGCTAGCGCTCAATTGGTAAGTCATTTGCTCGACCCCCAACCAGGTGAGGTGATAATTGATGCTTGTGCTGCACCAGGGGGGAAAACAACCCACATTGCGGAATTAATGGCAGATGACGGTAAAATTTGGGCTTGCGATCGCACTGCTTCTCGTCTTCGCAAACTCCAAGAAAATTCTCAACGCCTAAATTTACAATCTATTCAAATTTACACTGGCGACAGTCGCCACTTCAAGCAATTTCAAAACACCGCAGACCGAGTATTACTTGATGCTCCATGTTCTGGTTTGGGAACTATGCACCGTCATGCTGATGCGCGTTGGCGACAGACACCAGAATCCGTCCGAGAACTTTCGGTGCTGCAACGAGAACTATTGACACATACATCAACTTTTGTCAAACCTGGTGGTGTACTAGTTTATGCTACGTGTACATTGCATCCGGCAGAAAATGAACAAGTGATTTCGGCGTTTTTAGCTGAGTCACCTGATTGGCAAATTGAGTCTCCTATTGGCTTTGAGTTGCCTGATTCTACCGATATTACGCCTCAAGGTTGGTTTAAACTTTGGCCCCATCAACAGGACATAGATGGTTTTTTTATGGTGCGCTTAAGAAAAACCAATAATTCCGAGTGAATACTGTTTAGGATTGTACGATTTGGTGGAGGCCTGAATCTACCAGAGGAGGCAGCAATGGTTTCCCCTTCCAATGTAAAAAATTTAGTTAAAATCCTGATTGGAGCTGCCTGGATCGATGGCAGAATCCAGCCAGAAGAACGGCAATATCTCCGCGAAATAGCTCAAGCCAAAGGTTTAGCTAACGACCCAGAAATTAAGCCTTGGCTGTACGAATTAGTTCCTGTACAGCCAAAAGAGTGCTATGACTGGGTGCGGGAGTATCTAGGCGATCGCCCCAGTCTTGAAGATTGCGAAAATCTGATTGAAGCCATCAGTGGTTTAATTTATAGCGATGGTGAAGTTGCCGTCGAAGAAGCCAGACTCCTGACGCAATTGCAGGATATGGCGAAGCCGAATGAGTCAAATCAACCAGCTCACACTGCGCTTCTCAAACAAATTCAAAAGCTTTACCGCCGTTGGGTTGAAGTCCAAAACTAACATCGAGTTATAAGTTAATCCAAGAGGAGGCGGTGAATTATCTCACTGCCTTTTTATATCTCTTTGTCACCCCTTCAGACGCTTGGGTTAATGATAATTTATCTGTTAAGGCAGGCATAGGGGTCAAAAGGAGAGAAAAAAGCTTAACTCAACGGTATAATCCCCAAATCAAAATGTCTTTAATTTTGAATTGTTAACATTCTTGTTTCATCACTTTAATAGATATTGATTAAGAAAATTATTCACCTCATCAGTACATAATCCAAGATGAACTATCTTCCCTGCTTTCTTAAGAATGTCCAATCCTTTCCCCTGATTACGAGGATCTGGATCTACTAAAGATACATAAATCTCATCTATACGAGGGTCTTCGGCAATGGCTAAAGCACATGAGGGTGTGCGTCCATAAAAAGAACAAGGTTCCAAAGTTACGTACATTTTCAAGCAGTCAAACGCTTTACCTTGAATCTGGTTAAGTGCATCAGCCTCAGCATGATATTTCCCTGGTGCTTGGGTGTATCCTTTTGCCACTATTTTTTCAGTACCTACAATGACACAGCCTACTGGTGGGTTGGGCAAACATTTTGGCAAAGCTTTTCTGCTTATGGCTAAAGCAGCTAACATAAATGTTTCATTCATTTTTCGCATATTTTATCTAGTTAGACAGAAATAAAAAAATCTTAATCCCTAACAGATTTCTTTTAGACATTCTTGAAGAAACTGCTGGGGAATTTCTCTACTTTCTCCCCAATGCAGATGAATATAAGAAGCATGAATATTTGCAGGTAAACCCCATCCTTCGCATCCCATATTTTCGTCACAATCGTAGCGAGAGGTTTCAAATAGGGGTTGAGTGGGAGTTAAGGTTAAATGGGAACGATGAAACTCATGTCCGTAAACAGTTGTATTTGCTTTAACTAACAAATTATCTTGCAAAGCGACAGCACGACGATAGCCCAAAGTTAAACGTCCACCCATCACAGCAGATGTTGGTAGCACTCCCGCCATTGACCAAGATTTACCTTCAAAATCGATAATTTGCTCGCACAAATACATTAATCCGCCGCATTCGGCGATTGTAGGCATTCCTTGAAGTATTGCCGTTTTCACTGCATGACGAACGCTGGAATTTTCTGCGAGTTGTTGGGCAAAAACTTCCGGGAAACCACCGCCAAAATACATTCCCTGGATATCTTTTGGTATACCAGCATCTTCTAAAGGACTCCAGAAAACCAATTCTGCACCAAGCTGTTGCAGCAAATCGAGATTGTCTTGGTAGTAAAAATTAAAAGCGCGATCGCGGGCTACTGCAATCCTAACTGGGAATGAGGCAGATAAGGAAGATGAAGCAACGCCAGAAAGGGGTTCTGATTTTAACAAAGGTAATAAGCGTTGCCAGTCAAAGCAAGTATCTCCTAAATCCGCGAGGCGATCGATTAAAGCATTGAGTTCGGGAAGTTCGGCTGTGGGTACTAAACCCAAATGGCGATCAGGAATTGTGATGTTATCTTGACGGCGCATTACGCCGAGAATGGGTAATTGTAAGGGTTCTAGGGAATCTTTCAAGAGAGAGAGATGGCGATCGCTCCCGACGCGATTTAATACTACCCCAGCTATTTTAATTCGGGGATCAAAAGATCGATAGCCGTGCGCGATCGCAGCCACAGAACCAGATAAACGGCTGCAATCAATCACCAACACCACAGGCAAATCTAACAGCCGCGCAATGTGTGCCGTACTTGCAAAGTCAGTCATTTGTCCTTTGTCATTTGTCCTTTGTTCTTTGTCCTTTGTCCTTTGTCCTTCGTCATTTGTCCTTTGTTCTTTGTCATTTGCAAATGACAAATGACTAATGACTAATGACGAAACTCCATCAAACAACCCCATCACCCCTTCCACGAGGGCATATTCACTCAGTTGGCTATGATGGGCAAAACATTGCTGAACGTAGGCTTCAGAAGTCAATACAGGGTCTAAATTGCGACAAGCACGACCAGTTACGTGTTGATGAAACATCGGATCGATGTAGTCTGGCCCCACCTTAAAAGATTGTACCAAGCGATCGCGACGGCGTAAAGATGCTAAAAGGGTGAGCGTGACTGTTGTCTTACCCACCCCACTACGTTCCCCAGCAATGACTAAAGCCATAAATGAAACAAATTATAGCGCTTCTCTTTTGAATGCAATACACTTTGACCTTTTTCCAAACTTCTCCTTCCTCTACAAGGGGCTACGGTGTACACACAAGTTTCTTAACCTGCAATGGCATTGCATCGGCTAACAATGGCATTGCATCGACTAACAATGGCATTGCATCGACTAACAATGGCATTGCATCGACTAACAATGGCATTGCATCGATTAACAATGGCATTGCATCGATTAACAATGGCATTGCATCGACTAACAATGGCATTGCATTGACTAACAATGGCATTGCATCGACTGACAATGCTATTTTTCTCGTTCCGATACTTTAGTTTCTACAAACCAACTAACTCAAACTTATACCAATTAGAAACCAGAAAACTACCCAATTAGGGGAGTTAGGTTGAAAACGTCTGTTTAATAATACAGTTGGAGATTAGCCGAGAGCAGATAATAATCAGCTACCACAAGAGGAACGTTTTATGATAATTGTGCATCATCTTAACAACTCGCGATCGCAGCGTGTGCTGTGGCTGCTTGAAGAATTAGGTATCGAATACGAGATCAAATTCTATGAACGCGATGCCAAGACGATGATGGCACCGGAGTCGCTGTGCCAAGTCCATCCCCTCGGCAAGTCACCAGTAATCACAGATGCGGACTTGACGATCGCTGAGTCGGGTGCAATTATCGAATACCTAGTTGATCGCTATGGTAATGGTCGGTTAGTCCCAGCATCCGGTACGCCGGAGCATCTGCGCTACAAGTATTGGCTGCATTACGCTGAAGGTTCGGCAATGCCACTGTTGGTAATGCGGTTGATATTGAACAATTTCGGGGCAGGCGACAGTAGCGCGGCTAGCGGATTCGTCGCCCCCCAAATCAAACTTCACTTTGACTACATAGAAGACGAACTTCGTAAAAATACATGGTTTGCGGGTGATGAATTTACCGCCGCCGATATCCAAATGAGCTTTCCCTTGGAAGTAATCGCTGCACTCCCCGAAGAGGTCGAGAGCCGACCAAAGCTGAAAGAATTTGTCGAGCGCATTCATGGACGACCTGCTTACAAACGCGCCCTTGAGCGTGGAGGCAAATATAACCTATCCTTTCAATAAGGAATCACAGATCCCAACTGTTAAGAAGCGATCGCCATTAACAGGGCAACTGTCAATACGGTTCATTAAAGGGGAAAGACTCTAGTTGATGAGTGCTGTTAGCGGCTAGCTAGATTGAGCCAGTGCTGAGTATGATTATTACTTTTTTACTCAGCACTGTTTGGGTAAATAAGCGATCGCTTAGAAATCCAGGCGTTGCTGATTGCGGTATGAAAAATAATTTTGCGTTATTTCAAAATCCTTGTAGAGACGTTGCAATTGCTAGTCTCTACATCCAAATTCATACCTCGATTCAGCAACACCAGATTTTAAATACTTATCTGCTGAATAAACATCTGATGCTCTGGTGAACTTAGCCCTTTCTGCAACACTGCCAAAACTTGTTGCATATTTCCTGCAACTAATGCTGATACATCAAGCCACAATCCTGGAAACACTTGACTTTGAATTATCCCTAACGCATTTGGGATCAGTGCTACGTATTCACCATTTTGCAAACTGAACCAACTAACAGTGCTATCAAAAACCTGCCAAACAATATATTCCTGAATGCCATTGCGACGATAGGCACGTTTTTTATCATACAAATCTTTGCTAGCACTGCTGGCGGCAACTTCTGCTACTAATTCTGGCGTACCTTCCACGTATCCATCAGTACTTAGATGAGACGATTCGCCACACGCTGCATCGATTAACAAAATGGCATCAGGTTGGGGTTCATTATCTAAATCTAGCCGCACAGTTGGATTATCGCCCAATCTGACACCAGGTGTGGCTACTTTATAATTTCCCAGCCAAATCATTAAATTACCATGCGGTTCGGCATGTGGTTCAAAACGCAAAGGTGATCCCACATAAACGACTCCTTCAATCAATTCGGCTTTCTTAAGGTTGGGCATAGCATTATAGCGACGCTCAAACTCTGGACGAATGAGGCGATCGCCACTCTCAAGAGGCGGAATCTCGGAGCGAAAATCAGTTGGAGTCGAATGTTGTGAAGAGGTGTTGACCACGAGCGCAGGTGGTAGAGGTGGTTAAGGTTAAATTGATTGTATCGTAGTGCCGTGAAGCGGGTGAGTTGATTTACTTGATGTGAATGAGCCACTGAAATCAGAAATCGGAAGGAAATATTATAGGAGATCAAAAACAAATATATATCTGAATATAATGTCTTGTTTTTAGCAAATAAATCTCTTGTAAAAGTCTCTTCACGCGGTAGAATAACGAGATTTTGCAAGAGGTATTAATCATGAAACCATTTCTGTTTGTAACCGATTTAGATGACACCCTCGTATATCGCACAGTTGGCGATGACAGCGCTTTACCAGAACTAAATCAACTGTTGGAGAGACATCGCCAAGAATACGGTACGAAAATTGTTTATTCTACGGGGCGATCGCCTGTACTTTACAAAGAACTCCAAGCTCAAAAAAATCTTTTGCAACCGGATGCCCTCGTCCTGTCTGTAGGTACAGAAATTTACATTGATGGTACTGATACTCCAGACTCAGATTGGTCAGAAATCCTTTCTCCGGGATGGGAACGGGAAACTGTATTAGCTATTACGAAAAAATATCCTGGGTTAGTTCAGCAACCAGATTCAGAACAGCGTCCCTTCAAAGTGAGTTGTTTTCTAGAACAAGAAGTATCTGCGAATGTTCTACCACAACTTGAAGCTGAGTTACAAAAATCTAAATTAAATGTAAAGTTAATCTACAGTAGCGGAATAGACCTTGACATTGTACCCCTGACCAGCGATAAAGGTCAAGCAATGCAGTTTTTACGTCAGAAGTGGAAATTTGCAGCAGAACAAACAGTTGTCTGTGGTGATTCGGGTAATGATATTGCTTTATTTGCTGTAGGCAACGAACGGGGAATCATTGTGGGGAATGCCCGAAAAGAGTTACTCCAATGGCACAATGAGCATCCCGCAGACTACCACTACCTGGCAAAAGGTTTTTGTGCAGGTGGAATTATCGAAGGCTTAAATTATTTTGGTCTCTTGTAATGATTAGTTATTTAAAAGGTATAGTCGCTGGTATCCAAACAATTGGCGCTAATCGCGTGATTCTGACTCTGGAAGTAAATGGCTTGGGGTATGATTTGCAAGTTCCCCAACGCCTGGCAAACCAGTTACCAGAGTCAGGAGGAGTAACGCAAATTTTTACCCATTTGCAAATTCGTGAAGAAGTGCCCTTTCTTTATGGCTTTGCTTCCCCAGCCGAACGCGATTTATTTCGCCACTTGCTGACTGTCACAGGTATTGGTGCAGCCTTAGCGATCGCCCTTTTGGACACTCTGGAACTACCAGATTTAGTCCAAGCAATTATCGCTGGCAATACACAAATCCTCATTCAGGCTCCCGGTGTCGGTAAAAAAATCGCCGAACGCATCTGTTTAGAACTGAAAAGCAAATTAGTCGAGTGGCGCAAATCAGCCGGGTTCTTCGTCGCCACAGGCGGGCCAGCCCCAGGAATTCTCGAAGAAGTGCAAATGACCCTCTTCGCCTTGGGATATACTGCCCATGAGGTCAGTCACGCCCTGCATGTGGTCAGCGAAGACATCGGACTACCCAAAGATGCTTATGTCGAAGATTGGATTAAACAAGCGATCGCTCATCTCAGTAGCGAACAAGTTTAATTGTCATTTGTCATTTGTCATTTGTCATTTGTCATTTGTCATTGGTCATTGGGAAAGAGGAGGCAGAAGGCAGCTATGCTGGAGGCAGAAGTTCTTTAATTTTGAATTTTGAATTTTGAATTTTGAATTCGGAGCGAAGCGACGCGATCCTTATGCCTGGCTAGAACAGTCCTTAGCAACGATTCATCGGGCAGACTGGTATCGTTCAGTACAACCTATCAATGGTCGTCCGGACGCAACGGTGGTTTTAGCTGGGCAAGAGGTAATTAATTTTGCCAGCAATGACTATTTGGGATTGGCTGGGGATGAGCGATTGATAGCAGCTGCAACTGCTGCGATCGCTGAATTTGGCACTGGCAGTACTGGTTCTAGATTACTCAGTGGGCATCGGGTATTACACAGGGAGTTAGAATTGGCGATCGCATCTACCAAACAAACAGAAGATGCCTTGGTATTTAGTTCCGGGTATCTAGCCAATTTGGGTGCAATTACTGCTGTGGTGGGCAAGCGTGATTTAATATTCTCTGACCAGTACAATCATTCCAGTCTGAAAAATGGAGCAATTCTCAGTGGTGCAGCATTTGTAGAATACCCACATTGTGATATTGCAGCCCTAAAAACTCAGTTGAGTCAACAGCGACAAAACTACCGACGCTGTTTGATTCTTACTGATACTGTCTTCAGCATGGATGGCGATTTATGTCCGTTGCCCACACTGTTAGAACTCGCTGATGAATTTAACTGTATGCTGCTAGTTGATGAAGCTCATGCAACAGGGGTACTAGGAAAAACTGGCGCTGGGTGTGTGGAACATTTTGGATGTACAGGAAAGCAATTAATTCAAGTTGGCACTTTAAGTAAAGCTTTAGGTAGTTTAGGTGGATATGTGACAGGAAGTAGTGCCCTAATTGATTTCTTACGGAACCGCGCAGCCAGTTGGATTTATACCACTGGGCTTTCACCAGCCGATACAGCCGCAGCCTTAGCAGCAATCAAAATAGTGCAACAAGAACCGCAACGCCGCGTCCAATTGTGGGAAAATGTACATTACTTGAAAACTTTACTGCAACAACACTTACCTAATCTAAAATTACTGCCTTCAGAATCACCTATATTATGTTTTCAATTACCTAGTGCCACAGATGCCCTAAAAGCTGCAAAACAGCTAAGAGATGCTGGCATTTTTGCCCCAGCAATTCGTCCTCCCACAGTGCCCACAAGTCGAATTAGAATATCTTTAATGACAACTCATCAAGCAGCACATATTGAAAAATTGGTAGCAGTACTGAAGAATTAATTAAAGATAGTTTTGTTGCTGCCCAACTAACTAACTGGGCATTGCGTCGCAGCAAAAGTAAGATAAAATACTTTGAAATTTCAGATATTCCATTGATTTATGAATTTCATCAAAGTATATACTCTGACAGCCTTATTTTCAGCATTTACACTTGTCCAGGCAACTCGCGCTAATGCTATTACTGCCCCACCACTTGAGACACAAGTCAAGCAAGTAGCACAGTGGTTTACTGGTTTGTTCGATAATTCCCAACAAGTGGCAGCTAACCCTTCAGTTCCACTGATTAATCTGTCAAGTTGTAGTGTGGAATTGACCAATACCAATCCTATAACTGGAACAGAGAATATTTATCTTGAACAAAAAAGTATTAATCGCTTCCGTCTTTATTCTTTTAGTCAAGAGAATTCCGCAGTGAATCTCAGCATTCGTACCTTTGAACCAAACTATTCTGTGACTGGATTATGTAATCGACCAGAGTCGGAACATACTCTTGACTCTAGTAAAGTTTCGGCAACAAGCTGCAACTTGGAGCTTTTTTGGGAACCGACTGACTACATCGGAAATAACTCTCCTAATGGCTGTCCAACAAGTACTGGTGGTAAGGTGATTTCTAGTGTAACTGTCTCCAAAAATAGCATTGACTCTTTAGACAAAATTTTTGGGGCCAATGGTAATTTACTTTTCGCTACACCAATTGAGTTTCGCCGAATTGATTCTATTCCTGAACCCTCCTTTACCTTAGGAATACTAGCTTTAGGTGTCTGGGGTACAAGCCAAACAATTTTACGCAAACACAAACATAAATCGACAGTAAAATAAGAGTCTTTGTTTGATTGCGATTAATTTTAATTCACCCACGTCTATTAGTCAGATTTGTTGCTTGAGATGCAACCAGAAGACATATCAATAAGTGTTCGTATAACGCTAAAAAATAAAAACGTGTAGCTTGGTTTGAGGAACGAAACCCAACATTTCCAGGACTTTGTTAGGGAATACTAAAGTTAAACCTAACTACAAACATTCAAAACCTATATTTATTCAAATTGAATATTTCTGCTCAATAAACCAATGTTTTAAATATATAATATTCATTAAAACTTATGGTTTTTGATCCTGTATCAGGAGTAATTAACCTCTTACAAAAGAAGTTTTTTAAATAGAAAAATCTATCTGTAGATAAATTACTAAAATTTGCAAACTAGCTTAAGGTATATACAGCCTTTGCAGTAAGTATTGGTTGTTCCAAAAAATTTCATGCCTCATATTCATTTTTCTTTATTACTGCGTTATGGTGCAACTGTATTAATTGTTGCAACTGCACTAGTATTAATGCTGGTACTAGATCCCTGGTTAAGCATGAGTGGAACTCCTTTCTTGCTGTTTTTTAGCGCTGTAATGGTGAGTGCTTGGTATGGTGGTTTGAAATCAGGGCTGTTAGCAACCGGCTTGTCTGCGTTACTGAGCAATTACTTCTTTCTCCCCCCAGCTTACAATCTGAGTTTTGACTTATCCAATTTTGTGCGAATTGGGTTGTTTGTATTACAAGGATTGCTCTTTAGTATCATCTGTGAGGCATTAAAGACTGCTAAAAAACAGGCTGATGAAAATTTCCAAAAGCTGAGAGTGAGTGAGGAAAGATTTCGATTAGCGTTAACTAGTTCAGATATCGTCATATTTCAGCACGATCGCAATTTACGATACCAGTGGATTCATAATCCTCAAGGTCTAGAAACTGTTGAAGACACCCTGGGTAAATCTGACTATGAATTATTTCCAGCCTTAGTAGCAGAGCAATTGACGGCAATTAAGCAGAAGGTAATAGAGACTGGTGTTTCAACCCGCCAAGAGGTTTATCTAACAATTTGTGGAGAAGACCGTTACTATGATTTACTGGTTGAACCACTAAAAGATGTAGACAATAGCATTCAGGGTATTACCTGTGTAGGTGTAAATATTACTGAGCGCAAGCAGACAGAACTAGAAAAAGCCAGGTTGCATCAGGAACTTCAACAAGCTACTCAGCAAAAAGATGAATCTCTGGCGTTACTAAATGCTTGGGTTAGTAGTTCACCAATAGCGTTGGCTTTTCTTGATACTGAACTTCGTTACGTTCATGCAAATGAAGCCCTAGCCGCCATCAACGGTGTACCGCAAACTCAACATATTGGTCGTACCTTTAGAGAAGTACTACCGGAATGGGCAGCAAAAATTGAGCCTGTTTTTCAGCAAGTGATGGAATCTAGGCAGCCACTACTCAACCAGGAAGTGAGCGGTGAAACTTATCCGCCTGGAGTATATCGTTATGGTCTTGTCAGCTATTATCCGGTGTGTTTGCCGGATGGGCAGCTGTTGGGAGTGGGTATTAGTTTAATTGATATTACTCAACTAAAACAAACTGAGCAAGCACTGCAAGAAAGCGAAGCGAAGTTTCGCAGCGTGGTTGAGTCCAATATGATTGGTATTGGCTTCTGGGATAAAGACGGTAGGATTACAGAAGCAAACGATGCCTTGCTGAATATGGTAGGTTATTCTCGTGAAGAATTACTAGCCGGAACACTTCGCTGGCAAGACCTAACTCCTACAAAGTATGTGCCAATTGATCAGCAAGCACTAAATGAATTTCAAGACAGTTCCTTTTGCACACCATATCAAAAAGAATATATCTGTAAAGACGGCTCACACTTACCAATTTTGATAGGTGGTAGCCGTTTTGAAGGCACTGTAGACCGAGGAGCTTTTTTTGTTATTGATATTACAGAGCGTAAGCAGGCTGAGGAAAGACTGCGCTATATTGCCCAAATTAGTAGTGTACTTTCTACTTCGCTAGATTATGAAGAAACCTTAGAACAAATCGCTAAAATCTCAGTTCCTCAGCTAGCTGATTGGTGTAGCGTTGATATTTTAAATGAAGATGGTTCCATTCGCCGCCTACCCATTGCTCATGCAGACCCATCGAAAGCGGAATTGGCGCGTAAACTTCAGGAGTATGTAACAGATCGCAAGGGTGTAAGTGCAATTACTAGAGTAGTGCAAACCGGGCAAAGCGAATTGATTTCAGAGGTATCTGACTCGTTATTAGTGGCAAATTCTCAGAATCAAGAACACTTAGAACTTATTCGGCAATTGGGGATGAAGTCTGTGATGATTGTGCCGTTAATTGCACAAGGGCGAGTCCTCGGTGCTATTACCTTTGTCATCGCAGAATCAGACCGTCACTACGATCGCACTGACCTAACTTTAGCAACAGAGATTACCCATCGTGCCACCTTAGCAATAGAAAATGCCCGACTTTATCGAGATATCCACGAGACTTTAATCCATTATGCCGAGTCTCTATCTCTTCTAGATGCGCTCTTTGATGCTGCTCCTGTTGCCGTATGCTTTTTAGACCGGGAACTGCGATATATCCGAATTAATCAGGTTTTTGCTGACATTAACGGTTTAAGCATCGAAGAACATCTAGGACGCAAATTTGGGGAAGTGTTACCAGCGATGGCAGCTGACTTTGAGCAACAGTTACAGCGCGTGTTAGATACTGGAGAACCCCAGTTGAATGTAGAAGTTAACGGTAAGACAAGGGAACAACCCGAACGTTATGGCTACTGGCTGGGCAACTATTACCCAGTTAACAACGCAATGGGAGAAACGGTAGGAATTGGGATTATTTTGGCAGATGTGACAGCAGCAAAGCAAACAGAAGTTGCCTTACGGGAAAGCGAAGAAAGGTTCCGAACAATGTTCAACCAGGCAGCTGTCGGTATTGCTCTGGTAACGTTGGATGGACAATTTATACAAATTAATCCTGCTCTGTGCGAAATTACTGGATACAGCCATGAAGAGTTAATCCAATTAAACTTCCAGGAAATTACCCACCCTGAAGATTTAGAAATTGATTTGGAAAATGCACGACGAGTTTTAGCAAAAGAAATTAGTGGTTATTCTTTAGAGAAGCGCTACATTCGCAAAGATGGTTCCATTGTTTGGGTAAACTTAACTTCCTCAGCAGCATGGGATGATAAGGGACAACCAAAGTATGCGTTAGGCATCATTGAAGATATTAGCGAACGCAAACGAGTTGAAGCCACACAACAGTTTTTAGTCGAAGCCAGCACCTTACTCGCTGCCTCATTAGATTATGAAATCGCCTTGCAAAGTGTGGCGAATCTGGCAGTTCCTACTTTAGCTGACTGGTGTATTGTAGACGTTTTCCAGGAAGACTGGTCAAATAAACAAATTGCGATCGCGATCGCCGATCCCAGAAAACTACATATTTTAGACGAAATCCAACGGCGTTATCGACCCAAAATTAAAGCCAAACAGCTTGTGCAGCAGCTACGCTTAGGAATATCGGTATTTTATCCCGAATTATCTGACTCTAATCTTCTAGAAATGTCTGATGACAACGAACATCTGCAATTGCTGCAAAGTCTGGGTATTCGTTCTCTGATGGTGATTCCAGTCCGTTCTCGCGGGCAATTATTTGGAGCAATCTCTTTTTTTACGGCCGAATCTGGTCGCTACTATCAACAAACAGACTTGGCTTTAGCAGAAGATATTGCTCGTCGCGCCGCGACAGCCATCGATAACGCCAGACTATACCAGGAAACTCAACGGTCTGTCAATCGCACCATACTTTTACAAAAAATAACTGCTGCCTTCTCGGAAGCCTTAACTCCCCAACAGGTGGCTAATGTAGTGGTGAACCAAGGCATTGCCGCCTTGAAAGCTACTGGTGGTTCTGTTGTCTTACTTACTGAGGGAAATACTAGCCTAAAAGTTGTGCAAGCAATTGGCTATCCGCAAACGCTCATAAATACTTCGACAACTTTTCCGATCACAGCACCTAACCAAATAGCAGAAACAGTCAGAACTGGGCAGCCAATTTTTTTAGAAAATTTAGCAGCCATGATTGCTAGATATCCAGACTTAGCAGATGTTGTGACTGTTATGGCAAATAATGCCTGGGCTTCCATTCCCTTGATAGTAGAAGGTAAAGTAATTGGCGCTTTGGGATTAAGCTTTATTACTGGACAAATATTTAATGAAGAAGACCGGGGATTTATGTTGACACTGGGACAGCAGTGTGCCCAAGCGATCGCCCGCGCTCAACTTTACGAAGCCGAAAAAACTGCCAGGGCACAAGCCGAGACAGCCAACCGGATTAAGGATGAATTTCTCGCTGTCCTTTCCCACGAACTTAGAACTCCCTTGAATCCGATTTTAGGGTGGGCAAAGTTACTCAGAACCCGCAAGTTCGACGAAGCCACTAAAATCCGGGCTTTGGAAACCATCGAGCGGAATGCCAACTTACAAACCCAATTGATTGGAGATTTACTTGATGTTTCGCGGATTTTGCAAGGTAAGGTTAGGTTAAATCTCCATGCAGTGGATTTGAAAATAGCGATCGCAGCTGCCCTAGAAACGGTGCGTTTAGCAGCAGAAGCCAAATCAATTGAAATAAAAACGGTCTTAAGTCCTGATATCGGCAAAGTTTTAGGCGATGGCGATCGCTTGCAACAAGTGATGTGGAATCTCCTCTCCAATGCCGTTAAATTCACACCCACACAAGGACGAGTAGAAGTACGTCTAGAGCAAGTTGGGTTAGATGCCCAAATCCAGGTGATTGATACAGGTAAAGGAATCAGCCCGGAATTTCTGCCCTACGTCTTTGACTACTTCCGACAAGCAGATGCCAAGACAACGAGAGTTTTTGGCGGACTGGGATTAGGACTGGCAATTGTGCGCCATCTAGTAGAACTTCATGGTGGTACAGTTCAGGCAGAGAGTCTGGGAGAAGGACAGGGAGCAACCTTTACAGTCAGCTTACCTTTGCTGAAAAATTCTGAGTCGCGAGTCAGCAGTGGTGAGGCTTCTCAAGAAGAACTCAGTAATGATGACACATTACTTGCTGGAGTCCAAATCTTGCTTGTGGACGATCAAGCTGATGTGCGAGAGTTTTTTAGCTTTGCACTGGAACAATATGGTGCGACTGTAACAGCAGTTGAATCTGCATCAGAAGCGTTGCAAACATTAGAGCAGTCAAAGCCAGATATTTTATTAAGCGATATTGGAATGCCCTTAATGGATGGTTATATGTTGCTACGCGAGGTGAGAAAATTACCGCCAGAGCAAGGTGGGCAAATTCCGGCGATCGCATTGACTGCTTATGCTGGAGAAATTAATTATAACCAAGCAATGGCTGCCGGATTTCAAAAACACCTACCTAAACCCGTCGATCCTGTGGATTTAGCTTCAGCGATCGTTAATCTCATTGGACACAATTAACCATAATCAAGGTGTGTCCGAAAATCATTTTGAAAGGTTAGGTGAAACTACATTAGGGAAGCTTTCAAAATTACGTCGTACCCAATCCATACCCACTTCATTGTTGAGTTTAATTTTCTGCGGTGTATCTGGATAAATTTTACCTAGAATATCCGCATCTTGATCTACTACAACCTTGCCAAACTTGAGATAAGCGTTGCCAAAAAGCTTAAAAGCAGGGTGCTTGGCTTGAGCAAATAGCAAAACGTAAGTTCGTGTCCGATTTTCCGCTTCTGGCACAAAAATGTGACACTGTGCCGCTTTACCCAAGGGCATTTCTCCATGAAAAATTACCAGGGATGGAAAATGATTTTCCAGATGCGCTTTAATCGTGCTGGGTAGCAGAAACAAATCTGGTTTTCTGAGCTTTTCTACTAAACTGTAGGGGGCTGTAGGCATGTCATAAAACGCATGGGAGCGATGCCCTTGATCGATGAATTGATGAAATTCCACCTCAGTAATCCGAAATAAGTCCCGGTGAGTGCCGTTTTGATGATTGTAGTCGTGCATATTCAGCAGCATAGTTAGTAAGTCTGTCTCAATACTTTGATCTGCCGTATGCCCGACAAAGTAGTAAGTATTGGCAATTTCATTCAGCACAGTGGGAATGGATATCTTTGGCTCGTATTCCCCATAAGACCAAATAAAATCGCCTTGAATTGTTAGCTCTAAAGGTTTGAGTTGGGGTAATGTTTTCTTGCTCGAACCAGGCAACACAGTGCAGCCCGATCCATCAAACTTCAGGGCATGAAACGGACAGACTATGGTACTTTCGCTTGCGGCTTCGCACCATCCTTCTGATAGCATCGCTCCCAGATGGGGACAGGCGTTGGGTAAAGCATGGATTTCTCCACCAGCATCCTTCCACATCACATAGTCAGCACCATACAAAGAAATTTTTCGGGGTTGATTCACTGTCAGCATAGATTTGTGCGCTAACAACCAAGGCGCTCCAGGAAGCATAGATTGCATAGGATTCTCTGCTAAATATAAAATTGTGAAATATTTGTCGCATTTTTAAAATATGACAGAACATTCGCATTCGTCAAGTAGCTTGCGTCACCAACCCAAACAGCAGCGAGGTAAGAAACGAGTTGAAAAAATCCTAGATGCTGCCGCCGCTATATTTGATGAAATCGGCTATGAAGCAGCAACAACTCATCAGATTGCAGCCAAAGCAGAGACAGCGATCGGCTCTCTCTATCAATTTTTCCCTGACAAAGCTGCTATTTTCAAGGCGATGGAGTTACGCCATGTTGAGCGAGTGAAAGCTATGTGGGCAGAGGTAGACATTCCAAAAATTGTCCAGTTACCACTGCGTCAAATGATTCATGCGCTTGTCACGACTGTTGCAAAACTATTTGAACAGCCAGTATCGCGGGTAGTGTTTGTGCAGTTTTTTCTGGCACGTGAGATTTTCCAGTCGATTGATGAAAGTATGACCCAAGAAGCGATCAACTTCATGACGAATATGCTAAAGCAGCGAAATCCGGCACTTAAGGAGGAACATTACAGTTTGCTAGCAGAAGTGTGTGTGCATAGTAGCAATGCGGTGATGCTGGCGGCACTTCGCAGCCCAGATCAGGAGTACCGCAAACAGTTAACTCAACAAATTGAGGATTTAATGGTGTCATATTTAGAGCCGTACATGGGTGACAATCGGTTGAGTAATGTAATGAAAGTAATGATATGTCCCCAATGCCAATCGAAGCAGTTATCCAAAAACGGGTATCGGAGGGGGAAACAGTGCTATCGCTGTAAGGAATGTGGCAAACAGTCAATAGAGAATTCCCAGCGATCGCTTATGTTAAAGACATCTCTGGCGGCTCAAAAATGAGTAAAAAAGTAGCAATATCTTGAAGAAAAATCAGAATTAAGCTTATCGGACTCTTAACCTTTGTCTGTCAATTGTTCGGAAGAAAAAGACGATAGGATTCGCTGTCTAATAGAATTCTGAAACCCAGCCACATCAACACGAAGGGAAAAATCTTGCCAGCATAACGGCTGAGTACTAAAGCGATACCAGGTAGACGAGTCAGATTATAGGACATAAACAGCCAGCAGCAAACAATGAAATAGCAAACTGGTACGATCACAGTGAGATTTTGGATTGAGCTAGTGGCAAACAGGGGGATATAGATCCCAAGATTGTTGCCGCCGTTAGAAATTGTTACCGCAGAGACGCGATAGGTTTGGGGATCGCGGATTACGTCCCAGAGCGATCGCTTTCTGGAATCAAATCCGTGAAATTTAGAGTTTCTTTTTAGATTGGCTGACTTATCTTCGGCTGAATCATCCTTATTCAAGTTGAATAAATTGTTCAAGCCAATGAGTATCGGTAGAATCCCCAATAGACCAGTCCAAGTTGACGGAATTGCTAGACCCACTAAGAACCCAACTAAACTTACTATCACTAATGCCGTGAACCCCAGAATCTCACCAACCACAACATGCTGAGGACGAAAAGTCCGATTCACTTCGCTAAAAAAAGCAGTCAGATAAATATTGTCATCAAACGTTGTTGCCACAGCAGTAGCTAGCCCAATCTTAATTGTCGCAATTAACCAATCCATTACAATTCCTCACTCAACACCTATCTAATGAACGAAACTAGCGATCGCTTAACCTGAGAAATCAGCCTCACAAGATCGAGAAATATTAATATGAAAACGCGAGTTTCCCGCATTGAGTGTGACTCAACTTCTTATTTATTCAACTTAGTTATAATACAAGAATTACGCAGCAAAACTACTTATAGTGGCGATAGTGCATTATGCTATGCTTCTCTTAAATACTTCAACTATACATACTATACATATAAAATATTTGCGTAAGTCCTAATAATATATAATCGGAATTAGGTATTGACAATAAATACCAAATATGTGTGATTTCAAAAACCACACTGTAGGAGCAATTTATGAATTCCCCCTACAGCGTGGGTGTATTTACCATCAAAAAATGATGAATAAAAACCTATTTTGGTAAACCTATACCATGATGAATTTGTACAGTGGCTAAGTCCTATATAAATAGCCCCAAAAAATCTAACCCTCTGACTGTATCCTCATAAGTAACGCGCCATTCATTTCAAGCATCAACAAAGGAGTCATTATGATTAGCCGTTTGATTGACCTTTTGCCTAGAAGCAGAGGTCAAAACATCTTACGGTCGTTGAGATCAACCACTTGTAGATCGGCTACCTACAGGTTTGCAGTTCTATTTGGCATCGGACTGGTCTCAATTTTGGTCTTGCCTCTAGTTTTTGACGGTCATGCTGTTGCCGCTTCTGAATCTGACAATCAGCTTTCCGCTCTCATGAATCAGTTTAAACTACCCAAAAGCTCCACAATCCAGTTACTGGAAACTGTGGGACTGTTTATGGGGGGGATAATTTTCTGTGTAGTTTTGGATCGCTGGTTTTCTAAACGTTCCGATCGATCCAGCAACACGCCCCTAGCAGAGCAAGCGCGGCGGCTCAAGCAACTCAAAATTGGATATCCAGAGGGGATGACAAATCTAGAAGTTCTCCGTACTCAAGGTTTGCTCGAAACGCGTTTACGACCTTATGGGTTGAGTGTCACCTGGACAAGCTTTTTATCAGCCTCTTCTTTGATAGAAGCACTCAGTAATGGGACAATTGACTTCTGCGGCGGCGGCGGCACGGCCAGCATCTTCTCTCAAGCGGCGGATCATGTATTTGTGCGAGTGGCTAAGGAAAAATATACTGCTCCCAAAGGTCAAGCGATTTTAGTACCGGAAAATTCGCCGATTCAGACCCTTGCCGACCTCAAGGGTAAAAAGATCGCTTTTGACAAAGGCTCAAGCGCCCATTATGTGCTTGTGCGAGCCTTGGCAAAAGTCGGCCTCGATTTTAGTGACATTGAACCAGTTTATCTGACACAACCGGAGGCGCTGCCCCGATTCCGCCGAGGTGAAATCGATGCTTGGGTGATTTGGGTTCCCTACACAGCGACTCTTGCCCGAAGCACTTATCCAGGGCGATCGATTGCAGACCTAGAGAGCATTTTTGGTGACAAAGCTTCGGTGGAAGTTCCGACCTATTACTACGCGATTCCAGAACTGGTACGCGACTATCCCGACCTGCTCAAGGTGATTTTAGAAGAGGTAAACGAAGCTGGAGCTTGGGCTAAAAAACAGGAATTAGAAGCGGTTCAACGAATGGCAGAACACCATGAAATCGATCCATCCATCGTTGAAACTTTACAGCAACGTAGTGCCGAACGCGCCATCATTCCAATTGACGACCAATCGCTTAATGCTCTCCAGCATCAGGCAAATATATTTAGAGATTTAAATCTGATTCCTGAGCGGGTGAATGTAAAAGATGGAACCTATAGCTTGCAGACTAAGCAAAACTGGACTTATTGATCTGATACCGATCTTACGTCTTTTGTAAACATAAATCTAAAGTTCTTGACGTGTCGGACGGATGATGATTTCATTCACATCAACATCATCAGGTTGCTCAATGGCATAAGCGATCGCGCGGGCAATGGCATCTGCATCAATGGCGATCGCATAAAGTTCGTCCATTCTCGCTGCTATATTTTCATCGGTAATTGTGGTCGTCAACTCAGTAGCAACGGCTCCAGGTGAGATATTAGTCGAACGGATTTCGCCGTTTGACTCTAACCGCAGCCCTTCAGAGATCGCTCTGACTGCGTACTTGGTAGCACAGTAGACTGCTGATCCCGCAAACACCTTATGTCCGGCTACGGACGACAGGTTAATGACGTGACCAGACTTTTGCTGGCGCATAATCGGCAACACGGCAGCAATTCCATAGAGAACGCCCTTGATATTGACATCGATCATCTGATCCCACTCCTCCACCTTTACTTGGTCAAGGGCAGAGAGCGGCATCAAGCCTGCATTATTAATTAGCACATCGATCCGGCCATAAGTACTTAAAGTTTGCTTCGCCAAGGTTTCCACCTGGGCGCGATCTGCCACATCCGTCACTTGATAGGTTGCAGTCCCTCCTGATTTAGCGATCGCAGCAACCAAATCTTTGAGCCGATCTTCGCGGCGGGCGGACAGCATTAGTTTAGCTCCACTAGCGGCAAGTCGCTTTGCGGTTGCCTCACCTAATCCACTGCTGGCTCCGGTAATGATGACGACTTTGTTTTGAATAAGAGACATATTGACTAATGTAGGTTATTGAGTGCTATTTAAGCTGAAATCAGCATTATTCAACCATATAGCAATCCTAAATCATTCGTGACAATCTCTCTCTATTCTCTCTGTGTTCTCTGCGGTAAGCCTCTTTGCGTCTACGTTATAAAAAATTATGGCGTTGCTGATTGCGGTATGAAAAATAATTTTGCCTTATTTCAAAATCTTTGTAGAGACGTTGCAATGCAACGTCTCTACATCCAAATTCATACCTCGATTCAGCAACACCAAAATTATTTTTTACAAATCAAATAAAAATTAAAAAACGTGTCAAATCTGAATTCCTTTTTTTCAGTCTAGTCCTTTAAAAGCGATACCTACGGTAAGCTACGCTAACGCGTGGTGGCGGATATGATCTTCAATAAAACTGGCGATGAAATAATAGCTGTGGTCATAGCCTTCTTGGTAACGCAAGTTTAGCGGCTGGTTAACATCTGCACAAGCTTGCTCAAACACCTCTGGCAGTAATTGTTTCGCTAAAAATTTATCAGCAGTACCTTGATCGATAAGTATCGGACTGTGATATCCTAATTGCTTGACTAATTCACTAGCATCGTAAGCACGCCAACTTTCTTGATTGCTGCCAAGATAACCACCAAAAGCCTTTTGACCCCAAGGACAACGCATAGGTGCAGCGATCGGTGCAAAAGCGGATACTGATTTGTAGAGTTCTGGATTTCTTAAGGCACAGACTAGCGCTCCATGTCCGCCCATTGAATGACCGAAAATGCCTTGTTTTTCCGGTTGGGTGGGGAAGTTTGCGGTAATTAAAGCAGGTAGTTCGTGGACAACATAACTATACATTTGGTAATTATGACACCACGGTTCTTCTGTAGCATCAACAAAAAAACCCGCACCTGTACCAAAGTCCCCGTCATCATCCTCACCTGCAATGCCAGTATTACGTGGACTAGTATCTGGTGCAACCAATATCAAACCATACTCAGCTGCAAAGCGCTGCGCTCCCGCCTTTACCATAAAATTCTCTTCTGTGCAAGTTAATCCAGAAAGGAAATAGAGAATTGGCACAGGTTTTTGAGTTGCTTGTGGTGGTTGATAGATGGCAAAGCGCATTTCACCGTTACAAGTAGAGGAGTGATGACTGTAAAAACCGAGTTTGCCACCAAAGCTTTTATATTCGGAAATGAGGTTAAGGTTAGACATTGGTTATATTCAGTTAAAAATTAATCGCGGTTAAAACCACAACCTAAACAACGCATACAAACAGAGAAAGCTCCTAAAACTGAGACAATCTCAATTAGTAATTGAAATGCCAAGGGAGCTAGAGCCAAACTCCAAATCAAAAGAATTGTCCCGCTAATCATAGCAGTAATGCGATTGATTTCGTCTTTAGTATTGAAAGCCAATAAAAAAGTTACTAAACCAACTAATAATAAAACGAAACTACTCATAAACATATCCTTTACTTATACTATTTATTTCTAAAGTTGCATATACAGCTATACAACTAGTATTTGATTTCTAAAAAAACTCAATACAACTAGGAAGCCTTCTTTCCCCTTGCCTATTGCCTATTGCCTACCTACGCAAATCAGTATGGCTACGCTCCCGTGGGGGATACAGAAATCAAATCGGATTCCTATAATTGTAATTGCTTAAAAGAGGACTAGGGCGTTGCATATTTGCAGATATCATGATTTTGAACAGTTGCAATATCTAGACTATAGAATGCGATCGCATTTCAATCAACCCTGCGACTAGGCAACTTAGTCCCACACCTTTTACAAAACCCAGCATCTACATCATGGAAAGTCAAACCACAACCTGAACAAACTGTTTCTACCTGATTAGCAGTTTTCACCACTTGCTTAATTAAATCTCCCACTTGCCAAGGAATCAACGCAATTCCACTGAAAATCATCAGTACTGTTAACAAGCGTCCTAATTCAGAAATGGGAATCACATCACCAAATCCTACAGTTGTCATTGTGACAACAGAGAAATAAAAGGCATCCAAAAATGTGCCGTATTTTTCAGTATTAACCGGATGCTCGACTTGATAAATTAAACCAGAGTAAATAAAAACAATTGCAAATAATGTAAATAATATTCGCGCAAAAATCATGCCATCTTCGGTGCTGATAGTGGCGAATAAAATTTTTCTGTCAATAAATCTAATTAATCGTAAAATCCGAAACCATCTTAGTAGGCGGATAAAGCTAATATCTACCATTCCGAGAAAAAATGGCAAAATCGCCATTAAGTCAATAATCGAATAAAAGCTAAAAATATACTGAATTTTGTTTTCCGCACTCCACAAGCGGAGTGAATATTCTACCGCAAAGATGATAACGATCACAGTATCAGCCACATTCAACTGAAACCGCGTATAATCAGGAATATTATATGTTTCTGCTACAAAAATTCCTGATGATATTAGCACCAAAAAGGCCAGTGTTAAATTAATCGCTTTACCGATTGGTGTTTCCAGGTCTTTTAAGTAAAATTCTGTTTCTTGTCGGCTTAATAACATATTCGACCATTAATACATCTTAATTTTCAGTTGTAGCATTAGAAATACGATATTATTAACCATTATCCTTATGTTAACTCTAGCTTATATGAACCCAGAATTTTTTATGCATTTAGCATTGGCAGAAGCAAAAGAAGGCGATGCGCCTTACGGTGCCGTGATTGTTAAAGATAACGAAGTTGTTGCCGTAGCTCATAATACTGTGAGGAGAGACAACGATCCATCAGCCCATGCGGAAATCAATGTGATTCGTAGTTTAGCAGCTAAACTTAAAAACCCCTCTTTAGAAGGTTATAGCATATATACGACTGGCGAACCTTGTCCAATGTGTGCAACTGCTTGTATTTGGAGTGGTTTATCAGAAATTGTATATGGTGCTTCAATTCAAGATTTAATTTCGCTCAATCAATCACAAATTAATCTATCTTGTGAAGAAGTGATTGCTAAGTCATTTAGAAACATCAAAGTAACAAAAGGCGTTTTAAGAAATGAATGCTTAGAGTTATTTAAATAAGGTAGAATTAACTTTGCGATTTATTCAATAAGTTAGATATCTGGACGTTCATTTTGATTTAGGCTGTGTTACAGCTTACGTAACACACCAAAAATCCCAAAATAGTGCCGTAATTTCGGCCATAATATACCTAAGTTAATCTAGAGGTTAAAATTACGAATTACAAGTGATTTAACTTGGTTAATTTAAATATGATAAATATGTATTTGCCCAAATAGCAGCTTGAGTGCGATCGCGCAAATTTAACCTGTTTAAAATATTTGTAACATGATTTTTCACCGTCCCTTCAGAAATGTAGAGTTCTTGAGCAATTTCTCGGTTACTAGCGCCTGTAGCAATTAACCGCAAAACCTCTTTTTCTCTAGGAGTAAGTTCAGTTAAACTAGATGGTACAGGCGGTGACTGGGTTGGTGCAAAATGAGAAAATTGAGTCAACAGCTTTTTAACTATACCTGGGCCTAAGTGAGTATATCCTTTATGAACAGCACGAATCGCAACCGCTAATTCTTCTGATGGTGTATCTTTCAATAAATAACCCATTGCTCCATTTTTCAAAGCTGCTGATACATATTCATCATCATCAAAAGTTGTTAGTACTAAAATCTTAGTTTTGCCAAAACGTTTTTGAATTTCTTGGGTGGCTGCAACGCCATCCATAATTGGCATTCTGATATCTAACAAGATTACATCTGGCTGAAATTGAGCAACTAAATTAATTGCCTGTTCACCATTTTCTGCTTCTCCAACTATTTCTAAATCTGGTTCTAGTTCCAATAAAGCTCTTAACCCTTGACGAATTAAACTCTGATCGTCTACCAGCAACACTTTAATCATTATGTTAACCTTGTTAATGGAATATTAACTGTAATTTTACAACCAGAACCAAGAGCGCTATTAATATTAAACTCCCCTCCCAGTGCTAAAGTGCGATCGCGCATACTATGAAGTCCAAAACCAGTAGTGTTTTGTCCTAAATCAAAACCTCTACCATTATCCTGAATTATCAATTGCAAATTACCTTTTGTCATCGTGAGTTCTAATTTCACTTCTGTTGCATAAGCATATTTAGATATATTTGTCAAAGATTCTTGAGTAATCCGATAAATAGCGGTATTGATTTCAGGTGGCAGAGGATATTCAATATTGATTTGATAAATTGGTAAAATGCTGTTTGAGCGATAAAAATTTTCTGAAAGACTAGCGATCGCACGTTCTAAAGATTGTTCTTGTAAGGGATTAGAACGCATCGTAGAAACAGATTGGCGGACATCTTTTAGCGCTTTAGAACCTAATTCCTTTGCTGTAGCGAGAAATGTTTCAGCCTTAACTGGGTTAGATTGCCACAGTTTTAAAGCAGTTTCTAATTGCAGATTTAAAGCAGTTAGAGAATGTCCCAATGAATCATGAATTTCACGAGCAATGCGGTTACGTTCTTCCAAGGTAGCTTGATTTTCAATTTGCGTGGCATATTGACGGAGTTTTTCATTAGCAAGAGCTAGCTTTTCTCGACTTTGCCGTTCAGACAATACTGCATTCATCATCAACAACACAAAAACTAAACTTAAACCAAATACCAGCGACGAATTCAAAATCAAAAATCGATATCGCTCTTGTGCCTGCGGCGATGCTTGAAAATTGAATAACTGATATTTTAGTTGTGTAGTAACTAAAAATAATGCAAATGACAAACTTGTAACGAATAAACGCCCAGGCAACTGAAAAATCAAGCAACTGCGAGTCACTAAAATTATGTAGAGAAAGGGGAAAAGCCGAGCAAATCTCTCCCCAAAAAGTCCAATTATTAAAATTAAGAAAAATTCAATACCTGTGTAGATTACCTTAGCTGTCTGGTTATTTCTAGGTAATTTTAGTCCCATTCCCGCAAAAATAATCAGACTATAAATTGATAGTTCTGGCAATATACTACAAGCTGACAAGTCTGGAAATGCACCACAAATTGATACTTCTGGAGGCTTAGGGCGAAAACGCCGTAACGGAGGTGGTATCACGGCTGTTAATGCGGTGATTGCTAGTAATGACCACTCCAGATAAAGTAGAGAAGGAAAAGGATGTTTCTTAATTTGAATTGGAGGACTCATTAGCCGTGTTGCTCCAGTTATAATTTGTTATAAGTTAGATAAAAATTCCGAATATTTGAGTAATTGCTTCTGCCACTCCAAGTTTTCGCTGTGTGAGAAATTAAAAGTAAGTTACAAGAATAATACTGTTAAGTAATAAGCTAAGTAATCGCTGATAAATTAATCATAATCAAAATTCTCGTGTTCTTAACTTCTACCGTCCTAACTATTTATTGTCAATCATGTTTGTCAAATTTCAATCATGACTAAAGTCATGGGTAAAACCATGACTTTCTCCTCATGTAACTACTAAAGATAAGTTCTTATGATGGTGGCATCCAACCAGGAAAAACCCACCGAACAAGTAATGAAACTCAAAGCATTATCACTAGTTGCTTCCGCGATCGCCTTAACTTTAACTGCAACCTCCTTTGCTGTTCACGCTCAAACAGCCTCTCCTTCACCTCTATTACTTGCACAAACACCACAAAAAGAAAGAGGCCCTTGGAAAGACTTAGGTCTAACAGATGCCCAAAAAACCCAAATTCAGACAATTCGCCGCGATAGCCGCGCCAAAATAGAAGCAGTTTTCACTCCAGAACAAAAGGCAAAATTAGAAGCAGCGAAACAAGCACGTCGCGCTGAGTGGCAAGCACGTAAGGCTCAAGGGCAAACAGGCCAACGCCAGCCAGGACAGCATCAGGGTCGCAAAAAAGGCGATTTTGCTGACTTAAATCTGAGTGAAATACAGAAAAACCAAATCAAACAAATCCGCGAATCTGAAAAACAACAGATTCAAGCGGTCTTCACCCCAGAACAAAGACAGAAATTAGAGCAATTTCGTCAAAATTATCAACAAAGAAGAAATCCCGGATAATACCGAGTCTTTCAAAAAATATTTAAGAAGTCTGAGGTGGGCAGTGTTGCCCATCTCATCCCAAGATAGATTATGATGCAACCGCTCACTGCTTACCCCAATCCCGCTCCTCGTCTGCAACAAGTTTTAGATGTACTCGATCGCATCGCCCAAGCAGAGGGGCGAGATGTTCCCCAAATTGTGGAAATAGAGAAATTGCGTTTCCTTCCGACTGGCACTTTTGGCAGAACTTGGGCAGACTTCCTTACTGAACACAATTTAAAACCTTTCACTACAGGTAGCCGCCGTAAACAACTCCATGACGGGGTTCACATCATCACAGGTTATGGCACAGACTTCGTTGGTGAAGCAGAAATACAAGCATTTTTATTAGGAACCAAATTTAGCATCACTAACTTGATGCTAGGGCTAGGACTGTTACGAGTCATTCATAAAAATTTAAATTCTCAACAACAATTTACCTGGGACAGACTCTGGCAAGCATACCAACGCGGTTGTCACTCTCAGCTTGATCCAGATACTTGGCAACCAGAATTACTCTGGCACTTACCCTTGACTGATGTCCAGGTATTGTTTTCTATAGTCAAAAATTAATAGCCTTCTTGCAGAAGATGCGGAAAGGGGAAAATTTCATCCCCTTTCCCTTTCCCTATTTATTCCCATATACTTCAAGAGAAATTCAGAAGACTCGCTTCGTTCCAAGCAAAAAGTTAAAAGGCAAAAGAAATATTGAATTCATCTTTCTTTTTACTTTTTACTTGGTTCTTTTTACTTGTTATGACTCACCGATTATACGTATTAGCTTAACGTGGAACTGTTAACTAATATATATAAAAGACGCGAGGAGTAATCGATTATGGGACAGACGCAGGAGCTAGGACAGATTATCATCCTGAATGGTACCCCACGCTCAGGGAAGTCGAGCATTGTCGAAGTGATCCAAGAGACGTTTGATGGAGTATGGATGAACTTGGGTGTCGATAGGTTTATGCAGATGACTCCCGCACGATACCTACCCGGTATCGGTCTGCGGCCAGGGGCAGAACGCCCCGACATCGAACCCCTAGTTCCCATTTTGTACAGCGCCATGTATGAGTCCATCGCCGCCCACAGCCGCTTGGGACTAAATGTCGTGGTTGATGTCGGACACCATGACGCATACACAAGGCAACGGGGCATTTTGACCGATAGTGCCCGACGTTTAAACGGATTGCCAGTCTTGTTTGTGGGCGTTCACTGCCCCATCGAGATCATTATGGAACGACGACAAAAGACGGGGTGGAAGGCGGAAAGTGCAGCCGACTCGCCGATGCTACGTCCAGTTCAGTTATGGCAACGTGAAGTTCATATCCCTGGCATTTATGACCTTGAAGTTGATACCTCGTTGTTAAGTCCGGCGGCGTGTGCGGAAGTGATACGCCAGCACCTCGCAGATAGTCCAGCACTGTCGGCATTCCAACGACTCGCTGCACTGTCTCCCACCTAAATAATCGCCTAGCTTAGAAGCCCTAAGCAATAGCCGGATTGTCTTGGAAACCGACACTTCTCTACGAGTAAGGGTGGAAGATGTCACTAGACTTTCAAGCTAGTTATGAGTTATGAGTTAATTCAAAACTCCTAGCTTGATTAAGATGTCCAAAGAATTCCCAATTGGTAGTAAAGTCCGTGTTGTGACACTACCAGCTTATGTCAAAACTGCTGAACCTATGCCCATGCTGCGTCCCCCTAATGTAATTCACATTGGTGAAGAAGGTATAGTCATTGACCGCAGACCTGGCGGATATTGGGGTATTCGCTTTGCTAGGGGGACTTTTCTCCTAGATAGTCAATACATCGAAAGCACAGATACCCCACCCGAATCTCACTTAAAGTGAGATTTTTCGCAACCAAGAATTGTAAACTTGTGTAAAGTTGTGATTCTGGTTTGCGCCATGATTTCTCGCCGCACTTTTTTAAGCATATTATTTGCCAGCTGTATTTCTCTTATCAGCTGGCTGAATTTTACTCTTGCTGCTGATGCTATGGGTGGTAAACTTCCTGCAATTAATCAACCCGCACCAGAGTTTACTTTGCCAACTAACACAGGTGATGGCAAAATTTCCCTTTCTGACTTGCGCGGTAAATGGCTAGTCTTGTACTTTTATCCTAAAGACTTTACCTCTGGTTGTACTATAGAAGCTCGTCGTTTTCAGCAAGATTTACCCCAATACCTTGAAAAAAACGCTCAGATTATAGGCGTTAGTGCTGATGACATTGATTCCCACGCCAAATTTTGTGATTCAGAGGGATTAAAATTCCCTCTGTTGGCTGACACTGATGGTTCAGTGAGTAAAGCTTATGGTTCGTGGCTCGGCTTTTTATCGATGCGCCATAGTTTTATCATTGATCCTCAAGGTGTCTTGCGCGAGACTTTTGTGAAAGTCAACCCCACTATTCACAGTTCAGAAGTACTAGCACGATTAGAAAAATTGCAGTCAACAGCTTCTTAGTACAGCATTTCATTAATTCGTAGCGAATTAAATTTAGCAATACCCTGCAATGGCATTGTTAATGCATCGGGTTGCATTGTTAATGCGTCGGGTTGCATTGTTAATGCATCGGGTTGCATTGTTAATGCATCGGCTTGCATTGTTAATGCGTCGGGTTGCATTGTTAATGCGTCGGCTTGCATTGTTAATGCGTCGGCTTGCATTGTTAATACATCTCAATGCAATGCCAATGCGTTCCTCTGTATTGAAAACGCTAGGCTTTTACGCAAAACTGTACTTAGACAATTAGCCTAAGTTAGTTTTGCGCTGTGGTATTTGAAAGCAATTGTTCGTAATCTCTTGGTGTATCAATATCGATATCACCTAGTGGAAAAGGAATGGAAAACACTTCATTGAGGTTATTATTAATAACTTTTTTTGCTCCTGAAGTTTCTTTCAAAGCAGTAAGCTCGGAAAAAAATCTCTGACTAAATAGAGCGGGTACACCTAATGTACCCCCATATTCACAAGCAACGATCGCTTTGTTGACTGAATAATATGTATCAACAAGTTGATTAATAATTTGGTGAGAAACAAATGGCTGGTCGCAAAGTGTAATAACTACTGCTTCGATTTTTTGAGGAAGATTATTTAACAATTCAATACCGCTCTTGATTGAAGCACTCATTCCACAAGCCCAATCTAAGTTCTTAACTACTTTAACGGGAAGTTGTTTAATTTGGGGATGAATTTGTTCTGCATTGGCTCCTAGTACTACTACCACCGGTTGACAAACTGAAGCGATCGCCATTTCTGTAATGTATTGCAAAAAACTACGTCCTTGGTAAAGCAATAGTTGTTTTGGTGTACCCATTCGAGTCGATGCACCAGCAGCAAGAATCATAATGGCTATGGTTGATTTCTCATTGTCTATTTGCTCAGTGTTAATTACCATAACAGACAAAAATTATGTGGTAAGTAGTAAGTTTAAATTGCTTTCATTGCATTGGTGAATTGGTTGATTGCGATTTTTTAAAAAATTACCACTGCGGTTTGTTAGCACTGCTTGAATTTCGGCAATAATCGCGATCGCTATTTCTTCTGGTGTATCTGCTCCGATGTCAATCCCCACTGGACTATGCAATCTTTTTAATTGTTCAGTATTATAAACTATTCCTTGCAATCGCAAATCTTCAAGCAATCTTTCAGTACGCGATTTTGGCCCTAAAACCCCTATGTAGCGTGCAAGAGATGGCAACAACATTTTCAAAATTTCTAGGTCGTCAAGGTAATTATGCGTCATCACTACAGCAGCTGTGTGGGCATCAATAAATACCTGTTGATGGACAATTTCTCGTCGGCTAAGAATGACATCACAAGGCAGAGGAAATCGCGCTCTAGTTGCCTCATTAGCTCGACAATCAACTACAGTAACCTGCCAGCCTAATGCTTGAGCAAACTGGGCTACGGGTACAGCGTCATAACCTGCACCAAATATTACTGCGTGTGTGGGTGGTTGAATAACTTCGATGAAAACTTCTGCATTGCCTAAAGGTAACTGATAGTTATTTACCCTTGATTTTTGATTAGTAAAGGCTGCTTGACTATCTGCAATCAGAGATTGAATTAAATTGGTATCTTTGATATCAGTGATAAATTTACCATCAGGATACAGCAGTAAACGCGACCCTAGTTTAACTTTTACTGTGCCTTCTAAGGCAAAGACTGTGGCAATAATACCCAAGTGTTTTTGATTGAAGCACTCTTGTGTAAATGCGATCGCATTTGGTGTACTTTCTCTCTCCAAACGTTCGATGAGAACTTGTACTATTCCATTGCACCCCAAACCAAAACCCCAAAGAATATCTTCCGAGGCGGTGTTATCGTAAGTAACAACAATTGGTTCCCCGTCGGACATTCGTTGTTGAGTATGCTCAAATACGTCGTTCTCTAAGCAACCAGCGCTGATTGTTCCGACCATCCGACCTGTATTTGTCATTAGCATTTTAGCACCTGGTCGGCGATAGGTTGAACCTTGAGTTTTGACTACAGTCGCCAAAAAAGTAATTTCACCACTTTTTTGACTTGACTCGAAGCTTTCTATAATTGCTTGTAATTCATTCATTTGATTGTTTATTTTTCTGTTTCTAGCAGTTTCAATGAAAACAATGGTTTTTCTCAGCTCGTGCTTCTTAGGATTGGTGAGCATAAATCATGTGAGAAATAATCGGCGGTTCATCGCCTTGATGAAAGGCAAAAACTCTTTCACGAATCTCTCGATCTGCCACTGTAAAGCGTTCATACTGACGTAAATGATCCACCCAAGACTCGACGATAAATGTCTCTAAATAACGATTCGGCACAGATGTATCATGAAAGATGCCCCAGCGAATTGCACCATCTCGTAGCCGCACCACTCGCAGAGCATGAACTGCTGTAATGAATTCCTCTGCTTGCTTTGGGTCAATATAATATTCAAGTGTGACTAAAACTGGGCCTTCTTCTGGTTGCAATTCAATTACTACTAGTGGTTCCGCCCGGCGTAATGCTGGGCCTAAATCAAGTTTTCCTGATAGCAACGGGTAACGCCGTGCTGTGAATGTTCCCCCGACTAAGCCAATGGCAGCAACGAATAAGGCACTCGGCATTCCCCAATGTTCTGCCGCTACACCCCAAATAATGCTACCAATTGCTGAACCTCCTTGAAATACCATTTGATAAGTTCCTAGCGCCCGCGCCTGCACCCAAGCCGGAACCGCAAGCTGTACTGTAATATTCAAGCTGGATGTCATACTTGTCCAAGCAATTCCAGCCGCCAATAAAGCCAGCAATACCAAAGGTACGTTGTGAATGAATGCCAATATTAATGTGGCAACTGCAAACACCAGAGTTCCGGCAATCACAACTCCATCGGCTGTGAGATGTTGCCGCACTCTTGGCATCAAAATTGCACCGAAAATTGCCCCCAATCCAAAGCAACCAAGTAGTAAACCATAACCGCCTGCTCCCTGTCGCAAATCCTGCTGTGCTACCAAAGGCAGCAACGCTAACAACGCACTCGTGCAACTAGTTAAAACAGCCGCACGAATTAACACGGCTTGCAGAGCGGGAGAAAAGCGGAGATAACGAATACCAGCCCGCATAGAACCTAATACTCGCTCTGTGGGAAGGGCGCTTTCATAAAACGGTTTGCGTTGCCAACGGTAAAGGATGAAAATCACCCCAATAAAGGAGAGGGCATCAATTAAAAAGACGACTCCGGCATTGGCTGCCACTAGTATAAAACCTGCGATCGCAGGCCCAACGGCTCGGGCAATATTAAATCCTGCACTATTTAAAGCAATGGCAGCCATGAGTTCTGATCGCGGTACTAATTCTGGTACAATTGCTTGCCAAGCTGGGCCATTCATTGCTGCTCCCAAGTTGAGCAAAAATGTCAGCGCCAGCAATGACCACGGTGTAATCGTACCTGCAAAAATCAATCCACTCAAGATCAGTGCCGCAACCAGCATCCATACTTGCCAAAACAGCAGTAACCGACGGCGATCAAAAATATCTGCTGTTGCTCCGGCTGGTAGTCCTAACAGCAGCACCGGCAAAGTTGCAGCTGTTTGCATGAGTGCCACCAGCAAGGGAGAGGTGGTAAGAGAAGTCATTAACCAAGCTCCCGCCGTGTCCTCCATCCAGCCGCCAATGTTGGAGACAATTGAGGCAATCCAGCGATCGCGAAACAAAGATTTACGGAGCGGACTCCAAGCAGAGTTTGTCATGACTGGGGTATCTCGGATTTATCATCACATCTCTCAAAACCTTGTGCAGGGGAGCAGCACTTCGGCTACGCTCAGTGACCGGGGGAACAGGGGAGAGTTCAATGTGCCTTGTTCTTTTCCCTTTGTCTCTGAAGCACCTCTGCACTCAAGCTTGTGAGAAATGCGGGGGTATGCACGTATTACTTCAGCATTCGAGGAGCGGGGCCGCGAGTGGTGTCTAATCCTGAGACACGTGGTAGGGTAATCGTTTTGCCTGTTTGTGCGGCTTCGTAAATCAACGCCATCAGTTTTTGGTCTTGCAAACCTTCTTCACCAGGCGTATGGGGTTGCTTATTTTGAATCACACAATCCGCCATGTGATCGATTTCTAAAGCGAACTGGTTCTTCTCACCTATCCGCACTTCGCTAATGTTTTCTGCCATGCTATTGGTTGGCGATTTGCGTGAAACCATCATTCGCAAACCGCTATAGGAGAATGCCGGATCAAGTTGTCCCCAAGCATCAGAGCCGAAGACGCGAAACCGCCGCCCTTCGTGAAAGCCGTAGCTAGTAGAGCAAATCCCTAGCACTCCACTAGGAAACCGCAACTGGAAGGTGACACTTTCTTCTACTTCTTTGAAGCGCGGATCGCCAGGAGTGCTGAAGATTTGGGCGTTAATTGCGATCGGTTCCTCTCCTGTCAAATAGCGAGTTGCATTCAAGCAATAAATTCCCACATCTGGTAAAGAGCCACCTCCAGCTAAAGCGCGTTTCAATCGCCACTGGTTTAAGTCACCGCCTTGGTTTTGTCCGTTATCTGCCTGAATTACCTTGATGGTTCCCAATTCTTTGCTGCGGATCATCTGAATCATGGCGCGATGGTGCGGCTCATATTGACAGCGATAAGCAATCATCAGCTTGCGATTCGCTTGTTTGCACGCGTCGATCATTTGTTGAGCATCTTCGACTGTCGTTGCCATTGGCTTTTCACACAGAATATGCTTTCCAGCTTTTGCACCACGCACCGTATATTCCCGGTGCATACTGTTAGGCAATACGATATAGATTACATCAACATCTGAATTGTTGCGGAGATTGTCGTAATTCTGATAGTTGTAAACATTCTGCGGTTTGATGCCATACTGCTGGGCAACTTGATTTGCTTTGGCAGCATCACCACTAACTAATGCAGTTGGCTTTGCTAGTTTACATTCTGCAAACGCAGGCATGATTTCTTCTAATGACAGTCTCCCAAGTCCGACGATCGCAAATCCCAAGCGTCGCTCTGGAGGTAATGCAGTTGGTGGCCCACCCGTATCAACCTCAGTTTTTTCTGAGATGGGCGCAAACTCAATCTGAGGCGGCAATTCGCCTCCGCGAGGAGTGGTTTGTCCTGTTGGCTGTTGGGCAGCAACCTCTTCGCCCATACTACCAATTGCGGCGGCTGAAACGGCTCCTAATCCAGCACTAGCGAGAATTTGACGACGAGAAAAATTTCCTTTAAACAATTCAGCCATCGTGGTATTGAATGATGAAATAATGAAATTTTGGACTTAGTACAGCAATTCGTAGCAAATTAAATTTGGCAATACCCTGCAATGCTAATGCGTCGCTTGGCAATGGCAATGCATCGGCTTGCAATGCCAATACGTCGGCTTGCAATGCCAATGCGTCGACTTGCAATGCCAATACGTCGACTTGCAATGCCAATACGTCGACTGACAATGGCAATACGTCGGCTTGCAATGCCAATGCGTTCTCTGCGATTAAATAAATCTGCTTTGATGCACAACGTATTGCTTTACGGGGCAATATGATTCAGATAAACTTTTTTCTCCCTTCTGCATCCCCCTACGGTATACACACAAATCGAATTACCCCCTAATCCCCCCGATATATTGGGGGGAAACAAGAAATCTAGTTCCCTCACGCCACTTGCTTCTCCCAGGGGGAGACGCTACGCTAATAAGTCGGGCATTGCCCGCCCAACGCAATGGCTCTCCAATACATACGGGGAGGGTTAGGGAAGGGTAAAACTTACGCTTGAACCCAGATGATTAAACTGTTTTAGACTTGCGTGTACACCGTAGCTGCTCCCCCTGCTTCAACGGATAAATTTTTTAACCCAAGGGTATTGCTTTATGGGGTACTAGTTGGAACTGGGCTGCTACTTGGAGTTGGGCTGCTAGTTGAACTTCCAGGATTAGCAAGGGCACGAACCTGTTGCAGATGTTCTTGAAGGGTTGGTAGCGCTTGAGCTGCAAATGCTTTCACGTCTGGATCTTGTCCTTTTTGAGCTTCATTCTGAAATGCGGAGACATCTTTTTGATGACCTCGAAGCATCTCATTTATGTATTCGCGATCGAATTTAGCACCAGAAAGCGCGGATAAGCGTCGCTCGGCTAGCTGATTTGCCCTACCGATAGTAGTTGGCAACGTGATACTTTTTTGAGCCGCCAACTGTTTGAGTTGATTATTCACTTGGGTATGATCTTGAACCATCTGCTGTCCAAATTGTTTTACCCCATTGCTGCTTCCACGTTGTGATGCCAGTTGTCCTAGTCGGACTTCTGCTAAACCATCTTGAGCGGCTTCAGTCACGAATCGTCTGTCTAAAGAACTAAGGTTATTTTGCCCTGATGTCCTTGGTGAGGTAGTTGGTGAGGTAGTTGGTGAGGCAGTTGGTGAGGTAGTTTCAGTTCCTTGTACAGGTACAGCAGATGGAGCTTCTGATGTATTTTGGTTGGAAGCAGTTGGTGTGCAACCAGTCGCTAAAGATAAAGCGATCGCTACTATACCAGTAGAAAATATTTTGAAATTGGACATAATTTAGTGTTCTCCTTGGATAAAGCTATATTTTGAAACGTTGAATGAAAAACAAGTGCGATCGCACAGTTGAGTAAGCTACAAACAAAGCCGATTAATGTGAAGCAAATGCCGCCGATGCAAATTTGTGCAAATAGATTCAAGATTTCTCGATTGAATGCAGGGATATCATCTGGTTGAGTTCTGTTTGGGCGAGGAGCGGTTGCAAAAATCCTTCCGAAACTGTAATGCCGCCACTAATCCCGAAGCAGAAGCAGTTTTTAACAACCTGCGTCTACTGATTTCCATAATTGTCTCCTACAAGCACCAACAGGAATGAGCCGTATACTATCACTGCTATCTGGCACAGAGACTCTAGCTAAGGTGTGCTTTTAAATATACTCCGCAAGATGCATTCACAATGCAAGCCGATGCATTCTTAATGCAAGTCGATGCATTCATAATGCAAGTTGATGTATTCCTAATGCAAGTCGATGCATTCACAATACAAACTGAATATATTGTAAAAACTTACTTTTTGTTTAAGCTTGCTTGATTTAAAACTTTATCAATAAAGGTAGGAGTTAAAGGGCAGTAGGAAAACCCTCTGTTTTTTGCCTCGTAACGAACTCGCAAGCGAGAGACGAAAGCACCACCACTTTTCCCACTAAACCTGCTGTTGTGCCACTTTACGAATTTCCTTCGCTCAGAAATTGCTTAACCGTCTTAGGTTTAATGTGGGGATAGCGATCGCTCCCAATCCGATCGAGTTTGCCTTTACCCGATACCATCGCATACATATACTGGTCGTAAACGTACTCTTCAAGTGAACTGGCTGACGCTTTTTTATTAGCAATCCAAGCTTTCATCTCGGCAATACTGCCCAATGATTTTTCGGTTAATTTGCTGCCCGTTGCCTCTTCATAAGTGGCTTTCAATTGCTTCGCGGTTAGAGTGTCACCTGCAACTTCTAATGCCGTGTTTGCCAAGCCTGGGTCGCTCACCGCTTCAGCCACATACTTGGCGGTATCACCAGTAGTGGTAAGATCGAGCGGCGTTTCACCATCGCCCCAGTATTGAAATATCTGATGTTCTAAGTCAAACAGTGGCATATAAGTGATGAATTCCATAAATACCCCGTTGAGAACTAAGGTATATTCCAAACCCATGAGCTGGAGATACTCAAACACTTCCTTCCGCATATCTAGGTTATCATTGTCGCCATAGTCCAGCTTGCGGTAGTCTACCGAGTAATCGGAGGGAATGAACCGCTTCACGCCCTGCTGTTTGGCAGCATCAATCAGGTTTTTCTGCCCTGGCACGGTTACTTCGTTATTGCCGATCGCAGAGACGACAACATCAACTCCTGCACACGCTGGCAGTAGGGTTTCAGGCTGCATCACGTTGCCTTCGACTATCGTTGCGCCCAAAGCTTTCATTGCGTCGATCTTTTTACGATTTTCTGGATTGCTGTCGTTAACTGAACGCACCATTGCCCGCACATTCACATCGCCTTTGTCAAGTAGAGCCGAAACAATCTTAAAACCCAGCATCCCAGTAGCACCAGCGACTAGAACCGTCAATTTTGTCGTCATGATTTTTTTTGTGAAGTTTACAAAATCTATTTCTTAATGAGGCGGATTCGCTACCTAAAAAGCAACTGCACATCAGCGATCGCCTGCCAGCTCTTGCGAGCCACTTATTCATCGTCAGCAACTCAGGAAATTGCGATCGCAGCAACGCGAGATCGGTGCCTTTGTGTCCGAGTTGTTGCATCACCCGCCGCAATTAGATATCTTCTAATTCGATAACATCGAAGACTAATCCCACCAATTCCAACGCTTGTTTTTCTGCTTGCGTGAAGGCTGTAGATTTATTTAAGGAAGGGTCTTGAAGTAGTTCGATGCCACGCTTGCCGTTAAGATTAGGGGTGATAATCAAGGTTTCACTTTGTAATTAGTTAAGGTTTGAATTGAGTTAAATCTTGATCGCGATTTTGCCGAAATGTTTCCCTTGCTCCAGGTCGGTAAATGCCGCTCTTACCTCGTCGAAAGTAAAAGTGCGATCAATGACTGGATGAATGTCGTGCTGCTCGATCGCCTGATTCATGTCCTGAAAATCCTGCGTATTGCCAACTTCCATGCCGCGAATCGTCGCATGTCGTTCCATCAGGGACAGCGCATTGATCGTCATTTCCGAACCGCCAAGTAGACCCATAATCGAGATGCTTCCGCCCGTTCGCAATACGTTGAGCGATCGGACGAGATTTTTGCCGCCGACGGTTTCAAGCACTGCGTCAACACCAACGCCGTCAGTGAATGAGAGCACTATTTCTTCCCAGTTAGGTGTAGTGTGGTAATTAATGAGATACTCGGCTCCCAACTCTTCGGCTCGTCGGAGTTTAGCATCACTGCTTGATGTAATAATGATATGGGCACCGAGTGCTTTGGCAAACTGAAGGGCAAAAATCGAAACACCGCCCGTACCGTGTAGTAATACCGTCTCGCCTGCTGTGACACTGGCATAGTGCAGCGCGTTCCAAGCAGTCAACCCAGCCACGGGTAAAGTACACGCTTCTAAAGCCGAGAGATTGGCAGGAGCCTTTGTCAATTGATCTACCTTAAAGACTTTATATTCGCTTAATTGTCCGGGAGAGCCGGCCCCTTGGCGTGTCGCATAGTCTACGGCTTGCTTGGTCGGTTTGCCGCTAGTCCATTTGGGAATGAAGGTCGTGACTACTGCATCGCCAGGTTTGAAAGCAGTCACATCATTGCCCACCTGTTCAACGGTGCCTGCCCCATCCGCCCCTGGTATAAATGGCAGGGATAGGTTAGGATTCAGCTTGCCTGTGACAACCATCAAATCGACGTAGTTGAGTGAAACGGCTTGGATTTTGACCAGGACTTCATCAGTAGCAGGTTGCGGCTTGGGCACTTCGATCCATTCGAGATGGTCGATGCCGAAACCGTTTTGGATCGCAATAGCTTTCATTGTTGTTCTGTATTGGGTTATAGTCGGCTGTGCTGATCGATCTGCCAAAGCCAAACTTGAATAATCTGGTGTTGGGTAAGTTAGCTTGCGAAACCTTGTAAGAATTTGGTTTTAGCCGCAGGATACTGCTGAATGAATTGCTCAAGCGCTTGATTAGCTTGTTCTTGATCGGGAAAAGGTATTGAAGGAGGAGGCAATGTGCGTGCCTCTGCGGGCACTGTTGTGGCTATAATCGTGTACTCAAAACCTGCGGGGACATAAGTATTGAGTAATCGTGCCGTTTCAGAATCGATTTGAAAAGCGTGTTTTGTACCTCGTGGAATTGACACAAACGATCCAGCAGTTGCTTTAATCGGTTGGTCTTCGACAAAGAAAGTAGCTTCGCCTTCCATAATGTAGAAGGTTTCATCTGCCGCCTCATGGATATGAGGCCCAGCAGCAGGGCCGTGCGGCACCAACTGTTCTATACAAGAATACTGTCCATCCGTATCTTCAGCAGTTGCCAGCATAATCCAGAGAATGCCCATACCCCAATAAGCGCGACCTTCGGCACTATTAACTTGAAAAGCTTGTGGCTTGTTTTGTGCGTTCATGTATAAATCCTTTATTTCAATTAGTTAGAATTTCATGGTGAAAAAAGCTTTATTTTTATCCCTTGATTGACCAATCTCTAGAAATCGTAGGAAAAATAAAGCCTGAGTGTCTTGGACGATCTTGCTTTTTAACAGTACATTCTTGCTCTAAGCGCGAAACTGGCTGGGTGAAACACCAAAATGGCGCTTGAAATGGCGGTTAAGGTGACTTTGATCGACAAAGCCTACTTGAATTGCAATGTTAGCAATTGAGAGATTTGTAGTTTTGAGTAGCCGTTTCGCCTCTTTTGTGCGGCATTTAAGCAAATACTGGTGTGGTGTTAACCCGGTCGATTGTTTAAATAAACGGCTAAAGTAATAAGGACTTATTTGCACCATTTCAGCCATGCTCGTGAGGCTAGGATTCTGCGTCGAATGCTGGTGAATATATTCAGTCACTTGTCGTAATCGAGCTTGTGATAATCCATCAGAATAGCTTGCAATTTTGGGCTTTTGGGTTGAGTAGTGCCGTAGTAAATGAGCAGAAAGCGCGGTTGCCATTGACTCGGTGTAGAGGCGATCGCAGGCATTCTCAGATTCAAGATTTACCTTTAGAGCAATCCCAATTTGATAAATTAACGGGTCATTTAACTTGAATTGGGGTACAATCTCAAGTCGATCCGGATCGACCACTTCCGCCGCGATCTGCTCGATAAACGTGGGTTCAAGGTGTAGAGCAATCCATTCGCTTTCATCTTGTAAACGCACTGATACAGGAGCAGTTGCAGGAGTTAAACAAATATCGCCGTTGCTGAAGCTCGCGCATCGTAGATGACCATTCAGCAATTGCTCTTTGATCGCGACGGCGTGATTGAGATGAATAGTAATCAAATGCTGTGAGAAACAATGCTCAGGAGTCTCAACAGCATTGTGGTATTCGTAATAGCTAACTCTGACTCCATTCCAAAATCCTTTTTGACTAGCAAGAACAGGCGCACTTGAACCAATTTTTGAAATGAATTCGTCGCTAGCAGCGTCAAGTATTAACGGCTGTTCTGTAGTCATGCTTCTTTTAATGTCTGTTAAAGTCTCACCATGAACAAATACTTTGGTTACAAATAGCACTTATTCTTACCCCCTGATATCTATCTGGAGTTAGGATTAATTACTTCTTGTAGAACTGACTTTTCACGGCATCTATACTTCATTTACCTGAAATGTGCTGTATCTCTTTAATTATGGAAAATACACAGACATTCTACACCCGTTCATGTACTTGACACCCCTTTGCGGGGCGCTAAAAAGCCAAGGACAATTGCTACCAAGAATAATGCTGGAACATCACCAAACAGGTGTCCCTGTTCAACAGGGTCAATTACTGCATGTACCGCCATGATCAGCCCGTGGACTACGCTTGATATGACGGTGAACCAGATTAAACTGAGGTGAGCTTCTGGTTGCTTTGAAGCTAACAGCAAAAAGATACCAAGTGTCGCATAAACACCAATAATCATCTGTTCGTATTCGTGCTGACCTGGTTGCCATAACCAGCCTGATGCCCAGACCTGAGTTAGCGGATAGATAAGTAGAAAAGCTATACCAACAAGAACCAGAGCGATTCGTAAGTAGCGATCGCGCTCATCCATTGCTTTAACCTCCACTATTTTCTAGTGCAGTCTTTACTAACAAAACTGTATAATTTTTTGATTGTATTCCTACTGGTGACACTTCAGCTTTAAAGTGTTAGAAATTTTAACGCTCCTCATGGTTTTTAGTGTCGTCTTACGGTTTTGTAATTGCATCAGTCTGCAATATTAATACATTGACCTGTTATGTTAATACATCGGTCTGTTATGCCAATATATTGACCTGTTATGTTAATACATCGGTCTATTATGCCAATACATTGACCTGTTATGTTAATACATCGGTCTGTTATGCCAATACATCGACCTGTTATCTTAAACTATCCTTTCTAACCTTGCTCTATCTGAAAATTTCATTTTATTGATAACTTTTTTTGTTGTAATGGGTACATTAAATGTACAAATTACTAAGTATGCATATATGCCTTCTCAAAATACAACAAACCGTTTGCGTCCTCAACTGATTAATCAAGATATTGAGTCATTCCACGGTTTGCAAACCGTCAGCAATTACAACACAACTCGTGCTGATGCCTCAGCTGCTAATTTGCAGGAAGCTTATCAGGCAATGTTGATTTCTCAACAAACCGAAACCGAGAAACTAGCTTTATACCGTGCTTCTGCTGATGCTGCGCGATTAGCAGAGTGGGAATTTCATAATGCCGTATTGGCGATGAAGGAAGTTGTACGCGGGCAATATGGCTCAGATAGCGATCAAGCTCAAGCTGTGGGATTGAAGAAAAAATCAGACCGCAAGCGTCCTTCTCGCAAAAAGCAAGTTGCGATCGCGTAACCGTCTGCTGGAAGCGATCGCAAGTTAATCAATTTAATTGAGTTTGAAAATTAGCCATGCCTACGCCTACGCATTTGCAGTATTCGGCGTTGTATGCAATTAATCTCTGGCGCTTATATCTTGCATTTGCTGATTGCTCGAACGCTCTAACTCCAAATCTTCCCAAGAAACTGGATCTTCTACAGGTTCCAAGTGAGTTGTAACGTGGGTTGAAGGCAGCACCCGAACAATAGCAAGCTCAATTGCCTCGCACAAATCATGCCCTTGTTGCACTGTCCAAGATCCAGGTACAAGAACATGAAAGGAAACAAAGCGACGGGTTCCAGCACTGCGGGTTCGCAAGGCATGAAACTGGATGTCTTGACGTTTATACTCGTTAAGGATGCTCTTGATTGCGTCAATTTCTTTTTTAGGCAAAGCTGCATCTAGTAAAGCGCTACTGGTTTCCCGTAGTAAACGAAATCCTGTCCAAGTTATATTTGCTGCTACTATCAGTGCAATAATTGGATCGAACACGAGAGCGCCTGTTACTTTGACGAGAAAGATTCCAACTACTACACCGGCCGAAGTCACCACATCAGTAAACAGATGGTGAGCATCAGCCCTGAGTGTAATGGAACGCAATCGTCGCCCTGCTCGTAGCAAAATAAAGGCGACAACGCCGTTGATTGCAGTTGCAAAGAGAGAGAGTGCCAACCCTAATCCCATCTGTGTTAACGGTTCTGGATGCAGCAAGCGTCCCCAAGCTTCAACAGCAATGCTAATGGCTGCCACTATAATCAACGCACCTTCTGCACCACTGGAGAAGTATTCGGCTTTAGAATGCCCAAAGGCGTGTTCGGCATCGGCTGGTTTATCAGCGTAGGTCAATGCCCATAGAGCAACCAATGCAGCTAAGAGATTTACAATTGATTCAATAGCATCTGAGAGCAAACCTACTGACCCAGTTAGTAGGTAAGCGCCAAACTTTAAGGCAATAGTGATGATTGCTGCTGCAATCGATAAGAAAGCGTAGGATCGGGCTGTTGGACTACTCATCTCGGTCGCGGACGTAATTACAGTGATTCCGAGCTAAGAGTACCAAATTTTACTTGAGCGGTCATCAATCTTGAGTCTTTTACTGATTGGTATTTCAAGACGACTTTTCACGGCATCTGGAAAACCTCTCTTCTATTTATCTCTCCTAAAAGGCTACGGTGTACACACATCTTTCTAGAAAACCATCGTCCTAGATCCCCCTAAATCCCCCGATAAAAAGGGGGACTTTGAGAGCTTTTTGCCCTGTTTTTTAAGGGGGGTTGGGGGGATCGAAAGCCTGTGGTGCAACTCTAGAAGACTTGTGTATACACCGTAGCTCCTTTTAGGAGAGAGACTTTGAATTTTCCCCTTTCCGCATCGAGAAAGGGGTTAGGCGGTTAGGTTTTAGGCGGACTTTTGCACATGAAGTGAAAAGTCAAGTATCATTGCCGCGTATGAACTTCTTGCTCATACTGGTAATGTTGCGATCGCCATATCTACAGCAGCTTGTCTAAGGTAATTGGCAAATCGCGGATGCGCTTACCTGTGGCATGATAGACAGCATTAGCGATCGCTGCCGCAGTTCCGGTAATCCCAATTTCACCAATTCCTTTGACACCAAGCGGGTTGATATGTGGATCGTGTTCATCGACAAACAACACCTGAATATCGGGAACATCTGCATTCACTGGTACGTGATACTCACCTAAATCATGGTTGACAACGCGTCCTAGATTCGGGTCTATGATTGTATGTTCCATTAACGCCATGCCAATACCATAGATAATCCCACCAATCAGTTGACTGTTGGCTGTTTTAGCATTGAGGATGCATCCCACACCAAAAGTTCCCACCCAACGCGATACTCGCACTTCACCTAAATCAGGTTCGACGCGCACTTCGGCAAACTGCGCTCCAAATGAGTGCATTGAGAACTTTTCTTGTTCTTCTCCCGGCTTGGCATCTGCACGCGCTTCGATCATTTTCATACCGTGCCGTGCCAAGATTGCCTGATATGTTTCGCTGGCAGAGGATTTATTCTTTAAGAAAAAGCTGCCATTTTCGGCAATCACATCCTCAGCCTTTGAACTATAAAGGGGCGATTTTTGATCGGTAAGTGCTAATTGTAGAAGTTTACTCCGAGCTTGATTCCCCGCTAAATGTACAGCCGAACTTACACTAGCTGCGGTTTGCGAACCACCAGAAACGGGAGTTTGTGGCATCTTCGTATCGCCTAGTTCAAAGCGAACTTTCTCAACTGGTAAACCGAGTGCCTCGGCTGCAACTTGAGTCATCACAGTATAAGTTCCCGTACCAATATCTTGCGAACCGCTCAGTACAACGGCTGTACCGTCTGCCATAATTTGAGCGATCGCCGATGCCGGAGAACGGTTGGTAGGATAAGTAGCTGTGGCCATCCCCCAACCAATTAAATAATTGCCATCGCGCATCGAACGGGGCTGAGGATTGCGCTTTTGCCAGCCAAATTTTTCTGCCCCTAATTTGTAACATTCCCTCAGTGACTTGCTCGACCAGGGCAGTCCTTTACTAGGATCGACTTCAGCATAGTTACGCAAACGCAGTTCTACCGGATCGATATTGAGCGCATAAGCCAGTTCGTCCATTGCCGATTCTAGGGCAAACGACCCAGAAGCTTCTCCAGGCGCACGCATATAGGTTGGTGTTCCTTGATCGAGCTGAACCAGACGGTGGCTAGTTTCGATATGGGGGCTAGCGTAAAGCATCCGGGCGCTTTTTCCAACAGGTTCGATAAATTCATCGAAAGTTGAAGTCTGTGAAGTGCCGGCATGTCGCAAAGCAGTCAATTTGCCATCGCGAGTTGCACCGAGAGAAACCTGTTGAATTGTCTCCGGTCGAAAGCCGACAGGCCCATACATTTGTATCCGTCCCAGAACTAATTTCACTGGGCGATTAACTTGCTTTGCGGCGATCGCCGCTAGCGGTACGTGCGACCAAGCCGTTCCTTTGCAACCGAAGCCACCGCCCACAAAGTAAGACATAATGCGGACTTTCTCAGGCTCAATTCCCAATACCTCCGCAACTTTTTGTTGAGTCGAAAAAATTCCCTGAGTTGCGTCATACAGCAGCAGTTCATCGCCTTGCCAAACTGCTGTTGTGGCATGAGGCTCCATCGGATTGTGATTTTCGACTGGGGTGGTATAGGTTTGCTCGACGCGGACAGCCGCCGCCGCTAGTCCCTGGTTGACATTGCCATGCGCTAAATCGGGCGGCTCCTCTCTAGGGATTTTACCTTTAGGCAAGTATGCCTTAGTGAGATTTTCCCGCATATTAATAGTTGGTTTCTCTTCGTCATAACGAACTTGTACGAGTGAGGCAGCATACATCGCTCGTTCAAAGGTATCGGCAACCACAACACCAATATGCTGACCGCTATAAAGCACAACGTTATCTTGCAGGACTTGCAACTTGCGACCGCCGCCTTTTTCTCCAGACGCTTTGGGCGCGTTCAGGTGGGTAATTACTGCTAATACACCCGGTACTTGTTCCGCCGCCTTGGTATCGATTTGGGCTATTTTACCTTTGGCGATCGCACTTTGAATTGTCACACCATAAGTCATTTTGGCGATCGGAAACTCAGCCGCGTAGCGTGCGCCACCAGTCACCTTCAGGTATCCATCAACTCGATTGAGCGGTTTGCCGACAACTGTATTTCTATCCCCTGTATTCATGCCATCCCTCCCACCGTTGCCAGCGCTTTAACAATTGTGCGTTTAGCTAGTTCGACCTTAAAGCTGTTGTATTTTTGAGGTTTAGCACCGGCGATCGCAGCGTTTGCGGCTGCTTGAAATGTTGCCTGATTGGCAGGCTTGTTCAAAAGTATTTTTTCCGCTTCCAAGGCACGCCAAGGCTTTGTGCCCACGCCACCAAGGGCAATCCGTGCCGCGCGAATGATGCCATTTTGAATATCTAATGCAGCTGCAACCGATGTCATCGCAAACGCATAGGAGGCGCGATCGCGGACTTTTAAATAATGCGATCGCTTCCCAAAGGTTGAAGCTGGTAAATCAACAGCAACAATTAACTCACCATGCTCTAAAACTGTCTCCCGTTCAGGCGTATCGCCAGGTAGAAGATGAAAATCTACAAGGGGGATACTGCGCTCTCCCCTCGGCCCGCGTGTTTGCACGACTGCATCGAGTGCCACCATTGCCACCGCCATATCAGAGGGATTGGTGGCAATACAGCGATCGCTACCGCCAAGAATCGCGTGAATCCGGTTGTAGCCCTCGATTGCCGCACAACCTGAACCGGGAACGCGCTTATTACAAGGCATCGATGTGTCGCGAAAGTAGTAACACCGAGTACGTTGCAGCAAATTCCCGCCTACTGTTGCCATATTTCGCAGTTGCGGTGATGCCCCAGACAGCAACGCCTCCGACAGCATCGGGTAACGCTCTTGAATTATCGGATTATATGCAACATCGCTATTGCGTGCCATTGCCCCAATTCGCACACCGTTGCCTTGCATTTCTATCTTGCTCAGTGGCAGTGGGTTAATGTCAACCAACTCTCTTGGGGTTTGGACATTCAACTTCATCAAATCGATGAGGCTAGTACCACCAGCGAGATACGAAGCTTGGGCATCTGGAGCCACCAACGCCACGGCATTCTCTGCTTGTCCCGCTTTTTTATAGTTAAACGGCTGCATCTTTTTTTCCCTCTAAGACATCGCGGACGGCAGCCACGATATTTGGATAAGCACCACAACGGCAGATATTGCCGCTCATCAGTTCGCGAATGTCAGCATCTGACTTGGCGTGTCCTTCGTTCACCAAACCCACCGCCGAACAAATTTGTCCTGGCGTGCAGTAGCCGCACTGAAAAGCATCGCGGGCAACAAACGCAGCTTGCATCGGGTGCAGATTGTTTCCTTGCTCCAACCCTTCAATAGTTGTGATTTTTGCGTCGGTGTGCATAATCGCAAATGTCAGACACGAATTAATCCGTTGCCCATCAACCAGTACCGTGCAAGCACCACACTGACCGTGATCGCAACCTTTTTTAGTACCAATTAATCCTATGTATTCCCGAAGTGCATCAAGTAAGGTAACACGCGGTTCAATTTGCAAACTATGTGGTGTTCCATTGACTTGCAGCGTCACCTTCACAGTTTCAGAAGTGGAAGTTGGCAGCATTGGGGTAGTTTTTTTTACTTGAGTTTGTGCTACAGCTTTCTCTACAAAATTAGCGATCGTCGCTCCTACTGTACTGACAATCATCAACTTACCCAACTTGCGGCGTCTTAAGACAAACCTCATCTATTTACTTCCTTCAATTTTTGTTGAGTAATAATATTTAATAACTTTCTTGACTTCAACTTTTTATAAAAAACCACCCTTTTTCACAAAAATTTTCCTGAAAATGATATTACAATTTAACCTCGTCATCGTGTCTCTATCAGAGGATTTATGCCATAAGTATTATTCATCATTATTGTAAAGTTTTATAATAGCAATGCTTTTCTTCAATACAATAGGAGAGTTAAAAATTAGAGAAAATATTCAATTAATTTTCCCTATTATTTATCTATGAAGCCTAAGTAAATAGAATGTAAAAAAGACTTAGTTAAACTAGACATACTAGCCAGATAGAAAAAGTATGCTTAAATTACTAACATTTATAAAAATTTTAATCATCTTAATAAATTTGTCTTTAATTAAAAAAATGATTTTTTAACTAATAATTTTTTCTGAAATTTAAAGTAAAATTTTAATTATTAAAAATCACTATTTCCCAATTCTGTATGAAGGGGTCAAAATAATGTGCAACTTCATAGAGAATTAATATTGGGTGGTTTCATATAAGCAGAGAAAAACTAAAACTGGGTTTACAAGCTTCTCCTCATCTGGGCTACAGTATACACACAAGTCAAATTACTCTCTTGCAAAAGAGAGAAAAAAGAAATCTAGTTCCCTCCCCAATATATACGGGGAGGTTTAGGGTGGGGTAAAACCTTGGTTAAAGACTTGTGTATACACCGTAGCCTCATGTGGAGAGACGAATGGAAGCTTCTAGCACTTACATACAACACAAGGGGCTTAAGCCCCTTGTATCACCAAAACTGATCTTGTGCAGTTTTACAAAGAATTGGTACTAAAGCCTTTAATTTACAAGAAAACCATATTTTCTGAGTACAGTTTTAGCTTGACTGCCAGATAAAAACTGGACAAATTCTTTAGCGGCAGAAGTATTTTTACTACTCTTGAGTACAGCCACCGGATAAACAATTGGTGAGTGAAACTTATCATCAGCAGCGACTACAACTTTTACCTTATTGGAAATTTTGGCATCAGTAGCATAAACTAAACCTGCTTCGGCATTACCACTTTCTACTGCTGCTAAAACTTGACGCACATTGTTAGCAAAGACCAATTTTGACTTGACGCGATCGTAAAGTTTCAATTTCTTTAAAACTTGCTCTCCATATTGACCGGCAGGTACACTTCTGGGTTCACCGATCGCAATTTTTTTAATCTTACTATCTGCTAAATTGTAGAAGCTAGTGATGCCAACAACATCCTGAGCCACAATTAAGACTAGACGGTTATTTGCTAGATTAGTACGGCTACCTGGTAACAACAATCCTTTTGCTTCCAAAGCATCCACTTGCTTTTTGCCAGCAGAAATAAAGATATCTGCTGGCGCACCTTGTTCAATCTGTTGCTGTAAGGCACCAGAAGCCCCAAAGTTATAACTAATATTGATATCTGATTTACTTTGTTGGTACAAAGGCTTAATTTCTTCCAGTGCCTCTTTTAAACTGGCAGCTGCGGACACGAGTATGCTGGTATTTGACTGTGCTATTACAGGAGAAGGAGTAACTAACGGTAAACCAATTGTTAGCAGCAAGCCAGCAACCGCTATACCCAGGAAGCCAAAAAATTGTCTTCTTTTCATAGAAAAGGTGTTTGAAAGGTTTCTTCCATAAAATTGATGCTAGGTAAAATAATACCAAAGATACCAACATCTAACCAACTATATCGGTAAAATATGCCTAGAAAAGAACAAGGGTGGGTTACATTCCAAACCTCAGAAGAGGAGCGAAAAATTTTGGAAGAGTTTTGTGACCAATCTCAGCGAACCAAGACTGAGATTCTTAGGGAACTAGTACGTGGTCTTAATCAACATTCTTCACCATCAAATTCCCTACCAACCATAAATACAGAAGAGGAAGATATCTACACTCAAATGCCTGAGATAGAAATTAGTATTCAAAAGAAACCGCTCAAAGTTAGCTCTCGCAATATTCTTAAGGGTGTTGTTAAGCGAGTTGTTACTGGAGCTGTTAATAGTGAGGTAACGCTGGAAATTGTTCACAAAGTTGAGTTAACTTCGATTATCACCAGAGTATCGGTAGAGGAGTTGGATTTGTCTGAGGGGAAAGAGGCTTATGCCGTTATCAAGTCCAACGATATAGTTATTGCCAGGGAATAAGCTGTGGCTATATTCCTGAACAATTGCTACACAAATAAATTTATATTGCTGCTAGTAAGGGCGTACAGCTCTACGTCCCTATAAATAATTTGGGATAGTTTATTTTTTGTCAGTTCCTTACAAATTACGAACAGGGCTACGAACAGATTTCATAGCCCAATACTTGTCGGGTTTTAGGGAAAAGGGGAATGGGAAAGGGGAAAGAAAAAACCTTTAACCTTTAACCTTTACCCTTTTCCCCAAACCAAATTACAGTTTAAAATCCAAAATCCAAGCAGTATTGGTTCGTAGCCCTTGTTTACCACTTTGTCGCTTATGAAAGCACTGGTTGTGCTTCCAACTTCTCGGCTTTGTTCTTCAAGATGGTTGGTAATTCGCTACTGAACGCCTCACCTTCAACCACTTGCGAGCGGAAACCATCGGGCCCGACTGGAACATCGCCCGTAATGGTAGTGCGATATAGCACACGCTCGACTTCCAGATGATCCAAATCCTGAGGGGCTAAATGTGAGGTGGCGCGGTTGTCCCAGAATGCGATGTCACCGTTGTTCCACCGGAAGCGGGTAGTGTAGGCGGGTTTGGTTATCTGGTTAAAGAACAACTCAAGCAGCAGGTCGCTCTCTTGTCGTGATACGTCAAGAATGTGCGAGGTGAAGCCAGGGTTCACATATAAGGCGCGTTCACCTGTCTCAGGATGAACCCTTACTACTGGGTGGATTGAAACAAGCGGATTGGCTGCGATGCGCTGGGCGATCTTGCTGTTGCTGGGCAGATTCAAACGCGCATTGAAGCGATGTTCAGCTTTCAATGTGTCTGCAAGTGCCCGCAGGGGTGCTGATAGACCCTCATAGGCTGCAACTAAATTAGTCCACTGTGTATCACCACCGAAGCTAGGGACATTAACCGCACGCAAAATTGATGCCGCAGGTGGATTGACAACTGCTGTCACATCAGTATGCCAGCGACTCTCGTAGCTGGAACGGCGGAGACCATTGCGCCGCTCGTAACGGCTGCGGTCAATCGGCAGGATTTCTGAGAAGCCCTCAATCGGCTCATCTTCGTGTGGATGTGCATAAGTCACTTCGCCAAAACGAGCCGTGAACGCAATCTGTGCGGCGTGATCAATGTTTTGACCACGAAAGAACACAACTTTCCACTTCAATAGTGCTTGACGAATTTCTTTGACTGCATCATCGTGCAAAGGACGCGACAGGTCTACGCCACTGATTTCAGCACCGATGAAACCGGCTACCTGTTTGACTTCAATGTGTTTGTTGCTCATGTGAATTTCTCAGAGTTTGATCGATATGAACCGGGTTCGCACTCGTCGGTTTACTTGGTTAGATAACAAAGGAGGCGATCACAGTTGAAAATATTGTACGGCAAATCTACCAATTTACCGTAGTATACATTTACCATATTTTCGGCTGCCGGAACAGTGGTCGATTTCTGCAAGTGCCTTTTTTTGAAAATTACGACGATTCCACAAGTAATATTTTTGTGTCGCTCACTACTCGTATGCGTATTTTATAGTACTTTCATATAAACTTCATGAAATATTTTTATTTTTAACACAAGTATTTCATGTGTTGATTAATTTATACTGTACGATGACAGAGAAACAATTCTATTTCCTATGAAATTAATCTAACCAAAAGTTGCAAAATACTGAAAACTCATTTTCTGGGCATAGAAAAGTTTTAATTAAAATATTTACAAACAATTTGATACTAGTTAAGTGTTAGAGTAAGAGGAAAATCCAGAATTTTAGTTGCTATTTACTACCTGTTAGTTTAAGTATAAATAGATCAAAAATGAGAGCTATAAAAAATATTAACCATAGAAATTTTGTAACTGAACATTATGAATTAAATTGTAAATATTACCCCAATGAAGTTAGTATTTATAAACATAGTCAGAAATTATGATTTACACACTGTACAAAAGAATCATTTTATGTATCAGCAATATGCGGTTTCAGCTTTTGTAACTCACTTTTTATTGGCTGCATAGGTGCAGCCAATAAAAAGGTTATTGGAAAATCTAGTTATAATCTTTGAAAACATACTTACTATTTTGGTTTGTCTGTTAACACCTTAATTCTTAATAAATAATAGAAACTACTTTATATTTAAGTAGATTATATAAATTCTAAATTTAGTATTCAGGCATAGTAAATTACTTTTGCCATTACCAACAGACTACTAAAAAATTATCAATCGTATTTTACCAATGTAAATACAGGTTTTTCCTCTCATGATTCCTGATTATACAGTAGGTGAGAACATCCAAAATTTGCAATTTATTGAGTTAACTTTAAACTCAATTTGGGAGTTAATTAACATAAAATAGTTATAGCTTTTTGCAAAAATTATGAAATTAAGATGTAACTAAAAGCAATGTATGTTAAAAATCAATCTAACGAGCATAATAAAACTTTACCAATCTTTATTAAGACTTTGAGGAGATTATAAATTATATGAAAAATCAATTATCGCAGAATTGGATTAATTCTAAGTCTTGGCTGCATTTTTTAATAATCATTTTATTAGTAATAGGTATATTTTTTCGCTTCGTCAATATTGACAAAAAGCTTTATTGGGGTGATGAGGTTTTCTCATCATTACGCATATCTGGCTATATGCAATCAGAAATGAAGAAGGAGTTAAGTGGTCGTGTGTTCAGCGCAGAAGATTTGCGTAAATACCAATATCCTAATGCTGAAAAAAATGCAATTGATACAATTAAAGGGATTGCTTTAGAAGATTCACAGATTTTGCCGCTATACATTTTGATGGCCCGATTTTGGGTAGAATGCTTTGGCAATTCTGTAGCAGTAACAAGAACTTTTTCGGCATTCATTAGTTTGCTCACTTTTCCTTGTCTTTATTGGCTCTGCCAAGAATTATTTGAATCTTCACTAGTAGGGTGGATAGCTATTGGGTTAGTAGCCGTTTCACCTGTTCACATCGTATATGCACAAGAAGCACGAGCATACAGTTTAGGGATAGTGGCTATTTTACTATCGAGCGCAGCACTGCTACGAGCTATGCGCCTTAAAACAAAGGTTAGTTGGTGCATTTATGCAGCAACATTACCACTAGGATTTTATACTCATCTATTTTTTACCTTAGTTGCGTTTGCCCAGGCAATTTATGTAGTTGTTATCGAACGCTTCCGATTGAGTAAAACATTAATTTCTTACCTACTATCATTGCTTGCAGGGTTTATAACTTTTGTACCTTGGATTTGGATTATTATTACCAACCCTCAGCCAGACGCAGTAGCTTGGACGAATACTAAACCTACATTATTTGAGTCAGCTGCAAGGTGGGCTGGTATCTTTAGTCGTGCATTTCTTGATTTTGGTATTAGCCCTAGCGATCCCGGAAAACTTAAGATTGCCTTAATTCCTTTTATTTTAATAATTTTAGCTTTAATGTTCTACGCAATTTATTTTCTTTGTCGAAGAACCTCTAAAGAAGTTTGGTTATTTGTCTTAACTTTGATTGGATCTGTAGGGCTTCCCTTATTTATATTGGATTTCATCTTTCAAAAGCGATACGCTACTAGTCGTTATACACTTCCTTCAGTTTTAGGTATACAGTTAGCCGTTGCTTACCTATTGACTACTAAAATCACGACTATTTATCCTAAAGCTTGGCAAAATAAACTTTGGTCAATTGTAATGTTTATAGTAATTACGAGCGAAGTTATTTCTTGTATGTTCCACTTTCAAGCCTCGATTTGGTGGAACCAAGTACCTGGAAAATATGAAGAATATCCTAAAATAGCTAAGATTATTAGTCAAAGTAACAAACCACTTGTAATTGGTCATGAAGATAATCTATTTTTAGAAATACAAATACTTGGTCACTTAGTTGATCCAAAAGTGCAGTTTAAACTCGCAGCAAAAAATCAGTTACCAGAGATTACAAATGGCTTTACTGACATATTTTTGTTCTTGCTCAAGCCGTCTGACTTCTTGAAAACTGGAATTGAAAAAATTTATAACTCCAAGTTAGAGCAGATAAACGACCTTCTCTGGAAACTAAAAAAACCATCTGAACTAAACCGTTGATACTGCTTAAAGACTCAATCTGATGCAAGTAATCAAAAATGTTTTAGTTAAGGGTTTTAAAATTTGAATATCGCTCGTAGGTTAAAAATTAATATCAATTACCTTAACAAGTGGCAAAATCAGAGCCAAAATATACTTTAATTAAACAAATAATTTAAGTATATACTTGTACTTCCGCCGCGTATGTCATTGCCCCGTGAGCGCCCCCTGATAATTGAAGTCAGACTGCCATCTTCCCATCCTCATTTATTAGAAGGGCTAGATATATGGTTGCGCTTAGGTTTGATATCCGATACCCAAGTCAGACAGCTATGCCAAGAATTTCTGATATGTGCGGTGGTATTAGAACCCCAACTTCAAGCGAAAACAAAGGTAGTATTTGCAACTGACGACCCCGTACAGCAGTTGCCCGTAGCAGCTTTAGAATCTAGTAGCCGTAGACAACCGCACCAAACACCACCTAAACCCAACTTTATCAGCACAATGTTGCAGTCTTTGGGGGCAGAACTCAGTGTCCGTTGGCTGCTGTTTTTAGGGGTTTTCTTGGTAGTGGTATCCTCTGGGGTACTGGCTGCTAGTCAGTGGGAGAGGTTTCCCGCCTCTGGACAGTACGGGGTTTTATTTGCTTATACTTTGAGCTTCTGGGGATTAAGCTTTTGGGCGACTAGGCAAAATAACCTCAGATTGACGGCTCAGACATTGCTGATTGTCACCCTTTTGTTAGTGCCAGTGAATTTTTGGGCAATTGATAGTTTTCAATTATGGCGGAATCCTCTGGAATGGATTGTAGTTGCGATCGCCTGTCCTACTCTCACTGCTATAACTGCTTTACTCTCCAAAAATCGGACTATTTTTGCCAATTTACACACTGGCAAATTACTTTTAGCAAATATTCTCGGTTTGAGTTATCTGCATTGGGGTTGGCAATTGCCAGGATTTCCCTTAATTGCCGTTTATGTAGCAATGATCGGCACAACTATTATTACCATTTATCACAATTACCAACAGCCTCAGGCTCTGGGCGAGGCAGATGAAAGCGCTCGCCAAAAGTTAAGTATTAGTTTACCTGCTGCTGTAATTATTTATGCGTTGATAGTGCTGTTAGTGCGAGCGATTTTTGTTGCCAAGGTAGATGTTACACAGTTGGGTTTAGCCATTGGCATTTGCGGCTGGTTGGTGACTTGGTTAGCACAGCAGGGAGGGGAGAGGGGAGCAGGGGGCAGGGGGCAGGGGGCAGGGGGAGCAGGGGGAGCAGGGGGAGCAGGGGAGGTAACGGTAATATCTTCCTCATCTTCGCCATTCCCTTCATCTTTGTTAATTTGGGAAAGGCTTGGTGGCATTTTACTCTTCTTGGGTTGGCTGGTTTCGGTAGTAAATTATCCTTGGCAAGCAATAGCTGTAAGTGCTTTGAGTTTGTGGTTTGTGGGAAGTCGCTTGCGGCGGTACAGTTTAAAGGTAGACTTTACACTGGTTTTCGTCATCGGCTTAGAGACGATTTGGCTAGGTTGGCGATTAATACCTGATAATTTCCAGAAATTAGCGATCGCAACTGCCACCCAACTCACCAATTCTCAAAATGAACCTTGGGCTTTAGTGGGTGTAGCTTTATTTCCCTACGTAATTTTAATGGTGGCGCTTACAGATGGTTTGCATCGCAGCCAAAAAGAAGAATTAGCTAAATTTGGCGAACTGCTTACCCTGTTATTTGGAAGTTTTTTAACAACGATCGCTTTAGTAAATCCCACATTGCGATCGCTAAATCTGCTACTTTCTACCACCACTCTCGCATTCGTCACTCAACGCCGCTCCCCCTCATCCCTTCCCCTGGTATACCTCACCCATATCATGGGGATACTGACATTTTGCTCTACCATTAATTGGCTCTCACCGAACCTGATTCAACAAGCCTGGGCAAGTATTTTATTGGCTTTGATGGTTGCAGAATGGCGATTTAGCTTAGAGGAAGGAGTATGGCAACGTAGCGCATGGGACATGGGTTTAGGGCTAGCCGCAGCTAGTTTTTTCCTTTTGTGGATGAATGCAGAATCATCTTGGTATGGCATAGCTGATAGCCCATCTAATTGGGGAGTCTTATGGCTAGTTACGCCTTTAGCTCTCACGGGTGTTGCCAATGCCACAATTATAGAGCGGCGGATTACTAGCCGTTACTTGAGTATCTTGACTTTGGTAGTTGCCCAGCTACTGACTTTACAGCTACCAGGAATCAGATTAATCGGTTTGGCTGTAGGTGTCGGTTTGATGTTCACAAATACACGCTATTTGCGAAACCAAACATCTGCGGTAATTACAGAAGGATTTGCTTTAAGTTTCATTGGGGCATTGCTGTGGACGGGTGTGCCTGGTTTACCTCGCCTAGCCTTAGCAGGTTGGTTTGTCGCGGGAGCGATCGCAACTCTAAGTCTCTGGTTAGCGCGGACACTTTTGAAGCGACACAGTAACGAATTAGCAGTTATCTATGCCGCCGCCAGCGATAAATGGGCGATCGCCTTGTGTGGTTTTGAATTGTTGGGTTTGACACTACACTCAGTGCTGATTTACCAAGGGTTTACAAATTCGGGATTTTTGTTCTTAATTGCCACTGTAATCACCTTGGCAGCCATTGTTTATCGCAGTTGGCGAGAACCGACAAATTGGGGATTTTATGCCATTGGTTGGTGTTTGGAATTGTTGATTGCCCAAGTGCTAGGGTTGGGGGAACGCTCAATTATTAGAATAGCGATCGCGGAGCGTGGCTTGCCAATCGCAAATATCGCTTTAGGTTTAATCGCTCAACTTGTCGGCGAGTGGTGGCGGCGACGACATGAATTAGAAAGACTTCCTAGCAGTCTTCACATTTTGCCCTTAATTTATGCTGCATTCAGCGTTTTGCTGCGTTTGCACACCTTCACCGAGTGGACTGGTTTGTATTCCTTGGGTGTAGCTTTAATTATTATCGGCGTGGGGCGACGACACGATAACTTTAAACCCTTGCTGTACTTAGGAATCATTGGTGTATCCATTTCTGCTTATGAACTTTTGTTTTATCAAATGTCACAAGCTTCAGGAGGAGCATTAGGTGATGGATTGATTGCCATGTCTGCCCTTGGCGCTAGTATCATGTATGCTTACCGCATTCTATCGCCTTGGCTAGTCAACTATTTACACCTAACTCCTCAAGAACTGAAAAGAATTGCCCATATTCATTGGGTTTGGAGTAGCTGCTTATTAATGGCTGCCATTCCTCTTCCCATTGGAGTTAACCGTTTGGTGGGATTGGGAACGGGGGTATTTTTGATTCGTTATGCCATCTTTCAGGGACGAAATTCGCGCCCTTCCCCCAGCATCTTGGGAGGAATTACAATCGCCGAGATGTGGGTTTACCTTGGCTTATTAGAAGTAGCTGGGATGAGGATTTATTGGCGCGAGACAGCAGTCGGAAAATTTTGGGCTGGGCCGTTAGTTCCTTGGAATGGTGCGATCGCCTGTGCGATCGCCTATTTCCTGTACATTCTACCTTGGGAAAGTTGGGGTTGGTCTAAAAGACCTTGGCAGCAAGCCGCCTACATCATACCACTGATAATATTATGGGAAACCAGACTGCAAACTTACCCCATTACCTTAGTACTCGCAGCTGGATTCTATATCTTCCTGGCAAAAGTTGACGGAAACATCCGTTTTACTTATGTTAGTGTGGCGTTGATTGATTGGGCGCTTTACCGTTGGTTTGATTCCTTACGCCTGATTGATACTTTGTGGTATGTAACACCAATTGGGTTATCACTGCTTTATATTGCTCAAGTAGATACCCAACTCAAGCTACCAAAATATAAAACCGCTCGTCATCTTCTGAGAGTGCTAGGTAGTGGTTTAATTTGTGGCTGGGCAATTTTATTTCATCAAAATGCAGCCTGGATACCTGGAATTTTCAGCCTCATCGCCATTTTTGCCGGATTAGCTTTACGAGTGCGGGCTTTTCTCTACATTGGTACAGCTACTTTTTTAATTACTACAATCTATCAATCGGTAATTTTCAGTTTGCAATACTCATTTTTAAAATGGATTGTTGGTTTGCTGGTTGGCATCTTACTGATTTACATCGCCGCCAACTTTGAAACCCGCCGCGCTCAAATCACTTCTTTAATTCGTAGCGCCATTGATGGATTTCAATCATGGGAATAAGAGGTGATATCATGTCCGCATAATTAGTTACGATTCCCATAGTCATTGCACCCCACCCCCAACCCCTCCCCGCTCTTCGTGGCTACGGTGTACACACAAGTTTCTTAACCTGCAATGGCATTGCATCGACTGACAATGGCATTGCATCGACTGACAATGGCATTGCATCGAATGACAATGGCATTGCATCGACTGACAATGGCATTGCATCGAATGACAATGCTAAGTAGAAGGACTAAATTAAACCTAACTCGATCTGGCCTTCGACTGCGCGGAAGTTGAATCTCGACTTCGCTCGATTACCGCGTAGTCGAAACTCAACCCTCAAGGAATAACCTTACCGAGCATTGAGCGTTCGCGTAGCGTCTCCCCTTGGGAGAAGTCGAAATGCGTCTTCTAAATAATTGTGTCCACCTACTTATATTTAATCATGCCTGTCCACTGACGCTAGCCTCTCCCTTTAGGAGAATGTAATACCATTTCACGAAATTCTTGATACAAATTACTTTTCTTGCTTCCCCTGCTTCCCCTGCAAGAATCTGTATCAACCTTAAGGTGAAATGGTATAAAGGGTTGTCAGACAGAATATCAGGAGCTAACCACAACTCCCAAGCCATCATTGGCATTAAGTCCTCCACTGCTCTACCAAAACAGGTTTTAGAGGTCTGTCCTATTAATATTTTATAAATTTCTAGCAAGCATTTCAGTGCTTAAAAATCCAGGACTAAATTCCTTACTACGAACTTATTAACCCCTCGTAACTAATGGGATATCTAGTTTTGAATTGTTTACTTCTATAGTTTGAGTGACTTCGCCCCATATAGAACAATACAGTTCAGTTAAGAAAAATTGTAGGTTGGGTTAAGCAAAGCGCAACCCAACAAAGCTCCAGAAATGTTGGGTTTCCTTCCTCAACCCAACCTACACAGTTTAAGATTTTTGGCACTAACTCAAGCTTATTGCCATATAAAAGGCTCATTCTTATTAAGAATATTTTGAGTATTTTAACTGGTTGACAAAAAGCACTTTATATTTTAAGCGTCACGAATACTCACTCACTACTTTGGATTTAGTGATAGCTTCGCTATATTTGCCCTGTTTAGTTTAAATTTTCCGTAAATACTGCATGGTGAGGTGATTGATTAAATATGAGACAAATTAATTTGGAGTTTTTATATGACAGGTACTCAAGTTTTGACAGCAGCGAAATTTGTTATGAATTACATTGATAAAATATATCTTAATGAAGATAATATTTTACAGTTAGATATAAAACAGATCCATAAAGAAATTGAGAATTTCCATCAAGAAGTTTTGAATTTAATCCAACAAAAATGTATAGAAATTAAAGATATTAAACAAGGCAAAAGTGTCAATAATAATTCTAATTCCAATTCGGATATTTACCAATATTTAAGCATAGATGATTTTGCGAACGAAACAGAAAATCTTGTTTCAAAACTCACTGAAAAATCGGAAAGGATTAAAAAAGAAGCTACAGATTCAGAAGAGTTTTTGTCTTATTTTAAAGCTATTGCAAAATATTTTGAATTATTCAAAGAAGATACTTTTAAAAAAAGCCAGCACGATCAACCAGTGAGGAGGACAATCTCAACCATATTATTTAGTTTGAATAAGCAAGGACTTACAGAACAAGAACAAGCTGAAGCTATACAAACTATAAGTGTTTTGAATAGTTTTAAAAATACTGTACAGAAGCATTATATAGATATTAAAATTAAGTATATAGATTTAGATAAAGACTTGTCAAAGCATTGGACATCAAGAACATTAAAAAAATTATTTTATAAAATTAATAAAAATCCACTTAAAATGACTGCTTTATTGGTAGGCTCAACAACTTTATTGATTGGAACTACTATATTTAGTATTAAAAACTATTCTAATATGGAATTATATATTAAATATATGAATTTACCTAAAAGGGAGTTTTCGTATTCTCAGGTCGGAACATGGGATGATATAAATAAAGAAATAGTTGCTAGTAAAGAGTTAGCCAAGCTTAAATTAAACTCTGCAACTTATGATCCAAGAACAGCTGTTAATAGATTAATCAAAGGTGAGATTGATTTTGTCCAATCAATAAGCTCTCCTAGTTCAGATCAAAGCAAAGAAGCTAAGGAAATAGAAGTAAAATTAAAAACAGTTTCTGTAGGTTATTATTTAATTGCTATAGCTGTTAATCAAGAATTAAATCTTCAAAGCATAACATTTCCTGAACTCAAGAAAATTTATACAGGTGAAATAACTAATTGGAAACAACTCGGTGGCCAGGATTTAAAAATCACACCATATAAATTAGGAGATAAGCATCCAAATACTATGTTTTTTAAAGACTCTGTTTTGAGTGGAAGAGATTTTAGCGAAGGGGTTGTTACTGTAGATACAAACACCGAAGCACTTCAACAATTAAAACAAAAAGACCCTGGTGGCATTTATTTTGGTAGTGCATCCGAAATAGTTGATCAATGCTTAATAAATACATTATCAGTTAGCTATACAAAACAAGAAAAGCCTATTTCTGTATATCAAGAAGATGGTACATACAATAATCAATGCTCAAGAAAAACAAGAAAACAATCTCTAGATGGAATTCGTGATAATTATGCTTTTAAAAGACAAATTTTTGTCATCTTTAGAGAAGATGATAAAAATAATAGCATAGGAGATTTCTATACTAGTTGGCTTCTTTCAGAAAAAGGTCAAAAAGTCATAAAAAAAGCAAATTTTATTCCTATTAAGTAAAACAGCGATCGCCTGTAATTAACAATAAGAGGTGAGCAACGTTCGCCTCTTTTCAGGTACAGTATGATCATTTTTACTAAGATTATTTTGAGTATTTTAACAGATTGATAGCGCTTTATTTTAACTTCTCACAACTGCTCCCGGCTGGACTACTAGGAAAACCAAATGTGCATATAATTCGCTACTAAAGAGTTAAAAAAGTATCGTAAAGCACAAAAAACCAGCTAAGTTAGCTTGGTCTTTTAATTGTTATATTTTTATATATGTAGCTTTTCTAGTCAGTAGTACCGAGTCATTATATCATGTCTTAGTCTAAACTTTAATATTTAATCAAGTGTTTCCAGCTTACCTGTTTATAAATCTTCAGATAAAAGCTAACCATAAATTGCAAATTCGTGTAAATATAAAGAAAAGCTTAAGAGGTTACAGGCTTCATGGTAACTGCCAAAATGATGCAACAGCTCTGGGCTGTAATCGAGTCTACCCAGGTCAGCACCCTGCTCCAGTTTGATGATGCTGCTTTAGTACAATTGCTCCTCCAGCAGTTAAAAGCAAAGCAGGGACTTGATTCCCAGGCAGATAGCACTCTCAATACTTACATAAAATCTAAACTGCCCTTAATTCGCGATACAGCTGAAGGTCGATTATCTTTAGGGCAAGGCGGCAATCATTAGTACGATAAATAAAATGATTGCTTACTGCCAAGCATACGCTCAGAGTTCAAACAGTGCAATATTATGAATCACTGGCTAGTAATTGCCCTAGTAGCTTATCTAATTGGAGCAGCGATTGAAGGGGTGAGTACAGCCAGTCAGCTATTTCATTCAATGCCAGAACTAGCTAAAAGCAGACAAGCTAATCCTTCAGAGTCTGCCACTGAACCTAGTTCGAGTTGGCGAGTTGTGGCCGCCATTGCCTCAGTCAGTATTTGTGGAGCTTTTTTGTGGCCTTGCCGCCTTTTCCACCGTTTAATTAAAGGTAACATTGGCTCCTAAGCCTAAAACACCAATCAATATTTGATTCTGGAAGAACCTCTCCCCTAACCCCGTTTCAAACAGGGGAGTTTGGCTCCCACTTACTTATCATGCAGTTTGCTCTGGTTCTGTCGCTACATTTTGCCCAATTTTTGGCTCTGTTCCTGCAAGCAGTCGTTCGATATTAGTGCGATGGCGCAAAATCACATACAATCCACCAGCAATCCCAAACAAAATATAGGGTAAGGGTTGATGCAAAAGTACCATGAAAATGGAAACTGCGATCGCACCTGCAATTGAACTCAAAGAGACAATCCGCGATATTGCCACAACAACAGCAAACACAGCCGCCGTTGCTAAACCTATCTGCCAACTCATTGCCAACAAAATTCCCAAGCTGATAGCAACGGATTTACCACCGGTAAAACCCAAAAAAATTGATTTACTATGTCCCAAAATGGCAGCTAACCCAGCTAAGGTTACTATCCACGGTTGCCACACTTGTGCATCTACTGTTGGAGGGATATAATTTTGAATTGGCTCAAAATTGAACAACCAATAAACTAGAGCGATCGCTAATACTCCCTTCAAAGAATCAAGTACTAAAACGAACGCTCCTGGCCCTTTCCCCAAAGTTCTTAGTACATTAGTTGCGCCAGTGGAACCTGAACCAACTTCTCGAATATCAATACCTTTTAACTGCTTCACAGCAATATAGCCAGTGGGAAAAGAACCCAGCAGATAAGCTATGACAACAATTGCCCCACACAGAGTTAACCAAATAGCCATAATACAATTCAAAATTCAAAATTCAAAATTCAAAATTCAAAATTTAAAATTTAAAAAAGTCAAGAGTAATATCTCTTGACTAATGACCAATGACCAATGACTAATACTTCGACTACGCTCAGTACAAGTGACCAATGACTCATTTAAAAGTCGTCATCATAGTTTCTCACTGTTTTGGGGTCAGGAGCAAAAGCTAACCACAGGGGAAATTGTAGCAGTGACAAACTGATTTGTTCTTCTGAATCGTCAATGATAATTAAGGGTAGTTGATTGGCTTTCGTCAATCGGTCTGCTTTCTGAGCGACAGCATCAGATGCCTCAAATAATACCACACCCCGGTCTGGCCCGAAATCTGGGCGACCGATTCCTAGACAGTCCTGCAAGCCGCGCCGCCATTCACCTAATCGCTCTGGTGTATTAGCTAAGACCAAAGTACGGACGCGATCGCCATACAGTTTGTGTAATATCGAAATTGCAGCTGAGGCAATCAGGATATTCTGTAAGCGGCTACCCATTGTCCGCAAACCACCCCGTCCCCCTTGGGTAAAAAACCAGTTAGAGACTCGTTCAGCATGGATTGGTTCAAAGGTACGGCGTAGTTGCCACGGTGGGCCGTAGTAATCTGGTTTATTGCGGTATTGGTCAATTAAACGGCGAATTTGCTTTATAGTATCTTGAAACTGCTGTTGGGCAAATTGGGGTATTCCAGACTGTGGTTCAGCCGGTTTAGCCTCTTTTACAGATGGTTTTTCTCGTTCTACCACAGTTGGGGTCAGTTGCAACTGTTCAGCAGCAACGGCCAAATCCTGTAAACTACCCGTGAGATAGTCTTTAAAACCCTGCACTCGAATTGCCAAGTCTTGGGATGTACCAGCAAAAGTGGTTCGCATCTCGTTGCGGATACGTTCTTGACGGCGTTCTAGTTGTTCTACAGAAATTTGTAAGGTTTGTTTACGTTGTTCCAACTGCACCAGTGACTCTTGTACGAGTCGTCCCAATGAAGTTTGAGTTTCACTCACCTGTGCTTGCAGGTTTTCGTAAGAAGCTTGCAGCTTGGTTATTTCTGACTTGAGAGCTGCTTCAGCGCTCTGCAACTCTGCGACTCGCTGCTCTGCTTGTGCATATAATGATGAATGATTTCCCGATCCTATTTCAGATCCCAGGGCGACATTTTCTGCTTCTAACTGCGCTACAAACTCGCCATTGGAATTTTCTGTTAGCTCTACTGTCGAATCTACCACTTCTGCATTGGAAATGAGTGGCTCAAAAGTTGTGTAGTTTTCTGATGAGCTAATGGTTTCTGTTTCTAGCACTGGCTCAACAGATATATTTACTGGATTTTCAACTGCACTATTCTCTTCTGGTTTTTCTGTCAACCGCTCATCAATTGGTTCTGGGGTTTGAGATGCCTCTAGGTTCATAAACGATAGTCTAATTCCGATAACGCGAATAAATAGCTTTCAGAAATATTACAATTGACCTGCCATAAAAATCCTGAGTTATCAGTACTGAGTTATGAATCTAAATTAAAACAACTCAGCACTGATGACACTCAGTACTAAATACGCGGACAACGTTGTTCTAAGCAAGTTTTCAAGGTATTGGGGTCAAATAAAATCGGCAAAAAGTGAATACTTTTAATTTCTTTAAAGTAAAACAAGATGGGGACTCTATTCCAGAATATCCGCCAATTTTGCCATTCCTGGTAGGGAAAGCGTCGAATCAATTTTTCGCCTCTGTAAATATCTAAGTCGGTGGCGGTAAATTGCAAACGCAGCGTTAACGCCTGAAACATGAGAAACAAACCAAACAGTGTGAGAACGGAGCCTACCCACGGTTGTACCAACAGGATGGGAATCGCCGCAATCACCAACACTATAGGTATATTGTAACTAGGCTTAAGTTCCACAGTTGATGTGGAGTTAGGAGCAAATGAAGTGGTCACAGTCTTAAATCCTGCTTTGTTTAGTAGGCATCTCTCCTATTTTAGGAGTTAGGAGTTAGGAGTTAAAATTCCTCACTCCTAACTCATCAGTTTTATAGCCCGATGAATGCACTGCCAGTTCCCTGAAACATCAACCAAGAAAGGAAGAAGTTGCTAACAAATATAATTAGTAAGGCAGTCACAACAGCAGTTGTTGTTGACTGTCCTACACCTTTGGCACCTCCTGTTGTCGTCAGCCCCCAACTACAACCAATTACAGCGATTAAAATGCCAAAGCAACACGCCTTAATCATGGCGCTAAAAATATCCCAAAGACCAAGAAAATTACGGGCTGAGTCTAGAAATACCGTATCAGAGAGATTGTAGATACTTGTCGCAATGATGAATCCTCCAAACATCCCTGTCACTAAAGACAGAAGGGTTAAAATTGGTAGCATTAAACAGCAAGCAAGGACGCGGGGAATAACCAGATAATCGATTGGATCTGTTCTTAACATCAACATAGCATCGATTTGTTCTGAGACTCGCATGGTACCGATTTCGGCTGCAAAGGCAGAACCAACTCGCCCAGCCAAAATCACTGCTGTCAACACAGGAGTGAGTTCTCGTGTCAACGCTACAGAAAGGACTCCGCCGATAATGTTTCCGGCCCCAAAGTTGATAAATTCTCGCGCTACCTGAATAGTAAACACTGCGCCAACGAAAATAGCCGTCAATAGAGCAATAAATAGGGAATCTGGCCCAACTGCTGCCATTTGTTCTAAGGTGTTGCGCCGATGGATTTTGCCTTTCAATAGGTGAACTAGTACTTGCCCACCCAGAAAAATCGCTGCCAGCAATCGCTGACTCCATTCCGTTAAACTGGATTTGGATGTAGTCTGGTTCAATGTTCTGTAGCTAACTCGGTAACTGCCTTAAGAATAGCGGAAGTCATGGGGAATGGGGAATGGGGAATGGGGAATGGGGAATGGGGAATGGGGAAAAATTTGTTGCAAGTTCTCACTCTAGTCACTTTGTCCCCCTGCCTCCTGCCTCCTGCCTCCTGCTCCCCACTCCCCTAATCAGCATAAACATTAACTTAGATTAAAGATGCTCTCAGAAAGTTAAGCTGTTATTGAACGTGCTACAAAGCAATAAATAAGTAGTATTCTTGGCTATAATCTCGATTTTGCAAGGTTTTTGGAGATTGGATTGAATTTTTATATCCCCAGCATGTGCTGTAACTGCTTGCCCTTTATTTTAATTAAAACTTAAGATTTTTGACAGATTGTCTGCTCTGGAGCGATCGCACTTATTGTAGAAAATGACAAATCGCTATCTTGCGCTTGTCATCTCTACTCACGGAGTTGTCTTAAATGACTATTTTCACTAACTTTCTCCGCTCCCTACTACTGACGATCATATTTAGTTTTGTCGTTCCCATGTTCTTCGTTGGCGGCGGATTGCTTTTTCTATCTCTCATTGGCCATTTCCCTAGCTTACAAGAGTTAACGGCAGCGATCGCTACTGAGATTATCCATTTTCTTGCCACCTTCGGCAGTGGAACTCCTCTACGCGGATTATTTGTAATTAGCTTTACCTGTAGTTTCGTCGGCGCACTGTTTGATATGTACGTATATTACCGATATCAAATTTTGCGAATAGATTCATAAATAGTGAAATAGCTTCGTCAGGCGATCGTGGGCTATAAAAGCTCAAAAAAAGTGATATTTCCAAAAGTGAAAGTACTACTGGTCTTAACCTAAATAGAGGTTAGTGTTGCAAAAGGAATTTTTATTAATTAAATTGAATGTCGAAGTGATTAATTAAATATTTATTATTCATTAGTTATTAGTTATTAATTACTGACAACTAATAAAGGTGCGCGACCAGATTAAACCAGTTCTCAAAGATTAAAAAAGCCATAATAACAAGGGATTGGGAATTGTGAATTTTGCAAAATAGCAAAAATAGCCTTTCTAAATCATCACGTTAACGCTAAACTAGAGTTTGGCATTTTGTGTTAGGTGCAATCGTTAAGGATTTAATTAGCATTCATCGAGAATATCAAATAAAACTCACTGAAAAATATAAAAATTTCCTTAAAATCCTGATGAGTACAATGCCTGCTCATGTTTCTTAACAGAGCAAAGCAGGTCGTCTGACCGTTAGACATCTTATATTAAATTTATTACGAGGTATGTTTACAGCTCATGGTTTGGCCGTTTAAGCCCAAGTTTAAAAAACAAATTGCGCGGATTGAAATTACTGGTGCGATCGCCAGTGCTACTCGCAAACGCGTCCTAGAAGCCCTGAAAACTGTAGAAGAAAAAAAGTTTCCGGCATTATTGCTACGTATTGATAGCCCTGGCGGTACGGTCGGAGATTCCCAAGAAATCTACAGCGCCCTGAAGCGTTTGCGCGAAAAAATCAAAATCGTTGCTAGCTTCGGCAATATCTCGGCTTCTGGAGGAGTCTACATCGGCATGGGAGCCGAACACATCGTCGCCAACCCAGGTACGATTACGGGTAGTATTGGTGTGATTCTGCGTGGAAATAACTTAGAACGCTTGCTAGAAAAAATTGGTGTTTCCTTCCAGGTAATTAAGTCTGGCCCTTACAAAGACATTTTGGCTTTTGATCGGCAGCTAACTCAACCAGAAGAAAATATCCTGCAAGAATTGATTGACACAAGTTATCAGCAGTTTGTGCAAACGGTAGCTGATGGCCGTTCTTTAACGGTAGAAGCTGTGAAAAGTTTCGCCGATGGTCGGATTTTTACTGGACAGCAAGCCCTAGAATTGGGTGTTGTAGATCGCCTGGGCACAGAAGAAGATGCCCGTCGCTGGACAGCAGAACTGGTTGGTCTTGATCCAGAAAAAACTCTCTGCTATACCCTAGAAGAACGTAAACCCTTATTGAATCGCTTTCTACCAGGAAGCCGTCAGTTTTCATCAGGAATTGGAGCTGGTATTGATTGGCTCGAATTTGAAATGTCTACCAGTGGTTTACCTCTGTGGTTATATCGACCCTAATATGAATTAGGAGTTAGGAGAGACGCGATTAATCGCATCTGACAGGAGTTATGAGTTAAAAATCTTAACTTCTTATTCTCAACTCCTAATTCCTCACTTTTGTGTTTTAAGGAGGATTTTGGCGTGGACTGGCAAATGCGGGCTATTCGCGGAGCAACAACCGCTTCAGAAAATACTGTTGAGGTAATCCAAGAGGTGGTTACAGAACTACTAGATGAACTGGAAAACCGGAATCAATTCCAGCCAAAGGATATTATCAGTGTGACTTTCTCTGTAACACGCGATTTGGATGCTATTTTTCCAGCTGCGATCGCCAGAGCGCGTCCTGGTTGGGATAATGTGGCTATGTTGGATGTACAGCAAATGCACGTCGAAGGTAGCTTACAGCGCTGCATTCGGTTCTTAATTCACGCCTACCTGCCAGCCTCCGCCTCAATTCATCATATTTATTTACGCAACGCCGCCAGCTTGCGTCCTGACTGGAGTTTGCCCCAGTCATTACAAACATCACAGCCAATAGTTAAGTCAAAAGTGTAAGTTATTTAAGTAAAGCCTGTGTGAAAAACAGCACAAAAGGATTTGCGATGGTGGTGATGCGACTACTCAACCTGCTGCTATTGGTGGAAGACAGTAGCTTTTTGTAGTGATTTTAGATGATTGGTGGGGCGATGCCTACGGCGGGCTGCGCCAACGCGCCAAAATCAAGATGTCAAGTTGTGAAGGGAGTTTGCAATGAATCATCAAAAAGAACTCACTGCAATGCTTGTTCCGTTTTATCTAGGTGAAAAACGAGATTCAAAAGGTCGGACAATTCAACAAATGTGGGCTTGGGATTTTGAAGAATTGGAATGCACCCATGATTACATTCAGTGGTTGTTTCCTTTACCTGAGCAGAGTGCATTTAATTCTGATTCACCCATCGTTGATGAGCAAGTAATTCAAGCATTTCAAAGCAACCCCCACCTCCGTCAAAATTTGCTGCGTTCCTTCACAGTCATACTTCATTTTTATGGGTTGCAACGCCACGAGAGTAATGATGGAAAAATAGTTGTCAGCCAGTCAGAAGACTATCCGAATCGCAAACGTGAATGGGTCTCTATGTTTGACCACAATTATCTTCGCATCACCCGTATCTTAAAGTGCTTGATGACATTTGGATTACAGAATGAAGCCCAAGCTTTTTATGAATGCTTGCGGCAAATCTACAGTCACAATAGCGATCAAATTGGAGATAAAACATTTCAATATTGGACAAATGCGGTCAAACCCAATGCGATAATGTAACAATCTTGCTGAGTTTCGATGTAATTGAGATGGTTGGTTGCAAGGCATTTTCGCACTTGTTGAGCAATATCAGGTTGCCATTGACGTAGTTTTGTATCAAGTTATTCGACTCAAGTATCCACAAGATGTCATATTTGCTTCTATGTTAAATTATCTACCAGCAAGCACCAATTCAAAAATAAAAAAGAGCCAGAGAACTAACTCTCTGGCTCAAAGCTGGAGACAAAATAATCATTAGATAAAGGCTAACTTGGATAAGAACCTAAATTCTTCCCAGGTTATGCAGCCCTAAGACAGCGCCCACTCCTAAGATATGACCAAAGGCGGTACTTGCTAAAAGGGCTGGCAAACCAAAACCACCAAATAAATTGGGTGAGGGTAGTGCTGGTTCTGCATTAGGATACTTGATGGTAGATTTGCCAAAGGCAATGGCAATGATATTAGCGATAATGATAATCAGCCCAACTGTCGGACTCCATTGCAGGGGTGTGGTTGCAGCAGCGAGTAAGGTCGAAGTAAACACCTGATTTGCTCCTGAAATTTATTAATGGTTGAAAATATAATCTGAAACTTTCCGAAGCAAATTCAAGAAAATACCCGATTTTGCATCAATATTTAACACTTATTCTTATTACTTAATAGAATATGAGTTTAACGCGGTGATATGAGCGTGGTAAGTGGTTTAAATTTAAATATCTAAACTAAGTAAATTTTTGCTTAATTTATACTTATAACATCTGTAATTTAGCCTAAATAACTCTAATGCATCTATAGCTATCCGTGCAGGAGTTAGGAATAAAAAAACTCCTATTTCTTGAATAAGTTGAGGCTTTAAGTCAATACGCTTGGGTTAAGCATTTTTTCTTCCCTTGCTTCCCCTGTAACGCCAGCCTCCCCTGCCTGCCTCAACAGATTATTTTCTTAACTAAACTGTATTGGGTTCTAAGTCTCTCAGTGGAGAGCAATTTAAATAAGATTGCTATATCTATGAGATTAAATATATTAATGCTAACGAGGAAATATAATTTTCATCTATCAAAAGTATGAGCTGTAAATATCACAATTTCCTATATCTAAAGAAATTAAATATTATTTGTATTTAATCTAAAAGTATACTTCTGGCAGAGGATGTTAAAAAATATTAGACATAGTAAATTAAAATCAACATTAATCAAAGTTCCTAAACAATTCAGGCAAGTGTGCTATAACACGTGCTTGGAACAATCTAAAACTTTGTTAAAATCAGCAACACACAAACTATGAACTCTACCACCGAAAAACGTATCGCCTTGATTTCCGTCCACGGAGACCCAGCGATTGAGATAGGGAAAGAAGAAGCTGGGGGACAAAATGTTTATGTGCGTAATGTGGGTGAAGCACTAGCGCAGCTGGGATGGCAAGTTGATATGTTTACCCGCAAAGCGAGTCTGGAGCAAGACTCGATAGTTGAACATAGCAAAAATTGTCGAACTATCCGTTTAAAAGCTGGCCCCCTTGAGTTTGTGCCGCGAGATGAAATTTTTGAATATCTGCCAGAATTTGTAGATAATTTCCTCAAATTTCAAGTAAAAAACGAAATTACATACGAATTAGTTCACACTAATTATTGGCTCTCTAGTTGGGTGGGGATGCAGTTAAATAAAATCCAAAAGAGTAAACAGGTTCACACCTACCACTCCTTAGGAGCTGTAAAATATAACACTATAGAAAATATTCCTCTAATTGCTAGTCAGCGATTAGCAGTGGAAAAACAAGTCTTGGAAAAAGCAGAGCGAATTGTAGCGACAAGTCCGCAAGAAGAAGAACACATGCGATCGCTAGTTTCCACAAAAGGCAATATCGATATCATTCCCTGTGGTACAGATATTCAGCGCTTTGGCTCCATTGCACGAGAAGCAGCCAGGGCTGAATTGGGGATTGATAAAGAAACCAAAGTTGTACTATACGTGGGGCGCTTCGATCAACGCAAAGGTATAGAAACTTTGGTACGGGCGGTAAACGAATCTCAACTACGCAACTCCAAAAATATCCAGCTAATTATTGGTGGTGGTAGCACTCCAGGTAACAGCGACGGAATTGAGCGCGATCGCATTGGGCAAATCGTCAACGAATTGGGAATGAGCGACTTTACCACCTTTGCAGGTCGTCTGAGTCAAGATGTTTTACCAACTTATTACGCTGCTGCCGATGTTTGCGTTGTTCCCAGTCACTACGAACCCTTTGGACTAGTGGCGATCGAAGCGATGGCAAGCGGTACACCAGTGATAGCAAGCGATGTCGGCGGACTTCAGTTTACTGTAGTTAATGAAAAAACTGGTTTATTGGCTCCACCGCAAGATGTAGATGCTTTTGCCTCTGCGATTGACCGAATTCTCTTAAATCCAGAATGGCGAGATGAATTGGGTAAAGCTGGTAGAAAGCGCGTCGAAACTAAGTTTAGCTGGGATGGTGTTGCACATCAACTGAGTGAACTTTACACCGAACTGATGCAGCCACAAACAGTAGCCTCAACAGCAAAAGAACTAGTACACTCAACCGCCGAATTAGTGCAATCAGCAGCAAAAGAACTAGTACACTCAACCACCGAACTAGTGCAATCAGCAGCAAAAGAACCAGTTTTAGCTGCTAAATAACGCTTTTGTTTAACAGATAATGGTGAGTGAGTAACTCGGATAATATTTTGGGTTTATATTTGGTAGCGTAGGCGTAAAGCCTGCGGCATAGCTACGCTTCGGGCGTAGCCTCTAGTAGAGAAGCCCGCCGTAGGCATCGCCTGAACTTGGAAAACTCAACACCAAAAACAAACTGTATAAAAAACGAACTTATCACTTAAACGCAGAAGCTTATCTGATGATAATTTCTGCGTTTTTTGATTCGCAGTTATCACCAAAGCAAGTAACCGCTATGATAGGTGAGGTCTGTTATGCTTTAACTAAACAAAAATAAAAGCATAGCGATCGCTACCATTTGAATGTTAACAAGTAATCGCTTTGCAACCAGTTGACTTTACCACTCTCACAGCTGCTTGTAGCGAAATCCGCGCTAACTGGCTACCATCACGCTTAGAACAAGTTTACCAGCGCGATCGCTACACGATTGCTATGGCATTACGCACCCTAGAACAGCGAGATTGGCTACAAATTTCTTGGCATCCCCAAGCTGCACATATTTGTATTGGCGATCCGCCACCGCGATCGCCAGATACCTTTACCTTTAGCCAACAATTAATACATCAATTGGGTGGTTTGGCACTGGTAAGTATTGAAGCGATCGCCCCTTGGGAGCGTGTGATTGATTTACAATTTGCCCGTCGTCCTGGAGAAAGCGCTCTATATCATGTCTATGCAGAAATTATGGGCAAGTATAGCAACGTCATTCTCACCGACGCTAACAATATAATTATCACCGCCGCTCATCAAGTCAGTCAGCAACAATCTAGCGTCCGTCCTATCCAAACCGGACAATTTTATGAAACACCACCGAAACTAACTGGAAGTGTCCCCTACTTGAGTGAATCTCAAGAACGTTGGCAAGAACGGGTAAGTTTAGTACCAGGAGCAATCAAGCGGCAATTGCTCAAAAGTTATAGTGGCTTGAGTGCTGCACTAGTGGAGTTAATGCTGCTAGAAGCAAATATCGCATCAGAAACATCTACCAATACTCTCAACCCCGACGACTGGCGACGGCTATTTGAGCGTTGGCAAGAATGGCTGCAAGCTCTAGATTCCAAAGAATTTCAACCCGCTTGGACAAAAGATGGTTACACCGTAATGGGTTGGGGTGCAGTTGAAAAGGTCAAAAATATCCAGGAGTTACTGAACCGCTATTACAGTAACCAGATTAACCAACAGTTATTTTCCCAATTACGCCATCAGTTGAGTCAGAAGTTGAATAATATTCTGGCGAAATTACACAATAAAGCTCAAACCTTTGAGACGCGCTTGCAGCAATCAGATCGAGCCGATGAGTATCGGCAAAAAGCAGATTTATTGATGGCTCACCTGCAAAACTGGGAACCGGGGATGAAAGAAATTATCATTGCTGATTTTGAGACAAATTTACCAATAGCGATCGCACTCCAGCCAGATAAAAATGCCGTCCAAAATGCCCAAAGTCTTTACAAACAACACCAAAAGCTCAAACGCGCTCGTGCTGCTGTGGAGCCGCTACTGTTAGAAGTACAGACAGAAATTGAGTATTTAGAACAAGTAGAAGCTGCGATCGCTCAGATAGACACCTACCAAACAGCAGAAGATTTACGAGCTTTAGAAGAAATCCGTGAAGAGTTGATTGGGCAAAAGTATTTAGAAGATCCAGAATACCGCAGTCGCAGTGCAAACGAACCTCCCAGCACTAACTTTTATCGTTACCTTACCCCTGGTGGCTTTGAAGTATTAATCGGTCGTAACAATCGCCAAAATGACCAATTAACCTTTCGTGTAGCTGGGGATTATGACATCTGGTTCCACGCTCAAGAAATTCCAGGGAGTCATGTGTTACTACGTTTAGAACCGGGTGCTGTGGCAGAAGAAGCTGATTTGCAATTTGTAGCTAACCTTGCTGCATATTACAGTCGCGCTCGTCAGAGTGAGCAAGTGCCAGTAGTTTACACCCAGCCAAAACACGTCTATAAACCCAAAGGAGCAAAACCGGGAATTGCCATTTACAAGCAGGAGAGCATACTTTGGGGAAAACCACAAATGGTCATTAGTCATTAGTCATTAGTCATTCGGCATGGGTTATTCTCCTTGTTTCCCCAGTCCCATCAAACTGTATCAAATCTAATTCGCCTTCAAAGCGATCGCCTAGAGATTTTCTATGAACTCTTCCGGTATAACTTGCGCTTGCTTAAGAATGCCACTCAATGTTCCTACCTTCAATTCTGGATGCACAGGTACAACACAGCCAATCGTACCTTCTGGCGTTTGCTTCTTCATCACAACATGACTACCTGTTTGTCGAATTTGCTCAAAACCCAAACGCTCCAGTGCCCGAATTGCCTCCCTACTTGAGATTCGTGGCAACTTAGGCATAGGTGATTTCAATGCTGGTCATATACCTTGGAGATGTTTCAGGTAGAGGAAATTCCTCTAAGTAAAGCTGCGTTGCCTCTCTCAAGCTAGCAATTGCCTGTTCGATTGTCTCACCCTGATCGACCGTACCAACTTCGGGACACTCAGCTATATACATATCGTCCTCTTTATAAATAAGGACTGCAAAGCTGCGAGTTTTCATCGTACTGTATCCTCAATCCTTTTTATAGCAAGCATAGCATCACCCTCTATAAAGATTGCCGTCATGAACACCCATTAATGGAGCGATCGCGCCCAAAAAACTGTTTAGAACCCTGCCATCGATGTTGAATGAGAGCATTTTTCAAATCCCCAATTGCTGACTTCGACCATCCACTCAATGTGCCGAAGATGATTCGATCTCGTGGAGACCAAGTTGTTTCAAAAGATTCACTATCTTGGCTCTCAAACCGTAACTGCCAGAATGAATCGCTTGAATCTGCTAATCCATATTCGTCAAACTTCTGTTCATCAAGTTCTTCCTTAATGGGATGGTTCACCTGTATGCAGTAGACTTTCCACTTTATTCGATGCACTTCACCCGACCAAAGTAACTGCTCAGGCAATGGGTCTTGTTTGAGGCTTTCAGCAACCATAAAAATAAAAGTATTTGTCTTGCAAATATGATCGCTACTAATTCAACAGCGTAATCTCATACTACTAAAGTTTTATTCTGGCTAACTCGGCAAATTATTAACCCGCATCAAATCCAATTCCCGTTCAAATATTTCATCAATTGGCAACATTTGACCATCAGCAGTCATAAATTTATGGTCTTTTGTTGCCCGAATCACTGAACCATCTTCCAAGCAGTACTCAAACACCTCTTGTTGTCCGCGATCGTGCCACTGTGCTACAGGTTGCGTGTAAATATTTCCATTATCATCAACACTGTACACAGTACATTCAATGCCTTTTTCGACAATTTTCCCAATCGGCATTAATCCATATTCTACTGTCAATATTTCCGTGTCATAGCTTAAACAATATTCCGCAAACTTCAACATTTGCTCGAATAATTCATCCGCAACTTTTTTCTGAACGCCATTTTTAGCTGCGCCATCCACGAATTTTTCTCGCTGCTTTTGCATCTCAGAAACTTTCTTTTTACCCATCGCCCGACGCAGCAAGTCAGCTTGTCCTAAAGAATATCCCGCCATATCTTGAGCAATTTTCATGATTTGCTCTTGATAGACCATAATTCCATACGTTTCGTCTAAAATTGGTTCTAAAACAGTGTGTTGATAATCAATATTTTCTCGACCATGTTTGCGGTTAATAAATTTAGGAATCAGTCCCGCATCTAATGGGCCAGGTCGATAAAGTGCCAAAATTGAAGAAATATCTTCTATATTAGAAGGTTTCAAATCTCGCACTATCTGACGCATACCAGAAGATTCTAATTGAAATACCCCTTCTAACTCACCTGCTTCTAATAATTCATAAGTTTTTTGGACATCTTTTGGTAGAGTGCTATGTTCGCCTTTAGCTAATATCCTTTGGGCTTTTCTTTCATCGCGGGGAATTTCATCGGGATCGACCCGATATCCTCTCGTTTCTTGAATCAAATCTACAGTTTTTTGAATCAGCGTTAGGTTCCGTAAACCCAGAAAATCCATTTTCAACAAACCCATTGATTCCAGGTCTTCCATGAAATATTGGGTAATCACAGAACCGTCATTATTCTTCTGTAGCGGCACAATTTCATCAAGTGGTTCGTCTGAAATTACCACGCCTGCTGCATGAACACCAAAGGTTTTATTAGTTCCTTCAATTCGCATCGCCATATCAAGCCAATGGCGAACATGGGGTTCTCTATCATATTTCTCTTTAAACTCTGGTTCTGGAGTTTTATCGGAAACCATCACCTTGAGTTTCGTTGGTTTTCCCCGCACCACAGGAATCATTTTCGCCATTTTGTCAGCTTCCCCATAGGGAATATTCAATACTCTGGCGACATCTTTCAAAACTGCTTTAGAAGTTAGACGGTTAAAAGTAATAATTTGGGCAACTCTATCTGCACCATATTTCTCAGTGACATAATCAATCACTTTATCTCGTTGTTCAATACAGAAATCCGTATCAATATCAGGCATGGATTTCCGTTCTGGGTTCAAGAAACGCTCGAATAATAACCCATGATGTACAGGGTCAATATTAGTAATTCGCATCGCATAAGCGACTAATGAACCAGCCGCCGAACCCCGACCTGGCCCTACAGGAATATTATTATCTCTAGCAAATTTGATGTAGTCCCAAACAACTAAAAAGTATTTGGAAAAACCCATCTGCTGAATCATCTTCAGTTCGTATTCCAATCTTTCTTTATAGACGGAATCGACTTCTTGGCGAGATTTGCGATTTAACCGTTCTAACAGTCCACTCCATGCAACATCTTCGGCGTAAGTGTCAGCAGTATGACCAGAAGGAATGGGAGGTGTAGGTATCTGAGGCTCACCCATAATATGGTAAGGCTCAACTTTATCGGCCACTTCTCCAGTAGTAGCTACAGCTTCGGCAATTACATCATCCGGCAAATGATCGCGAAATAGCTGCTGCATCTCTTCACCAGATTTGAGATACTCTGTGCCGCTATAACGCATCCGCTTATCTTCAGCAATTAGCTTGTTAGTTTGAATGCATAGCAAAGCATCGTGCGCTTCAACGTCAAAACAAGAAATAAAATGTGAATCATTGGTAGCAACAATTTTAATCCCTAGTTCCCGCGCAATTTTGACTATTTCTACATTCACAATCCGGTCTTCTTGAGAGCCGTGGTCTTGAATTTCTAAATAATAATCATCACCAAATACATCTTTATACCATTGGGCAACTTTCCGGGCGGCATCTGGCCTATTACTAAGAATTGCTTGGGGAACTTCTCCACCCAGACAAGCGCTGGTGACAATCAAACCTTCATGATATTGTTTGAGTAAATCTTTATTAATACAAGGACGAGAAAAAATTCCTTTCCCTTGAACACCTTGGAGGTGAGAAATTGTAGTTAATTTAACTAAATTTTTGTAACCTTTGGTATTTTTAGCTAAAACGACTTGATGATACTTGGGACGATGACGTTCTTGTTTTTCAAGATCACCGTTTAGGATATACATTTCATTGCCGATTATCGGCTTAATATTTTGACTACGGCAGATTTTGATCAGTTCGACGGCTCCATACATGACACCATGATCGGTAAGAGCGATCGCTTTCATTCCCAGTGCGATCGCTCGATCTACCAACTCTGGTAGCTGACTTGCCCCATCGAGCAAACTATAGTCACTGTGAATATGTAAAGGAACAAAGGACATAAGCATCTCCAACCACAAGCCAAGACACCTCTAGGGGCCTACCTTGTGGTATACCCTTTCGAGCCAGATTTTGTAAAGCAACGGAATCTTAGATTAACAGTTTTTAACCAAAATTAAAGCTGTTCTTTTTCGGGAATTATCACTATTATTAGTGTTGTTTTAATAGTTACAGCAGTTAACCAGTATCTAGCCAATGAGTCAAACAGAGAGAACAACTTCGCCTGAAACCAAAGCTAGCCCTTGGTGGCAGCGTATCCCTCTCACGTTGCAAATTCTCATCGCCTTAATAGCGGCAGTCAGCGTCGGAATTGCCCTTGGTGCAGGGAATCCCAATCCCAGCAACGCCGCTTTAATCAATAATTTAGCAATTCCGGCAGAATTGGTGTTAAAGGCTCTCCGCGCCTTGGCTACACCCCTGATTCTGGTAGCAGTACTGCATACTTTAATGACTACCAATATCCCTGGTACAGCCGGACGGCGGTTGGCAGTGTTACTTTTAACTAACACTACCGTAGCTATTTTGGTGGGACTTTTGGTGGCTAATGTACTGCGTCCGGGGACTTGGGGCAATGTAAACACCTCAACAAGTACGGCAATAACTGCTCAAAGTCTCGATCCTTGGGGAATACTCAAAGATGCTGTACCAGAAGCCGTCCTCAAGCCATTGGTTGATAATAATGTCATCCAGTTGATTGTGATTGCCCTGAGTTTTGGCATCGTCCTGCGGGCATTAAAATCTGAACAAATCGCCCAAGGCAAGAATGGATTTCAGCCGATAGAGGATGTCATCGGAATTTTATTTGAAGCGGTAGTCCGCATCCTCAACTGGGTAATTGCCTTAGTACCGTTCGCAGTCTTTGGGATTGTAGCTAAAACTATTGCGATGCAGGGCTTTGCACCGTTTAAATCTTTGGGTGCATTTATCGTCGCTGTATTGTTAGCACTGGTATTGCAGGCGTGCTACTACCTCACCAGAGTCAAATTTGGTTCTTGGGTACACCCGCTAAAATTTCTAGCTGGCGGTTCTGATGCCTTTTTGACAGCTTTCTCAACTTCTTCCTCGGCGGCGGCAATGCCCGTAACCTTTGAGGTTTTGCAAACAAAAGTCGGTTTAAGGGAATCTTCTGCTGCCTTGGGGGCATTAGTCGGGGCAAATTTCAATAATGATGGTACTGCCCTTTATGAAGCAATGTCTGCGTTGTATATTTCCCAACTGATTGGGCAACATTTGAGTTTAGGACAGCAGTTAATTGTCATCCTTACCTCGATTTTTGCATCTGTGGGTGCGGCAAATATTCCCAATGCAGGGCTGGTAACAATGACACTAGTGTTCACTTCTGTCGGCTTACCTACCCAGTACATCGCTTTGCTAGTTACTGTAGACTGGTTTTTGGATCGCTGCCGCACCGCAATTAATGTTATGGGAGATATGACTGTTAGTACTTTACTTGACGGCAAAAAGCCACGTTCTGTAGACGAGGCTTAGTTTGCCAGCTTTTCAAATATCTAATGCTGTTGAGGCCCTTTGGCGTCACATTCTTTTGTCCAGCAACGTTCTAAAAGTTGCAGACGCCAGACTAATACGAAACGTTGGGGATTCAATATTAATTTAGTATCGCGACTAAATAAGGGCTGGTTCAGATACTGCCAAAGAGGAAATTTAATTTTGGTGTGTTTTGGAGTCATAAGAACAACAAAAAATATAAAAGTTTTGTCTAGAAACTGCCTGATACTGTTTTTCTAGTTAAAGGCTACCCTGCGTTTTTGCTATTGTCTTTGTGGCAATTGCGGAATTTCAGCAAGTGAATTTATGTTGTTTCCGCTTTAATACTGAAATTACACGCACCATGTTTCTGATTCCATATCTTGTGAAAAGTCAAATAAATTGGTAAGGGCATACAGATGTATGACCCTATCGCTGATTGATTGTTGCAAAATTTTTTTTTGTTAGCGATCGCATTGCCATCTAGAATCTTAACTAGTTAGCTTTTCATCCCACCGTTACCACCCGCCGAATTTCGTCGCTACGAAACCCGATCGCCATTGGACGACGTACCCCCAAAAGTGCTACCACGTCGTACAATTCCAGTACTACCCCTTCCATTCGCAGGGAGTGGACAATATCACCGCTTCTTAAGTCAATCACTAGTAACCCACAGCGAGGCTCAACGTTTTTTTGTTGCAATTTATCGTCTAGGGGCAAGCCGCTAAAGGTCTTGTTATGTCTGGGTTGCGAAATTCCCACTATTGCAAAGTTGCCATAAAATGCACAACCGCGCAGATATCCCGGACAGAAGACGACTGGCTCAAACACTCCCCGCTTTAAATCAGCAAAGCCAAACTCTCCCGCGCCTGAGTTGAGCAGCCAGAGTTTTTCTTGATGCCAGCGCGGGGAGTGGGGCATGGATAGTCCGCGCAATACAATTTCATTGCTTTCTACGTCAATGACACAGCCGCCGTTTGCCCGATGCTCCCGCCAGCCTTCTGCTACATCTGACTGGCTGACGGCAGTGACGTATTTAGGTTTTCCTTGTTGCATTGCCAACCCATTCAGGTGACATCGATCTTCCGCCGCTAGCTTGCTGATAAAGGTTGGTTGCCACAGAGGAACGAAACTGTGGGTTTCGCTGACTGCTGCTAAACAACTAAATAAGGTATTGACAAATACTAATTTTTGCGAGTTTAAATCTTTTTCTTCTGCTCTACTCAAAGCGATGTCGTGAATATCCAAATCTCCAGTCACATAACTCATCTGGGGCAAATAAAGAGCATCGTAGCCTTGGTGATTTTGTCCAGGTTGGATGATGTTTTCAAATCGCCAGAGTTGATACAGGGAACTCATGTAGAGGCTGTTGCCATTGGCATACAAACCCATGCACCGCTCAAAGCTACGTTCAAATACGGATAATTTACCGTTTGGTTGCAAGCCGATGAAGAATAATTTTCCCGCTTGATAGGTAGTGAAGGCCAAACTGAGGTTTTGCTCATACAGCCAAGGGGTGAACTGGCGAGAAGCGTTGATTTCGAGAGATGGTTTGTTAATGTTGCTGTCATTAGGATTCACTTGGTTTTGACTCCTTGATAACTCTGGTGTTCTTTCAGTGATAATTTCGCCGCAGGCACGGATGCTTCTGACTTTTCACGTTATGTGGAAAAGCTAAGGATTAACCTAACGTGAGTTCGATGAACCTCTCCCGGACAACCTCCCTCTCCCACAGGGAAAGGGAGAAGCAACGATAAATTAGGGTTTTGGCTCCCCTCTCCGACACGGAGAGGGGTTAGGGGAGAGATCAAAAAAGGACTTGTCGAACTCACGTTAACCTAACCCCCTAGCCCCCTTCCCGCGACGGGAAGGGGGAAAATTCAAAGTCTCTCTCCTTAAAAGAAGAGAGAAATAGAACAGAGGTTTTCCAGATCCCGTGAAAAGTCAGACGGATGCTTCTACTCTTGAATGTAAGCTAGGCAATACACTAGCAACAGCGTTCCCGTTATCATAGACACGAAGTGGCTTCTTGTTCGCGTAGCGTCTTTGAAGGAGAAGGGTAGGACACAAAGAAAGAAGTTAAAAAGGTTTGGCCTCACAAAGAAATGGTATTAGTACAGCTTTGCGTAAAATCGTAGCGTTTTTAATGCAAGAGGACGCATTGGCATTGTCAGTCGATGCATTGACATTGTTAGTTGATGCATTGGCATTGTTAGTCGATGCATTGGCATTGTTAGTCGATGCATTGGCATTGTCAGTCGATACACTGCTATTGCAGGGTATTGCCAAATTTAATTCATTACGAATTAATGAAATGCTGTACTTAGTCAATAACTAAAATTCTCTTAGGCGGACTCTGCATCTTGACAAAAAAATGAGATGGACATCTTGTCCATCCCACAATAAAAAAGAGAATCTTGTCATAAAACGCTTTGCCTTGCCTATATTTAAGCTAAAGCGCTTCCCTAAGTTAAATGTCTCATGATTTAATAATGAGTGCCGGTTTTGCGATGGTTAATGGCAGTCACAGCATCAGGTTTGAGTAATTTACCTTCATCCACAGTTGCATACACAACCCAATGATCGCCACATTCTAGACGTTGGTTGACTGAGCATTCCAAATATGCTAGTGCATCAGTGAGGACAGTACAACCGTTATCTGCAACTGCTGTACTAAAGTTGGCAAATCGATCTTCCCCAGGTGCGAAAGATTTACGGAAATGTTTCATGTAGTCTTGATGATTGCCTTCAGGTAGAATATTTAAGGCAAACTTACCGCCTGGATACATCAAAGATTCGATCGCTCGCTCTTTGGCGATCGCCACTGTTATTCCAGGTGGGTTGAAGGTGGCTTGAGAAACCCAAGCGCCTAACATTGCGGTAGACACTTCTCCAAGTTTTGCTGTCACCACGCAAACGGAACCAACGATCCGACCAACAGCCTGTTCCACTGGAGTCGCGGCTTGTTGGGGTAGGCGTACCTTTTTAGCCTTTTTCAGTGCTTGGGCAAAGTCTGTACCTAATTCTTCACAGAATTTGAGAGTGACATCATCAGGTTTAAACTTCACCTTCAAAGTGTCAAAACCAAAGCGATACCCAGCATCCCGGAGTTTACCTTCGATTAAGTCAAAGGCTTCGCCACTCCAGCCGTAGGAACCAAAGACTCCAGCGAGTTTACTGTTGTCACCACTCGATAGCACAATCCCTAAAGCAGTATGAATCGGAGTTGGTGCATGACCACCAATGGTAGGAGAACCGATGATAAAACCCTCTGACTGTGCGAGATTGATGCGAATTTCATCAGGGGTAGCAAATTCGCAGTTAATCGATTTGACTGCGACTCCACCTTTAGTTAATCCCAGAGCGATCGCTTGTGCTAAAGTCGCTGTATTCCCGTAAGCTGAAGCATAAAGTAAAGCAACAGAAATCTCGCGATCGTTGTGAGAACGGCTCCACTCTCCATAAGCTTTGGTAAGTTCAATTAAGCCGGTGCGTACTAAGGGGCCGTGACCGACAGCATACATTCTCACCTGCAAATCTGATATCTTCTCCAAAGCTGCTTGCACATGAGGAGTTTGGGGAGCCATCAGGCAGTTAAAGTAGTAACGCTGGTCTTCTTTGAGTGCTTCCCAGTTATCATCAAACAGTTCATCGCCACAGAGATGAGTTGCAAATAACTTATCTGTGTAGAGAATTTGGGTTTGCTGGTCGTAGGTACAAAGTCCTTCCGGCCAACGCGGACTCGGAGTGGGTAAGAATTTCAAAACATGACCCTTACCCAAATCCAGAGTTTCTTTCCCCCGCATCACCAAGACGTTTAAATCTTGCTCTAAGAAAGCAGCACGCAAATTGTTCGCACCAGGAAGAGAACAAACAAAAGTTACCTGTGGTGCTAGTTCTAAAATTGCTTTGAGGGTTGCAACTCGATTGGGACTAAAATGGCCCAAGATTATATAATCCAAACTTTGTAAATCTAAAGTCTGCCGCAATGCCTCTAAATAAATTTCGGTAAAGCTTTCTGGCGGTGGATCAAGAAGTGCGGTTTTATCAGCTTCAATCAAATAGCAATTGGAAGTAGTACCTCTTTCAAGTGCGTATTCAATTTCAAACCGCAGACGTGACCAACTACGTGCTCTGATCGCCTTAGTATTTGTAGCAATTGGTAGAACTTGTACGTCGCGTGGCTTGGAATTGGTCATAGCTGTTGGATCAAATTAGGGAATAGGGAACAGGGAATAGGGAATAGGTTATGGGGTATGGATCATAGGAAACAGGGGATAGTTTTCTTTTCTGTCCCCTGTCACCTATCACCTCTTCCCTATTTGTTAGTAGTAATTACCTACTTTGCGATGGCGAACGGCTGTCAATCCATCGTTTTTGGAGACACGGCCTTCTTGGACGGTGCAGTATAAAATCCAGTGGTCGCTGCATTCCATGCTGCTCTGTATTTCACATTCCATATATGCCAAAGCATCTGTTAGAATCGGCGAACCGTTTTTCGCGGGTTGAGTTTTCACCCCAGCAAAGCGGTCAGCACCAGGATGCAAGCGTTTGAGGAAATGTTTCTTGAGTTCTTGATAATTGCCTTCTTCCAAAACGTTGAGGACGAAACGATCGCCTACTTGCATTAAGGAATCAATAGCACGGTCTTTCGCAACGGCAATTGTGAATCCTAATGGTTGCAAACTCGCTTGCGTTACCCAGGATGCCAGCATTGCACTTGAGACATTATCTTTTTTAGTCGTGACTATATACAGTCCACTACTAATCCGACCCAGCGCTTTTTCCATGTTGACATCAAGGGACTTGATTTGCTTGATGTTGCGATCGCGCACTAGCAATTGTCCAATGTCTTTACCCGCTTCTTCACACAACTGGAATGTTGATGCGCTGGGAGTCTCTTTAATCCGAATGGGTGGGAAAGCTTCTTTGATGCCAGAGTCAAGGAATTGTCTGCGGAGTGTATCAATGGGTTCATCATCCCCACCGTAACATTCAAACAGCCCAAGAAATTGCTTGTTCTTGGCGACAGCTAGCACCGAACTGATACTAGCTTGGGCGGCAGCGGAGGTAGTTGGGGGCATCCCGATAATGATGCCAGCTGCTCTCCCGGCTAGTTCTTGAATTTCTTGGCTCTGGGCAGTACTCAGATCCAGTACTTCTACGCCAACGCCAGTTTTCAGGATACCTTCGGCAATTGCGTGACCAAGGCGTTCGCCATACCCATACTCTGAGACGAAAAACAAGCCAACTGTTGTTTCTGCTTTCGCTTGTCTTTGGCTCCAATTGTCGTAGCACCCAGTTAGAACATCTAAATGGTGGTATAATAATGGCCCGTGACCATTGGCGATTATATTAATCTTCCCTAGTTCGCTCATCCGCTTCATCGCATTCAGCAGCGAACGAGCGTTAGGGCCCATCAAGCAGTCGTAGTAAAATCTAAAGTCAGCTTCAATCGCTTCTAAATCTTCGTCGAAGGTGCGATCGTCACAAAAATGCATCCCAAAAGCATCACAGGTGTAGAGAATTTGGGTTTTGCGGTCAAAGCTAAAGATTGTATCCGGCCAGTGCAGGTTAGGCGCACTCACGAATTCCATTTCGTGTCCTTTGCCGATATCGATGCGATCGCCAGTTTTCACAACCCGCTTGGAAAAAGGATCGTGTACTAAACCTTCCAAAAACTGAAGCGCAACTTTTGAGGCTAAAACAGTGGCTCTAGGAGCTAACTGAAGGACATCTTCTACCAAACCGCTATGGTCTGGCTCTGTGTGACTAACAATTATGTAATCAATTGTTTTGGGGTTAACAAGACCTTTTAAAGTCTCTAAATACAGATCGCGAAACTTCTGGTGAGAAGTATCAATCAAAACTGTTTGTTCGCCCCTAATTAGATATGAATTGTAGGTTGTACCGTTTTGCAGTCCGAATTCGATATCGAAGCGATCGCGATCCCAATCAAGAGAGCGAATCGCCGTTGTGTTAGGGGCAATTTCTACAGTTTGTATAGTTAGCCGATGTTGAACGTTCTCTGCGACCGCTACCATTATTCGTCTCCGAGCGCAAATTAACAGGTTTTTCTTCTGCCCCCATTCTCTCTATTATTTAATGTTGAAGTTGTAATGAATATCAGTTTTTGAAAATTTTAACTTGTATCAATTATTGCTGTTTTTTAGTAAAAAATATGATTACGAGAAAGATGCTAAATCTTAATTAATTCTTCAACTTTGCTGAGTAGTAATTTTTGCTATTTATCTGGTTCTATCCTAATTCAAAAATCTCATTACCATCATATTTCCTGAGAGGAAAAGCATAATTAAACAATATTATCTTGCTGCTCTATCTACTAATCCTAAATTATTTATCATATTTTTATATCGCCAGAGAATACATTTATATCTCAACTAGAAAAACTTATTTGTTTCGGCGTATTCCTTTAGAAGTAATCAGTAAAAGTAGGAAAAGTAGGAAAGGTAGGAAAAGTAGGAAAGATTTTACTAAGCATCAAATAAGCTGTTAATATTGATTTATCCAATAGGTCTTGAATATGTTGTTGTCTCCATCAAAAATCTGGTTATGTAAAATATAAATTTTCTGTAAAGTTTATAAAATAGCTATTTGTTTAGAGACGATCAAAGCAAATGTTCCTGAGCCGAGTTGAATAAAAAACAACTGTGATTGTATATATTTTGATGCTCATCCCAATGAGAACTAGAGGAAAAATCATTTTTAAAGTTTCGATAAACATCCGTAACTGCACTCATGATTTCAGAAATTTAATGATAAAGTCTTTTATTATCGACTATAAACATTAATCAGCATAGCGCCAACAAATTATTGTTGAGTTATAAGCTAGAACCTCTAGCTACCCAATAAGCCTGTCCATACAGGTTAATGGTGTCATTTATGATGCGGATAAGCTTATTACAAAATCCATTTTCGATGAGAAATTGCAAACTTTGATGGTGTTCTCAAGCCAGCATTTTTTAAGTAGCAGCCTTATATACGTAGGTGTGATTAATACTTGCCATCCACCTTTTTAAGTGTGTTTTTGAACACGCATGTGATTAAGTATATAGACCGTGAATAGATATAAAAATGGCAAAAATTGATTGTGTAAAAGGGTATTGTTTATGGGATGCCGATTAAAAGTGTTTTTAACTGAAGAAGAAAAGCTAACCTTAGAAGAGTTGAGAAAAGCCAAAGATGTTCCTCAACGTACTAAGGATCGCGCTCAAGTTTTGCTGCTAAATACTCGCGGCTTAAAAAATGAGCAAATTGCTAAAGGCTTGAACTGGGCGATTTCAACAGTGCGTCAAACCCTTCATCGCTGGGAAAAAATGGGTTTAGCAGGTTTATGGGATGCTCCTGGTCGAGGAGGAAAACCCCGATATTCAGAATCAGATTTGGTTTATCTCGAAAATTGTTTAGCTCAAGAGTCACAAGCTTATAACTCTAAACAATTAGCGAAAAAACTGGCATCTGAGCGTCAAGTAAACTTGAGTGCAGATCGACTCCGACGGGTACTGAAAAAAAGGGGAAGAAGGTTTGGAAGTGGACGCACACAAACCCAGGAACAGCAAATAATTAGCTGATTAAACCATCTTGGACTCGAATCACTCGTTTCGTTTGAGCTGCGATCGCCGGATCATGGGTGACAATCACGATCGTCATACCTTGTTGATTGAGTTCGGCGAATGAATTCATTACCTCCTGGGATGTTTGAGTATCTAACGCGCCCGTTGGTTCATCAGCTAGCATCAGTGCCGGTCGGTTAACTAGCGCCCGAGCGATCGCGACTCGTTGTTGTTGTCCCCCAGAAAGTTGGCTGGGAAAATTGCACAAGCGATCGCCTAATCCCACCCGTGTGAGTACTTGAATTGCTTGCTGGCGGCGTTTTTGCTTGGGAATATTGGCGTAAATCATCGGCAGCATAACATTCTCAAGCGCAGTAGCGCCTGGTAACAGATTGAATTGCTGAAATACAAAGCCAATGCGCTGATTGCGGATATGCGCTAGTTCATCATTGCCGAAAGTAATCAAGTTTCTACCTTCTAAAACATAGTGTCCGCCCGTTGGACGATCTAAGCAGCCAATCAGGTTCATCAGTGTAGACTTTCCTGAACCAGATGTGCCCATAATGGCAACATACTCTCCTTGCTCAATTGTTAAATCAATCCGTTTTAATACGGGTACTGTCACTTCACCCAGGCGATAAGTTTTGGTAATCCCCTGCATCCAAATCATGCTGGTCATATCAATCACTCCGTAAGGCGGCAATTGGGTCTAACTGGGCGGCATTCCGAGCCGGAATCACCCCGGCTAGTAACCCGACAATGAAGGATAATCCAAATCCACAAACAACTGACCAGATAGAGACGATAAAGGGAAAATGGAAAATCATCGCAGCACCAAAGGCAATGCCAATCCCAATTCCCATACCAATACCGCCTCCGGCGGTAGAAATCACAACGGATTCGGCTAAAAACTGATTCAAAATGGCGGAATTAGTTGCACCAACGGCTTTGCGAATGCCAATCTCTCGTGTGCGCTCAACAACCGAAACCAGCATAATATTAGCGATGCCAATACCTCCTACTAACAGAGAAATACTAGCGATCGCCACTACCATCATCGTAAACAAGCCCACCACAGTCGTGAAGGTATTAACAACATCTGTCTGATTTCTAATGCTGAAATCATCAGATTGAGATGAATTGAGATTGTGACGCAGGCGCAGAAGATTGACAACCTGAAATTGAGCCGTTGCTGACTGCTCTTGATTGGCTAGTTTTACATAAATGCCATTGATCGCAAAACCTTTTAAAGCATTATTCCCCACGATGCGACTTGACATATTAGTTAGGGGAATAAAAACTTGATCGTCCCGATCCATTGGCCCTTCTGAGCCTTTCTTCTCAAATACGCCAATGACTTCGTAAATGTTACGTTGAATCCGAATCTGTTCGCCGACAGGATTTTTACCAGTGCCAAATAGTTCATCCCGCACTGTCGGCCCCAAAACAACCACTGATTTAGCGTTCTCCATTTCCTCTTGGGTAAAAAACCTACCTTGGGTAAGGGAAGTGTTTCTAGCTTCGGGATAGTTCAAATCGGTTCCGACAATGTTGGTGGAATTATTCAACTTTTCATAAACGACCTGCCCCGGACGCTGGAGGTAGGCAGAAACGACTTGAGCAGCAGGAGCCTCTTCTTGGATAGCTTTGGCATCCTCCCAAGTAAGGGTTGAACTAGAACCCATTCCTTGACTGATACCACCAGAACGAGCGGCTCCTGCAAAAACCTGCAAAACATCAGTTCCTAAAGACTGAATTTGCTGTTCTGTCGCTTTTTGTACACCTTGTCCAACGGAGGTAATTGCAATCACAGAAGCAATGCCAATAATTACACCCAGCATCGTCAAGCCAGTGCGGAGTTTATTGCGCCATAATGCTTCCATAGCCATTGATAAGATTTCGATTACTGAGACAGTATGGGCACGACGAGAAGTCGCTATTCTGCGAGGTAAGCGAAAGGAAATAGTCATTTTTTGTACCTTGAATTAATGAGCGGGAGAACCGCCACCAGGTGGTGGCCCCATTGGAGGTTCTTGTTGAGAATTGCCCGCTTTAGAGCTTCCTGGTAAACCTGGAAAAGAAATACCAGACTGATTTTGAGGTTGGGACGGGAAGCTAATCAATACCTTTTCTGTACCATTCAGCCCAGCCTTAACTTGGGTACGATTGTTAACAGTTGCTCCAGTTGTAATGGGAGTGAATACAGGCGGTTGATTTTTACGAGCCACAAAAACACCTGTTACCTTTTGTTGACGTGTCACTGCGATCGTTGGTACAGTCAGGGCGTTTTGCAATTCACCAACATTAAATTCCAAAGATACATTCATTCCAGAGCGCAATAACTTCTTGGAATCTGAAAGCAAAGCAACTTTCACTTCAAAGCTAGTGACATTTTGCTCTACTGTTGCCTGAGCCGCGATTTGCGATACTCGTCCCAGAAATGTTTTACCAGGGTAAGCATCTGCCTTAATTACCACCTGTTGATTGATCCGAATTTGAGAAATGTTGCTCTCCGAGATATTTGCCACAACCTGATTTGTATCAGCTAATGCCAGAATCGATGATGAGGTTGCAGAAGAAACCGAACTACCTGCTGTCATTGGCGTGACAAAAGCCCCTGGGTCGGCATACTTGCGAATCACAACCCCATCAAAGGGTGCGCGAATCAGTGTGTCATCAATCTGAGTTTGGATGTTTTGTAACGCTCCGCTAGCAGATATCACCTCTGCACGGGCTTGGTCGATATCTTCTTGACGGGTTCCCGCTTTTTGCAGAGATAGTGCTTGCTGTTGCTGTTTTACTTCTGCACGGGCTTGGTCAATATCTTCTTGACGGGTTCCCGCCTTTTGCAGAGATAGTGCTTGTTGTGCTTCCGTTACTTGGGCTTGGGCGCTGTCGAGGTCTGCACGTTTTTGGTTTAAAGCTTGCCGAGAAATTGCTCCAGCATCATAAAGTTTCTGGTTGCGCTGAAAGTCGTCTTTTGCTTGGCTCAAAGTAGCTTGATATCTCTCTAAACGGGCTTGTGCTTGAGCAATATCCTGAAAGCGATTACCTGTCATGAGTTTGCGTAATTTTGCTTTGAGTTCCTCCAATTTCGCTTGCGCCTGAGCAATATCTTGGGGGCGATTGCCTGCCATGAGTTTGCGTAGATTTGCCTTTGCCTGTGCCAATCTCCCCTGCTCTTGGATCAATTGTCCCTGCAAATTGGAATCATCCATATAAGCCAATACCTGCTTTTCTTTGACATAATCACCTTCTTTAACTAGCAGCCTTTTTAAAGTACCTGCCGTTTTGGGACTGAGATTGATTGACCGCTCAGGTTCAACAGTCCCATTGGCTGAGACAGTGATAGAAAAATTTGTCCGTTTTAAAGGCACTACTGCCAGACGTAGATTTGCTTGCTGTTGTCGTTTAACAAGCTGGTCATGAATCAGATAACTGACACCCACAACTAAGAATAGGGAGAGAAATCCAACTAACCATTTTGTTATGCCTTGCTTCTTTATCGGCGGGAGTGAAGATGTAGAGTCAGTTAGCTTGGGTAGATTTGGGTAATTGACTGGATCGAGAGGATTAAATGCCATGTTCACTCCTTGAGTAAAAACCAGACCCGCCTCTGTTTGGCTGAGTTTATGTAACCATAAGTAGCTTATATTTTTAAGGTTTTTTCCACACAATGTATTACCTAAAATATCTCAAGCATACCTACTTTTAAAACGTTCGAGGATTTGCTGAGTACCTTCAATCTCCTTTTTAAATTCCTCTTGTTTATCTGGCTTAATTTTGTTCCCAGCTTGTTCAAGGATATTTTTTAAAGCTTTCTCCAAATCAATTTGTATTTGAGTCATTTCATCATGAATTCTATGATTTATTTGTTGTTCATTAGCGTTCATAAGTTTTACCTAATTGATAGAACTTCAGCATTATTTTTGGTAAATCCAAGGATTGAATACTTATATATAACAATCCAATTTTATTTCTGTTCGCGCAGCGTAGGGTAGCCATGCTTATTTGCATAGGAGGCAATAGGCAATAGGCAAGAAACCCCTTTGAGTTTTACTGAATTTTTTCAGAAACACGTAACTTCAGAAAATTTTGGTAATATTACCCTCAGATAAATTTCTTCAATCTAAAGAGTTGAAAATTTTAACTCGATGATTTTAATTTATCAACTCTGCCTTAACTTAGGTGGCTAGTTGTTGGAATATAGTTAGGTTGAACCTTACCATAATCGAGCTTAATAATTTGGTCGGCGAGGTGAAAGTAACGGTCATCATGGGTAATTACTATAACTGCTTTACCACGTTCCTTGAGTTTGACAAGACTCTGCCTATAAAACAGGTCTCGAAAGTGTGGCTCTTGGTCAGATGCCCATTCATCGAATAAATAAATAGGACGATCTTCTAGATAAGCTGTTAGCAATGCAAGGCGCTTTCTCTGCCCTTGGGATAGGTTAGTTGTTGATAAAACACCATCTCTCACTTGAACTTTATGGTCTAATTGCAATTGCTTTAGATAACTTTCAACTTCTCGATCAAGATTCGGATGATTGAATCCCAAACAGCTATCGAAAAGGTAGAAATCAGAGAAGATGGCAGAGAAATGCTGGCGATACCATTCCCGGTTTTCATCCGTAATCAGTACTCCGTCGAGATAAATTGACCCATTTTTAGGCGGATATAATCCTGTAATCAATTTAGCTAGCGTTGACTTGCCACTACCATTACCACCCACAATATATGTTATTTGTCCCGGCTGCAAAGTTAGACTAATTGGGCCTAGGAGAAATCCCTGTTCATCGTCGACAGGAGGATGCATATCTCTAGGCTTATGTCCTGGCGGTAAAGGTAGACTATTTGGCCCTAAGAGAAACTCTTTATCTTTGCCACGAGGCGGATGCATATCTCTGGGTTTACGTCCTTTTCCAGGCTTATGTCCTGGGGGCAAAGATGGATTGTTTGGCCCCAAAAGAAACCCTTTCTCATCACCATTAGGGTGATAAAGATAGCTTACGCGATCGAGTTCGAGTTTCAGTTCAATTTGACTAGGTTGTTTGACAATGTAGGAGTTAATTGTTGTGTCAACTTCTGCTTGGCTGGTTAATGACAGCTTCATCATGTTAATTTTCTGCAATGCAACATTACCTTGCAAGAGATCGGGTAATCTGCGTAATAAGTTCTGGAGTGGCAGGGATAGATAGGTAGTAGTGAGGACATAGGTTGACAACATTGAAAGTGGGATATGAATAAACCAGGGCAATATGAAAAGAATCAAAGCTAAACTAGAAAGCTGTGAAAATTGCCCTAACCCATTAGCGATCGCAAAACTTTGCATTGCGGTAGTATTTTTCTGACGCAGTTTTGTGGCACTACCTTGCAAGTTCTTAGAGGAAAAATCTTCTCGTCTGGTTTTGTGTAGTTTTAGCTCTTTAGTACCCCTAGTGATAGCTTGAAAATGCTTGAATAAATTATCCTCTTCTTCACGTGCTATAGAGAACAAATGTTGTGCTTTGCTGAGTCTAGTTTGGACACACCAAATAGCTACTCCAGATGTGGCGATCGTCAATACAAATATAATGTTGGAAATCAAAGATAGGTAGAATAAACATCCCAAAACAGTAGCGAGATCGATACAGATACTAGGAATTGCAGATACAGCGTGCGAAAGGACTCGAACATCATCAGTTAATGTTGCAAGTAAACGATTTTCTCCAAGTCTTTCTAGATGTTCTAAAGGTGAAGATAAGATATTTTTACCTAACCTAATTCGCAATTGGTAGATGGCATTTTGTGATAGATTAATCAGCATGAATTGCGCGACAGTACTTGTGAAGAGAGTACAAAGAGCTAATGCCGCAAAATATAACAGTGCATTGGGGAGTGATGCTTGACTGACAGCCCGATTTATGAGTGAAATCAGCATTGCATTACTACCACCGCTAATTAAACCTGTGATAGTTGCAATCAAGATACTCCGCCATGATATTTCCCAAAGAAATCGAATAAATCTCATACTTGTGTCCTTTACGATGGCTCAAAACTGTGGCGTTTATAATATCAAGATGATTTTTTAAACTTTTTGAAATAGAATTCCTTCTATTCCAACTCCTGGTGAAAATGAAAAGGCAATTCCAGTTAATGCTTTTGTTTGTTCAGTTGAATCTTTCCAATGGTGATTCGGGTTGTCTAACCCCACGTATTCTTTATCAGCAGCAGAATTATTTTCGCTACTAAAGAGCATACGTTCCATGACAAATAATACTGAGGGACTAAGCATATTGCCATACTGACGAAGTATCTCCCAACTATCAGCGACTTGACTATCAGTGAGTCCCAAAGAATCTTGTGAATTCTGAATAATGCGTGTGCCACCAGGATGAATAGCCCAAAGATCGATATTCTCTTTAGTAAGCTCGTGGCTTGCTAAAAAACGTTCGATAATTGGATTAACACCAGTCTTAATATAATCAGGCAACTGACGCGAAAGCTGACAAGTAATCCCATTATCCCGTATGCCAAGAACGATGCCGTCTTCAGTATCTTCAACAAGGTAACTTAGGTGATCTCTAATGACGACTTTACCTTGACCGATTGCTTGCTCTGGTTGACAAGCTCCGACAACTACTGCGGCACATCCATCGCCAAAAATGCTATGAATAATAACATCATTCATTTCATCTTCAAACACTGCATTGATTGAGCTTAGTTCCAGGCATACTACAAGGACTTTATGTGTTGGATTAGCTCGCACATGATCGCTAGCAACACGCAGTCCATTCATTGCGGCTGCACAACCCATAAAATTCACTGTTACTCGCGCTGTGTCTCGCCTGAGTCCAAGGCTTTTAATCAATTCTGTATCTATTCCGGGTGCTACGAAGCCTGTACTCGATACAAAAACAATTAGGCGGATGTGATCTTCGATGTTCATATCTGAGTACAAATGATTGTTTGTCTTCATACTTTCAGAGGCAGTTAAGAGTGCTTTTTTAGCAACCCGTTCAGCTAGGGGAACAGCAAACTCTTGATACATCTGCATTCGAGATTGAATGGTCTTACTGTACCCGTGAGCGATCGCTTCATTGGATAATAAGTTAACCGCTAGGTGTCTTGTATCAATTCGAGTATTTTTATAAAGCTTATCGATCCGGCATCGATTTTGCTCCAATCTAGGAATATTGGCAACTAATCCAGCTGCGTCAGATTGTTGAACGATGTTGTCGGGGGTACCAGTTGCTATGCTCTCAATGATCGGTAAAAACTGCTTTAACCTAATCGTACCAAGTTTAGAAGAGCTATATTTGTTTTTAATTTCGGTTGGTTTAACAACAGGTAAATTATTTACTTTGTTGTGCATTACTAAGGTCTTTTTAGTATTCATCCAATTTTTCTCCTTTTTATTTGCAATTTTTCTGGTCAATCTCAGGATTTTAACAACACAGTTGCTATTAATAACAACTGTGTTTTTTGATCAGATGGAACCGATACCAAGAAAACCTTGGATAACATATTTCGCCGATGTCATTAATTGTTGTGGGTGAAAATGTTCTTTCAATAATCCAAAGTTATTTTCTTTTGCCGTTCTTGATGGCCCTAACAAATAATGTTTTACCAAGATTGGCAGACGCTCAAAGAAAAAGTTCTTTGGTTGTGACCAGACAACGTTAAATTTCTCTGCCTCTTCTCGGACAAGATTTTCGCTGATAATATTTGCAAAACCACTTTTTTGGTAGGGAAGCACATGGTGTACACGATGTGGACTAAGACCTGCTGATAAAAAGCAGTCAATGTACTTGTTGCCAATCATAGTCAAATCATAGGAGTTTCTAATTTGGGATACTGCCCAATCTTCTGACGGATCGATTTCTTCTTCTTCAAAATCGTGGCTAGCGACAATCATGAAAGTACTGATCCATAGAGTCAAAACAAATTGTGCTAGCCAAGCTCCAAAGTCGCCATTCATCCAAAACAAAATCAACTCGCCAACAAGAATTACTCGCATAGAAAAGGTGCCGATATAATGAGGTAAACCTCGTTGCCAAGAGCCGTACATATCTTTGACACCAAACTTGAATGCTAATGTACATATCTCAATCAATCGCACAAACATCCCAGTGAGTACGTGACCAAGTTTATGTACGGTATGAACTGGAATTCGATAGAAACGAGGCAGTTCTAACATGGCTGTGAAAACGTTTCTCTTGATATCAACTTGACTCTGGGTAAATGGATGGTGCATTAAAGTATGACCATCAGTTACGACGAAAGCCATTGGAACGTAGCTAATATCAAAAATATGTGCAAATACTTTATTGAAGCGAACTTGAGCGCGATGGATTAGATAGTGACCAGCACCTGTGAGGGAGATTCTCAGAGCCGCCATCAGTGGAACAAAGAGATAAATTGGCATATACTGCATGAAATTTAACCGCAGCACTTGCACAAGAATATAGACAACGAGCAAAATGATTGTCACTACATCAAAAATGAAGTCCATTTGCTCAATCTTTTTTTTCATTTCTGGCTCGTTTATCCTTGCCTTAATCCGATTCAGCAGTTGCTCTTGATTTTGGAAGTTAAACTTTGGTGTATCTCTCCAGCCATCAAAACCTTCACGAAATAAGAATGGTGGAGCATTGTATTTGGGATGAACGTCTTCAGGTCTAGCTTTTCGCCCCAAAGCATATTTCTTGAGGACTCTTTTAGACTTTTCGGGATTAGGATGAAAGATATTAACCAGTGTCGTGATATCTCTATTCTTCATACGTCCAATGAAGAATTCACCGCCTGGATGCCGTTTAATAAAGTCGGATAGGTCGTATACTTCGCCGTCGTAAATCCATATATTAGGCAAATTAGGTGGAGGCTCTTTACCAATTTCACCAGGAGGATGTTGCAGCTTTTCGTGACTGTTGGCATTAGGCATAATAGCTGGAGGTACTTTTACAATTGCATCAGCAGCTAGTTGTGGCTTTTCCTGGTTTTTGACACGGCTAATATCTTCAGCAATGCTTGTATCGTGAGCAAAAACAAGCTCGGAAATTTTTTGATCTTTCTCTCTCTGTCTGAAGATTTGTATATGCTTAAAAGCCTGTACTATTGCATTCATAATAACTGATACTCCTGAATATTTTTGAACGTGCTTATGTTGCTCATGACGCATCTTTTCTGACGCATGAGTGCAGTTTTTCATTACTTGATGTATCAAATCTAAACTTATGTAGGCATCTAGCCGAGATGCAATCAAACACAGTAATGAAGTTTGATTGCTCTTATTTAACCTGGGGGAAAACTCAGTAGTGGCAATTTGACTTCTTAATGAAAGCAATTTGCAACGCGAAGTCTGCGTGTTTATATAGTCTTTCCTAGTAGGAGGGCACAGATGTGCGTCTAAAGGGAGTGTTACATCTAAACGAAAATTTCACGCCATAAACTGCAATCCATACTTGTTCAAGACAAGCTTTATTTGATGCTCTTAACATTAGAAATCAATCGGGGAAAACTAGGGGTGATCAATCTGTAATTGGTATTTTTGCAATATTACCCATTGAATTACAATGCAGTTTCCTGTAATCCTGTCTACATGATGATGCACAGAGGAAGTACATCTAAATTTGAGTGTTAAATATGTTAAGTAGTATGCTATGTCGGTTCTCGGTTGAGTGAGCTAAAAAAACCCCACTACCCTGAATAGGGAGCAATGCGATGAGAGTGAGGTGGGTAAGCTCTTGAGGCAGGGGATGCAGAGGAGGCAAGGGGGGAATCAAGAAATTAAGTGTATTTTGGACTATCTTGGCAGCAAAAATTACTAAATATTTCTCTTTACTCCCCCTGCTCCCCCTGCTCATTGGACGATGATCTCACTTTTTCGCGTTGCTCCCCCTGAATACGGTTCGGGGAGGCAGGGGAGGAAAGAGGGTTATTGTTCAGTAATTCTTCTCTTTCCTTGCTTCTCTTCTCTGCCTGCTTCAACCAAAAAATTCCTTAACCGAACGGTATGCCACCACCCTAAGAGCAACCACTATGATGTACCTTATATAATTAGGAGACGCTATCTATATATATGAGCCATCGAATTTCTAGGAAACTAGATTAGTTTCTCTTAAGGCATAACGGATGTCGTTCCTTGGAAGCTCACGTTAGCTGTGCATTATAGAAAATTATGATGGAGTTTTCCATAAAACAAAGTCCACTTACACATCACAGTGTCAAGTGGACTTGTTAACTATTTTTAGTGGATCCGAGCAGAGTCGAACTGCTGTCCAAATTGGGTATTGACCCCCCGCTCATTCACAGGTTTAGCCTTTCTGACCCTCAAGGCGGGAATCGTTCATTATCCCGAACGTAGGATGCTCTGATTTAATCTTAGCCAGCAAGCCAACCAGAGAACGCTTGCTAGAGCATCCGTTGGGGTTTGGTCTTCAGTCCTTAACGGAGTCAAACCGAAGACGCTCGAACCTATAAGAGGTGTTTTAGGCTGCTACTAGAGCATCCTTACGAGCAAAGTTAACGATGTTATTCGCATTTACTTTTTGTTTGAGCCTTTGATTTGCGAGAGGAGACTCACTCTCGACCTGAATCACAGAGCAGCGTTCGCCAACCTGTCGAAACCGTGACGGACCCATGCGCTTCATATTTCAATTATAGTACGCGATTCTTAATTCGTAATTCGTAATTCGTAATTCGTAATTATCAAAGTCACGATATATGGCTGCCATTACTCAAAATAGCCAATCGTTAATGGTTTTAAAATTAGCGATTGGCTATTTATGACGATCCACAACAAGTATTTTTCTAAGTTAGTGCTTCAGCACCGCCCACAACTTCAAGGAGTTCTTGGGTAATTGCAGCTTGTCGGGCTTTGTTGTAGGACAGCGTGAGGGTGTTAATCAATTCACCAGCATTTTCACTGGCATTACTCATAGCTGTCATCCGGGCAGCTAGTTCACTAGCTGCCGATTCTTGTAGCGCCCGCAATAGCTGGTTACTCAGATACAGGGGCAATAGAGAATCGAGAATCTGCACGGGATCTTGCTCGAAGATCATGTCAGGAGCCAACGTGCGGGCTTGGCTAGTCACTTTCTCCCGTTCGACTTCAAATTTACCACCACGAGTTGTCAAGCGGAAGATTTCATCATCGCCTGCTTCTAGACCTTGGGGATCGAGGGGCAGTAAGGTTTGTACCACAGGACGGGAGCTAACTAAGGAAATGAATCTGGTATAGATTAATTCGATGCGATCGACTTCTTCTGAAAGGAACAAAGAAAGTAGTTGATCGGCGATCTGATTGGCTTCTGCTGCGGTGGGAATTTGCTCTAAGCCGCTGTAGGTGGCATCAATTGGCTGATTGCGGCGTTGAAAGTACTGTGTAGCTTTGCGTCCGACGATCACAAATTGATAGTCTAAACCTTCTGCCTGGATTTCTTTGGCGCGATTTTCTGCACGACGGATAACGTTACTATTGTAGCCGCCGCATAGACCGCGATCGCCTGAAATTACCAACAACCCGACTGATTTAACTTGGCGTTTTCTCAGCAGTGGTAGGTTTGCTTCTTCAAAGCGCAGACGGCTTTGCAAACCATACAATACTTGTGCCAAGCGATCGGCAAAGGGGCGAGTTGCTAGCACTTGTTCTTGCGCCCGGCGCACTCTAGCCGCAGCTACCAGACGCATGGCTTCTGTAATTTTTTTAGTGTTTTTGACCGACTGAATGCGATCGCGTATTGCTTTTAGATTGGGCATATTCTTGAGTTAGGAGTTAGGAGTTAGGAGTTAGGAGTTAAGAGGTAGGAGTATTTCATTAACTTTTAACTCTTAACTCTTCACTCCTCACTTTAATTACGCTGCTGCTTTGAAGGTCTTCTTGTATTCGGTAAGTGCTTCCTTTAAGGCAGCTTCTTCTGCATCACCTAGCGCTTTGGAGGCTCTTACTCCTTCGGCGTACTTACCAGTCTTTAAGTACTCGCGCAAACCTTGGGTAAAGCTTGTGACTTTATCTACGGCAACGTCATCTAAATACCCATTGATACCAGCGTATAAAATTGCTACTTGCTCGTATACTGAGAGTGGCGAATTTTGTGGCTGCTTGAGGAGTTCGCGTAACCGTTGACCCCGTGCCAACTGGTCTTGAGTGGCTTTATCTAAGTCAGAAGCAAATTGAGCGAAGGCTTGCAGGTCGTCAAATTGGGCTAGTTCCAATTTAATCTTCCCGGCAACTTTTTTCATTGCCTTGGTTTGTGCCGCAGAACCCACGCGGGATACAGAAATACCGGGGTTCACAGCTGGACGGATACCAGCGTTAAACAAGTCAGAAGACAGGAATATCTGACCATCGGTAATAGAAATTACGTTGGTGGGGATGTATGCTGAAACGTCACCAGCTTGGGTTTCGATAATTGGTAGGGCGGTCATACTGCCTTTACCTAATTCGTCACTCAGTTTTGCGGCTCTTTCTAGCAAGCGGGAGTGAATGTAGAATACATCTCCGGGGTAAGCTTCGCGTCCGGGTGGACGACGCAGCAGTAGTGACATTTGGCGATAAGCTTGGGCTTGCTTGGAGAGATCGTCATAAATTACCAGGGTCGCTTTGCCTTTGTACATGAAGTACTCCGCAATAGTTGCGCCTGTGTAGGGTGCTAAGAATTGCAGGGTTGCTGGGTCGCTGGCGTTAGCGGCGACGACGATGGTGTAATCAAGTGCGCCTTTTTCTTGCAATGTTTGTACTACGTTGGCGACTGTGGAAGCCTTTTGACCGATCGCAACGTAGACACAAATTACATCTTCTTCTTTTTGGTTGATGATTGTGTCGATCGCGATCGCAGTTTTACCGGTTTGGCGATCGCCAATAATCAATTCCCGTTGACCGCGACCAATGGGAATCATTGAGTCAATAGCTGTGATACCCGTTTGCATGGGTTCGTGTACTGAACGACGAGCAATGATACCGGGTGCTGGAGATTCAATCAAACGGCTGTCTGAGGATTTAATGTCTCCCTTACCATCAATGGGGCGACCCAAAGCGTCTACAACTCGTCCAATTAAGGCTTCTCCTACCGGAATCTGAGCAATTCTACCAGTAGCGGTTACAGAGCTACCTTCTTGAATTTCTAGCCCTTCACCCATAAGCACCGCGCCCACATTGTCTTCTTCTAAGTTTTGGGCGATGCCAATTGTGCCATCTTCAAATTCTAAGAGTTCCCCAGCCATAGCCTTTTCCAGACCATAGATCCGGGCAATACCGTCACCTACTTGTAGGACGGTACCAACGTTAGCAACTTTGACCTCTTGATCGTATTGCTCGATTTGTTGTTGGATAATGCTGCTAATTTCGTCAGGTCTAATTGATATGCTCATGTGTCTATCTTGTTTGCTTTCGAGACGGAAAAATTCAAGAGTTAGGAGTGATGAGTTAAGAGTGATGAGTTAAAAAAGCAAAGCTTAAAAGTTAAAAGTCAAAATAAATTAGTATTTACTTAACTCTTAACTCCTGTACAGACGCGATTAATCGCGTCTCTACTCCTAACTCCTGTACAGACGCGATTAATCGCGTCTCTACTCCTAACTCTTAACTATTAGTTAAGCGCAGTGAAAGGCGACGCAATTGACCCCGGATACTGGCATCAATTACCTGCGAACCTACTTTAATGATCACACCACCAATTAACTCACTGTCTACCCTAGTTTCTAGTTCTACCTGGCGAGCATTAGTTATGGCAATCACTTTTTCTGTAATTGCCTGCTGTTGAGCTTCTGTGAGGGGAACGGCTGAAATTACTTCCGCTAATACGGTTTGATTCAGCTGCCGCAACAGCGCCAGATATTGTTGAAAAATCGATTCCAAGAATGCAATGCGGCGTTTGTCTACTAGCACCAACAAAAAGTTGCGTAAGTAGGGGTTAGAGCCTTCACCGAGTATTTGTTTGATCAGAGCTTTTTTGTTCTCAGCCTGAATAAACGGGTTGCTGAAGAAGTTGTGTAGCTGTTTGTCTGCTTTTAACAGCCCCAGTAAAGTCCGCGCATCTTCCCCAAACTCTTCTGTCAAATTTTTCGATTGCGCTATTGACAAAAGTGCCTGTGCATAAGGCTGGGCTATTTCGGCTGTTGCTACTTGACTTGTCATACATTGCCTCCCAGTTGTGCGATGCTGCGGTCAATTAAACTTTGTTGAGCATCGTCGGCAATCCCGCCTTTGAGTTGCGATTCGACTTTTTGCAATGCTAGTGCAGCAACTCTTTGCCGCAGTTGAGCGATCGCTCGCTCTGTTTCGGTGTTTAAATCTGCTGCTGCTGTTTGTTTCAGGCGTTCTACGTCTTGTGCTGCCTTCGCTAACAAGGCTTCTTTCGTCTTTTGGGCGTTTTCTGTGGCCGATTGGCGGATACGTTCTGCTTCTGCCTGAGATTGTTTCAACTGCTCTTGCGCTTGGGAAAGGGCAGTCTTTGCCTCTTTTAAGCGTCCTTCTGCTTCCTGAATTGCGGTGGCAATATTGGATTGTCGCTCGTTCAGGATATTGCTTAAAACCTTACGTCCGAAGTAGAATAATATGCCAATCAGAATCGTTAGATTGATCAGATTGGTTTCAAAAATGTCTAGGTTTAGACCGAAACCACCTTCTGCTGCGCCTTCTGCCAATTCAGAGTGAACAGCGTTCGCTTCTGCGGCAAGTAATAAGAATGTCCCCATGATACCCATTTACAAGTGCGCTGCTCGCTTGCTAATACGTTGTATTTTCCCGAAGGGAAATGTAAGTATCTTTTCCCCAAAGGGAAATTAAGTATCTTTTCCCCGAAGGGAAAAAGTGCCTTTTTTGACACTTAATTAAGCGCTCTGGACTAGGGGCCAGTTGCGCGTATGCTTTACACAGAACCAATCTCCTTAGCTTATCTAACTGGAGTTGGCCCTAATAGTTTTTCTAGAATCTGCCGACTTAGAGCATCAACTTGTTGCTCTAAGGAGCTAAAAGCTTGTTGCTTTTGTTGTTCTATTTCAACAGAAGCTTGTTCTCGTTGAGACTGAGCTTCCTTTTGGGCTTCAGCAATTTTCTCGGCAGTAATTTTCTTAGCTTCCAGTTGAGCTGCTTCTAGAGTAGCTTGCGATTGTCTGCGAGCGTCTGCGAGTTGCTGCTCATATTCGGCGGCTAAACGCTCGGCTTTTGCCAAGCTTTCTTTCGCCTCAAGGGTATTCGTTCGGATATAATTATCGCGATCGTCTAGTACCTTGGTCAGTGGCTTATAGAAAATTGCATTCAACAAAGCTGCTAGTAGCAGGAATTGCAATGCCATGAAGGGCAAGGTAGCATCGAAATCAAACATTTGTCTCCTCTTTGGCTGGAGTAGCAGTGTTCATGGCTAGCAACGTCATCCAACCTTTGATATTTTAGAGACCCATAGCCAACAAGGGTCAACTGAACATTATAACTATTGAGATACCTAAAACATTTCGATTGTAGAGGCGTGATGGTTCACGTCTCCACACTCACAAAAATTTCAGGTATTAGCCGAAAGGATTAGCAAACAGCAATACCAGGGCAATTACTAGACCATAGATAGTCAAGGATTCCATGAATGCCAAGGTTAATAGCAGAGTACCGCGAATTTTTCCTTCTGCTTCAGGTTGACGAGCAATACCTTCTACTGCTTGTCCAGCAGCGTTTCCTTGACCAATACCAGGGCCAATTGCAGCTAAACCAATCGCTAAAGCAGCAGCGAGAACTGAAGCAGCCTGAACTAATGGATCCATGTTGATTTTCCTTGCTTTGATTACAAAACTAACAAAAGTGCGTTAACGATTAGAAACGTGATTTTCACGCTGCACATGAGTTCTTTGATCGCGCTTTGCGATGTTTTGAGCGAATATGCTCTTGGAACTGTGCTATCAACTGAGAAGTTTAATGCTCCTCATGTCCTTCTTCACCATGCCCCTCCATTGCCTCATGAATGTATGCTCCGGCTAGGGTGGCAAAAACCAGGGCTTGAATGGCACTGGTAAATAAACCCAAGGCCATTACAGGCAGAGGTACAAATAGAGGAACTAGCAGCACCAGCACCGCTACTACCAATTCATCCGCCAAAATATTACCAAATAGTCGGAAGCTTAGGGAGAGGGGCTTGGTGAAATCTTCGAGAATTGCGATCGGCAACAAAACAGGTGTTGGCTCTATATATTTCTTAAAGTAACCTAAACCCCGTTTGCTAAAACCTGCGTAAAAGTACGCTAAGGAGGTCAGCAATGCCAATGCGACAGTCGTATTGATGTCATTGGTGGGAGCTGCCAATTCGCCCGAAGGTAGCTTGATGAGCTTCCAGGGAATTAGCGCACCTGACCAGTTCGATACGAAAATAAACAAGAACAATGTGCCAATAAATGGCACCCAAGGGCGGTACTCTTTCTCACCAAGTTGGTTTTTGGCCAGATCGCGAATAAATTCTAGGGCATATTCCATCAAATTTTGGATGCCCTTGGGAATTCTTTGTGCGTTGCGAGTAGCAGCAATTGAAGCCACTACTAGAATACTAATCACAAACCATGAGGTGAGAAAAACTTGCCCATGAATTTTAAGATTGCCCAACTGCCAGTAGAAATGATGACCTACTTCTAATTCGGCGAGGGGAAAAGAATTAAAGGCGTTTAAGACACTAAGCATTTGCATTCTTCAAGCATTTTCCCCAACGAGCGAGGATGGGATTACTATCTTTGTGAGCCTGACTTTTTAAGAATCAGGAATGAACGCAATTTGCACCATATAGACGAGGAGCGTGGCTTTGTAAGTTAGAAATCCCAAAAAAATGGGCAAAATCTGTAGCTCACGCCATCGAGTTGCCACGATCATGACTCCAATAAACAGAGCAAAACGAGTTTTGCTCAGACTGGTTTTTTCACTACCAAGCTGCTCAACATCTCTTGCCAACATTTTTAAGTAAACCACACCTGTACACGCCCCAATTAAATAATTTAGGGCAATGTTTAAGGAATAAAAAATCCACACAGAGATAAAAATAACCCCCGTCAAGACAAGCGTGATTACCAATAATCGCTGAAAGAGTTGATAGAACTCTTGCATGGAGTTACCTGATTCTGTGTCTTCAGAACCAGTTTTAGCATCTTGTTGCGTTGTCGGAGTGGGCGCAATTGATTCGTCAGACAAGCTCACGGGACTTGAAACCAGTACAGTTAAATATGATGACTGCACATTCAGTCAGCTGAATCATATCACGATCCAGTAACAATACTTTAGGAAAAAACAATTAACTTCTTGTCAACATCAGGCAGTAAGTACCGACGAACTAAAGCCTACAGCAATTTTATGAAGTTCACGTTGCCGGAATTGGTGAAAAAGTAAAGGTTTTATAGCCTATTTATCAACTGAGGGCAGGCAAGATGCCCGCCCCCACAAGAGTTTTGGGTTGAATATACCTCGATTAAATTATTTTGGCAGTCCGTAGACCGAACAGCAATCCTACAGATAAGCCAAAGAATAAACCCAAGAAGACGATATAAGATACAATTGCAAACATTTATTGCTCTCCAGAATACTTCCTAAATCTATTGAATCATTAGTTGTTGGGTATTGGGCATGGGGTATGGGACATTGGGCATAGGACATGAGGGTAGAGGAGAAATACTTACTACAACTTCTTTGCTGCTTGCCTGCTTCTTAGCAATCCCCTATGCCCATTTCGTAGATTGCGATACAATACAGCCCACAAGCGCTTGTTTGGGTTTGGGCAATGACTTCTATAATTAATGTAAATTTACCAGAGCAGTCTTATGAGATTGCGATAACTTCTCTTCTCCTGTCGGAGACGCTGCACGAACGAGACGCTACGCGAACGTCGAGCGACGCTAACGCACCTTCGAGTTTAGATCAACTGGGTCAACGGATGGCCAGTCTCAAGCTGGGCAAGAAGGTACTGCTAGTTTCTAATCCGACGATTTTTAAGCATTTTGGCGAAAGAGCAATTACATCCCTAAAATCTGCTGGTTTTGAAGTTGCTAGCTGCACTCTACCACCTGGTGAACGCTACAAAACCCTCAATTCTATTCAAAAACTCTACGATGTAGCCCTGGAAAACCGCCTAGAACGTTCTTCTACGATGGTGGCTTTGGGCGGAGGTGTAATTGGCGATATGACTGGTTTTGCAGCCGCAACTTGGCTACGCGGTATTAATGTTGTCCAAGTGCCTACCTCTCTGTTAGCGATGGTAGATTCGGCAATTGGTGGCAAAACTGGCGTGAATCATCCACACGGTAAAAACTTAATTGGGGCATTCCATCAACCGCGTTTGGTTTTGATTGATCCAGATGTGTTAAAAACTCTACCTATGCGCGAGTTTCGGGCAGGGATGGCAGAAGTTATTAAGTACGGTGTGATTTGGGATGCCGAATTGTTTGCTCAGTTGGAAGCAAGTAAACGCCTCGACCAACTCCGCTATGTCAAACCCGATCTAAGAACCAGCATATTAACGCGCTCTTGTCAAGCAAAAGCTGATGTTGTTAGCAAAGATGAGAAAGAAGGCGGATTACGGGCAATTCTCAACTATGGACACACCATCGGTCATACAGTGGAAAGTTTGACTGGTTATCGTTTAGTCAATCATGGTGAAGCGGTGGCTATTGGTATGGTAGCAGCCGGTCAAATTGCTGTGAATTTAGGACTGTGGCAAAAGAAAGACACGGAACGTCAAAATGCTTTAATTCAAAAAGCGGGTTTACCGACTCAGTTACCAGATGGGGTAGATATTGAAGCAATCATTGAGGCGTTGCAATTAGATAAGAAAGTCCAAGCCGGGAAAGTTCGGTTTGTTTTACCAACAGAGATTGGTGTGGTAACAATTACCGATGAAGTACCATCGGATATTATTCGGCAAGTGTTGCGAGGAATGTAAACAATTTGAAGAATAAGACTCATATTTGATTTCTGAAAAAAATTCGGTATACCTTAATCTTCTGAAATCCTCTTGCCTATTGCCTATCTACGCAAATAATTTCAGTAATCAAACCAGATTCCTAAAGAATTCAGGGGTCAGAATGGGCTAAACGCCCCGCTACCGCTAACAGAAGTCAGAATAAAAGTTAGTTGCTCTGTCCTTCAATTACGAATTAATGAGCCATGATACTCCAAGCCAAAAATCAATTAACTTTGCAAGAGTTTCTAAATCTTCCACCAGAAGAGGGAGATATAACTTATGAGCTAGTTGATGGTCAAGCAATTCCTAAAATGTCACCAAAATTTTTTCACGCGAAACTTACCCGCGTTATTCTCAATTTGATTGAGCAATCGTGTGAGGGTAAAGGAGAAGTTTGCCCGGAATGGGCTGTTGCCTTAACTCGTCGAGGACGAGATTGGATGCCAATTCCAGATATTTTATACATTTCTTATGAGCGTTTACCCGCCAACTGGGATGAAAATGAAGCTTGTCCTGTTCCTCCTGATTTGGTGATTGAGATTATTTCCCCAGGGCAAACTTTTGGACAAATGGCGGCTAAAGCCAAAGACTATTTAGATGCTAAGGTGCTGCGAGTGTGGATATTAGATAGTAAAGCCAGAAGCATTACTGTTTTTTATCCCGATGCAGCACCACAAACTTATATGGGAGAAGAACTACTCACGGATTTTTTGTTTGAAGGGCTGCAATTTACTGTTGAGCAGGTGTTTCAAAAGGCGAAAATACCATTAGATGCCCAATAGTACAATTTTCTTGCTCTTAACATTGATCGAAATTTTAAATGGCGCAAGTTTGCCTAGTTTAACAATTTGCTTGAGCAACTTGGCTAGTTAATTGAGATGGTAGCTAGATTGACGTGCGCTGTAATAAGAGTTTAGCTAATTAATTCATCCATTTGTAGGAGGTAATTAGCAACCCCAAAAGTGTACTTTGCTTATAGTCAGACCAATACAAGATGGTTTGAAGCAAAATTCACGCAACAGATGCATCAATTATGTTAAACCTAATATTCGCCGGATGTATAAAAATAAAACCTTTATTGCTTTCAACAGCTTTTTTGCTAGCTATACAGACTTCTGCCAATGCTGAACAAGCTATTCCTAGTTTGACTCCAGGACAAGCTCAACATTTATCCCGTGACTTGGTTCCATATAATTCTCAAGAATTTTTTAGGCAAGGAAAAGATTCAATTGAGAGAGAAATTCAAATTCTTAGGCAAGGACAACGGCGCTCAATTAAACCTGTTCTTAAGATTGATTCAGTTCCACAGATCAAAAAACCGAATCCCCAGCAAAAACCTCAAGGTCTTATCTAAGTAAGAATCATCCTTTTATGACTCCTTAGATTGCTACTTATTGTAATGTTAATTCTTAAGACATAGTACATAAACTACAGTCTCAGGCATCAGAATCGCTATGCTCTGCTTTTAGGTTAAAAATATTTGGTCTTTTCAATAAACTTTGCAATACCAATTTACAATTTTAATCGTCTAGTAGACTCATCAAGGCTTGAATTTCAACGTCTTGATCTTGCGGTTCTGATAATTGAGACTGTAGCTTTAATAATTGACTCTGTAATTCTTCTGCTACATGAATCATATCAGATTCTTGTGCAATTTTTAGCTGATTTTCTTTAATTTTGATTTGTTTTAGCAAATTATTTTCAAGATTAGTTGAGTTGTAATGTTGAGCAATCATAAGTTTATTTTTATTATCAATGTATGGAGGGCAATGAAATTTTTCACCTATGTATTATTCCACACTTTTGTCATTTTTTAAATATAGCGGTTCTTGGTGAGTTAAAAGAACCTCACACCCAATCCCCTCGACGAAACTAACAAGGAGGGGACTATGATGTACCTTGTATTATTAGGAAACGCTATAAACATTATTTTTATGAACAGTATGGACTTAAATATCAAGAGAAAGATTTATACCTTTATAAAAATTATATCTACAGTGCTTATAACAAGCGCGATTGGATTGGAATCGTGGAATATTTATGCAGTAATCACTAATACTAATGTACCAAGCAGCCTTAATCCAATTTTTTGGATTGAGCGTTTTGCGATGATGAGCCATTTTATCGAAAGTATTATAGCAGCTTTTTATGCACCTTCAAGACAAAAAATACCAATAAAATATGCTACTTATACTTTTTTTGTTGGCACAATTGGGTTGTTAGAATTGTTTAAGCGACAGGATGACTATTGACGCTTCTATGCCATGAAGGTATGGCTTTTAGACTATGTTGTTATGGTGCGATCGCACTCTACGTATAAAAATTTAAGTTATTAAATATACGCTGAGAAACCAAACTCAGTTAAGGTATTTTCCCAATCAATATAGGTAACTAATGAATCTGACACTCAGAAGGGAGTATAGTTTATATAGTTAGCTTTTTGCTGAAATTTTAGTTTGACACTAAGGAATTAAAAAATGTCTACTGATACTGACATAGTTGCTTACGTTGAAGAGAGTGAATTTGATGTTGTTTTAAATGGAAGTGAAGAGAAAGTCGTTGTTGTTGATTTTACTGCTACTTGGTGTGGCCCCTGTCGCCTAGTCAGTCCGTTAATGGATCAACTTGCCGAAGAATACAAAGGTCGGGCTAAAGTGGTTAAGATCGACGTTGACAGCAATAAGCCAATTTTCAAAAAATTCGGTCTTCGGAGTATTCCAGCAGTTTTAATTTTCAAAGATGGTATTTTAGCAGAAACTATAGTGGGCGTTTCTCCTTACGAAGACTTTAGCAATGCTGTTCAGAAGCTTCTTTAGTTAATTTGTAATTCGTAATTCGTAATACTTCGGCTCCCTTCTCTACGAGAGGCTGCACTTCTCTACGAGACGCTCCGCGAACGACTACGCTCAGTGACCACGCCAACGACTGCGCTACCTCGACTTCGCTCGGCACAAGTCAAGGCAAGTCGCTCAGTACAAGTTCGTAATTCGTAATTCGTAGAGAGCATCATTAAGGATTACGAATTATTTTAAATTTTCCCTTTTCGCCGATAATGTGTTTGGAGTAAACCGGTAGGATATTGTTTTGAGTGAATAAGCTCCAATTCTTCTTCAGGGCTAGGCGGTGGGAAAAGAGGTATACCGCCACCTAAGATAATTGGAATAGTTGAAATTATATATTCATCAATCAAGCTGTGCTGAAGAAACGAATTGATTAATTTTCCACCACCAACTAGCCAAATGTTTTCTAAACTCTGAGCCTCTATATCTGCTAACGCCTGTTTTACTGGATCAGAAACAAACACAACGTCCTCGCGATCGCATTGGAGATGACGCTGGGTAAAAACAAAGGATTTCTTTCCCGGATAAGGCCATTCATTGAAACTAAGCCCTACTTCATAGGTTTTACTACCCAAGACGATTGCATCAATCGATTCGTAAAAATCAGTGTAACCGTAGTCTTCATCTTCTGTATCAAGGATTGATAGCCACTCAATTTTGCCATTGCTGCGAGCAATGTAGCCATCCAAACTAGCTGCAATGTAGAGTGTAACTTTTGTCATTGTGCTTCTGAATTTGGTAGTTTTCCCTCAATAATTGCAAGCGTTCGCAGGCTTATTCTTTCTAGAGCATTTTAGCCCTTGGTGGTTTATATCACCAAAGAGCGATGTCCACACGGGCTACGCCTATGCTTACCCAATTACTTAGGTTTTTTGATTATCCGATTTAAACCGACCTGCAATAAATTTTCGTTTCGATAAATGTTTTGTATTGCGTTTGCTAACTCGTTCTCGCCACATCTTGAAACTAGATTCTTTCATTTCACGCCTCATTAGGGCGATTACCTCTTTTTCTAGTAGCCCAAACTGAGCCTCAATAGCATCAAAAGATGTTCTATCTTCCCATGCCATTTCAATGATGCGATCAATGGTTTGTGAATCGAGGTTAGGTAGCTTCATTTTTTTGCTGGCAATTAGTAAATTTGAGCTATATATTTATTTTACTTTTCGTTTTGAATAACCGTTGTGTCTGCTGCACCCAGTTGCAGAGCATAAAGGTTGGCATATTCGGTTCCTAGTTATCTAAAGTTTGCTGGAACCTCACGAGCCTCATGATAAGTAGTCACCAGCCTAGCAGTTAACCCCAGTTATCGCGGAACGGCTACCACATGGCTACTGAAGTGGGCATAGAAAACAAAGTAGGTAAGTTAAGGCTAAGACTACCAAGAGCTATCGCCGTCGGAAGCTCACGTTACATCAGCACAGGCTTGGGCGCAACACCAGAAAACCTTAAGAAGGCACAGGTGGTCGCTTGGCAGATAGAAGAAGATATTAAGACAGGACAGCTAGACCCAACTTTAGAGCGATACAAACAACAGTTTAGACCCAAGACAGTTGTAATAACCAACAAGCAAACACCTGAGCTGCTAGAGCTTTGGTTTATGTATGCCGAATACAAAAGACACCAATTAGCTGAGACAACCTACAGAAAAGACTACTTACGAAAGTTCCCCTACCACTTGAGAAAGCTACCAACCAGAAGCTTAACTGATGTCATTGTAATCAGAGACTACTTGCTTCTAAACTTGAGCGCCGCTACAGCAAAGAAAGTACTTAGAAGTTTAGCGGCGTGTTGTGCGTGGGCTGTGAAGTCTGGGCTAATAACTGTTAATCCTTTTGCTGGCATGGCTGCTGATGTGAGACAACCTAAGCACCATAAAGCTACAGACCCATTCACCTCAGAAGAACGCACTGCAATCTTAGAAGCCTTTCGCCAACGCAAGCCACACTACTTATCTTTTGTTCAGTTCTTGTTTCTCACTGGTTGCCGCACAGGTGAAGCTATCGCCCTCCAGTGGAAGCACATCAACTCAGCTTGCACGCAGATTACTTTCTGTGAGTCTTACGATGGTGAGCTTAAGCTTAGGAAGACTACAAAGACTGGTGTAAGTAGGCGTTTTCCTTGTAATCAACAGTTGTCCAGCCTGCTCTTGTCTATTCGACCAACTAACCTAAGCTCTGATTCTCTGGTGTTTACCTCGCCTACAGGTCTACCAGTGAATAACAGTGAGTTTACAAATAAAGTATGGAAAGGGCGCAAAGATGGTCAGAAGGTTTACAGAGGTATAGTCACAACTTTAGTAGACGAAGGTAAAGTACAGCGCTATCGTTGTCTCTAAAACACTCGCCACACGTTCATAAGCCAGTGCATAGAGGCTGGCGTGCCTATTACACAGATAGCTAGTTGGGTTGGCAACAGCCCGGAGATAATCATGAGACATTACGCGGGTTGTGTAAGTAGCTTAGAGGTTCCCAATCTCTTGTAAGCAAGGTAAACTTTGGAGTGCAGCAACAGTAAGGAGAGTGCGAAGTGAGCAGCAACACCACTCAGCTTTTGTCGGAGGTATACGAAAATCTGAAAGCATACCGTCAACAGTTTCCTAAAGATTCCTGCGAATACGCTAGAGTGTCTAAAGCTTTGCGCTACCTCAGTAAAGCTAAGGTTTTCTATAGTTTCACAATGAAGGGGCAAGAGGAAGAGGAAGAACTACGGCTTGCACAAGAGCTTTTAGACTCAGTTAAACACTAAAGCGGGTAAGTATAAATACTCATGCATTATCGTTCCACCATACAAGAGCATCAGAGTTTCAGCCGTCGTCTTAGGGTAGGTGTCTTAGGGTAATAGGTGGCGACAGCAATCACATTTACCCTGTTTTTCGCCTTTTTAACGCTTACTGTATAAGGCTTTTGACCAATCACAACAGATTATTTTCACCTATTGCGGAACAGATGATGCACCCGTTTCTTTAGAGCGAAAGCTTAATTTGGAAACCGCTAATTCTGGTTCTCAAAGGACATCAGCCAAACTGATGTTGTCTACTAAAGCGGGCAAGTATTAATACTCATGCGTTCTCATCCCACCATGCAAGAGCAGCCACATCAGCCCACGCCTATGTCGCATCAAGACTTGGGTAAAGTGAGCCTATAGCTTGTGGACTTAAGTTGTTGTTTAAGGGCGCTTGTGGAAGTTTACAGGCTTCTAGTTGGTCAAAAAAGTGCTGTATATTTCCTCAGAAGTCAATCCCCCATACGTCAAGCCAGCCTCAGTACCCCTATTACTTATGTACTCGTTACGCTCGTGGTACTTAGTTCCTTCTTTGCTGATGCTAGCGTAAGTATATGTACTCACCGAGGCTGATGCTGCTCATGGTCGCTAGTGCTAAGGCTGAGTTAGGGGCAAAAGAACTGGAGAGGGGCGACGGTGAAGAGAGAGCCGCCCTAACCTCTATACTGCAAGTCTTAGTGGTCTTAAGTATCTCGCTAGTTAACGACCATGAGCGAAGCGAGTCTTTTGCTTAACGATTGCTTACTCCAAGCTGTACCTCTGCTTGTGACAAAGCCCTCTGAGGTTAACGCCTGCGCTGTGGCTTCTAATGAATACCCAAGTGTTCTAAGCTCTTGCGCCCTTTCTATGGCTGATGCTGTGCTATCGCGGGCTTGTGCTGAGTGCGCCTCTCTGCCAGCCTTCCCTAACTCTTTGCCTTGCTTCTTCAGTTGGGCTAGTGCATCTTTGGTACGCTGACTTATGGCTTGCCTCTCCTGCTCACTAACCATAGCTTTGAGATAGATTTCCATTGGTGAGGCGTTAGGGCTGTCTGCTGCAATTAAAGGAGGTGTTTGTGAGCCAAAGAAGTAGTTGTTTACGTAGCCTGAGACATGGAACACTTCGCGGCTGAATCTATCTTGCTTTGCTACCAATAGACTAGCGCCGTTAGCTTGAGCAGTGGCTAGGGCTTGCATGAAGATAGGACGCTCTCTTGGGTCAACCTTTCCGCTAATGATTTCTGACCATACGCCAACAACAGCTAGCCCTTTCAATTCACATAGGCGGTTGCAGGCTTCTAGTTGAGCGTCTAAACCCAAGCCAGACCGACCTTGCTCATCAGTGCTTACTCTCAGGTAGATGACGACTGCATTGGGGTTACTCTTAATCTTTTTGCTTCTCACTGGTACTCGCTTCGCTCGTGTTACTTGTGCTTGTCCCTTAACTATAGACAAGTAATCACAAGTTGTCAACTTCTAACACCCCTTAGAAAGCTACTCCATAGTTAGTCCGCTTTAGTGTTGGCTTGTTGCCTCACCCAATCTTCAAGAATGAGCGTGACAAGTGTTTGCAATGTAGTGTTTCGCTCTAGTGCTTGTCTCTTAAGGTCTTTAGATAACTCTGCGGGGAAATTGCGAATGTAAAGCGTGGTGGTGTCTTGGGTCATGTTCGGTTAGTATTTTCTTTATCTACTGCTAACACTGCTAACAAGTGTGATAAACTATAGCTAGCTAACAAAGCTAACAACAGTTATCTGATTCACACTCTATAGCTTACCAAGAGCGTAGCGAATATGTTCACCAGCGATTCTTCATTGATAGACGACCCAAGGCTGACGGTAGATGACAAGGAAGTGACATTTTCTGTAGGAGATGACAAAGAAACAACTGTCTACAGTATGTCAACAGACGAATACAGCAGCGCTCTAGAGATTGAAGCTGTTGTGAATGATGTAGTGAACGATAAACGCAAGTAAAAACACAGGAAAAGTACAAGCATGACACCAACAGAATCACTCACCAATAACGGTAAGAACACGGTAGATAGTAACAGCAAGACCAAAGCAAAGCGCCAACGAAAGCTGCCCACACTCATAGCGACAGGTACGCAGGAGCGCAAAAGCCTTAAGTTGTCTGGCTCTATCTCTGCTAATGCTCAAGAAGTGGCAGGCTTGAAGTTTCCTTTGCTCACTCCTTTTGTGACTTCTCAAGAGAGTAGTGAACTATTCGTCAAGATTAGTAAGCACGAGATTGTAAGCCTACTCAGTCAGCAGCACTTTAGCACAGCAGGCGTTGTTGGGTATCTTGTAAACCTTAGTTGACACTATATTACATTGCCGAACACTAGAGAGCGTTAGCTTGCACTAGCCTGCACTAGATGACGTTAGCTAACACTATAGAACACTTGAGAGGATAAGCGAACACAAGGAAGCATAAGGAGACATAAGGACTTGGGCAGGCTGGCAGCAGCACTAATGATTGGAGGTCTGCTGCTTTTGCTTTCAGTGAGTAGAGGCAGCAACAGCAACACATCAGATGTAGCTGCAACTGAAGTTAAAGAGGTGACTGAAGTTAAAGAGCAGACACAGTACGAAAAAGCTGTAGCAGAGGCGAAAGCTAAGGGTAAGAAACCACCAACCAGAGAAACATGGAGCTTTCAGCAAGAAGCAAAAGAACAGGCTGCCATTGAGAGCGCTATCTCTGGTAAGAAGGTCAAACCTAAGAGCAAGGCACTGATGCAGCGAGAGTACAGGGCACAGATGGACGCTGCACAGGCTGTAGTAGACGCTGTTGATTGCTCTAAGTTCAGTGCTGATGACTTCATTGCTTGGCTCGACCGCACTGAGGACGTTATGCAACTAAGGTTTATAGAGACTAAAGCCCTATCAGAATACCTCAGAAGAGAAGTTCACTACTGTAAAGGTAAGTCTGCTGCTAAGGCTGCGGTCATAGAAGGCAAACTCAAGGAAGCCTACAAAAGAGTGAGAGCGCACGCAGAAGCTAGAACAAAAGAAATGCAGACCACTGAACAAGTAATAGGGGGGCTTGTTGTTGAGCTAAGGGCTGATGAAAGCTTTAGAGTACGCATCCAGCCTGGTATTTACTCTCGCCGTTACACCACTGAAGACATTGAACAATTGGAAAAAGACTTCCCAACCGTAGCTGAGGCACTTGTAATGGAAGGCTACAAAGCGCTACCACGAGTCAAGCTAGGGGATGAAACCATAGTCGATGTGATGGGCACACCAGTTAGGGAAAAAGATGGCTTAGTTTATCTGGATGACATGCTGAACTTATTCGCTGAAGAGAACTAGGAATGATAAATAAACCAAAGCTACAATAGACACAAGCTTGCAAGAGGCATTCGTCACCCTCTGCTTACCAAAGCTTCCTCTACAATCTCCCGTAACGACCAGTTAGCTCTCAGAAAATCGTGGGGACACATACAAAAGTAAACGCCCAGCCGCTATGAGAAAGCGAGAGCTGGGCATCGAAAAACTTTTGTCTATATGACATCTATTCTAACAGTTTCTACAGACTCAGAGTGGCATTCACCTACAAAAGAATGGCTAGCTACAACTTTCTCATGCTCCAACGGCAAGCGCTTCTTTTTTGTGACTTCAGATATTCCAACCAGCGTGAGAGAAGAACTAGAATGCTACTGTCAACAAGAATATATCAGCCTTCACTTTGTTTCTATGGCTGATGACCTTTGCCTCCTTAAAATAGTTCTGGAGAGTGCCGATGCTGCAAGAGAATATAATAGTGTGCGCTTACTCATGTTTTACTCTCCTAAAGATATCGAGTATGCTTTAGGCTGGCAACTGGCGAGTAGACTTTTCCTAAATGGCAAAGTACAACAGAAGAGAAACATCAGCACACGACAACCGTTTACATTAGATGTAGACGAACACAAGTACAGCGTTAGTGTAAAAGACATGAAGGGTTGGTCTGGCGTTGGTGGTTTGGAATCGTTAGCTGCTGCTGTCGGTAAACCAATGCAGAATAAGCATGAGATGGATGAGTATAAAAGTCACATGCGCGACGGTCTAGAAGCATTACCATTACTGTTTGCATCGTACTCTATGGGCGATGTAGACGAACTGGAGGCAATCTACAACGCTTTTGTTAACTTGATTCGCTGGGTACAAGCCGATGTGATAGGAATACCTGAGAGTGATTGCTTTACAGGTGATGACATTCCTATGACCACTGGCGCTTTAGTGGCAGCGACTATAGAGAAGTGGTTATACACCCAGGTTATCAACAAAGACCACATGAAATTTGCCCAACGAAAGTTAGGACTGTTGAACACAAGCGCCAAAGATTATAAGTTCTCACTAGCAGCCTACATAGACTCCTGTAAACGCTATAGAAACATGGAAAGCTTAGACGCGGGGTTAGAGAACTTAGAACACAAAGAAGAGGGTAAGCTACTCAAGCAACTCTTAAGGGCTGACTTTCGCTTTCTCGGCATTAGTCAAGCTAGCGTCAACTACTTCGCCAGTGTAACCAGTGATTCGGCGGCATTCTCGGCGTTGGTGCAGGGCGGAAGATGCAACAACGAGCGACCATCTGAGGTTATTTGCCACACTGGAGCCGACATAGACTTACAGAGTTGCTACGGTTCGGCTTTACGTGAGTTCATCTATCCTCTGGGCTTGCCTACCGTGTGGGCTTGGAAACCGAATCAGCACAGAGTTACCTTACGCCAGTGGTTAACAAAGAATGAAGGAGCATTAGTAGATAATCTGTGGTCTGTTACAGTTAGCGGTGACTTAACCTTTGCTCAAGACCTCATCTACAGTAAACTAGTCACCCAACAACAGATAAATAAAGCTGGGGTGGGCGAATGGGAAAAGACAACCACTGACGACTTCAGAGATAACGATGTTGCCCACATCCCAGGCGAGTTTGCACTCATCCGTAGACAGATACGCAACGGAATAATTACCAGCGACATACTCAGAGTGTTGAAAGCGGTAGCTACGGACAAAGAGATTAAGCAACTGTTAGACCTAGAGCTAGTCACAGCAGCCGCTTACCTATCTAAGCACCAGTTGAAGACAGTAGACGAATGGATAAATGCTGTTGTAACCGACCCTGGACAGCTTTACAACAGCGATGGTGTGCATGGGAACAGTAAAGACAGTAGAACACGGGCTTGGGTGGCACTACCGATGGAGAATTTCATAGGTAAGCTGGTGACTGAGCGAAATAGGTTTAAGAAAGAGAACACAATTGAGGCTGACGCAAAGCAAACAGCCCTTAAGCTATTCGTCAACACTACTTATGGTGTACTGGCATCACCTTATTTTGCTGTAGGTAACACTGTGGTAGCGAACAACATCACAGCTAGGGCTAGGGTAGGCGCTTGGATGATGAATAAAGCATTACACACTCGGCAATCTATCACAGACGGCGGTATGTACTCTCTACTCACTGTGCCTGTGCTGAAAGACAAAGCCAAGTTACCAGGGCTAGAGATACTGAGCGATAACACACGCTGGGAAGACGCGCGTTACACCCGATTGCTTCAACCGCTTGCTGGTGTTGACTGGGTAAATGTCTTTGAAAATAACGGTAGTGAACTACTTCAATTGGATACACTAGCAACCCAACATATAAAAAACTTCTGGGAACGCTACCGACTATCACTTCCGTTTGCAATAGAACATAAGCCCAAGAATACTTTCTACATTGCGTCTTACATGAACAAAGCCCACTACATGCTTCTAACTTTAGACAACAAAGAAGTCTACAAGATACGAGGGGCTAGAGAATACAAGGAAACTGAACTACGCAAGCACCCAACCTATGCTCTCTTGCAAAACTTAGCTAACGGGTGTGATGATTTTCCTCAGCCTTTAACCTACGACCACAAAAGCTTACTGAAGATAGGCAAGTGGAAAGAAGCGATGGAAAGTAGCGGTTATGCGAACATTAAGAACTTACGCCCCGGTGATGAGCTAATAGAGGAGCGCACAGCACGTTACAACAACAGTCATGTCTTTTGTGACACTGTGGCAGATTTTGAGCGTAGGAATGGGCGCAAGACTACACACAGAGGTCAAACTCTACAGTGGTTTGAGCGTTACGGCAATGAAGGCTTTAGCAAGGTACACTCTCAAATGCTGCTCGATTCCTTAGCCGAAAGCAAGAACAAGGGCAATAGAAACGCTGCTAAATCGGCTTGAATTTTCTGTACTGGATGCCCTTGTTTTCCCAAAAACACCTAACCAGTACAGTAGACAAATCCTTATACAGCAAGGGTTTCAAAAACAATGTACCTTAGTGGGGTGAAGTACAGACCCCGCTAGAGACGACCAGAGCAGTTTATCTACTCTTGTTTTTGCCTTAAGACGAATGACCCTCGTTTCTGTGTCTAGTATCTTTCTTCGTCTGTCGTATTAGGAACTTCAAGCTTAGGTTGACTATCTAACAGTTCTTGCCTGTCTTTATCCATTTGCTTCTGCCAGTCAGTCAATAGTTTTTTGCTTTTTGCTTGATTTTCTTTAGCTATTCTGTTGAGCATATCTATTGTTTCTCTTCTGTTTTGCTCTTGCTTTTGTTGCTCTTTAGCTTGAGCTTTCAACACTCTAATGAGGGCTTCTTGCTGCTGCTTGTCCTTGATTGCTTGCTCTTGGTTGTTTCTGAAGCGCTGGTACTCTGACAAAAAGATGACAGATACATTAGCTAAAACTACAATCAGTAGAGTTGGTATAAGTATTTGTTTGTAATTTGACATTTGTGCTTACTTCTGTAGGCTTTAATACACTTAGTTTAGCGATAGGCAAATGCTGTTGTCATAATATGGGTGTTTACTCAGGTAAGCTTGTGCTGTGTTACTATTGTCAACTAACGCTGTTGGCTACTGTCTGGCTACTCGCACCAGCTAACTTAACCCCAGTTATCCTGAAACCGTTGTGTCTGCTGCACCCAGTTGCAGAGCATAAAGGTTGGCATAAACACCTTGGTGATTAACGAGTTCAGCGTGAGTACCCTGTTCTACAATTTGTCCCTGCTGAATTACTAATACCTGATCTGCCTGAGTAACTGTACTGAGGCGGTGGGCAATTACGAAACTAGTACGACCTTGGAGCAAACGAGCGATCGCACTTTGGACTAGCGCTTCTGTGCGGGTATCAATGCTACTGGTGGCTTCATCCAGAATCAAAATTCGGGGATTAATTAATACCGCACGAGCAATACTAATTAGTTGTCTTTGTCCTTGGCTCAGGGGCGCTCCCCGTTCGCCTAATTGAGTTGTATAACCCTGTGGTAGTGAGGTAATGAACTCATGCACATTTGCCAGTTGTGCGGCCGCTTCAATATCAGCTTGGCTGGCGTAATGAGCGCCAAAAGCTATATTTTCGGCAACGGTACCGGTGAACAAAATATTATCTTGCAGGACGATACCAATTTGACGGCGCAGACTTGCTTGAGTCACGCTACGCACATCAATATCATCAATTTTCACTGCACCGCTAGATACATCATAGAAGCGCAAAATCAAATTAATAATTGTACTTTTTCCCGAACCGGTTTGCCCGACTAATGCAACCATCTGCCCTGGATAGGCGTGTAAATTTACTCCTTTGAGAACCAGTTGATCTGGGTTGTAGCCAAACTTGACATTCTCAAATGCCACCTCACCTTGAATAAGCGGCATTTCTGTGGCATCGGGTGCGTCTTTGAGTTCTGACGGTTCATCTAATAATAGAAAGATTCGCTCTAACCCGGCGAAGGCCGATTGAGCTTGGGTGTAAAACTGGCTGAGAATTTGGATCGGACGGAAGAACTGCTGGACGTAAAGTAAAAAGGATGTCACTACACCTACTGTTGCAGCTCCTGTTACCGCCAGATAACCGCCATAAGCTAGCACGCCAGCTGTTGCTAGTGTGTTGAGAAAATCGATAGAGGGCAAAAAGGCGGAAGTAATTGCCACAGCCTCAACGTTAGCATCTCTATTGGCGGCGTTAAGAACGTCGAATTCTTCGATATTCATCTGTACGCGATTAAATGCTTGCGCTTCTCGGACACTGCCAATATCTTCTTCTAACTTAGCGGAAAGTTCTCCAATGGTTTTTCGGGTGACGCGAAATCTGGTTCTTGCCCAACGTGCAAACAAGCTTGTGGTAAAAATCATCAGTGGTACAACTAGGTTGCTCAACAAGCCTAGTTGCAGGTTGATTGAGAGCATTGCAATCACAATGCCCACCAAACTGAAAGTGTTGCCCAGCATTTGGGCGATCGTCAATCCAAATGCTTGATTCACGGTGTTGACATCATTCAGCAAGCGACTCATTAAATCGCCTGCTTCGCTGCGATCAAAAAAGCTGAGTGGCAGACTTTGGATTTTAATGAAAATATCTTGTCTCAATTGAGCCAGCAATCGCTGCATAATCCAGCCGACTCGAACAATTTGACCCCGAATTGCTAAGACACCAAGTCCATAGTTCAGCGCTAGTAGTCCTAACAACACCAGCAGTCCTTGTAAATTCCCTTGTGCAATCAGATGATCGATCGACCAGCCGAGAAAGAATGGCCCAACTGCCTGAGTTATGGCACCAATTAATACTAATGTCAGGGCAATGGGAATTTCTTTGCGATAAAGTAGCACGTATTGTAAAAAGCGCCGCAGGGTGGAAATTTGCTGACTCGCGTTTTGCTCAGATGCAACAACGGGAATAGTGCCTCTCATAAAAATTTTGGATTTTAGATTTTGGACTTCGGCTCCTTTCGGCTCCGCTCAAGGCAAGTCGCTCAGTCGAACGATTTTTAGATTAAAAGTGTTTATTACAAGGCTGTAAGCAAAATTAATTATGCTAATTGGAGATCATTTTTTTCCTTTGGTTTTACCTGAGATTCCAAAATCACACCGTAGAGTGGACTGGTTTGCATCAATTCCTCGTGAGTACCTTGTGCTACCAAGCGTCCTTTATCCATGAGAAAAATGCGATCGGCATTCTGGATGGTGCTAATACGTTGAGCTACTACAAAGGTTGTACAAGCTTTTTTATGCATTAAACCATCTAGTTCGGCTTGAATTTGGGCAGCAGTTTTGGCGTCTATAGCTGAGGTACTATCATCTAAAATCAAAATGCTGTAATCGGTTAGTAAGGTACGAGCGATCGCAATTCGTTGTTTTTGTCCTCCAGATAAGCCTACGCCCCGTTCACCCACAATCGTCTCGTAGCCATCGGGTAAACCGCTAATAAAATCGTGCATTTGGGCGGTTTTTGCAACTTCAATCACCTCTTCTAAAGTTGCATTGGGTTTGGCGTAGGCAATATTTTCGCGGATTGTGCCAGAGAAGAGGGTGGTTTCCTGAAATACAATCCCAATACGCGATCTGAGGCTTTTGAGTGTGAAATTTTTTACATCTCGTCCGTCAATGCGAACTGCTCCCTTGGTGACATCGTAAAAGCGGGGAATCAGGTTCATAATTGTGCTTTTTCCCGAACCAGTCATTCCGAGAACAGCGATTAGCTCGTTGGGCTTGGTTTCAAAGGATACTTCTTTGAGAGTTTCGCTTGTTGCTCCGGGATAGCGAAAAGAAACATTTTCAAAGGTAATTCTACCACCACAAGTATCAAAGGGGACAGCGCCGAGGCGATCGCGAATTTCTACTTCTGCGTCCACAACTTCATAGACTCGTTCGGCGGAAGCTGCTGCTTGAGCGATCGCGGGTGCGGCAAATCCAATCAACAAAATCGGTTGGAGAATCAACGCTAGGTAGGAGTTAAAGGCTACCAGTTCGCCAATGGAGAAACGATTTCCAATTACTTCCGTTCCCCCGTAGCCGAAAACTACCAATGTTACCAAATTACTCAGTAAGAATATCAAGGGGAAAGTATCGCGGATGGCGCTAATGGTCTTCATGTTTGCCTTGACTAGGCCATCATTCAAAGTTGTGTAACGCGACCTTTCCGTTGACTCCCGCACAAAGGCTTTTACTACGCGGATTCCTAGCAAATTCTCTTGCAATATTGCATTCAGGTTGCTCAGTTGCTCTTGTACTTGCCGAAAAAGTTTGTTATTTCGGCTAACGAATCGTGCCATTAACAATGCGGTTATGGGCACTGCTGTTAGGCTAATCAGTGCTAATTGCCAGTTCATCACCAGCAAAACCACCGAAATAGTCACCAATGTCACAATTGAACCGACGACCTGAATTAAACTAGTACCAACAAAGGTACGAATTTGTTCAATGTCGCTGGTGACACGGGTTAGTAGTTGGGAAGTCTGCGCCTGGTCATGAAAGCTGAAACTAAGATTTTGAATTTTGCTGAAAATTTTGTTTCGCAGTTCATAAGCAACACCCTGAGACGCTGCTTCTGCTAGATAACTTTGTCCAAAATTAAATACACCACGAGCGATCGCCGCGACTACCATCCATGCTGCGCTATATAGCACAATTTGGAGGTTTTTTTTCGATATCCCCTCATCAATTCCCCACCGAAATAGTTGTGGGGTGAGTGCGTTTGCGATCGTCAACAGCAACAGGCTCACCAATGCTCCAAGCGAAGTCCATCGGTAAGTGCTTAAACTCTTAAGCACACGCTGAGTTGACTGTATCGAGGAAGTTTCCTGGAGTTCTGGTTCCTGAACCAATGGTATTTGCCCCTGTATCTTTGGAAAATTATCGTACTTTGATTGTAAAAAAACAATTAGCCATTTGATAGTGGCGAATGTGAAATATAGAGCAATACAGTTCAGTTAAGCATTTCTTTCTTCTCTTTGCGTCCAACTCTTACGAGACGCTGCGCGTAGCTTGCTTCCCCGCAGGGGTATGCGTCCTTGGCGGTAGCCTGCGGCAAGCTGCTGACGCTCTTTCTCTGCGAGACGCTACGCGAACTTCGCTAATGCGTCTACGTTAAAAAATTGACTTTGACAAAGAGTTTTAACCTTAACCCAAGCGTATTGAAATATAGAGTACCTCTCTTGTTTTTTGGGGAATTTCCGAGTTTTAGGACAGTGGCATGGGAGAATACATTTTTGGCAAGCATTGCGGCTAATCAATTTCAAGACCGAAGAAAACCAAAGAACAAGAATAATGGCGCAAAATTTTCATCATAATTCCCAACTTCCCTCGGATATCTCAACTGCTATCAGTCGCACAGCAAAGCCAAGTTCTGAGTTTTACTCTCTTTTTTCTGAAGAAGAAGTTTTAGGGATAATTGATGCATTAGAACTTAGACGAGAAATACCTCTAAAGTATTCTTATAAAGGTAGAGGTGCAAAAATTTGGAACGAGTTTTACCTAAAATATGTTATTCCCAAATGGTATGGAAGAACAAATGTAGAAATTGACCTTCTAAAAAATAACTTTAAATATCTAAATAGCAATATTCCAGATGGAAAGAAAGTAAACATTGTAGATGTTGGTGCAGGAAATTCATATCCGGTTAAAAATTTTATCCGCAGACTGGATAAATTAGGCAAAGTTAATAAATATATTGCCTTAGATATTAGTGAGGAATTGCTTCATGTCTCCAGAAATAATTTTAAGAAATGGTTTCCACTAGTCGATTTTATTAGTTCTACAATTGACATCGAAAATAGTTGTGTGCCAAAAATTTTATTTCAAAATCAAACTAGTCTTGAAATTGACGACACAACAAAAATATTTTTACACTTAGGAGTTACCATTGGAAATCATCAAAATAGAGATAAGGTACTCAAAAACTTTAGAGATAGTATGGGGAAAAATGATTTTCTAGTATTCACTAACGAAACTGGTTCTAACTCTACATGGGATGGAATATTTAGAGGTGGTTGCAAGTATCATGTAGAAGAAATATATGGATGGGTAAAAAATAAGATTGGGATTAAATCTGAAGATTGTGAATTAGTAAGAAAGTATGATTTAAAAACAGATAGTATAGTTGCTAATCTTAAAGTTAGTCATGATTACACTATAAATTTTAGTCGGATAGGAATAGATAAAAAAATTGAAATCTCTAAAGGTGAAGAGATTACTATTTGGCGACATCATAAGTATGAAATGCCTAAACTTTTGCAAGAAATAGAACGTTCTGGACTACAACTTATTCACTATAGTACCGACAAATACAAATCACATATCATGGTGATTTGTAAAGTTGCCAGTAATTAAGGAACATAGATTAAATAAAATGTAAAACTTTATTCTGTATTTAGCTTCCCTCTCCTTGATAAGGCTATTGTGTACACATAAGTTTACCAGTATAACCATTACTATACATTGATGTCAAATTTGTAAAATCAGTAACTACTGTTAATTTTAAATGCGGAATCCTGCGGTGCTATCTTCACATTATGCGGCAGAAATTCCTAATTTATGCTGAGGCGATCGCTAAACAAATCCCACAAAAATAGTAACAGTTAGTTGCAAATTTTGAAGTAGATTTCCAGAAATCACCATCAAAATTTGGTTTTACTGTTTGAGGATAGAAATAATCATGAAAAATAAAGTATTGTTTGGCGCTATATTCATAGCAACTTGGGTAGGAACATTAATTCCTAGTGCTTTTGCTGCTTCACCCTGTTCTGTAGGACAAAAAGCTGAAGTTCTTTGGAAGGAAAAATGGTATCCAGCAACGGTACTTCAGGTTAATGATGACAAGTGCTATATTACCTACGATGGTTATGATAGTTCCTGGGATGAATGGGTTGGCACTGCACGCTTTCGGGCATCATTTCAAACTGGCGATGCAGTGAGAATTTTGTGGAAGGGTAAATGGTATCCAGGGCAGGTTTTAGAAGTTAGTAACGATCTTTATAAAATTACTTATGATGGCTACGATAGCTCTTGGGATGAGTGGGTTGAACCTGCAAGAGTAAGCAAATAGGGAATATTTCATTTTTATAAGTTTAAAGGGGCGATTTCACCTGTTGAAGTCGTCCCTTTAAATTTAAAAGGGTGATTATAAACCGCAGCTACTCACCCCTAAAAGATTGGTTTGGTGTTGCTTTCCCGCCCTGAAATAAATTTCGGGCTAATAGCTCAAGTCCGTTGAAACGGACTGAAATCAGAGTAATCAGAAATGATGGGTTAGACCTTTTATTAATTCGCCAACAGTCTCATTTCATTCGCCCTAGCTCTGTTAAACTGAGAATCATAAGTGAAATCTCGTATACTTTGGCAAACCTATGGAGCCAGTATCACTGACAGCTGCTGCGATCGCAACTTTGGTAATCACCAAAGCCTTTGAGCCTTCGGCTTATCGCACTCTCGCTTTAGACAATCAGTAAACTTCAAGAGTATTCATAAAATCAATACTATCTTTGGTACGGTTTTCACTACCAATATAAGTGTTCTGTTTTAGCAATAAATGCATTAGAGTACTTATTCATCGGATGCTAAATTCTGTAAGTCAGTTGAAACTGAATTTATTTCAATTCAGTTGCGAGTAGAACTAATTTCAACAAGTATTTGTGTATGAGCCAGAAATGGAAAGTCAATGAATCAAGCTATTCAAGCCTTTAATCATCCAGAAAAAGCATTTAAAATCTTATCAATTGATGGTGGCGGTATTAAAGGGATTTACTCAGCCAAAATTCTTGAACGCTTTGAAAGAAAATTTAACTGCGCTATTGCTGACCATTTCGACTTAATTTGCGGAACTTCTACAGGAGGTTTAATTGCTCTCGCTTTATCTCTAAAAATTCCCGCTAGTCTAATTACTCAATTTTACTATAGGAGAGGAGAAGTAATTTTTAGAAAAACGGGTAATATTTACAGTTTAATTAAGCATATTATATTAGGCAGTAAATACAACAACCAAGAACTAAAAAAAGCTTTAAGAGAAATATTTGGCAACCATGTACTTGGAGATTCTCATTGCTTGTTATGTATACCTGCTTTTTCTATCACAAATGGAAGACCATTTATTTTTAAATATGACCATCCAGAAGGAAGTTTAACTAGAGATAACAGAACTGAATATGTTGATGTAGCTTTAGCCACAAGCGCTGCACCAACTTATTTACCAATAGTATCGATTTCCAATTATGATAACAGACAATTTGTAGATGGAGGAATTTTTGCTAACAACCCAACAATTGTTGGTGTAACAGAAGCTCTTAAATATTTTGTTGGAGAAGGCAAAAAATTTCAAAATCTAATGGTTATGTCTATTGCTTCATTGGAAGCTACTCCAGGTAGGCGCTTTCGTATCAAAAAAAATAGGTCAGTATTTGATTGGAATCAAGATTTAGTTCAGACATTTTTTGAAGGGCAGACATATTTAAATAATTATATCGTAGAAACTCTAGCTCAAAACTATAATCCACCGTTTGAATATTTGCGGATTCCCAGCACATCGCTTTCGCCAGAACATTCAAGGATTATTAGTTTAGATAATACCTCCAAAGAATCACTGGATATTATGTTGTCATGTGGCAACGATCAGGCAGATTTATATGAAAAACGGTTGGAAGTAGCTGAATTTTTTCAATACCCAAAGCGATACATTATTAGGTAAATCAATGGCTAATTGTCACGATTTATTTCTTGCTTTTAACTCGGTGATTGAGCTAACCGGGAATCGCAAACAATCTTTACGTAAATCGCGTAATGCCTTGCGTGATCGGATCAGAAGTTACTTTCAAGAGAAGCAAAAGGGGTTTTCTCCAAAGTTTCACGGTCAAGGTTCATTTATGATGAATACCATCATAAATCCACTAGACGGTGAATATGATATTGATGACGGGATATATTTTGAAGTGGAGCGAAAACCTGAACAGACAATTACAACTTTCCATCGTTGGATTTACGAGGCGGTAGACGGTCATACCAAAGACAAACCCATTGATAAAAATACTTGTATTAGAGTTATTTATAAAGGAAATTATCACATTGATTTGCCCATCTACTATATTATTAAGGGCAATAATTGTCCATACTTAGCACATAAAGATAGTGGATGGATAGCTAGTGACCCTAGAGAATTTATCAGATGGTTTGAATCACATACGGATGCGAAGGGGCAACTACGACGCATTGTTCGCTATCTCAAAGCTTGGAGTGATTACAAGTCAGCAGATTTACCAAGCGGTCTAATTTTTACGATTTTAGCGGCTGAAAATATCCAACATGATGACCGAGATGACATAGCGTTGTATAAAACGCTAGACAAGATCAAAAGCCACTTAGATTTTAGTTTCACCTGTTGTCGTCCCACAACACCAAAAGGAGAAAATTTGTTGAGGGAATACAACCCACTAGAGCAGTTCAATTTGATGAGTCAGCTAACTCGCATAATTAAGTCTGCAAAAGTCGCTTTGGATGATAGGACAAGTCGAAAAAATGCTTGTAAAGAGTGGCAGAGGCATTTTGGTGATAGATTTCCCTGCCATATAGTCGAAGATAAGGATGATGAACTTTTGAGCGCGGCGTATAGCGCATCTCTAACTTTTGCCAATCGAGCTATCATTCCTAGTAAACCAAAGGGGTTTGCGTGAACGATATTTGGTTTTTTAAAGATTTTCAACGGTTAGCGGTAGAAAGAGAAGCTATCAGCGACCTACAAGAAAGCGTTAATTGGTTGACAGGCACTAACTGGGTAATTGATGGCGCACAGCTTTGCGTTGAAGCTGTTATCCACGTTCACGGACACGATTACGCAGTAAAGCTGGTATATCCAACTTTGTTTCCCGAAGTACCTCCTACAGTCTACCCGCAAAATCCAAATGAAACATGGTCAACGCATCAATACCTAAGTGGCGCTTTGTGCCCAGAATGGCGACCAGATACATGGCATCGTGATATTCTTGGAGCGCAGGTTTTAGAAAGCGTTTATAAACTTTTGGAAATTGAAAATCCATATGACACACTTAACCACACCATAGCTCCAACGGAACACAATCTTTCAATTGGTCAGACGCTACGAAGTAGTTACGGACGCTTTTATACGCATAAGGAATTAACCAATTATCTAGCCCAACTTCCGAGTAGTACTGTTGGTTCAATTGAATTTTCAATACAGTGGCAAACTTTGTCTTTTTTGATACTCATTCAAGGAATTCGAGTTAATAACCAACTAGAATACTCAGACACATCAATTCCACAAGGTTTACGCGGAACTACAGATAACTATAAACTTTGGGTTGGTGCTTTCTACAAAACCGAAATAGTCAGCGAAGCATTTGAAGAAATTATAACTTTGGAAACCCTCAAATCGCTATTACAAACAGCAGGTTTTGAAACTGCTTCGTTGCTCCAAGCAAAAAAAATTAAAGAGACAAAGGGAGAAAGCGCATTCTTAGGAATTCTTGCAGTTGATAACATAGGGACGCTTCATTTCTTTTTTCAATTTTTTCCTGACAGCGAAAAGATTTTTAAATTAGCCCAGGTTGAATCTTTTATTGATTTCAATAATCCTCGCCTACCACTAGAACTGCATACATTACCAGGAAAAAAGGTTGGAATTGTGGGGTTAGGTTCTGTTGGTAGTAAAGTGGCTATATCATTAGCTCGCAGTGGTGTAGGAAAATTTCATTTAATAGATGAGGACGTTTTTCTACCAGAAAATGTTTGTCGTAACGACCTAGACTGGCGTAATGTTGGAGAGCATAAAGTTAATGCTGTTCAAGAAATTATCTCTTATATTTCTCCGTTTGCACAAGTTGAAGTTTCAATTATTAACTTAGCTGGTCAGGAGCTAAGTGCTTATTTAGACAGAGTTTTACGTAAATTAAGTCAGTGTGACATACTAATTGACGCTACCGCTAACCCAAGAGTTTTTAATTTGTTGGCATTTGTAGCAAAGACCTTCGCTAAATCTATGGTTTGGGGAGAAGTATATGCAGGTGGAATTGGATGCATGATTGCCCGTAGCCGTCCTGGTAGGGATATCAATCCAACTAATATGAGGTTAGCTTATTATCAATTTCTTTCAGAACAAACAGTACCTTTTTTCGACTCATCTACTCATCAATACACATGGGAAACTTCTGATGCAGAAATAATTGCAGCAACAGATGCTGAAGTTAGTATATTTGCTGGTCATATAACGCGATTTGTTATTGATACTCTCTTACCAAGAGAGCCATCTTTATTTCCTCAATCAATGTATTTAATTGGTTTGCAAGAAGCTTGGATTTTTAAAGCACCGTTTCACACAATTCCCATTAAAACTGATCACCTGCTTGAGCAAACAACTAGCGACTCTACATCTACTAAACCTTTATCAGAAAAAATAATATCAGAGAATATAAATTTTTTAAAAAACATATTGGAGAAAATCATTGGTGAAAATCCTCCTACCTGAAGAAATTACTTCAAAATTAACTAAAGCCTTGAAGCAAGCGGGCTATAAAGAGATTGGCGGCATTTTAATGGGAGAGTATGTATCGGAAGCTGTTTATCGAATTAAAGACCTGACTATTCAATTTTCTGGTGGTACATCTAGCTTTTTTGTACGTTTTGCAGAAGAAATTAGTAATCCATTGCAACGTTTTTTTAAAGAAACGGGGTATGATTTTACTCGTTTTAACTATTTGGGAGAGTGGCATTCCCATCCTAACTTTGCACTCCTACCAAGCAGCACCGATTGTAAAAGTATGTGGGAGATTGTTGAAGACCCTAGTATCGGTGCTAATTTTGCTGTTTTAATGATTGTACAGCTAGATAATACACAGTGCATAAAAGGTACAGTTACAGTATTTATTCTTGCACATGAGATGTTCAAAGGCACATTAATTCAGGAAAAATTTTAATCTTAAAACGTTTGAGACTACAAAGGTTACTAGCGTTATCGAGAAAATAATTATTGTGTTGAAGGATACACACGTTTGCACTCATTAAGAGGATAAAGAACACGTATTATCCTAATTTTGACCTTTTGTGCAAAGCGTACCGTAATAAAACTGAAAAGTGCGATCGCTTTAACTCGGACTTTCCTGTTCTGAACTCTGAGGTAAAATGAGGCTCCCCAATCTACGCCAGTTTTAGTTTTTAGCCTTAACCCAAGCGTATTGTTATATAGGCAATCGCCTCACTCGGAAAGTTTCATTACTTACAGAAATAATTGCCCCTAACTCTAAATCTTCCTGACATTCACTTAAAACTTGCGTCAACCGTTCATTAATTGCATCATAATTTTCGTTCCCCAACCTAAACAAAATCACACTGGGTAAACTCTCCCCACTCACGGCTAAAAGTTGGGCAAAATCTAAATCTATAGTTAATAAAATTCTTCCTTCTGCACGGGCTTTAATTAAAATCTCATCATCTGGTAGTCTTTGCAAACCTTCATCGCGCAAATGCACTACATCATAACCAGCACCACGCAACCAAGTTACAGTGCGTAGTGAAATTCCCATATCTGCCAAAAACTTCATTATTACTTGTTAAGCACTTTTGAAGGTATAAACTCGTTCTTGAGTCAACCATGCTGCATAAAGAAGAGATTGACGAATATCTTCTGCTTCTAAATCAGGATATTCTTCTAAAATTTCTTCTGTAGACTTTCCATAAGCTACCAAATTTACCACTAAAGAAACTGGAATTCGCATCCCGCGAATGCAAGCTTGTCCACCCATAATGCTAGGGTCAAATGTAATTCTCTCCAGACCTAACATAAACGATCGCTCCAAAATCTTTTTTATCGCTCTGAGGTGCAATGACGATATTGTAAAACCTAGCGCTCTATTTTTGATTGTAAACCCATAAGCGATCGCCTCCCCCCAAATCCAGAATAAGCTAGTTTTGTGCAAAACCTACCGTAATAAAACTGAAAAGTGCGTTAGCGTTCGCAAAGCGTCTCGTAGAGAAGCTCACCGTTGGCGTAGCCCTTCGGCTGCGCTCAGGAACCGCCCGTCGGAGACATCGCTTCTTGGAAATCTTAAAGACTATTCCATTCTTCTAACGTGATTTCCCGCTCTAGAATAACCTCAACTTCTCGAATCATCATCCGCAATTGCGGTACAGAATACTCATCATTAGAGGGAATAGTTAGGCGATATTCTCCGTAAACCATAAACTGATGTCTTGTTCCAGAAAAAGGGCCATCAAAGCCAAGCGATCGTAATTTTTTTACAAAATCACGACGCTTACAGGGTATCCATCGGCTCAAGAGTCGGCTCCTTGTTGAGGTCAATATTATCAATTACTGGTAGAGAATGTCCCAGCTTTAACCCAAGCAAAATCCAGTCTTCTAGCGTTGAGCGTAATTCATCCTCACACTCGCGCAAAGTTGATGCAAAGGCTATTACTCCTTTGCAAACAGGAATCCAACCTGCAAATGTACCATCTTCGAGCTTGTCATAAATTGCCTGGGCGATCGCTCGGTCAACATAATCGCTCAGAATAAACCTTATCGCCATGAAATCTCGCGTTGTGCTACCAGTTTAATCTTACGTTGAATGATGGTGCTTGGTCGATGCAACGTCTACAGTAATTATTTTATTACTTGCGATCGGAGGTTAATCAACCGATGCCAAGATTTATCACTTTTGGTAATTAACCCAACTAATTTTATTTTTGAGGTAAATAATGGAAATTAAAGTTATTAACGAACAAGAAAATTTCCAAGAAGTAATGCAAGTTTTGCTCACTCACTTAGAACCATCGAAGGTAATGAAATTTTGGGCAGCTTGTAAACTGAGTGAAGGTGACTATTTGCAAGTTAAAGAAAAACTATTTGTTAAAGAAACGGTTGCCAGCTTATATGCCAAAATCAAAGAATTTCAAGATGATGATAGTAAGCAATTGCTAGAATGAAGCCTATATTCCTGAATTAAAGTTTCAACTTATGATAGCCTCACCCCAACAAAGCTATATTACTGCTGAAGAATACCTCCAAATGGAGGAACAAAGCGATATCAAGCATGAATACATCGGTGGCTATATCTATGCAATGGCTGGAGCGCTAGATCCACACGTTACCATTGCTCTTAACTTGGCGTCTCTCCTCCGTAATCATGTGCGCGGCTCTGATTGTCGTGTTTACATCGCTGACATGAAAGCCAGAATCGAATCTCTGAATCGCTTTTATTATCCCGATGTGATGGTTACTTGCGATCCACGCGATCGAGAAACGCCAGGTTATAAAAGATTTCCCTGTTTAATTGTGGAAGTTTTATCTAATTCTACCGAAGCTTTCGATCGGGGCGATAAATTCGCCGATTATCAAACACTCGAAAGTCTGCAAGAATATGTTTTAATTAATACAAAACGTCAGCGAGTTGAGTGTTTTCGACGTAATGAACAAGGGTTATGGGTTTTACAATCTTACACAGCAGAGCATCAATCATTTCGACTCAATAGCGTGGATTTTGAGGAAACAATGGCAACACTTTACGAAGATGTAGTTTTTGAATAGTCATTTATTATAGGGTATTCGACGCAATATTTAGTAAAATATATAACTGATAAGCCTTGAAAGCTTCCTTACTAGGCGGAAGCGTTGATGAAAGCAGGCACAATTGATTAAAAAAAGTTATGGCGCTCATAGTTCAGAAATACGGTGGTACATCTGTCGGTTCAGTGGAACGTATTCAAGCTGTTGCACAGCGTGTTTATAAAACTGTTAAAGCTGGAAACTCTATTGTCGTAGTGGTTTCGGCGATGGGCAAAACCACCGATGGACTCGTCAAACTAGCTACTGAAATTTCTCCAAATCCTAATCGCCGGGAAATGGATATGCTGCTTTCCACTGGCGAACAAGTAACTATTGCCTTACTCAGTATGGCTTTGCAGGAACTCGGACAACCTGCAATTTCCATGACTGGCGCTCAGGTAGGAATTGTTACCGAAGCCGAACACAGCCGCGCTCGGATTTTACATATTGAAACTACTCGCCTAACTCGCCACATAAATGAAGGTAAAGTAGTTGTAGTAGCTGGCTTTCAAGGTATATCCAGCGTTGGAGAGATGGAAATTACAACTTTGGGTCGTGGTGGTTCCGACACCTCAGCAGTGGCGATCGCAGCCGCCTTAAAAGCGAATTTTTGTGAAATTTATACAGACGTTCCAGGTATTCTCACTACAGATCCTCGCTTGGTTGCGGAAGCTCAGTTGATGGATGCCATCACTTGCAATGAAATGTTGGAACTAGCTAGCTTGGGCGCAAAAGTGTTGCATCCCCGTGCTGTGGAAATTGCCCGTAACTACGGTGTTCCCCTTGTAGTTAGGTCTAGCTGGACGGATCAACCAGGTACTTGGGTGACATCAACCAAACCCCAAGGGCGATCGCTAATCAATCTAGAAATTGCCCGTCCAGTGGATCATGTAGAATTTGACACTAATCAAGCAAAGGTGGCTTTGTTGCGCGTACCCGATAAACCAGGTGTGGCAGCGAGATTATTTGGCGAAATTTCTCGGCAAAAAGTAGATGTAGATTTGATTATTCAGTCAGTTCATGAAGGTAACAGTAATGACATTGCCTTTACTGTCACCACACCAATATTAAAACGGGCAGAAGCAGTAGCAACAGCGATCGCCCCAGCACTCAGGAGTCAATCTAACCCCAAATCTGACGAAGCCGAGGTAATGGTAGAACATAACATTGCCAAAGTCAGCATCGCAGGCGCAGGAATGATTGGGCGTCCTGGTGTTGCTGCAAAGATGTTCGCCACCTTAGCCGAAGCAGGCGTAAATATTCAAATGATTTCCACCAGCGAAGTGAAAGTAAGTTGCGTAGTCAATGCAGCAGAATGCGATCGCGCCGTCTTAGCACTCCGCGCTGCCTTTGAAATCGAAGCAGGGGAGCAGGGGAGCAGGGGAGCAGGGGAGAGTCAATGTATAGATTCCCCTCTGCCCCTCCGCCCCTCTCCCCCTCTGCCCAATTGTCCTCCCGTTCGCGGTGTCGCCCTCGACTTGAATCAAGCGCGTCTTGCTATTCGCCAATTACCAGATCGTCCGGGGGTGGCGGCGAAGTTGTTTGGATTATTAGCGCAACATAATATTAGTGTTGATATGATTATCCAATCTCAGCGCTGCCGGGTAATTGATGGTGTTCCCAGAAGAGATATTGCCTTTACAGTCTCGCGAATAGACGGGGAAAATGCCAAAAAAATGCTTACTGAAGTAGCGGCAGAGTTAGGATGGGGTGAAGTTGTTTTAGATAGTGCGATCGCTAAGGTAAGTATTGTCGGTGCAGGTATGATAGGACACCCAGGTGTTGCTGCAAAAATGTTTGAAGCACTAGCCGAACACCAAATTAATATTCAAATGATTGCCACCTCAGAAATTAAAATTAGTTGTGTTGTGGCGCAAGAGCAAGGTGTTAAAGCTTTGCAAGCTATTCATGCAGCCTTTGAACTGGCTGGGAGTGAAAAATTTGTTGTGCCAGCGTAGAAGTGAATTTTGAATTGCTGATTATTTATTCCTGAAATCCCATTTTTCCATCATGGCAACCATATCCGAAAGTCGGCATTCACCACACCAAACTAAATCAAGTTTTTTGAGCTGTTCAAGGCTGATACCACCCTCTTCGTCTGCAATGCGGTGATATTCTTGATCTCCCATTGCTGCTAATAAATCCCCAAAGATAATCATTTCATCGAACTGGGGATTTGTCTCTGGATCGTTTAAGATTAGCATTGCTCGTTCTTCGGGCAGTCCTTGAAGAGTATTAAAAATAAATCGTGTGGGAAAATCTGCATCCTGAAGTTGAGGATGACGCGACACTAACCCAGCCAACAGTACTCCTAAATAAGCGGCAGCTTGGGAATTACTCAATACTTGCATCTTTTGGCTGGCAATCTCAGTTAAATTGCTAAAAAATGCACACCCTAACTGCTGTTCGATGGTAGTAACTGGATCTGAGACTAGAGAAGATTCTAACTGTGCCTTAAATGATGCTTGATGCTCCTGTGGTACTTGGCTAAGTAAGATTTGCTCGGCGCGATCGCTTATAATAATTCTGCTATCAGATCCAAAGCTAAAGTCTTTACCAGGTTCTAAACCAGCACCTAATAAGGTTTGAAAGACGTTAATTTGAGCTTTTTCCCCCATCTGTTGATATTGGGCTTGTCCAATAAAAATTTGACAAAACCAACTGTGGCTGTCAGAATCGCATTCAAGCATTACCTCGTTAACAATCAAATTAGTTAACTTTTCTGCTCCCAAAATGCTTTGCCACTCTCTAATCAAGCTCTTAACGGCAGATATATCGCGTTTATTCAACGCCTTGAGCAATTGACGCTTTGCGGTAACTGCCAAATCTTTTTTTTGCCTAAAAATATTAATTTTCAATCTTTTGTGTAGGGTTCTAGATAATTCAAATTGTTATTTTTTTACTCCATTGGATAATTAGATGTCATGAGTAGGATTGCTGAAGAGTCAAGATCAAAGTAATCTCCTGATATACTTATCTACTTTCTCAAGTCTCATATATAGGAATCCGGTTTGATTACTGAAATCGCTTGGCTTAGTAGGCAATAGGCAAAAGGATTTCAGAAGATTAAGGTATACCGATTTTTTTTCACGCAATCAAATATGAGTCCTATAAATAAAAATATTAGCTAATCATTAATACTTTTACCTGCCAAAATGGCATTGATATTTTTTAATAAATATTTTTTTAAAGAAATATTACCATTAATAACGCCTAAGCTATAATCAAAGAATTTATAAGACTATCTTTATATTGATGAATAGTGATTTACTAAATGGACATTATCGAATATTAAAAGTTCTCAGTGATGCGGAAAAAGAAAAAACGTATCTGGTTGAAGATGTTAATCTTTCTGGCAGCCAATTTATAGTAAAGCAATTATGTATTCCTAATAGTAGCAATCCTCAAGCTTTAACTATCTTGCGCCGCTTGTTTGCCAGTAAGGCAGTAACTTTAGAAAAGCTAGGACAGGAACACGAGGAAATTCAAAAGCTAATTGCTTATTTTGAAGAAGATGAACAATTTTATATAGTCCAAGAATTTATCCCTGGTAATCCTTTAAGTGACGAAATAATTCAGGGGCAAGCTCTTAGAGAAGACCAAGTTATTAATTTATTATTAGATATATTAGAAATTTTGGTCGTTGTACATAGCTATGGCGTAATTCATCGGAATATTAAACCAACAAATATTATCCGCCGAGAATCAGATAAAAAGTTGGTTCTGATTAATTTTGGTACTTTTAATGAAACCATTACTAATACCGTTGACAATCTCGGATATATGCCTCAAGAACAAGTTAACGGCAACCTCAAATACAACAGCGATATATATGCTTTAGGTATCGTTGCGATCGCAGCACTTAGAGGTTTGCCTGCAAACGAAATATCTAATTTGCAAATTCAGACAAATCGACTGACGGGTGAAATAGTTTGGCACGATAAAAATCTAAAAGTTAACAGAAAATTAGCAAAAATTATTAATAAGATGGTGCGTTTTGACTATCGTAAGCGCTACCAGTATGCAACCGAAGTTTTAGACGATCTGAAAAAGTTAACAAATGTTGAGCAGGAGCAGCAAAAACAGGATCAGAAAAAATTATTACTAGTTTTGGCGGGAATAGCTGGCTGTATTGCACTTGGTATCGTAACGTGGCAATTGAAGTCGCTACAACCTGTAAGTGATGCTCAACAGACATTATACCGAGAAGGAGAAAAGAAATATGAGGCAGGAAACTATGAAGGAGCAATTGAAGATTTCAATCAGGCTATTGAATTAGATCCGCAAAACGCTTTGGCTTATAATAGGCGAGGCGATGCTTATTATCGATTAGGAGACTACGAGCAAGCACAAGCAGATTCTAGCCAAGCCATTTTGCTCAATCCTCAAGATGCTAATGCTTATTTTGACCGAGGATTTGCTTTTTCGGAATTAGGCAAATACAAAGAAGCGATCGCAGACTATACCCAAGCGATTAAATTAAATTCTAAAGACGCTTATGCTTACTATGGACGAGGATTAGCTCGCGCTCAATCAAAGGATAATAAAGGCGCAATTGAAGATTTTAGCAAAGCGATCGCTCTCAAACCTCAATATACCGAAGCTTACTTGCAGCGAGGAATTCTCCGCCGTCGCCTCAAACAAAAACTTGCAGCAATCCAAGATTTCGATAAAGTAATTAAGATTAATCCTAGTGATGCCAAAGCTTATTATCAAAGGGGTTTAACTCAATCTATTAATAAACAAAAATATGCAGCACTGAAAGATTATACAGATGCAATCAACATCAATCCCAAATACATAGAAGCTTATCTTAATCGTGGCGATATTTACAGCGATCTGGGAAATCAAGTAGAAGCTACTGAAGATTACAATACTATTTTACAAATTGATCCTAAATTTATTGCTGCTTACATTCACAGAGGTATTCACCGCTTTTCCTTTGGAGATTATAAAGGTGCTATTGAAGATTACACCGCAGCGCTAAAACTAGATACTAATAATTTAGCAGCTTACAACAACCGTGGTAACGCCTATCTGGAACTAGGAAATAAAAAAGCTGCAAATCAGGATTATTCACGAGCGATCGCAATTAATGCTAACAATGCTTTAGCCTACTATAATCGGGGCGTGATTCGCACCAAGCAGAAAAATAAACAGGGAGCGATCGCAGACTTTAAAAAAGCTGCAAAACTATTCAAACAGCAAGGGGAACAAGATAGTTATCAAGATGCACGGCGTGAAATTGCAATTTTACAAAATAATTCCGCGCCAGCACCAACTACGCGCCCTAAATCTGGGAAAATAGAAAAAAATTGAGCCATAAATCAATATAATATTGACTGTCAACGTTAAAACTCTTAAAGAGTGATTGTGCTATAGGACTCATATTTGATTGCGTGAAAAAAATCCGGTATACCTTAATCTTATGAAATCCTGTTGCCTATTGCCTATTGCAAGAGTGCCTATTGCCTATTGCATACTAAGCCAAGTGATTTCAGTAATCAAACCGGATTCCTATATTTAAATGTGTTTTATCTTACAATTTTAGCTTTGATGTTTTGTAGTAAGCACTTTAGTGCTTATAAAACAAGGACTAAAGTCCTGATTAATTATCATGAGTCACAGTATTGTATGACGACTCAATTAGGATTGCTATATGCTAATTCTCCTGACTTTTTATCCAGATAAACTGGAAATATTCACCCATAGAGATGTCGATACAGTACTGAAAAGAATTGATGCTTCTCACAATATTTGGTTGCGTTGTATTCACTTCCGCGATCGCACTGGAACAGCCAAAATCATCAAGCACTTTGGGCTAAATCCATCTCGTGTTAATATGATTTTCAACCATTCACCTGTAGGAATTGATGAAGACGTAGAAGATTGTTTATTTGATAGCTATGAAATCCTAAGTTCTCAAATAAAAAATAATGAGTTTGAGGTTGTGCGTGGCAACATTGTAGTTGGAAATAATTTTATCATAACTTTTGAAATCACTGAACTAAAAATATTAAGCATTCTTGCGAATAATCTCCAAAAACGAACTCTAGATATTCAAAAATTGGGAATTGACTATCTTTTTTATCTCATATTTAAAGATATTTTAAATAATTACGAAACTGTATTTACCTATATTTCTAGGAAACTTGATGATTTAGAAGATGAAGTTTTAGACAATTCTGGTGATGAATCAACGTACAAAAAAATTGCCACAATGAGGCAATCTACTCGTTCTGGACGCCGTAATTTTCAAAGCATCAAGTTACTTATGGCTATTATGGATAATGAAGATTTCCAATGGATCGGCCAGCCAGTGAAAGAATTATTCAATCAAGAATTGGTTCATCACGTTGATAAACTCTGGCAAGAATATCAAGCTATACGAGCCTGGATGTCAGAATTGATGGAAATTCAACGCGATAATATTGCTAGTAAAACAGGTGAACGAATTAATCGCCTGACTATCTTATCGACCATCTTTTTGCCAATAACTTTTATATCTGGTTTCTATGGTATGAACTTCAAAAATATGCCTGAATTAGAACAACCTTTGGCTTACCCTGTGGTGATTTGTATGATGATATTAATTGTAATCGGTAGTATTGTCTATGCAAAAAAACAACGTTGGTTGTAGTATATATAAAGTTATTCAAAGTCTCAAATTATTAAAAAAATTGCAATTATAAGTCAATGGTTTCAGATAATATAAAATCAAATTTATATATAGAAATCCTATTTGAAATGTGAGAAATATAAATTAGGAAACGAACCACCAAGGGCGCAAATGACGCAAAAGAAAGAAAAAAGAGAGATATAATTTTCACGAATGATTTAGGATTATTATATATACTTTCATTAAGTAATTGGATTAACCTTAAGTTGGTAAATAAACGTGAATCTACCATTGATTATTCGTGCTGAAGAACACAATAAAAAAACCGCAATTGTGACAACGAACGGAGCATTTACCTATCGAGATTTGCTCCACACTTCCAGTCAAATAGCAACAAGTCTTCTTCAAAATACAAAAGATTTACAAGAGCAGCGAGTTGCCTTTCTCATTCCGCCTGGGTTTGAGTATGTAGCCACTCAATGGGGAATTTGGCGTGCTGGTGGCATCGCTGTACCTCTGTGTGTTTCGCACCCGCAACCAGAATTGGAGTATGTAATTACTAATTCTGGAGCATCGATTATTATTGCTCATCCTAATTTTGAAGATATACTGCGTAGTTTACCGCCGCAGGCATCGCTCGCCGAAGCACACAATTTGCGATTTATTCTCACCTCAGAAACGCTCCCAGATAATATTAGTCGCCTCCCAGAGATTGATATCACTAGACGCGCCTTAATTCTCTACACTAGCGGTACGACAGGTAAACCCAAGGGTGTAGTTACGACTCACCAAAATATTCAAGCACAAGTGACTAGCTTAACTACCGCTTGGGAATGGACATCGGATGATCGCATTTTACATATCCTGCCCCTGCATCATATTCATGGGATTATTAACGTACTGACTTGTGCTTTATGGGCTGGGGCGGAGTGCCATATATTGAGCAAATTTGATACCGAAACCGTTTGGAGGCGAATTTGTGATGGTGACTTAACCTTATTTATGGCAGTACCAACAATTTATGTAAAGCTAATTGCGGCTTGGGAAACTGCCTCTAAGGAACGCCAAAAAATCATGTCAGAAGGTTGTGCTAAAATGCGCCTGATGGTTTCTGGCTCGGCAGCGTTACCAGTTCAAGTTTTAGAAAAGTGGCAAACCATCAGCGGCCATTTTCTGCTTGAGCGCTATGGCATGACTGAAATCGGCATGGCCTTATCGAACCCTTTACACGGTGAACGGTTATCTGGATATGTCGGGAAGCCTCTGCCTCAAGTTGAAGTGAGATTAGTAGATGAGAACGGAGAGTTAGTTCCAGCCGGAACACCAGGAGAAATCCAAGTTAAAGGGCCTGGAGTGTTTCTAGAATATTGGCAAAACCCCGAAGCAACTGCCAAAGCCTTCCAAGATGGCTGGTTCCGTACTGGAGATACCGCAGTAATTGAGAATGACAACTACCGCATTCTGGGGCGGATGAGTGTGGATATCATCAAAACCGGAGGGTATAAAGTTTCAGCTTTAGAAATTGAAGAAGTATTGCGATCGCATCCAGATATTCAGGAATGTGCAGTGGTTGGGGTTGCCGATCCAGAGTGGGGTGAACGGGTTTGTGCGGCGTTAGTCTTGCAAGGGTCACAACCTTTAACATTACAAGCTTTCAGGAGTTGGGCAAAAGAGCGATTGGCTGTCTATAAAGTGCCAACTCAAATTTTGATAGTTGAAGAATTACCGCGCAACGCTATGGGGAAAGTTACTAAGCCGACGGTGGTTGAGCTATTTTGCTGATTGATGGCGATCGTAAACGCCAAATTGACTTGGAGTTTAAAGTTAGCTGGCTTCGAGTTGACTATAAGGGCGTAGCGCGAGATTATCTGTTAGACGATTTAGAAACAAAGCTTAATTGCAACAAATAGGCAAACCTGCACTACTTTTGCATAGCTAAGTTAATAAGTAGTTAGTATGAAAATTGTTCAAGAAGTTTCTCTAATCAGTATTGGGAATTTTGAAGAATCAAACGATTGGTATATCATTCGGGCTGAAATTCGTAATGCTATCTCTTTAATCGTTCATCCTCCTGGTGCATCCAGTTTTACAATCAATCCAACAAAGCACGGTAATGGTGTTAAGCCAATTAAAGATGCTTGCATGATTGCATTGAGAGATAAATTTGGATGGAGTCTCGAAACTTCAATTAATTATGCAACTTGATCGCCAGGAAAGGTAGATGCAACAAAGATCGTTGACAAATATCTTTTTGCACTTGAGTGGGAAACGGGCAATATCTCTTCAAGCCATCGAGCAGTGAATAAACTGAGTCTTGGATTACTACGAGGTGTCTTTTTAGGCGCTGTCTTGGTACTCCCCAGTAGAAAACTCTACCCTTATCTAACCGATCGGATTGGCAATTATGAAGAGCTAGAGCCATACTTTGATGTTTGGCGGGCAATCCGTATTGAAGAGGGCTTTCTAGCAATCTTCGTGATTGAACACGATCGGTTAGATGAAAATGTACCACAGATTACCAAAGGAACAGATGGTCGTGCATTAGTCTAAATTTTCCTGCATGAATAGCTATGTAGAGTAAGGAATGGGCAGTTGTAATGCAGTTGTTTTGCCTTGTTTCAATTTCTTGCTTCCCCTTGCCGATTCCCATTGTTCTACAATTCCATTAGCCAAGTTAGTCAAGCGGTCTACTGCTGGCTCTGTATCTCCAATTTCTGAACCTATCCAGTAACGGTGTAGTTTTTCTGCTGCATAAAATGTAGTACCAGAACCCCCAAAAGGATCAACCACAATCTGCCCTGGATCGGATGCCATTGCGATAATCCGTTCCAGCATAATGGGAGCTAGTTCATTGGGAACTCGTTTTTTGTGCCGACGATGCCGAACGGGTGGAATATCAGTCCACATCTCCTCGGTTAACGTCCATAAAACTTCAGTAGTGGAAGCTTCAGGGGCATCTTCCCAAACATCTTCTGGCATATCCCAGACATCCATTAAGTTGATGCCCTTGTCATTGAGGCTTTTTCTATGCCCACCATAATCACGAATCTCTTTGCCACAGTGCCGACAGAGTTGAATCGGTGTGTAGACTTTGTTGAAAACGGCTGGCTCACCTTTTGTATAATAGATCAGTCCATAATGAGCCGGAGACATCTTTTTACCTCTAGGAAAAGCCTTCGGCATTCTGCAAGCAATCCAATGCCGAAACCACATTCCTTTCCGATTGAGGTACGCGCCGTACTCTATACACCATTTGGGAAGGTTGAAGATAAATAAGCTGCCACCTGGTTTAAGTATACGAATGCTCTCACTCAGCCACTGTTGTGACCAGCTTAGATACCGATCTGCCTCCATCTGATCGCTTATACCTTCACCATATTCTTTACCGAGATTAAAAGGTGGGTCGGCAAATACCAGATCCACTGACTCATTACGCAAAGCTGATAGAAGTTTAAGGCAGTCTCCTTGGTAGAGTATGCCATGCTCACTAATGTAAACCTGTTGCAGTCCTTGTTGAGTTGCAACGTCAGGTGCGATCGTTTGAAACGGGAGCATTGACTTAACCTTTAGTACATTAGTATAGCTTGAGTATAGAAATTCTATTGTCAATTGTCAATAGAGTTTTATTGAGAGTTTGTACTACGCGGCTGATAGGGTTTTCCAGTAGGTTGATTCTTATACCTTTCTACCTCAGTAACTTCTATATAATAGTAACGCCCAAGTTTGTGAGCTATAATCTGACCGTTCTTAATTAGGTCGTGAATTCGCTGACGAGTTACATCAAGTAGCTTGGCAGTTTGAGCTACAGAAAGTAATTCCGGGCTATCATTTGATCCGGGGTCTGTCATAAGATGAAAATGCTTTAATCACCGGAGCCAATCTTTTTTATATTGCATATTCAAGAATAACTAAAATTTTCTGAAATAGATACTAGAAAGCGCTAGCCAGCAGTAAGTTAAAGGGTTTGAGCGGATCGCACCTCACTAATTTTTCACCCCTTCGGTATTTTGGGTGGACACCAAAAAAGATTTTTGCTAGACACCCCAAGGGATTCCAGAATTCCTCGCATCACTTCTGTGCAGTACATCCAGTGTCCCAAATCGTCATACATGCGATCGGGATTAAACTCGACATTGTAATGCAGCACATTGGAAAGGTCTAAAAACTCATCACCGCTTTGGGGAGAAAGAAGCAAGAGATGAAATGGCTTTCCCTGGCATTGTTTTTGTAGCTTGTTGACTAAATCGATCACACCACCGCGATCGCTAATTCCTGTGCGAATAAAAAGCACCTTGTCGCAATGCTGCAATACGTACCAAAACCTTTCAGCGCGTGCTGTGTAACGAACCCGCATTCGTTCATGGACGGGAAACATATCGTTCGTTGGGTCGTCTGTCTCCTCGACTTCATGGGCAAAGGATAAACCCGACCACTTACCGTGGTATATTCTACCTGCATCAGGGCTGTAGTGCAGAAAAGCAGGGTTCCACATATCATCAAAACCGTGTTCGATCGCATCTGCAACATCTGCAATATTGGTGGTGCGCGTTAAATCAAAGGGAAAGGCGGGGCCGTCATACTCCATCTTATATAGCATCATGCGGACGGCACAGCGATCGCCAAGGGGAAGAATTGCCACACGGCTGATATCCGATAACTCACATTTGTATTGGAACAACACCGCAGACTTAGCTGGTGCTTTCACCCGGCTTTCTAGCCCATTTTTACCAATCATCATCGTGCGAAAGGGGGCATCGGGATAAAGTGGATCTTCATAGACACCCGATGGCATGGCTTTAAGGGCGTTGCAAACCTCCGTCCACATCGGCTGAATGTTGTACTCGTTATCTGATTCGTTGATTATCCAGAGGTGGCGTTCATCCGCTTGCAAAATCCCCAGATGCCCGTCATAGAATAAAACGTTGTTTGGCAAAAAGAGATTGAAGGCGGGGCTATATTCTAGATCGGTATTTGGGGGGATATTTATTGTAGTTGCGATCGCGCCATCTTCTACAGCAAAGAAGGGGAGCGTCCCTGGTTGGGTATGCTTCGCAATGTAAATACCTGGTATCAATCCAGCCTGACTTTGCAGTGCAGTTTGTAGTTCTTGCCAATAGGGAGCGATCGTGTAGCTGTATTCCGATGAATTAACAAACCGTAAACGCTTCTCTTCCATACAGACAGAGACATGAAAGCCCCCATTGTCAAAATAGATGGTGAACTCATTCGGTTGCTGGAAGCGTTGTTTTTCTTTCGTTAATTCGTCTTTGTCAATGTCGAAGAGGTGCTGGTCGATCTGCTGATACATCAGGTTATGACCGATTGTATTTGGGTGAGCCGGATCAAAGGATATCCCCGCTTTCCATCGTCCTTGCCCATCATCCACAGCTGCCAACCAATCCAGTACAACCACGCCCCAACTTAGCATCCGGTTGTGTGTGTCTCGGAGCAGCCAATAATGTTCCAGAGAATAATCACCATTGGGATAGACACCGCCCAGAATTGGAATAGCTCCGATGTCGCGCGTCATTTTCAGCAGTTGCTGCAAGCCATTTTCAAAGCGTCGCTGTACTGCCCGTCGTTCGCGAGGGGGACAGTAGGCTAACCCTTCATTGCCCAGAGACAAGGCAATAATTACGATATCTGGTTGTTCTGGGGTGACAACTGAGTTAAATCGAGCGATCGTTCTGCTGACATTTGCCCCTACCTCCGACACATTTATAAGTTTGTGCCCATATTTTTGCTGTAAAGCCTGTGCCAACAGCCAGACCCAACCTTTCAAAAACCAAGCTTTATGACCTAATGCAACGGAACTGCCAATGACTACGATTTTTAAACCTTCAGACTCTTCATCCAGGGGTATTCTGACAGCAGACTCCTGAATGTATCCGAATGGATAAGGTTGTAAATAACTGAATGCGCCATCATCCATAATAATTGTGCTGGCACGATCGCTAGGTTCAATCAGAATCCATCGGTTTGTATCTAGTAAGCTCTCCCATTGTGCATTGCCGTTTGCATCGAGACGTATGTATTTATATTCAACTCTCTGTCCATCGCCTGACTTTAAAGACGGCTGAATGTCAATTTCTATATCTGTCCACCATAAAGGATAGCGATCGCCATTTGTACGCAGGTAGACACATTTTCTGATGTCCCACAATCCCAACTCTGGAGTAGAACCGACCAGACAGATGGATTCACCCATTTGCGTGTATGCACTGATCTGGAATCGATACATAGAGTTTATCCTGTTTTAGTGAGTACGATACCAAACAGTCAGGCTGAATCCTTAAACCTGTTTTGAGAATATCACATAGAACTCTTAATAATCTGGTATGAATCTTGTTAAGTATACTGAATTTCTGATTTACATCACCGAAAGCTACAGCAGTCAGACTTTTCAATAATTAAGTCGGATTTTTATAGAAAATTTAATACTAATCAAATAGAATATATTGTATTAAAAGTTTTAGTACAACTAAGAACAAATCAAAAAAAGGATAAGATTAAGTTAAGTTTTTCCTTTATATAGGGTAAAAATACTTAAACATCTTGTAGTAATTGCTATCTATTCGAGTTAACCAACACTGAAGGTTAATACAAGACTGATATTTGATTTTTGAAAAAGCTCAATACAACTAGGAAGCCTTCTTCCCCATTCCCTATTGCCTATTGCCTATCAGGAATCTAGTTTACTTAAATACTTACGATAATTTGCGATCGCTTTAAACATCAGGTTTACTAATTCGCAGTCCCATGATCACCAAGTCTCGTTCAACGGTATCAAGTTCGGCAATTTTAGGCAAATGTCCCCAGCGTTGAAAACCAAATGTTTCAAAGAGTTTTAAACTGGGTTGATTGTGGGCAAAAATGAAACATACTAGGCTCTTTATACCTAAACTAGGACTTTCGTTAATTGCTTGTGTTAATAGTTGTCGTCCCAAACCACACCGATGAAAGCTAGGGGCTATGTAAATACTAATTTCGGCAGTCTTACTATAGGCGGGTCGCCCATAAAATGATTGAAAACTAAGCCATCCGGCAATTATTCCTTCTACTTCAATTACCCAAAGTGGTCGTTGCGAAGGCGATCGCCCCTTAAACCAAGCAAGGCGACTTTCCACAGATACTGGTTCTAAGTCAGCAGTTGCCATGCGGCTAGGAATCGCAGCATTATAAATTGCCACAATTGCAGGTAAGTCAGTTTCAGTCGCATGGCGAATAGTCATTTATACCGTCTCGGAAAAAATCTTCAGAAAATATTCAAAAATAATACAGTGTTAACAGTAGCAATTCTACGGCTTCTATTGTAATTGTCATAGATACTTTGCCTGGTCAGGGCTTCGTACCTTACATGAGATAATCTCTATCTCTACTAGCAAGTATGCGATGCGCCACTACGAGAGACATCACGCTTCCTATAACTACAGTAAAATCCCAACGCCCTACCTACTGTATTTTATGTAACAAAGAAACTTTATAACTCTTTAGTTTTAAAGTCTAAATTTTTATTCCTAACGCATCATTCAGTATTCATCCTAGAGAAATAGATAATTTTATCATGTCAGTAAAAATAAACTTTTCTCTCTGAATGTTTATGTACTGATTTGGTCAATTTGAGATAATTTAAGTTCTTTGATTCAATAAGCAAAATAGTTGATTAACGTTTTAAGTTTAAACTTATTATCAAATAAAACCTTCTCAAATGCATTAACAGCAAAACTTATAGGTAATTGTATCTATATCTCTACAGATAAATTGTAGAAGTCTATCTAATAATAAATTGTATTTATTGCTATTAATAGACTTTTTGTATTTGTATTAATAAATACAAATAATACATTATATAGCTAAAGACAGAGGTTACTATCATATACTATTCTTTACAATTGATATAAATATCAATGGATTAATATTAAGCCAAAGTAGTATGTCTATTAATTGTTTAAAAAATAATGATAAATTTCCTGCCAATCAAAATAATAATATTCCCAATATTGTTGAAATAGCGCTTTTGATAGATCAAATCAAAAGTAGTATTTGGCTTTTTGGTATTCCATCTTGGCTTTTCGGAATCACTGATAGAAGCATTGCCGCATTTGCAGATGGTTATTTATCTCCTCTAGAAATATTTCAGCTATTTACAGCCTCTTTCTTTTTTGTGAGTTGGCTATATCTCAAGCCGCAAGAAAGTTTTAATAGCAATGATTTAGACCCCATCCAATATCAAGAATATCTTGCTCGTACTCAAGCTAACAAGCTTCAATTAAAAAAGCTTCACATGATTAGCCAGGAGTACATTTTACCTTTCCCTTATATTTGCCAAATTTATCATCTCTTGAACTTAAAGCATTTGGAAACAATTCATAGATTTAGCCTTAATAATCTTAAAATTCTTAATATTAGCCAGTTTAAAACTACAAACGTTGGTGGTAAAATTACATTTCAAACGATGTTAGATTCGCCAGCTAATCCTTTGAGAATTTGGCGGCAACCGACTGTAGAGGTGGACTTAATATTACATACTCCCTATACTGTTGAACTGAGTATTCCCGTCTACAATAACAAAAGGATAATCGTGATATTTCATGCTTTCCCTTTAAATGATTCAGAACATCACTTGTTTATAGATATTTATAGCGATCTAGAGTGGCCAAAGCCATTATTACAACTAGTCTTGCATTTTGCCTCTTGTTTGACACTCTTTGAAGATTTGCCGTATTTAAGAGCTTTGGCTGATAAAAACATAGACCGTTTATTCACTTTAAATAGAGCTTCAAATCACGAGACTGCGTTGCTGTTTAAAAGGTACGTTGAGCTATATGGATCGAGTCAAGAAACAACTAAATTACTTGAGGGAAGAGAATAAAGTTAGGAGTTTATAGCATTGATCTGCCCTTGTTAGGTACAGCAACCCCACCCCCAACTCCCTCCCCGCAAGCGATGAGGGGGCTATAGGAATCTTATCTGTCTAAACAGGATTTCAGATAAAACCCTTATCAAACGGCCTTTTCAGTCTAAGTATGTTTTCAACAATTAAATCGTAGTCCTATAGGACTCATATTTGATTTATGAAAAAATTCAATACAACTCAAAGAGGTTTCTTGCCTATTGCCCATTGCCTATTGCCTATTGCCTATTGCCTGTCTACGCAAATAAATTCAGAAATCAAATCGGATTGCTATATATGATTAGGAAACACTATAAAACTTCTAACTCCTGATTTGATTTAGTTAAGCGCGTGCTAGTAAGGGAGCCGCAGCTAGTAAGGTTTTGGTATAAGGGTGCTGAGGATTGGCAAAAATCTTTTTTGTCAGATCAAGTTCGACAATTTTACCGCCATTCATCACGGCAATGCGATCGCACAAAAATCGAGCTAACCAAAGATCATGAGTGATGAATAGATAAGTCAACTCAAACTCTTCTTTTAATTGCAACATCAAATCCAGTACTTGCGACTGTACACTTGCATCTAACATACTCACAGGTTCATCGCAGATTAAAAGTTTAGGGTGAGTAATCAAAGCACGAGCGATCGCTACTCGTTGCTGTTGTCCACCAGACAAATCTGATGGATAACGCTGATAATACACTTCTGGCGGCGTTAACCCAACTTTTTCTAACATCCACAAAACCTGTTCTTTTGCCTTAGCAGGATTGGCAAGATTGTGGATAAATAAAGGATCGGCAATACTTTGTCCCACTGTCATCGCTGGATTCAGACAAGCATGAGGATCTTGAAAAACCATTTGTATTTGTCGTCGTGAAGAACGAATTTCTTGACGCGACAGTTTAGTTAAATCCTGTCCTAAAAACTCAACTTTGCCACTAGTGGGACGAATTAGTTGCAAAATTGTTCGTGATAGTGTACTTTTACCACAACCTGATTCCCCAACTAAGCCAAGAATTTCTCCTGAATAAATATCTAGGTTGATGCCATCTACTGCTTTAATTGTTTGCGCTTGGGTTTTCAATAATCGTTCGATAAAGTTAGGTTCGATGGTGTAGTGTTGCTTGAGTTCTGTAACACTCAAAATTGGAGATTGCTGATTAATAATCGGTAATTGCTTTTCTCCTTCATTGGCAATTATTAATTCTCCACTATCATTTACTGCTTGAATGTGTAACGCTGCTTTTAACAGCGATTGCGTGTATTCATGTTGAGGTTGCCTAAATACGGTTCTTGTAGAACCCATTTCGACCATCTTGCCGTTGTACATTACGCCAATGCGATCGCAATACTCAGCCACCATTGCTAAATCATGAGATATCAACAACAATCCCATGTTTTCTTCACTGCACAGGCGAGTTAATTCTTGCAATATCTGCGCGGAAACAGTGACATCTAAACTGGTGGTAGGTTCATCGGCAACAATTAATTTCGGGTTGAGGAGTAAAGCTAAGGCGATCGCTACCCGTTGGCGCATTCCACCACTAAACTCATGAGGATACTGATTCCAACGGCTGAGTGGAATATTCACCTTTGCCAAGGTAGCAAGTGCTTTTTCTTTAGCTTCTCGCGTTGATAATTCTGGTGAGTGTGCCTGGAGGGTTTCGATACAATGCTTCCCAATAGTCATCAACGGATCGAGGCGTGTCATGGGATCTTGAAAAATTAAGGCGATCGTCTCTCCCCGAAATTTCCGCAACTGGTTAGGTGTCAAGTTAAACACCGACTGTCCTTGAATTGTCACCTGTCCCTCAACCCGACTAGAGGCTGGTAGTAAACGCATTACTGCCCGTCCTATAGTTGACTTACCACAACCCGACTCTCCCACCAATCCCATTTTTTCACCCGGTTGCAAGGTGAAAGATACATCATCAACCGCCCAGCTTGCTTCTTCTCCACTCCGTTGAGGATAGGCAACTCGCAGATTTTCGATACAGAATAAGGCTTCACTCATAGTTTAGTTATTAGCCCTGAGCTACCAATTTTTATAGTTTCAAATTTAAGATAGTCTATCAAATTAAGTATTAGACCTGTTTTATGAAGAAGAATTCAGAACTCAGGAGTCAGAATTTAGAATACATTCTGTACGACTGGGTGATAGTGGAGCTGAATCTTTTTCCTTGCTTATTACTCTATCCCTTTATCGGTAGAGTATAAGCAATTCTGAATTCGGAATTCTGGCTCCTCTTAATTCAAGACAGCTATCGATATTCTTGATAACCACTGCTAAAGTTGATACAGCACACAACTATGATGTTACAAGTGCAAAATTCCCACCTTTAGCAACTAGAATCAAAATTAAGTCAGGAAATCAGAATTTTCAAGTTAATATTATGGAGCAAAATCAGCCAGAACAGCGCCTCGCTGCCGATCAAGTGTTTCAAGAATCCCTCGAACAGTTAGAGGATATCTTACAGGAAAGTTTGACTGAGGAAGAAATCCCCCAACTGCATACTAGTAATTTCACTGAAATCGAACTCGATCAAGACTTGACAGATATTGATTTAGCAGCTCTTGAGGACGCAGTTGCTGATATTGAACAATATCTCGAAGAAATAACAAAAACCAAATAGGGGTAAAAAGTTAAAATTTATTACTGACAAATTAGTTGCCGTTGAGCTTCGTACAACATTAAAGCGGCTGCGATCGCCACATTTAAAGATTCCACCCCAGGACTCAAAGGAATTCTTACTTGTTGGTCTGCGATCGCTGCTAAATCTGCTGATAATCCAGCGCCTTCATTTCCCAATAAAATTATACTGGGTTTTCGCCAGTCCACTTCCCAATAAGTTAAAGTCGCACTGGGTAAGGTTGCCACTACCTGCATTCCTGCCTGCTGACTTTGTTGAACTGTCGCTTTTAAATCTTCGGTTACGGCTGCTGCTAGGCGAAACCATTGCCCTGCGGAAGCACGTAGAACTTTAGGGCTGTCTAAATCTACACTATCTCCACTTAGCCACAACCCCGATGCTCCGGCGGCTGCGGCAGTGCGGATCATTGTACCCAAGTTGCCGGGATCTTGTACAGTTTCTAAAGCTAGCACTAAACCAGTCAATGGTACTTGAGTTTGGCGTTCCCTTCGTTTTGCCGTTGCCACCACACCATCGGGTTGGACTGTGGTAGCGATCGCATCCAAGACTTCTTTACTGACAATTTCGGCGCGATCGCATCGCCTACAAGCTTCATCCCACAGCGAAGCGTGATCTGCTTGCCAATCTGGAGTACAACACACTGTTTCTAGCGGGTAATTCACCGCACAAGCTTCTTCTAAGAGGTGTGTTCCTTCCAGTAAAAATAATTGCTGCTTGTGCCGCTCCTTATTGGAGTGGAGTTTGCGGATTTGCTTAACTAAGGAATTTTGTAAACTGGTTAACATCAAAAAGCTAAAAGTTAGGAATTAAGAGTTAGGAGTTAATTTAGTTTTCTTTTAACTCATAACTCTTCACTTCTAACCTAGATAATATGCGGAACCCGGGACTTGAACCCGGAAGCCTTGCGGCACTAGAACCTGAATCTAGCGCGTCTGCCAATTCCGCCAGTTCCGCTAGCACTTATGCTTATCGACAATTTCCTATTATTGCGTTATCTTTCACCTTTGTCAAGTGAAAACATAACCTCTCGTTTAAAAGGCTCAGATTGGAAACAAGTTTTTCAGGGGATTAGGTCGAATCAAAATATTAACTCAACAGCACAGCATTAATTTTTAGAGAATACTTAAGTTATTTTACTGAGTATTTAATTTTGCTTAAAACTACTAATCATTATTTATTTTTTATTAAATTTTTTAAAAGCTCAAAAGCCTTGCTATGAATTGTTTTCAAGCTCTAATTTTCATCTAAAAAGTCATTTTTTTATGCAAGACGCTGCTCTAAAACGTGGACATTTTGAATCTTTACTGTAGAATCAAAACCAACTTCAAACATATAAAATACGTATTACTTTTGGAGGTAGGCTTATTAATCCTTCTACCAGCTTAACAGATGCCAAATTTACTCCAGAAGCAGACTCCTCAGTTTTGCAAATTTGGGGCGGGCATCCTTTGCGAGGTCATGTGAAAATTAGCGGGGCAAAAAATGCAGCATTAGTAATAATGGCTGGAGCCTTGCTGTGTCCGGGTGATTGTCGTATCCGCAATGTCCCCTTATTAGCGGACGTAGAGCGGATGGGTCAGGTGTTATCGGCTTTGGGTGTACAATTAACCCGGCAAGGCGATATTTTAGACATCAACGCCAGCGAGATTAAAACATCAAAAGCTCCCTACGAACTAGTTACCCAGTTGAGAGCGAGTTTTTTCGCCATTGGAGCCATTTTGGCAAGACTGGGAGTAGCACAGATGCCCTTACCAGGTGGTTGTGCTATTGGGGCAAGACCGGTTGACTTGCATGTGCGAGGACTGCAAGCAATGGGAGCAGAAGTACAAATTGAGCATGGCATTTGTAATGCCTACGTCCCTGGCAGCAGCCGGAGATTAAAAGGTGCGAAGATTTACTTAGACATTGCCAGCGTGGGAGCGACAGAAAACTTGATGATGGCGGCTACCCTAGCAGAGGGGGAAACGATCATCGAAAATGCTGCCAGAGAACCGGAAGTAGTCGATCTAGCTAACTTCTGTAACGCGATGGGAGCTAAGATTAAGGGCGCGGGGACTAGCAGGATTATTATCGAAGGAGTCCCCAAGTTGCATTCTGTTGACTACAGCATTATTCCCGATCGCATTGAGGCCGGGACGTTTTTGCTAGCAGCAGCAATTACCCGCTCAGAACTGATCCTCTCGCCAGTGGCTCCAGAACATCTCATACCAGTGATTGCCAAGCTGCGGGATATTGGAGTAACCATAATTGAGGACAAGCCTGAACACTTACATATTCTGCCAGCAGAAACCCTCAAGGCAACGGATATTGAAACTCAATACCATCCAGGTTTTCCCACAGATATGCAAGCGCCATTCATGGCTTTGCTGACATTGGCAGAAGGCGACAGCGTAATTAACGAATCCGTCTTTGAAAATCGCTTGCGTCATGCCTCAGAGTTGAATCGCTTGGGGGCAGATATTCGTGTCAAAGGCAATGCTGCTTTCGTTCGGGGAGTACCAAAATTGTCTGGCGCACCAGTATTAGGTACAGACTTACGAGCATCGGCAGCCCTAGTCATAGCAGGACTGGCAGCAGAAGGACAAACCACAATTCAGGGCTTACAGCACCTCGATCGCGGCTATGATCGACTCGATGTGAAATTGCAGCAATTGGGGGCTAAAATCCTTCGCGTAGGCGAAACATCAACAGATGCAGAAATCCTTCCCAGCATTAGTAGCCTGTCAAGTTGAAATTGATCGGTTGAGACTGACGCAAAGAAAAGGGAAATTAGGAAGACAAGGTAAAATTTTCTTCCTACTCTTCCCTATCTATATCCTGCGATCTGCTGAATTATCCTCATAGATAGAAGCTTTTAAGCTTTGCTAATATCTTTTTTTGATGAATATTCAGGAAAAATCTGTGTTGGCTGTTACAATATTGTTAAGAAAAGTTGCCCGTTGCATTTTGGGAACGCGCAATTGGGTTTTAACTCTCTTGAGAAGACAACGTAAAAAATTTTCTAGACCAGCTGTGGGAGGCTGGTCTTTTTGTATTTAAAGTACTTATACGTTGGTTGTCCGATAATATCATGTCCGCATAATTAGTTACGATTCCCATAGTCATTGCACCCCACCCCCAACCCCTCCCCGCTCTTCAGGAGGGGAGACAAAGCACAGCTTTGGCGGGGTAGGGTTCTTCGCGTTTAATAAGTGATTAAGCGGACATGATATAACTCACTACAAACAGCTTGAACATTTGTGTTTAGTCACTTCAAGCCTCTAACTAAGAATGCTCAAAAGGGAGATTTTTAAGTAATTTCCGCAATTTCTCTGTTTCGTATGCGTTAAATCTACTAAATATTTTCATTTTCCTGTCCCTACAACCTATTGCACCAGATAAGGATCGCTATCAATACTTGTCGGTTAACGGGAAAAGGGGAATGGGAAAGGGGAAAGAAAAAACCTTTAACCTTTTCCCAAAACCAAATTCCAGTTTAAAATCCAAAACCCGAGCAGTATTGGGATTGCTATAGGGTTTTGAAATATCAAACCTAGCAAAAATACTGAGGTTTATTTTTAAGACCACATAAAAGAAAAGACGCAAAGTTACCCTTTGCATCTTCTTTTAAAATTTTAAAAATTAGAAGCTGAATGTGGTTCTCAATGCACCAATCACAACATCATCATTGTTGTTATTGTGGTCTGGAGATGTTAACCAGATGACTCCTGGAGTAATGGTGATATTGTCACTGAGCTTATACTGATAGAACGCCTCAAGATGATAGGATGTGTCAGGATCGCTAGGCAATCCTGCGATGTTAGAGCTTGTTACTTTCGGCTCCACACCAGCAATGATTCCTGCTAAATTACCTTTTTTACCGAGGTCTGGGAAGCCCAGAGTAACGGCATAGTTCCAAATATCAACGTCTCCACGGGTTCCTCTCAAACTTTGACTGTTGGTGTATCCAGCCCAACCACCCAAGACTATGTTATCAGTGATGCCAATCGATGCCTGGACACCATAAGAATTACTGGAAAACCCTACTTCCTCTTCTGGTAAACCCTGGATACCTGCTATATTCTGGAAAGTTGCTGCATTGCTACCTGTGAGTAGTGGTTGGTTGTAGGAATTGATGTAAGTAAAACCGATAGAAATGCGATCGCTTGGTTTAACTGTCAACTGTGCCAACGCACCGTAAGAACCATTGAACAAACCATTATTGGGTGTAGGGTCATTAGCTGTTCCACTCAAATACCCTAGACTTAGTGCCAATTTATCATTGAACTCGTGCGTTACTCCCAACCCCGCGCCATTTATTTGGTTATAAATTGGGTTACGTGTACCAAAGGTGGACAAAGCTCCAAAAGCGCCATCACCATCAAAGAGATTGACAGTACTTGTAAGATCGTCTGCTGCACCTGCATTAGCAATAGCAACAACCTCTGTTTTTTCGCCCAGAGGGAATTTGTAATACAAGGCATCTATGGCTGCATTAGTAGTACCATCCTCGCCAGTAAAAAATAAGTTGCCCTCTGGCGTACCAATATTAGGGCCGAGAATATTATTAGCCTGGATTCTGGTGAACAGCGTATCTTTCCCTGTGAAACTGGTCACTAATTCTATCCGCGCCCGTAACCCTAAAGTTGTATTCTTATCTGTAATTTCTGCACCATTGACTGTATTTCCTGACAAGACATCGCTAACAACTGCAACAACTTGTCCTTGCAATTTAGTTGTAGTTGAGAACTGATTCGCCTCCAATTCAGCAGTTCGCGCTTCTACTGCATCTACACGACCTCGGAGTGTCGCCAGTTCGGCGGAAAAATCTTCTTGCAACTTTTGTAAGGTGGCTAAATCTTGTTTGTTCACCAAATCGCCAGTGGCTGTAGCAATAAGTTCGTTAACGCGATCAAGACAAGCATTCAAACCAGCAGCAAACTCATATCGCGTTAATGCCCGATTACCGCGATAAGTGCTATTTGGGTATCCTGCAATACAGCCATAGCGTTCAACTAAGGATTGTAATGCTTGAAATGCCCAGTCAGTGGGTTGTACATCAGAAAATTGAGACACAGAGGTAACTTGCGCTCTTGTCTGCTCTTTTGCGTCTGGATTAGCTAAAACTTGCACTTGATTGATTTCAGACATGCCAGAAGTTTCACCTGCAAATGTAGCAGTATTCACAAACAGCATTACACCGCAGACTGCTGGACTAACTAGCAGATATTTACAGAATCTTTTCATTTTCTCCTCACTCACACTTATCTCCTATTCACACCCAAACCACGTTTTTTTGACGGGTATTTTATGAGAATATTTGTCAGCAATCTTATCAGAAGTAAGCAACCTTTTTAACAAAAAAAGTCAATAAATCCTGATTATTGAGGGAAAACTAAATTGCAGAGGGCTGTACCGTCTGAAAAAGTTTTGTTGTTATTCATTACACAGCAAACCCAGAATGATATTATGTACTGACAATGAGAATGAGAATTATTATAGTATAAAGTTTAGAATACTTCCCATTGTCAATAGCGATGATGACAGAGGTAGAACAAGCATCCGTTTTGAGGAGAAATATCGTGATTGTGAATTGCAGAGAAATTAGAACAGGTGGGCAAAGAAGCGGCATCTTGCCCATAATTGCTCTGCTAATATTGTCGATGACTGCTGGTTGTAGCCAATCGAATCCAAATCAGGGAAGAACTTCCGAACAGTTGCCGCAAGCACAAGAAGCTGCTTCTACCCCACAGACACAGCCGGGAAAAACTAAAGTAGTAGCGACATTTTTGCCGATATATTTGTTTACTAAGGCAGTAGCTGGGGATGTTGCAGATGTAGAAATTCTAGTACCACCTGGTACGGAGGTACATGAATACCAAGCGACACCAGGAAATGTTAAAGCGATCGCTACTGCCAATGTGTTAGTAAAAAATGGTTTAGGTTTGGAGGAATTTCTGGAAGGTACTGTGAAAAATGCCCAAAATCCCAAATTAACTGAAATTGATGCAAGTATTGGTATTAAACCCTTAAATGAAATCTCACCTGTTGTGAAAACGACTCAAGATGAAAAAGACCATAATCATGCCCAAGGTAATCCTCACGTTTGGTTAGATCCAGTTTTGGCAAAACAACAGGTAACAAATATTCGGGATGGATTAATTGCAGCCGATCCCGCTAACAAAGCTACTTACAAAGCAAATGCTACAGCTTATATTAAAGAATTAGAAAGTTTAAACAGCGAATTTAAGCAGACTTTGCAAAAAAATTCCAGTTGCACCTTTATTACCTTTCATGATGCGTTTCCATATTTAGCTAAACGCTATAACCTCAAGCAAGTAGCTGTGGTAGAAATTCCCGAAGACCAGCTTTCTCCAACGGATGTACAAAATGCAATTAATGCCGTAAAACAGTACAAAGTTAAAGCTTTATTTAGTGAGCCAGGAGTAGATAATAAACTTCTAACGAGCCTCTCCAAAGACTTGAAATTAAATTTGCGTACTCTGGATTCTCTGGAAAATGGCGAAACAGATCCGCAGCATTACTTTAAGGCTATGAAAGCTAATTTGCAAACTTTAGAAACTGCATGTAAATAAATTTGTCATTAATCATTTCTCTTTTGTTCTTTACAAATGACCAATGACCAATACTTCGACTCCTTTCGACTCCGCTCAAGGCAAGTCGCTCAGTACAAGTGACCAATGACCAATGACTAATACTTCGACTACGCTCAGTACAAGTGACCAATGACCAATAACATTCCTATTTTGAAAGTAGAAAAATTAACTGTTTATCAAGGCAGCTATCTAGCTGTTCGAGATGTTTCCTTTGAATTATTGCCAGGAACAGATACAGCCATCGTCGGGCCCAATGGTGCTGGTAAAAGTACCCTGGTAAAAGCAGTTTTAGATTTGATACCTCGAAGTGCTGGTACGATTAAAATTTTGGGTCGTCCAATTGCCAGATTGGGACATTTACGCCACACGTTGGGCTATATGCCGCAAAACTTCATTTTTGACCGCAGCTTTCCTATTTCTGTCAGCGAATTGGTGGGACTGGGATGGACTAAGGAAGATAAAAGAAAGAATTCATTTTTCTCTAAATTGTGGAGACAAGACCGAGAAAAATCGGCAGCAGTAACAGAAGCTTTACGGCGAACTGATGCTTATCATTTACAGCATCAAGCTATTGGGACTCTTAGCGGCGGTCAACTGAAGCGGGTTTTATTGGCTTATTGTTTGGTAATGCCTCGGAAACTCTTGGTACTAGATGAAGCCTTTGCTGGTGTTGATGTACAAGGTGCAGCAGATTTTTATGCTTTGCTAAATGAATTAAAGCGAGAAGAGGGTTGGACAGTATTACAAGTTTCTCACGATATTGATATGGTAAATCGCCATTGCGATCGCGTGCTTTGCCTGAACCAAAGCATTGTCTGTACTGGTAAGCCAGAAATTGCCCTTTCACCGCAAAACCTATTAGCAACCTATGGCCCAGGTTTTAGCCGCTACCAGCATCAACATTAAAAGAATTCGTAATTCGTAATTAAAGAATGAATTATGTCAGTAATTATAAATTTCTTCAATGATTGTCAGATAACTTGGCTTGCGATCGCTAGTAGTAATGACTTGCTAGAGTTGTTACAACTTGCTTCGATACAGCGTGCGTTTATGGGTGCTGCCTTGATGGGAATACTTGGCGGGATGTTGGGTAGTTTTGTCACCTTGCGCCAGTTATCCTTTTTCAGCCACGCAGTTGGTCATGCAGCATTAGTAGGTGTGGCGTTAGGGGTGCTACTACAAATAAATCCTACTTGGATGTTGTTACCTTTTACCTTAATTTTTGGGGTTATTGTCCTTTACTTTATCGACAAAACCGACTTAGCAAGCGATAGCGTACTTAGCATAGTGCTATCTGGGGCATTAGCGATCGGTTTAATTCTCACAAGCCTAATTAAAGGATATCGTGGCAACTTGATGGCTGTACTGTTCGGGGATATTCTAGCGATCGATACTACAGATTTGATTTTGACGCTGCTAGTACTTCTGGGAGGTAGTATATTTTTACTATCAACTCTCCGACAGCAAATTTTATTGACCCTTAACCCTGATGTTGCCCAAGTTCAAGGCGTTCCCGTTCAATTGTATCGCTACGCTTTTGTGGTCTTGCTTTCACTCGCCGTTGCTGTCGCGATTAAAGCTGTTGGCGTTTTATTAGTCAATGCCTTTTTGGTCATTCCCGCCTCCACCGCCAAACTGATGAGTCACCACTTTAGCCGCTTTCTAGTCATGTCGGTAATAGTTGGTTCCATCAGCAGCATTGCTGGCATCATTGTCTCAGGTATTTTCAACCTAGCTTCTGGGCCAAGTATTGTTCTTGTCCAGTTTCTCCTATTTGTAGCCGTTTTCGTCTGGTTTAAGTTCAGTTTGAAAGCTGCATAACTATTTTTCTCCAAAGACTTGCTATATTCTTTTATCTTTGCTACATTGATTAATCGTGGCTCACAAAAGCCCCAGCCGGGATAGCTCAGTTGGTAGAGCAGAGGACTGAAAATCCTCGTGTCACCGGTTCAAGTCCGGTTCCTGGCATTATCTTAAACCCCTTGAAACCTAATGATTTCAAGGGGGTTGTGGTTTTTAGGTATTAGCTGATATAGAAAAACTGTTGTAGCTTGGACTAAATCTGGGATATTTTTTGATACCTTTAGATAGAGAATGGGTGTAAACAAGCTAAAAAGCGGGAAGTTGTTAAGTAGTTGAAATCTTGTCAGCTTTTATGCTTAAAATTGCACAAGAGGTTTATTTAGCATCTACTGACAGCTAAAGTTAACCCTTTGCAGGACTCACCTAAGCAATGCTGACTGAAATTTTACCTTTCCGTTTTGAGTTAGACACGATCGCGATCGCTGGAGCGAGTTTGTGGTCATTGGCGCTATATCTAGGTTTTTCCAAAGTCAATGAATGGGTAATCGAGCAACTTAATCGCTGGTTTAACTTTGCCGAGCGATCGCTTTACACCAGCCAGTCAGAATTTGAAAAGACTCGTAAAGCCAGAGAATCCCAAAACGCTTTCTACGCCTCACTGTTTAGCATTGTGCCTTTTTTGATAGTTGGCACTTTATGTAACTGGGGTCTGGAAATTAGTTTAGGCGAGAGTTGGGGAATTAGTACAGGTATATTAGCCTGTATGGGTGCTGGCATTTATGAACTTGGGCGCAGAGATGGAGAATCTTCAGATTAAGCCAGAGTAAAAATGGGGGAGATGTTGCTTTGATTACTCCCTCATCTTTTCCTATCCTTCTTTCAAGAAACAAGGCAGGAAGCAGAAGGCAAGAGGATTTTACTTGTTTCTTCCATCCATAACGGAAGCGATCACGTCCGTAAACAGCTTCTGTCACTCTCCGAAAAGATTTGTCACATAACGCATCCATAGAAAAATTTAAACTTGAATGTTTTATGAACAGTCATGTTTTGATTTTATGCTTGGATGCCCAAAAGAGCGTAGGCGTTGGCGTAGCCTCTCGTAGATAAGCCAGCCGTTCGCGTAACGTCTGGTAGAGAAGGCATCGCCTGTTGTGGAAAGGTAAGCGATCGCCTTGCAGAAAACCTCCAAAATAAGGCGTAGACGCATAGTTGCTTGTCGTTAGACATCGCCTGTTGTGGAAGAGTGAGTGCGAAGCCTTGCAAAAAACCTCAAAAACACAGCGATCACATTTAGTATTTTAATCAATTCACCAGATATCTTTAAGATTAAGCATAAATTCCGGTAGCACATCTTCTCCTGATAAACTAGCAGGAGATTGCAGTAGTTCAACGTCTCTACCAGAACGATAAATTTCTACTTGCCGAGTTTCTAAATCAATTAACCAACCTAATCTAGCACCGTTATCTCGGTACTCTTGCATTTTATTTTGTAGCCTTATTAAACAATCAGTATCAGGGCGCAATTCTACTACAAAATCAGGACATACAGGCGGAAAATTTTCTTTTTGCTCTTGTGTGAGAGAATTCCATCTGTCACATTTTAACCAAGAAGCGTTAGGAGAACGAACTGCCCCATTTGGTAAAATAAACCCAACCGAAGAACCAAAGGCTATACCTAGTGACTCATCACGATTCCACACTCCAAGTTGAGCAGTTAAATTAGCATTGCGGTTGCTGGTTAAACCTCCGACTAAAGGCATTAGTAGCAATGTGCCATCAGCATTACGCTCACATCTGATTAATTCATTTATCTGACATAACTGGAAGAATTGCTCATCTGTTATTTGAAGAACAGGAGCAAAGTTGATAGTTAACGCATCCATAGAAAAATTTCAACTTGAATATTCTCATAAAATTTAATATAGAAGCGATCGCTGTTGTGGAAGAGTAAGTGCAATCGCCTTACAGAAAACCTTAAAAACAAGGCGTAAACGCGTAGCGGCTTGTCGTTAGACATCGCTTGTTGTGGAAGAGTGAATGCGTTAGCGTAGCTTACCGTAGGTATCGCTGTGCATATTTAACTTAAATACAAAAAAGTATAATAGTGAGCATCAAACTCATATTTGTTAAAATATCTTTTGTTACTAAAAAGAGAGAAGTTATCTGGTGGACTCTACATTTAACTGGAAACTGGAAGAGACTTTACTAGAGAAAGTCATAAATCTGGCTAGTCAGCGAGGGCAATCTCCTGAATCAATAGTCAGTGAAGCTGTTAGGCTATATCTAAAAACGCAATTACTAGAAACAGTTGATAATGCTGCGTCTGACCCATTAATTGGCTTATTTGAAGGAACACCTGATTTAGCTACAAACTCAGAAGATATTCTCCAACAAGAGATTACTGAAAAATCTGGTTGGACGTGGAAATAACCTTAGCAGTAGCAGATACGGGTTTTGTTGTAGCATTGTTGAACCGTTCGGATGCAATGCACAGTATTGCTGCAATAGTATATACACAACAAAAACAAATTCTGTTACCACAAACAGTATTGGCAGAATTAGCTTATTTGGTAGGACGTAATGCAGGTGTAGCTATAGTTGTAGCTTTTTTGCAAGGACTATCTGCGAGTCGATTTAGTTTAGTAGCTTTAACAGATCAAGATGTAATTCGTGTGGCGGAAATCTTGAATGAGTATGCAGATAGTCGGATTGATTTTGTAGATGCAAGCGTTATGGCTATAGCTGAACGCTATGGTATTAAAAAAATATTTACTTTAGATCAGCGAGACTTTAGATTATTTCGACCTAAGCATTGCGATAGCTTTGAAATTTTGCCTTAAAGAAAATAATAGTTAACAAAAGAGCGATCGCCTGTTGTAGAAGGGTGAGCGATCGCCTTGCAGAAAACCTCAAAAACAAAGCGATCACTGATTCTATGATGGCATTGCAGGCGATCGCTTTACAGAAAACCTCAATACAAAGCGTAAACGCCTAGCGGCTTGTCGTTAGACATCGCCTGTTGTGGCTTATGAAGTGCGATCGCCTTGTTTAGGCATTCAATTATCAATTTTGTGAAGTTTTGCTGACTCCTATCACAACCCCAACCAATACCGCAAAGATTGCTCTAAAAGTTCAGCATCAGCATCAGCTAACTTGCCGATCACTTTTACAATTAAGCTTTTATGCACTGTGTATAAACCTCTCTTGACTGCTGTAGCCACGTTTAGCCCTGCTGCTGACCATTCAGACAAGACAAACTCACCTTCTAGCAATGCTCCAGTTTTACTCGTCAAGGGTGTGATTAAGATGTCTTGAGAAATGTGTGGCGCACTTACCACAACAGCAGGTCTAACTTTTTAACTGGACAAATCTGAAAAGGGATACTGAACCAAAATGATGTCATTTTTAGAGTAGTTGGGCATAGACATCATCCTCAGTGTTATCCCAAACTGATAAGAGTGATGTTTGACTGGTTTGAAGCCAAAATTCAGTTTCATCATCAGGAAGCAGCGTCACTAACACTCTTGTCCCTTCCGGTAATTCCTCTGACTCCAACAATTCGATTTTTCCTTCCCGAACAGTAGCCCAAAGCGTTTTTAGCATATCTGTTTTATCAATAGTCATGCTTTAATTTTATGCTTCGATAGTTTATAAGGAGCGATCGCCTTGTAGAAAACTTCAAAAGCGATCGCCTGTTGTGGAAGGGTGAGCGATCGCCTTGCAAAAAACCTCAAAAACAAAGCGATCGTCTGTTGTGTAAGAGTGTGCGATCGCTTTACAGAAAACCTCAAAAATAATGCGATCACTGATTGTATGATGGCATTGCAGGCGATCGCCTTGCAGAAAACCTCAAATATAATGCGATCGTCTGTTGTGTAAGAGTGTGCGATCGCTTTGCAGAAAACCTCAAATATAAAGCGATCGCTGATTGTATGATGGCATTGCAGGCGATTGCCTTACAGAAAACCTCAAATATAAAGCGATCGTCTGTTGTAAAAAAGTTAGTGCAATCACACTTGATACTATCAATTAGGCAGACATTAAGTGCAGTTTTGGTTCAAGAGTTGGACAGTCTAATTCAATTTCTGCTTTGACTAATCAATTCTGATTATATTTTTAAACTCTTCTAATGTTGGTGTAGGTTTTATTCTGTGTATTATACGGTGACAATTAGAACATAAAACAGTAAAGTCAGTTGAAGGGTTTAGCTGAACTTTCGTTTTTTCTAAAGTTGCAATCGGTACTATATGATGAGCTTCTATGTAATTCTTACCTATATCCCCATATTTAATCTCAAAATCAAAACCACAAGCTTTGCATATATATCCATGTATTTCTTTAGCTTTATTACATAAAGCTTGATTTCTTTCTACTCTTCTATGAATTTTATACTTTGTTAAATCCTCAAACCAAACTTCTTCAGAATCTAATTCATTATCCTGAGTATCCAAAAGTTGGTTTTCTATCAATTGTTCATAAATTTCGATAAACAATAACAAATCATGGGTTAGTTTATCTGAGTCTGGCAAACTACTTTTTGGATAATAAGCAGCTAGTATATTACCGGCATGGTATGCTTGACCTAATCTTCGAGCGGTAGTTTCTTTAGGAATTGCTTCAAGCTTAAGATCAATATTTCCTAAATATTTAATAATTATGTCATTCGATATAATTTTTCTAAAAATTTTTGCTCTTTCTCGTAATATATCTTTTGCACCTCCAAGTCCATAATTCTTTTTTAGAGATGCTGTACCTTGATTCAAAGATAGATAAACACCAGAACAATCTGCCTGAAATAAATAGACAAGGAAAAATCCAAATCTCACACTTTCTGTGACCAACTTATTAAAAACAGCTATCCAAGGAATATTTGCCCATGCTCCATTTCCTGCTGAAGCTTGTATACTGTATATTTCAGGAAGGTTTAGAGAACTATCTAACAAGGTTGGAACATCATTCTTTAAATATCTTGGAAAATCATGATTTTTAAATTTTTCCTTGTTGACTATTGGATATTCATATAATAATTTTTCAATAGTTTGTTTGAGCATTTCTATTTATTCAATTAGAGCGTAAACTTTATCAATTTAAACTTAAATATTAAGGTAGACGTTTTGTCTAACTAATTTATACTATTATATCCCTTCAATCCGGTCTTCAACTTTTTAGTATAACTCGCACAGACGATCTAAATTATCCTCGCTAGTCTCTCAATAACCGCGTCCATTCACTTCTAACAAAGCTGATACAATCTTGCGGAAAGAATGGGGGTTAAAATTCATTAAAATTATGCTTGGAGATTTTCAAAACATCTCTTAATTCACTGCATATTCTGTAAACTGTCTCATAAAAGGAGACTGAAAACCTAACACAATGTCTTCCTTGGGAACTCCCGCAGCTACCAAATTAGCTGCGATGTCATCTTCTGTACCATTCCACTGAAGCCAAATTTTTCCACCCTTAATATCAATATGGATGATACAACTATGTACCCAGTCTTGGCCTTCCCAACCCACATGAACTATTTGATAATGGTTACGTTCTGTATCAAAAATTGTTTCAACTTCTATATTTCCGTAAGCTGGTTTTTGCTCACTATATTTCTGTAATATCTGTTGTACAAGCTGACGATATCGAGTTAATTTATCCATTGGAAAATCACCTCTTGCTCTACATCATAGATAAGCATTTTTACTTGATTTTCTGCTATCATCTCTTTAGGGAAATCAAGTTGAAAAAATGTTTTGTAAGTTGTTAAAGGTACTGCTAAATACAAAACACGCTCCGGTTGCCGCCGTCGTAATGCACCTCTATAATTAATAAACTGTCCTAATGCTGTATGAAATTCTGAAATAGCAGACGACCTCTCTAAAAAACTTTTGACTTCGACCGCAATTTTTTGTCATTCACGTTCTGCTGCAATCAGCTTTTGGGCGGCTAAATCAATAGAAAGATTAACTCCACCCACGCTAATTGTGAGTGGATCGTTAGTAATTTGCCAACCGTCTTTCTGTAAAGCTGTTTTGACAACTTCATGAAAAACATCTTTAGCAGACATACATACCCCTAATTATATTTATTATTTTCATTTAGGCGCATTTTTTGTAATCTGTAAAAATGGTTGGCAGAATAGAGACGTTCTAGAAAACGCCTCTATTTTGGTTGTTATTCTATCCCTTCAATCCGGTCTTCAACTTCTTGGTACAACTCGCGTAGACGATCTAAATTATCCTCGCTAGTCTCCCAATAACCGCGTCCATTCACTTCCAATAAAGTTGATACAACCTTGCGGAAAGAATGAGGATTAAGGTTCAGCAACCGTTTCTGCATTTCTTCATCTTTGATGAAGGTTTCGTTAGTATCCTCGTAAATCCAGTTATCTACAGCGCCGGCTGTTGCACTCCAACCCATTGTATTTACCAATCGCTTGGAGAGTTCGCGCACACCTTCATAACCGTGATTCAGCATCCCCTCGTACCACTTGGGATTTAATAATTTGGTACGCGCATCCAAACGCACGGTTTCTGTTAATGTCCGCACTTGAGCGTTAGCTGTGGTTGTATCTGCAATATAAGATGCTGGTTTTTTACCATCACCCCGCAGATTTGCCACCAGCTTTGTAGGATCTGAATCGAAGTAGTGGGAAACATCCGTTAAACTAATCTCGGAAGAATCCAGATTTTGGAAAGTTGCATCAGCAGTTTTCAATGTACTTTCAAAAATCTGTCGGGATTCGTCCATGATTCCGGGGTTATCGGAATTGAAGGAGAAAGATTTCCGGTTGAGATACATTTCCTGTAACTCGGCTTCGCTATCCCAAGTGCTGTTTTCTACCGCCAAGTTGATATTTGACGAGTAGGAACCGGAAGCGTTGGAGAAAACGCGAGTCGCGGCTTGACGCAGATTAATCCCCATTTCTTCGGCTTGCTGCAAAGCGTGTTTGCGAACAAAGTTCATTTCTAAAGGTTCATCCGCCTCAGCTGCCATTTTCACGCCTTGGTCTAACAGGTTCATTTGGTTGATGAACAAGTCGCGGAATACACCAGAACAGTTGATTACTACATCAATTCTGGGTCTTCCCAACTCTTCTAAAGATATCAATTCCAACTTGTTCACCCGTCCCAAAGCATCGGGAACTGGACGCACGCCCACCATCCACATAATTTGCGCTAGGGATTCACCGTAAGTTTTGATGTTATCGGTTCCCCAAAGGACGCAGGCGATGGTTTCTGGCCATTTTCCTTCATTTTCTGCCTTGTTACGTGCCAAAAGCCTGTCTACAACGATTTTTGCTGATTGAACTGCTGCTGTTGTTGGGATGGATTGTGGATCGAGTGCATGGATATTCTTACCCGTGGGCAATACATCCGGGTTGCGGATGGGGTCGCCACCAGGGCCGGGTAGGACGTACTCACCTTCTAAACCTTTGAGTAATGCTCCGAGTTCGTTGTCTGCACAAACTTGTTGGAGGCAGAATTCCAAATACTCAAATAGGGGTTTGAGTGTGGCGGTGTCAACTTTGGGATAGCCTAGTTTATGCAATGCTTCTACCCAAGGTTCTTTTTTACCCATGTTGAAGAAATTCAACCGGGAAACTAAAGAAACTCGTCCTTCTGCGTCGATTTGCTCTTGGACAAGGGCGGTAACTGCTGCACGGGTTGCTAAGGTGATATCTTGCAATAACTGGACATCTTCTAAAATGCCCCGATCGCTATTTTGGTAAATATCGTCAATGTTACGCCCAATGCTATTAGCAATAATTCCCGGTAAGCCTTGAAGTCCTTCTTCTTGACGATCTAGACTGGCAATGTTGACCAAAGTTGCGATCGCTTCTTCTGCACTTGGCGGTTTCCCAATGACGTGCAAACCACAAGGCAACAACCGAGACTCGATTTCCATCAACTTGCGGTAGACGTTGCCAACAATATTATCGCGCTCTTCGGCACTCATATCTCTGGCATCGGTTTCTGGCAGGTCAATATCCTTATCCAGATTCACGATCCGGCATTTATCCATGATGCTGTTGACAATGGAAACACCGCGTCCGCTATCTTTTAAGGTTTGGTAGGAAGCAATTAACTCGCTGAGTTCCTTCAAACCTTTATACAAACCAGCATTTTCTGCCGGCGGTGTCAAGTAAGAAATTGTTTCGGCATAACTCCGACGTTTGGCAATTGTCGCCTCACTTGGATTATTCGCTGCGTAGTAATACAGGTTGGGAATTGAGCCAATCAAGTTATCTGGATAACAATCACCAGACATCCCCATCTGTTTACCTGGCATGAATTCCAAGGAACCGTGTGTACCAAAGTGCAGTACAGCATCAGCTTTCCAAACTTGCTCTAAGTAAGTGTAGTAAGCAGCAAAACCGTGGTGAGGACTAGCTGAACGGGAGAATAACAGCCGCATCGGGTCGCCTTCGTAACCAAATGTGGGTTGGACGCCGATGAAGACGTTACCGAATTGTTTACCATAAATCAGTAAGTTTTGCCCGTCGCTGTTAAGGTGTCCGGGAGGTGGCCCCCAGTTCTCCTCTAGGCGTTGCGAGTAGGGAGTCAGCGCCTCATACTCAGGAACCGACATTTTGTAAGCAACGTTCAGTTCTGGGCTGTTGTACTGCGCTTGAGCGTCATGGATGACTTCTTGCATCAACGCTTCGGCTGATTCTGGCAATTCTGGTAAGTCGTAGCCGTTATTTTTGAGGGCTTTCATTACCTCGTAGATGGAACCGAATACATCCAAGTACGCTGCGGTTCCGACGTTGCCTTTATCTGGCGGGAAACTGAAAACGGTGATAGCGACTTTTTTATCCAGCTTCGGTTTGCGGCGCAGATTTGCCCATTTTAAGGCGCGTTCGGCTACCGCTTCCACCCGATCGCGCAGTGCGATCGCTTTCCCTGTGGCTCCATCTCTACCCGATAATATAATCGGCTCAATTGCTCCATCCAATTCAGGAATTGCAATTTGTAAAGCTACTTGAATTGGATGTAACCCTAAATCGCTATCCATCCACTCTTCTGTGGTTTGGAATACTAAGGGTAGCGCCACCATATAAGGACGGTTTAAGCGTTTGAGTGACTCAATTGCTTTGGGATGGTCTTGTCTGGCTGGCCCACCCACTAAAGCAAAACCAGTCAGCGATATCACTGCATCTACCAACTGTACGTTAGTAGTCGGTTCATAAAAGTAAGCATCCACAGGCTTGGAGAAATCCAAACCACCCGCAAACACAGGTAATACCCGTGCGCCTAGTGCTTCCAACTCCTGCACCATCGCTACATAATGGGCATCATCGCCTGTAACTAGGTGGGTGCGTTGCAATACTAACCCGACACAAGGAGCTAGAGGATCTTTTAGATCGCTAGAAATATCTTTACGAGCTGTATACCAATTGAGGTACTCTCTGACATCTTCAAACATATTGGGAGCCAAAGGATGCCAAATCCCTAGATCGGGATAAACCACCGGCTGTTCGTATGTAGAAGGTGCAAAATTCTGTTTTTCTAAACCTTTAAATACATATTTATCAGCTAGCATCAGCAAGAAGTTTTCCAGGTTTTCTGGAGAACCACCTAGCCAATACTGAAAACTGAGCATGAAATTTCGGGCATCCTGTGCCTTGTCCATAGGTAAAAACTTCAGGACTTGCGGCAGGGTTCGCAAAAGCTTCAGCATCCCATCTTGGAATCCCGCACCGGATTTTTCTTTGCGTTTCCGCATGAATTGGGCGATCGCACTTTTTGATTGACCCAACTGTGCCAAGGAAAAGCTGCCCATTTTACTCAGGCGCATTACCTCTGGCATCGAGGGAAAGACAACGGAAACGTCCAGGCGATCGCGGTGTGGTTCTACTGCCGCTACTACTTTTTGTGCTAGGTCTTCGATGAAAATGAGGGAAGCGATGAAGATATTCGCACTCTCTATTTCTCGTTTGAACTCTTCGTAATTCTCTGGGTCGCGGAGTTCCTCAATCAAGTACCCGCTAATTTCAATCGCCAAGTTAGGATTGTTCGCGTTAATCGTGCGAACCGCTTGCGACAATGCGCTTTGGTACTGGGACTCAAGCACGACATAGACCACCTTGATTAAACTACGTCCGCGTAAGTTATCAGGCGCAATGTGTCTAATGGTGGACTTGACGTGTGTGAACATGCTTCTTCGGCTCCTTTGATGCGTGTTCTCTGAAGGAAGTTCCTAGCGGCATCATCAGCCACAGGTAACTTGTGATTTTTCAGGCAATATTTGTTTTTTATCAGAAAACGCTTGCCCAGTAGGCATTTTATCCTCTATATGACACAATTCGATATAAAAAACGAAATATTTCTTTGTAATTGTTGACTTTATCTAAAAGTATTAACTCACTTATATGTAAACTTTATGTTACACATTAGTGAGCTAATAGTTAAATAACTATTTAGCAATTTACTCCAGTTGTAAAACAAAACTTGTCTATGCTGAATAAATATTTTTTAGTCAGCATAGACAGACTTCAATTATGTAGTTGCAATTTATACTAAATGCCAGAAATACAGGGTTTCTTTCGGGTTAAATTAAGAAATTATCAACGAATACAGTTCAGTTTTAGAAGCTCCTTTACTCACAATTCCTGTAGCAATTTTCTTAGTACCAATAACACTAACAGCTTTCATCATTGCACTGGCGGCTACATAACCTGTACAACGCGAAAGGGCGCGAATAGAGAGAGATTTTGCTCTTTGCCACCTGTATTATATGTTGTACTTCCTAGACCTTGTAGAAATTCTTCCCACTAAATCAGACTATATTTGATAAGCAAACTGGATAAAATGAAATATAAAATTTATCGTCATGCACAAACAGAGATGGAGCGAAGAAATACATCTTAATTTTTAGTCGAATCTGTAATGCTTCTGGGCAAGTAGTGTCAGAAAAAGAAGGTAGAAAAGTCTAATAGGCGAAAATTGACTTTGGTAGTGGGAAAATATTTTTGCTACGCGTTACTGTAGTAGATGATGTTGATCCCGCAGTTGTAGTGACCGTATATAAAACTAGTAAAATCGAAAAATATTGGAGATAACTATGAAAATTACCTATGACCCAGAAGTAGATATATTAAGAATTATATTGAGTGATGTACCCATAGAAGATAGTGACGAAAAAAAGCCAGGGGTAATTTTAGATTACGACGAAGATGGAAATATTATTGCCCTAGAAAGATTAGACGCTTCTAAAAGAATCGATAATCCACGTTCCCTAGAGTATTCGATTTCTACATAATAGAGGTTTGAAAGGGTTATACCAATTTTGTATGTATGAAGAGCGAGCTTTTTCTGAACCAGTTGCTGTTGCTAGTGGTAGTCCTTCGCTTAAGGCTTCTTTGAGATAAATACTAGGTTCTATAGCTGACGGGACGACAAAAAAGGTTAGGATACAGATAAAATAAGCTCCATAGCCCTGAAACCTCGTTGATAATACTGGAGTTTATTGCGACTTAATTTTATTAAATCCGTGACTAAATCTTGACATTGGTCTATAAAATTTACCCAAGTTTGACCATATAAACCAATATAAAAACTGCTATGTCGCCTGACTTTACGCCCATATTCTTTAACACGATCAATATACTTTTGGACACCTTTACGTTTAATTTGTTGTCCAGAAATGGTTGCAGAAGTGTAGGCGATCGCTATCAATAAAATTAGAGATATTAATCGCTTATCTGAGACATTAATATCTTCCAAATTATAGCCACCTTTCTTAAAATCACGAAACATTTCTCGGAGGCGGAGTGTCTCCGACTCCGTTCAATATCGAACCTTCTTTTATAGGCAGCGATCGCTAATTCTAAAGTTGACAGATTTGTTAAAATAAACCATCCTTCTTCTGGAGCTACTCCCAAAATTTTACGTTTCCATTTACAAGCTAAGTTAAAACCTCGCACCCCTTGATTTTTTGTAACTTTAACTCCTTTAAGAAAAAAGGAAATACCAGGGTAAAGTCCTAAATTATTTAGCTCCAACCAAATATCTGCTTCTCTTTCAATAAAATGATTCTTTTTTAGACGTAAACAAAAATATACTTTCTGTTCACTGAGCCAGTTTGCTTACTTGACTGAACAAAATTCTCTGTCTCCTAATATACATAAATTATAATTACTAACAATTGGAAAAACTTGGGACAAAATTCTTTTTTGTTCATTCAAATTGCTACTACCAAGTTTTGGTAATAATTCAAAGTATACTGGAAAGCTTCTTTTGTCCCAAATGATACTTACCATGAACAGATTTATACAGCCCCAATTTGTGCGGTCAATTGCTAGATAAATTGTTTTTTGGTCATCAAAATATATTGATAACCATTTGATGACTATCGGAAACCAAATTTTTTTGATGTCGAGATTTGGTAAAGACAAAAATATTTGGACTTTCTTTCTTCTACTTTCAAATTCAATCGGAATTGACTTTTACCCATAACAGATGTATAATTATACTCGCATAGAAGGGGAGTAGCTGCTGGCATAAAAAACTTGAAAGCCAGTACATCTGAATCAACATACTGGCGATGAGCCTGGTTCAGATGACAAATAATTAATATTTGAAAGCGAGACCTTCACTAAGTTCACACCGAAAAGTGTAAACTTGGTGAGGTCTTTTGGCTCTCATCAAGCTTCACATCGGTAAACGATTCTTCAGGAGCTTGAGAGAGTGTTAACAGCTTTTACCGCAGGTTTATTACTAATTACAGTTTCAGAACTAGGCGATAAAACATTTTTTATTGCTGTGATTTTGGCAATGCACCACCCACGGCGGCTAGTGTTTGTAGGTGTGACAGCTGCTTTAGCCGCGATGACAATCCTTTCGGTGCTATTTGGACAAGCGGTATCTTTGTTACCAAAAGTTTATATTCATTACGCCGAAATAGCTTTATTTATTGCCTTCGGTATCAAGCTGTTGTACGACGCTAGTAAGATGTCCAATGCTGCTTGTGATACAGAAGTTGTACAAGAAGCTGAAACTGCGGTGAAACAAGCAGATTTGCAGTTACCAAAGCAAAAGACTGCTTTAGCAATTGTCATAGAAGCCTTTGCGTTGACATTTATGGCAGAGTGGGGCGATCGCACCCAAATTGCCACCATTGCCCTAGCGGCTGGTAATAATCCCATTGGAGTGACAATAGGTGCAATTTTAGGACATGCCATTTGTGCTGCGATCGCAGTTATCGGCGGCAAAATGATTGCCGGACGCATTTCTGAGCGTCAACTAACCTTTATTGGCGGATGCCTGTTTTTAGTCTTTGGTGTAGTTGCAGCCATTGAAGGAGCATGAGGGGAGGGAGCAGAGGAGCAGGGGAGAAATCAATTCAAAATTCAAAATTCAAAATTCAAAATTCAAACATTGTAGAACTTCTGCCTCCTGCCTCCTGTTTCCCAATGCCCATTACTTAGGCGTACTTTCTGGTGAAGATGCGGGAGAGGTAGCAGATTGAGGAATGGGAGAAGCCGTTGCTGCTTTCTTAATTCCGTCTTTGTACTGAGCAGGTGCTAAAGCTATTGCACTATCAAACAAAGGTTTTGCTTCTGCGTTTTTGCCCTGTTGTTTCAGGAGCATCGCTTTTGCCACAACGGGGCGGAAATCTTTGGGATCTTTCTTAATTGCCTGATCGTATATAGAGCTAGCTTGAGCGTAGCGTTTCTGGGAAGCATGAACAGAACCTAACAGCACCTGTACGGCTACTGTATCTACACTTCCAGGCTGAATTGTATTTGCTTGGGCTGCATTAGAGAGGGTTTCTTGCAATAAACCAATGGCTGCTTCGGGGCGTTGCTGACTGATTAACAGAGCCACCATTCCTCGCAAAGCATTCAAATCGCCCGGTTTAGTGGACAAAATCGAACGATAAGCTTGAGCGGCTCCTTCGCGATCGCCAATTTGCTGTTTGGCTTGAGCCAGTAGCACTGAATATTCTGATTGTTCAGGATTCAGCTTCGCTAGCTTTTCTAAGGGTTCAATGACAACTTGGATATCAGCTGGTTTAACCTCACTTTTGTCTTTTTGACTCAGTAGTTGCAGCCGAGCTTGTAATAGTCCTTTAAGTGCAGTCTGATTTTCTGGTTCCCGTTGCAAAACCTGTTCATAACCCCGTGCTTCGTCTTCCAGTTTTGATTTTTGGTCAGCAGAGGGTAAACTGCCTCTGGTGCTAGCGGTATTCTGACTTGAGGGTGGCGTATTATTAAATGCTCCAATTATGGGAATCACCGAAACACCCACAAAAGCAAGAATTGCCACTGCTAAGACGACTTGAACTATCCAACGATTGCGCGGTTGAGACACAGTTTTGTCTTTCTCCTAAATTTTAATGACATTATCATTTACACAAATCGTAAAGTTAAAAATTTCCAAAACTTTGCGGAATACCGCCAATTGCCTGTGAATTTTATAACAATTAACTATCCACACTGCTAAAGTAAGTGATGACTTTAGGAGGAGCCGTCAGAATTGTAGCTATGATATGCTTCCGAAACTAGTGTAAAGCCGCTAAATTAGACATTTAGTGTTTATACACTAAATTTAGCGCCTTTAGGATTTTCTAGAGTACCCTAGTGTGACTTTGTGAAAAGCCAATATACTTTCATCAGTCGCACAAATGCTCTTTCCAGCTGCCTTTGTAAAATCCCACAATGGGATGTGTCTCCGCCGCAAGGAGTTTTTATGAATTCCGACCTGATGCCGTTGCCTGAACCTTCCAATTCTTCTGCCTCTAACCAGGGCCCAACTAAAATAGAGGCAGCCGCTAATGTTCATATAGCAGCCCACTCCTCTAAAGAAGTTGAAAATTCGCCTGTCAATCCCATTGAGACTGACTCAAATGGGAACTTGATTAATCGACAGCAACCGATTCCGCCTCCCAGTGAACCGATGCAGTATCGAGCGATCGGCTTAGTCCGAGGTCGCTATCATGCTAGCAGCGAACAATTTACCCAAGGTACACTGCTGACCGCAGATGGTGTAGAACTCAATGCCGTCCTCCTAGGCCGGATTATGAGCTTAGTCAAAAATCATCTAGATTTAGAAAAAGAACACTTGTGGGTTGTATATCCACGTACCAGACAAGAAAATGATACCTTGCACATCCAAATCGTCGGAGTTTGGGAGCCAGAAAATCTGGCTAAAAACTCAACAGATGAGGACGAATCAGATTTGGAGTTGCAATTACAGACACTCGATGATGGCTTATCCGAGAATTCTGAACTAAATACAACTACTCTAAAACCCTCATCAGAAGTTGTAGATGGTGGTTTTTCTGTTCGTGGTGAAGTAGTATACCAATCTTTTGATGCTAAAAGCTTGGTAGTCAAAATTAGGCAGGCTCCACGCAAATCAACTGACAAACCCAAGTATTTTAAGTTGAAATTGAGGGGTGTGCTGACTACCAAAGCAGTGGGAAAATTCTGGGACTTCCAAGCCAAGCGAGAAGCTGATGTTTTAATTGTAGAAAAAGCTCAGGCGATCGCTGACTTGCCCAAAAAACGCAGACCACCATTCAAAGGTGGTCCTCGTGCTGGAGGTGGTGCTGGAGGTGGTGCTGGTGGTAGAAAACCATTCCCCCCCAGACGCACTGGTGAAACTCCTCGTCCCATCAAGAAAACAAGCGCAAGCGGCGACCCCTCTGTTGTGTCAAAGCCTATACCAAGACCACCAGCTCCAAAACCCATCAAGCGACCGAAACCGACTCAAGATTAGGGAATGGGGCATTGGGCATGGGGCATGAGGCACAAAAGGCAGAGGTGCGGAGGGGCAGAGGGGCAGAGGGGAAAGACTTACTTTTACTTCTCCCCTGCTCCTCTGCTCCCCTGCTCCCCTGCTCCCCTGCTCCCCTGCTCCCGCACTCCCCAAAATCAAAAATCCGTCCGACGGTCTTGGGGTAGAAAAGATCGCTCCATTGGAATTGGAGAAACTGGTTCTGTAAGGGTAAAGGTACCTGCTTCGATCCACTTTTTCAACTCTAAGGCGACTTGCTTAGAAAAAAACAAACTTGCTAAGGGGGCAGAGCGTATTGCTTTGCCCTCAATGGTGATCCGCCCAGATTTGAGTTGGGCGTAACTCACCAAACCAAAGGTAGGACGGACGCGCCGGGGAATGGAAAAATCCACTATTGGGGCTACTAAGTCTTGATCTTGGACAGCACAGTGTTCAACTACTTGTTCATTTAATACAGGGAGTGGTACACCAACGCCTAACATCAATGAGGGGCCATAACTTTTGAAGTAACACCCCCGTACCCAATGAGCATCCATTTGCTTGGCATCACCAATCAAAGCTAAAGTGGCGGAAGGCCCAATCGGTGTACGATTAGCTAAACGCTTTTGTAAGGGAAAGTGCTGAGTGCCTTCCCAGGCGACATAGCCAACACCACCGCCTAAAAAAATTCGAGTACCTATACCAACGAGTTGCAAGTCGGGGTCGTTGAGTAAGGGGGAAATAGCACCTGGATTAGAGTAAACGGCATTTCCTAGACGCGGTTGTAAAGGGCCTAGATAGGTGAAAAGGGGGCGATCGCCACCATTTACACCTACAATAAAATTTTGATAAAGATTGCGCGGATTGAATAAATAAAACTGATTAATCGTTTCACTGGTAATTGTAGTTTCAAAAGTTGCTCTGGGGTAACAATCTGTTACTTGTCCTTGCGCTTTTACGTGTATAGATTTACCAGCGATCAAATCTTCGATGATGTGACCGCCACCACGTTCTCGCACTTCTTCACCGTCCATCGTCTCCGCAGCACAACTCGCACCCAAATATAAATCTACTGCGCCAAAACCAGAGTATGCTGGCACACCATCTAACCAACAACGGCGAATTTTTATCGGGGGATCGGTGTGTCCCAGATTGATAATTGCACCACTTGATTCCATTGGCTCAAAAGTGCCTGTGGTAATTACATCAACTTCTTTCGCAGCTTTAATAACACCGATTTCTACAACTCGTGCTTTTAATTCTTCAGTTGTCAACACTACCGCCCGTTGGCGACTAATTTTCTCGTTAATTTCTGCAATTGTTCGCATCTTATCAGTGCTTGCGCTTCCTGGTGAATGGGGATGGTGGGGCCCCCTCTGGGGATAAGGGGTAATGGGGAGTAGCGTAAATTAGACCTTTAGTATAATTAAATATATTTATCTAGAACCTTTGTAGAGATGTAGCATGACTACGTTTTGACATTCATTTTCACTCATACCTCTATTCATCTCGAAACATTTGCCAGCAATCTCTGCGTGACAGGTTAACACCCTGGATAAGGTTAAAATTCCAAAAAAACAATTCAAAATATTGCAAAGTCCAAATTGTACATTTTTTGGGGGAAGCAAGTTCTACCTGTCTAAAAGATTTTTTATCACTACGTAAAATTACTATAAATAAAGCCTTGCATTATCAATCAAAATCAATTAATTAATTTTGGATTTTAGATTTAGCCGCATTGCAAAATCCCCGAATTTTTAAGAAGCTGAGGATTTTGTTGTTCATGAATAATTTTAACGAACCTCTTCCAATTAAAATCCCCCAGGCAATGTCCATGTCTGGGGGTTGGTACCAAAAGTTTACAGCTTTCAGTATGTTTTCACAATTTCTGCCTAGTTAATTTCCGGTTTCTGCAAATTTAATCTTTAAGTCGTGGTGTTTTACCGCTAAACTACCAGGTCAAGATTTTGGAGACCCGGACGAGATTTGAACCCATGTCCCACTGACATTAATTCGCAGAGGTTGATACAGAACGTGAATTTTTAACCTTAGCTTGGAGCAATAGCTTAAGACTAAATATAAGGTTGATTGTGTCGAGGAGTACCTTTACCCTTTGGCTATCCCTCGGTTTAATTAAGTCGAGGGAGTAGGACTCGAACCTACATATTCTCCTATAGACACTGAAACTAAACTTGCGCTCCAAAACTATTTTACCTAAATGTTGAGGGTGAAAACAAGTAGCCGAAAATTGAGCGGGCAACTTGATTCTGTTGAGTAACTTCTAAACTATTTGCTTGTTCTCTAGCAAAAACCACTTCTTGCATGAGCCTATCTACCCGCCGCAGCAATTCATTTTGTCTTGCTTGAGAAATTGCTCCAGAAAACTTGACTGTTCGCCAAGTTCCTTCTGGCACGTCTTCTGAAGACTCTTTTACCTGCGCGGGATGCTCTTTTGTGGCTTCATACAGCACCACAGGTTTAACTATTTTTTTGGTTTTGGTGGTATGTTTCGGTTCAGTGGCAAAACATTCTTGCTGCTGATCGTAAACCCAAGATTCGCTAGTATCTAGAACGGGCAGTGTTGAGATGAACGTTTTGACATCAACTAACTGCTTTTCCAAAAACAAGAGGTAAGAAACGGGTACTTCTCGTAAAATGGTGGTTCCGTCAACTACTATATCTGCTTTAGCCTGGGCATTAGCCCAATCTTGGGTGGCACATAAGTTAAATAATTCTGCACAAGCTTGCTCAAATTGACTCAGCAAATCTTCTGCTTTCATTTGCAGTGTCTGATTTTCTGGAGGATATACGAAGCCATCTTCAGCCACTGGCTGAAATGTCCGCGAAATCCCTTGAAACATTGCACTTTTTTGAATCAGATGATATATGCCTGTTTTTGCTTTTGTGGTGTTAGCTTTAACGGTTTGTAAAATTGCAATCACTTGATTGAGTTTCAAAGCTTACCCTCCAATATATGAATTGATTATTTTCCCCCTATTGTCTGCTTGATTTTTAGTAGCGTCCACCTAGCAGGTGAGTTTTTCAAAGATGATAGGCGATTGTAATGTCTATCGGAGATTGGATATTCACCATATACTTGTTTGCGATCGCTTATTATCAAACCCCAAAGCGATCGCCTTTTTTTGCAATCAAAAATCGAGTAACTAATCTTCTGACTTCAAGATGTCATCATCAATCGATGGCTTTTTATTAATGTCTGCATTTTCTACTTTCCAATTACCATCTGCTTCAGGAGATTGAGAAACTATCACAAACTCAGTTTCTTGTGTATGATTATTTCCCCATTCATCCAGAACATCTTTAATTAACACTTCTTGCAACCAAATCTTAGCGACAACAGTCAGAGGTAGGGCTAGAAATAATCCTAAAAAGCCAAAGAAAGTGACGAAAAATAGCTGGGCAATTAAGGTTATGGCTGGCAGCAATGAGACTTGATGCGCCATGACAACAGGTGTAATAAAATTACTCTCAATCTGTTGAATAACAAAGTAGAGAATCAAGACAGCAACAGCTTTCCAAGGTTCATCCAAGAAGGCGATCGCCATTGCTGGGATTACACTCATCGTTGGCCCTAAATTGGGAATCAAGTTAAAAAATCCCGCTAAAACCGCTAACGCTAGTGCTGCCTTGACATGCAAAATTGATAAGCCAATCAGACTCATCACTCCCACTACAAAGATGGCAATGAAAGCGCCTGTAATCCATCCCTCCAAGGAGACTTCACATTTATCTAAAATCCCATCTACTCGCCGCCGATAAAATGAGGGGAAAAGCCGCACAAATACTTTGCGGTAAGCTATGGGGTCGGCTAACATCATGCCTGTTAAAACCAACACTAGCAAAATCTTGAGGACGACTTCTAAAGAACCAGATACAAAAGCAAAGGAGTTTCCTAGTAGCCGATTGGCAAAGGGCTGTATTTGTTGAATGAGGCTATTGATATCTGGGATATAGGGAACTAACTGTTCAGGAATACGAGTTCTGAGGGCATCAAGCCAACTATTAAAGCGTCCAAACCCTTTCGGAACTTGATATGTTAGTTCTTGAAATTGCTGGGCAAATGGCGGCACAATTAGCCAGAAAAAACCCACAACACCTGCGAAAAAGATAGCTACTGCTAGAAGAACGGCGAATCCACGTTTCATCCCAAAGCTTTGGAAGCGTTTCGCTAGCCGATTTAAGGTGGTGGCTAACACAACTGCGGCAAACATCAGCAAAAGTACTTCCCGAATTTGCCACAAGATGTATAAAGAAAGAACTATGGCGATTAAGCCGATCCATTGACCGAGATTCACAGGCTAACTCCCAACCGTTGGCAAGATGCAATTTTCTTGTAATTCAGCTAGGTTAACTGATTTTAGTAACTTGTGCGTAGATGATTTGAGTTAATTTTGTCTCTGTGCTTGGAATCGCCACAGGAGCGCGATCGCGATCATCACAATCGGCAACAATACTATAATCAGCGCGTTGGTTGCTGTCGCAGGAATTGATAGATTTGGCGCTGCGTACTTAATCAATACGGATAACAAAGCTGAGAGTAAAAGCAGTTTTAGAACCAATCCTAGTTGATTTTCCATAAAAGTACGGTAATACAAATTTTTTTGGCATACAGGAATTTGCACGGTACGCCCCAGTTTCTACAATATACCTGTTGCAAAAATATATTTTTGCACTCTTAAGGTAAAGGGTAAAGGTTAAAGGGAAAGGATTTTGAGTTTCTTTACCCTTTTCCCCTTCACCTTTACCCCGACTTTTGCCAAGAAGTCTAATATACCTACAGATACAATCCTTTCCAATGCCAAGAAGTCTAATATACCTACAGATACAATCCTTTCCAACTTTCTTGGAAAAACACCATGCTAAGTACTACAACCTTGCGGAACACTTTTTTCGGCACATTCTATCTTGATGGCAGTTTAACTATAAATGTAGGACTTAGGAGCAGCCTGACTGAAGACGTTCGGGAGCAAGGCTTTAATATCTTCACTGATAAATTAATTTAAAATATTTAAGATTTCATACTAATAAGATTAGCAACACCATCCATTAAGGTAATCTCTTATAGATAAGAGATAAACTATTTCTAATTTCACAATAGAATCAGTTTGGTGACTCTAAATTCAATCTACTTCCTGGTTTAGTTTACTAACTTGCACTACGTCTCCTAGTATTAGGTATTCTAATATTTACAGGGTGTATTTATCAATGTACTTGATTGATTTTTTATTAAATTCGAATAATTCCTGATTTTCAGCAGTTTCCCTTTTCTAGCTGGTGTTAGTTTCTACTAGTTCATCCTCATATAAAAAGATCATTAGAATTGACAAATTAACCATGCGATTCAACGATCAACTGCTTAACTTACCTAGCTTAAATCATGTTATTAATCGTTCTCCATTAACGATTAACCCTGATAGTTGTGTGGTCGAAGCTATTGCTTTAATGAGTCAGGAAAGATGCAGTAATTATGCATCTACCAACTTAAATTTTTCATGGAATTTAAACTTTGTAAATCAGCCATTAACTAGTTGTGTATTAGTTATGGAAGGGGCGGATTTATTAGGTATTTTTACAGAAAAAGATGTAATTAGACTCATAGCTTCTGAAATAGACTTATCGACTGTGACAATGGCTGAAGTAATGATACAGCCAGTAATTACCCTTAGAGGATCGGATTCTCAGGATATTTTTCTTGCTTTATCTTTATTACGTCAGCATCAGATTTGCCATCTGCCCGTTTTAGGCGATCGCGGGCAATTATTAGGAATCATCACTGAGATTAGCTTGCTACAAGCCTTCGACCTGATAAAAATGGTTGGGATCGTTGAAGGCTTACAGGAATATTTAGAAAAACCCACAGATGAATTCAAGCGGGTTAATCAGCCAATTGAGATCGAGCAAGTCTGCTGTCAAACTCAAAATTACTTAAAGCTATGGGTTGAGGCACAATCGGCTAAAATTATGCAAGTTAATCAGGAACTTCAGCAAGCCCTCGAAGAACTTCAGGTAGTAGAAGAAGAACTGCGCGAACAAAATGAAGAGTTGGCCGTTGCCCGTGAGCTAGTAGAATTGGAGCGCCAGCGTTACCAGGATTTATTTGAGTTCGCTCCAGATGCTTACTTGGTAACTGATACCGCAGGTATTATCCAAGAGGCTAACCGAGCAGCAGGAACCTTGTTGGCTGTACACCAAAAATATTTGGTAAACAAACCATTAATTTTATTTATTGCTCCGCAAGATCGTCAGACTTTTACCATTCGATTAAATAATAGGCAGCAGAAGCAGGAGTGGGAAGTTTACCTAAAACCACGGGGAGGTAAAATTTTCCCGGCTAGTATTAGAACTGCTGCTATGTACGATTCCGAAGGTAGTCAAGTTGGCTGGCGCTGGTTACTTTGTAATATTAGCGAACGCCAACAGGCAAAGGAATCACTGCGCCAAGCTTACGATGAGTTAGAACAACGAGTGGCGGAACGGACAGCAGAACTTGTGATGTCCAACTCCCTATTGCAACAAGAAATTATTGAACGCCAACGCGCAGAAGTTGCATTACGGCAGAGCGAAAACCTCTATCGCCAACTTGTGGAAAGCCAAACTGACATAATTATCCGCATTGATTTGCAAGGGCAGATTACCTTTGCAAATATGGCTGCTTGTCAAACCTTTGGCTGGAAAGAAAATGAGTTTTGTGGCCAGTCATTTTTCCAATTTTTTCATTCAAATGACTTGCCTAAAGTCATAGAAAGTATCACAGCTTTAGAATCTTCATCTCATCCCTTCACTAATTGTGAGCGACGGGTATTCACAGTCAAGGGTATCCGATGGTTTCAATGGAGTGCGATCGCAATTCATGATCACAAAGGAGAGGTTATCGAAATCCAAGGGGTAGGTAGAGATATTACTGAAGAGCAAGCCGCGCTAGAGGAACGCCAAATTGCCGAAGCAGCATTGCGTCAAAGCGAGGAGAAATTTCGCACTTTTGCCGAAAACACTCACGCACTCATCTGGATTCGTAGCGCAGATTCATTCCATCCCTTGTACATTAGTCCTGCTTATGAGACTATTTGGGGTTACTCTTCTCAGAGTCTATTTGAGCAGCCAGACTCCTGGTTAGACAACATTCATCCAGACGATCGCGATCGCGCTACCCAATCAATCGAGCAACTACTTAGTGATAGTCAATCGATTTCAGCAGAATATCGAATTTTACGACCTGATGGATCGGTGCGCTGGGTTTGGAATCGGGGCTTTGCTGTCTATAATGACCAAGGAAAAGTTAACTACTATGGTGGCATTGCCGAAGATATCACCGAGCGCAAGCTGGCAGAACAAAAAATCTCCGAACAAGCTGCTTTACTTGACATCACCACTGACGCCATATTAGTTCGAGATTTCCAGTCTCAAATCTTATTCTGGAATAAAGGTGCAGAGCGGATGTATGGTTGGCTTTCTACAGAGGTTATAGGAAAATACCTCCACGAGATTTTGTACCCACCAGGAAATCAGCAGCAACTACAAGAAGCCCTAAAAAGCGTAATTGAGAGTGGCTTGTGGCATGGCGAGTTACATAAAGTTACAAAATCTGGTGAGAAAATTGTTGTTGAAAGCCGTTGGACATTGATGCGTGATTCTCAGGGAGAACCCAAATCTATCTTGACTGTTGACAGAGACATCACCCAAAAGAAACAACTCGAAGAGCAGTTTTTTCGCACCCAGCGATTGGAAAGCCTTGGTACTCTTGCAGGTGGTATTGCTCACGACTTGAACAATATATTGACACCAATTTTGGCCGCAGCTCAATTGTTACAGGGAAATTTTTTCCAAGACGAGGAGCGTTCTGGGCAATTAATGGCACTCGTAGAAACCAATGCCAGACGCGGAGCAGCTTTAGTCAAGCAAGTCTTGTCCTTTGCGCGAGGGTTTAAAGGAGAGCGAACAATTATCCAGATCAAGTACCTGATTTCAGAAATTATTCAAATTGCTAAACATACATTTCCCAAATCTATTGAATTTTCCACGCTTATCCCAGATGACATTTGGGCTATTACTGGAGATAGCACACAACTGCATCAAGTACTGATGAATCTGGTAGTAAATGCCCGCGATGCTTTGCCAGATGGCGGTAATATCAAAATTTCTGTGGAAAATAAGTTTATTGATGAAGCTTATACCAGAATGAATCTCGATACCAAAATTGGGCATTATATTGTGATTACCGTTACAGATAACGGAATTGGGATACCGCCAGAAATATTAGATAGAATTTTTGAGCCATTTTTCACTACAAAAGAGTTCAATACAGGGACAGGGCTTGGTCTTTCAACGGTACTGGGTATCATTAAAAGCCACGATGGTTTTATCAAAGTGTCTAGCTATGTTGGTAGAGGCAGCAAATTTGACCTGTTTTTACCGGCTTTGGAAGCAACCCAAGAATTCAAGATACCAGACCTAGATTTGTTTCCAGGACAGGGAGAATTGATTTTAGTTGTAGATGATGAAGCCCAAATTCGGGAGATTACCACAATCATCCTAGAAAACCATAACTATAAGATACTCACTGCCAGTAATGGTATAGAGGCGATCGCACTTTATGCTCAACACAAGCATCAAATCAATGCCGTATTGATGGATATAATGATGCCAGAAATGGATGGAATCACCGCCATTCGCACCTTGCAAAAGATGAACAACCAGGTTCAAATTATTGCTTGTAGTGGGCTGAACTCAATGGAAGTTTTTACTCAAGCTGCTGATGTTAATGTTCAAGCAGTTCTATCAAAACCCTACACCGCCAGAGAATTATTGAACAGTTTACATCAGCTATTCAGAGGCTAGTAGTCTGCCAACCCAAAAATGCTGCGTGATGGCAAGGGGCAGCACTTCGGCTCATTTCGGCTACGCTCAATGACCAACGCGGAAATCGAGCGACTTGCACTGAGCGCAGTCGAAGTGAGTCGAGATTCAGTGACCGGGGGCAGAAAGGGTTTTCAGGTTTTTGCACAGATGCGGAAATTATAACTAATCAGCCGGACATGATATTACTCCCCAACTGATTAACTCTGCCGACAATGATAAAGTTGATATTCGTAGCCGTCTACACTTGGCAAAGATTGAGTATCAGATATAACGCATGTTTTGACGGCTTCGGCGACGGGAGCATGAAAGTTTACCAGCCACAAGTCAAAAGGTCGTGGTAATTTATTTAAAGTATTTTCCAGAGCAATGGTAGAAGCATTTGGGTCTTGCTCTTGATGAGCAAGGAGAAACAAAGATTTTTGGGATGGATTGGCAAGTTTAATTTCCCTAGCTACCCCCATCATTTCCCCAGTGTGTACATAAGTTTTGTGGGCAGTGGCAATCAGTACTGGCACTGGGGATATTTGTTGAATTAGTTGCACAAACAGGTCAGGGCGATAATATTTTTGATAGCCGAGATTGCAGACTACTGTAACTGCACTGAAAAATCCCATTAACCAAATTAACATCACGGCTTTTTTCCCGTTTATTCCCCACCTACCGATACTTTTGATTCCATTTTTCCCCGCTTCTCTTGCCATCAATTCTTGGGGAGGATGCCAACAAGCTGCGAGACTTGCCCCTAGTAAAATAACGATCGCCGGAAAGTAAACAAAGTTATATCTAGCACCCCTGGTCAGATCGATTTCCAAAAAGTAGGTAAAGATAAAGAATAAAGCGATCGCACTGATCACAACTCCGATAAACACCTGAATCATTATCCGGCTTTCTGGTTGCTGTAGTTGAATCTTAATCCCACGCAGCAAAATTGGTACTGCCCAAATAAAGAAAGTCAGCATCACCACTCCAGAAGGAATCACAACTAATAGCTGTGAAGATTCAACTGGCAGGAGGGAAATCATGGCAATCAATGTTCCTAAAGCCTGAAAAATTGGGCTTAACCAATCTAGTCCAACGCGTGAACCTTGAATCCACTCGGTCAATTCACCACGATTTTTATTTTCTAAAAAGATTGGTAGCCAAATTAAACTCGCGGCAAAAGTACCTGTCGCAACGGCATAGATCCGCCGCCACGGAGGAGAGAAGAAAAGAGAAAATTTGCTGCTAGTAGTCTGCCAAGTCAACTTTGATGGGTGAGGGCTCTTGATTGGGGAAAGAGTAAAGGGTAAGGGATTTAAAACCTTTCCCCCTTCCCCCTTATCCCCAAAGGGGGCCCCATCTTCCCCCTTACCCTTTACCCCGCCAAGTGAACTTGGCGAACTACTAGTTTGCAATTGATGCCAAGCAAGAAAAATCAAAACTACAGCTTCTGTGCAGAGGGTGAGGGTGAAGAAGTAATGAGTCGCAACACCTAAAGCATTAATTCCTACCCATAAAAGTGCTATCCATATAGGTAAACGTGTGCGGTTTAAAATATGACGTGTGGCAATTACTAAGCAGGCGAAGGAACCAATTACCCATAAGATTGCCAAAGTGTAATGACGCGCTTCTTGTGCTAAAAATACGCCGTAGGGTGATACTGCCATCATGGCAGCAGCCAAGTGTCCCACTAATCGCGAACGAAACGCTACTTTTCCTAATACGTAAATACACGGTATAGAAGCAGCACCGATTATCGCTGGTAGTGATCGCGCCCCAAACAGCGATACTAATCCTCCGTCACTGGGAAATAATTTCATCCACAGGTAAGCCAGCACAAAATACAGTGGTGGATGGTTATCTTGTGTAACTAAGTTATGAACCACATCACCAATACTAGCTGCTGGGTTTAGTTGTAGCGGTTGCAATAGAATATCAGGTGCGATCGCTTGATCTAGGGGTACTGCTAAAAAAGTATTCCCCAAGCTAAACACCAAGGTGGCAAACTCATCAGTCCAAGGAGGCTTTGCAGTCAAGTTGGTTAGGCGCAAGCTGATGCCAATGATCACCCAGATCAAATTCAGCAAGGGGTGAAGCCAGAAAGGAGGAAGGCGAGTCTGCCAATTATGCCAATGCTTGTGTTGTGAGATAGAGTTTTTGTCTGCCAGAGGCAGGAAATGGATAGCAAATGCAGGTAGCAACGAGATAATTTTTCTGTAAAAATAAAATGCACCTTGGAAAATAATTCTCATTGCTGGGCCTCAGACGAATGGATTTGTAGATTGACGTTTGAGATTTAAGTTCGTTCTAAAATCTAAAAACAAAAATCAAAATCTCAAATCCCTCGTTGTGATTATTTCACATCGGTGACACGCCAGCTAAGTTTCAAATTAATCCAGAAATTCCAGATGGTAGCAACTGCGATCGCGATCAACTTAGCTAAATACTGATTTATCCCCAAGACATTATAAAGAAAGTTAATGATTAGAGCTTGTAATATAACTCCTGCCAAACAGACCGCACTGAACTTCAAGAATCGCTTGAAACGTTGACGCGGATCGCGTTGCTTTTGAGAAATATCACCAAAAGTCCATAAATCATTCCATAGGAAATTATTTACAATTGCTACTCCAGCCGAAAGAATCGTACTGCGAGTTAAACCTAAATGAATCACAGTACGCAGCAAGTAAAACACCGTTAAATCTACAAACACACCACTAAAGCCAACCAACCCAAAGCGAAGGAATCGACCGATGGGAAAATTGACTTTTCTACTCAATCGTCCTACTCGCCCGGTAGAAAGCCTTAACCGCACTAAGTGGTGGATGTAATCTATATATTGTTTCCATGTCACCTTACTCTCACCCTCTTTGCGTTCGCGGAACACATATCCCACTTCCGCAACTTGGTCTACCTTTCCCCGACCAATTACCTCTAGGAGAATTTTGTATCCTACAGGATTGAGTGTTGCACCTGCGATCGCACTCCGGCGCACCATAAAATAACCACTCATCGGGTCGGAAACTCTACCTAGTACTCCCGGTAAGATCACCAAACCTAACAACTGAGCGCCACGAGACAAGAAACGTCTAACAACACTCCAGCTACTAACACCGCCGCCTTCTACATGACGACTGGCTACAGCTAAATCTGCTCCTTGCTCAACACTACGCAACAACTGCATCAGCACTTCTGGTGGATGCTGCAAATCTCCATCAATTACCCCCAACACATTCCCCGTAGCTGCTTGCCACCCACGAATCACCGCCGAGGACAGCCCCCGTTCCTGTTGGCGTCGCATTACCCGCAACTGGGGATATTCTGCTGTCAAAGATTGCGCTATCTCCCAAGTTCGGTCTGGACTATCATCATCTACCACTATTAGTTCATAGTTTCCTGGGATAGATTCATCCAGTAACTGAGTCAATATATTGATTATATTTTTTACATTATCACGTTCTTTATACGTAGGAATTACTAGAGAAAGATAAATAGATTCACTACCTGTACCCACAGCATCAGGAGGCAACTCTGAAATCTTTAGTGGGCCAGTTGGTATTGTTAGCAGCGAGTTGGATGAGTTTGTTTTCATGTTCCAAATTGCAGAACGAGAGGGTGTAAAGTCCGTGGGAAATAAAGCCAAACATCTGCTGACTTTGTTGACTGAACCTGACTACTCAAAAATTGAGGAATACTTTTGTTACAGTTAGCTGTTCTGAAAGTTTAGTAATTTCCGCACTTCGATTCACAGTATTTTCCTAAAATTCATCTAAAATTTACATTTCACCAGTTATTTTTATGATACTGTATCGACAATTGCCTATTTTTTATGCAAATATACTGTACCATTAAACAAGCTAAGTCAGCAAATATACAGTTCAAAAAACGAATATTGCTGATTTTTTAATACTTACATAAATAATATTAATTAAGTATAAAGTCTCATAAAGTTTAGCAATAAATTATGATTGCTAATAATTTATTTTATGGGCGACAAAAGATTTGCCGTAAGAGAGATTTTCTGTTGATAAATGTTATGAGAAAATAGAAATAAACAGCTTATTACACCTATAAAAATTCACTTGTTAATGTTAAGGAAGTTTTGAATTAACTAAATACCATAATACAGAGAAAAATCAAAGTATTTTTTTGTAAAATAGGTATCACTATTTATTAACTGTAAGAAGTGTTAGAGGATTTCTGTTTAATTTTTGAAAAAACGAGCTACTCAATCAGACAAGACGCAATTAAGTTTTGCCTTTTGCCTGATTGAGTAATTTCATGAATCAAATGAGACTGCTATATTGAAGTAGACATGATACAGTACCAGTTTGCAAGATTCATCAATATCGAATGACATAAAAAATAAACATAACAAAAATTAATATCCTAAAAAATAAGTATACTATTGAGTAGATATTGGATTGTAAATATGTCAAAAGTAGCACCATAAAATCCCCCAAGAGGGCATTGTAAAAAAGAGAAAAATCTAGTTTGTTATTAAAATAATGGCGTAGTTTTATTGCTTGTTCTGAGTAAATGAACATCTAAAATACAGGGTAGATCATGCATATTCCTGATGGATTTGTTTCTGTTCCGGTGGCAGGGGCTACTGGTTTAGCGAGTGCAGCAGCGCTGTTTATTGCCTTCGGGCGATCGCAAGAAGCTTTTGGTATCCGTCGTGCCCCGATATTGGGACTAACCACTGCCTTCATTTTTGCCGCCCAGATGATCAATTTTCCGGTGGCAGGAGGTACTAGTGGTCACTTGTTGGGGGGAACCTTAGCTGCGATCGTTTTGGGCAGTCCTTGGGCAGGAACATTATGTCTGGCAACAGTTTTAATTATTCAAGCCGTGCTATTTGCTGATGGTGGCATTACAGCCTTAGGAGCGAACATTTTTAACATGGCAGTAGTTGGGGTTTGGGCTGGCTGGGTTTTAACCGAAACCTTACAACGACTGTTTGGAGGGTCTAAAGGGCGCTTACCTTTGGCTGCTGGTATAGCAGCTGGTGTAAGTGTGGTGGTAGCTGCGATCGCTTGTGCCATTGAATTAGCCCTCTCAGGAACTGCACCCGTAGCTATAGTTTTACCAGCCATGACTGGTGTGCATATTTTGATTGGCATCGGCGAAGGGCTGATTACTGGGGGTGTGCTGACTTATCTGGCCACAGCTAGACCAGATTTGTTACCAGGAGAACAGCACGAGTTTCGCGGATGGTCATTGCCTATAGTTACCATCTTCTTGATAGCGGGAGTGTTGTCACTCTTTGCCTCAGCCTGGCCCGATGGTTTAGAAAAAGTTGCTGAAAATACGGGCTTCATCCACTTAGCCAGTAAAGTACGGATAATTGTGCCGACACCTTTAGCTGACTATGGAATTGAGGGTTTGGGAACAATTGGCACTAGTATCGCTGGACTTGTGGGAGCTGCGGTTTGCTTTGCTGTGGCCTTTGGAATTGCCAAAGTAGTGAAACCGAAGAATGCTTAAACTTTCCTTACCGCTACGCTTGCAACTGTCTCTAGTAATTGTGGTGGGAGCAGCTTTATTAAAACATCATGCTTGGTATGGACTAAGTGTATATGGCGCGATCGCACTTTTATGGGCTTGGTTCTTGCGCGTCCCAATTGGAGAATTGGGAGGATTACTCGGTACAGAATTGATTTTTTTGTCATTGCTGGCATTGCCTTTGGGATGGGAGCGAGCCAGTTTTTTGCTAGTTCGTTCGCTGGTTTGTCTGGTTACGATGAATAGTTTTTTGTTAACCTTACCGCCCCACAGTTTCGGCATTGCCCTCAAAAGCTTACCAGTACCAGCACCTTTAAAGGAAAACTTGTTATTAGCTGGGCAGTATATGGAAATTTTGCTCTCAGAAGTAACGCGGATGCGGCGCAGCGCTCAATTACGCGGACTGACGGGAACGGGAGGATGGTTGCGCTATGCCAGTGCTGCCATGATTGGAGTTTTGTATCTCCGTAGTCTAGATAGAGCAGAGCGAGTCTACGCGGCAATGGTAGCTCGTGGTTACAACGGACAATTGCCCATAGATTCTACTCTCAGACCAAAAGAACGTTTTGCCCTATTACTAGCTTGGGCGATCGCAGCTGGTGTCACCCTAACTTCTTACAAAATTTAACCCACTAGTAGAGAGGCGATTAATCGCTTCTCTCCTCACTGCATTACATATTGAGTTTAGTAAATTTTGAAATCATTAACTTCTAATCCCCAAACATCAACCAGTAACCCCCACAAAGCTGTGGTTGAGGTTGAGAATCTGGTGTACGCATATTCCCGTCAGGAGCCAGTATTACAAGAAATATCTTTTAGCTTGAACAAAGGCGATCGCGTGGCATTGATGGGAGCAACAGGTTCTGGAAAAAGCACCTTGTTGGAGAACCTGATCGGCTTAAAACAACCGCAATCTGGGAAAATTACGATTAATGGTATTCCCGTAGAACCGCAAACTTTACCCCAAGTGCGTCGTCAAATTGGCTTTAGTTTTCAAGATGCCAACGACCAACTATTTATGCCCACCATCTTGGAAGATATTACTTTTGGGCCACGTAACTATGGGATGTCACCAGCAGAAGCTAGCGATCGCGCCAGACAGTTATTAGCTGATTTTGGTTTAGAAGCCTATGCCAATCGTTCTGCTCACGAACTTTCTGGTGGACAAAGACGCCTAGCTGCTTTAGCCTCGATTTTAGCCCTAGAACCGACAATTCTAATTTTGGATGAGCCAACTAACGGTCTCGATCCAGCATGGCGGCGGCATTTGGCGCAAGTGTTGTTAAAGTTACCTGTGCAGGTGATACTAATTGCCTCTCATGACCTACATTGGTTAGGCAGAGTTACTCAACGCGCTTTGGTGCTGGCTGGTGGTCGCATTCAAATAGACAGCGACATTCAACCACTTTTACAAGATGGTGCTACTTTAGACCAGTTGGGTTTGCCGATAGATTGGTGATTTGGGCATTGGGTAAGGGAAAGGGGTAAGGGGAAAAGGGTAAGGGGAAAAGGGGAAAGATTAAATTTATTCCTTTTCCCTTTAACCTGGTTGGTGAGCTTGCCGAACCATAACCTTTTCTCCTGCCCCCCTGCCTCTTGTACCCAATCTTCTCATTTACCCGTAATATTGGATACTATATTGTGGGTTTTATTGCTGTTGGGGTGTTAATGTCTGTTTTACATAAATATACTGTTCTTGCTCCTATTAGCCTAAGCATTACTTTGTTTATTACTAGTTGCAGCGAAAATAAAGTTTCTCAGTGCCAGCGACTGATTCGAGTTGTAAATGCTGGAACTTCTCTAATTGATAAAAATAAAGGAACACAAGTTATAACCAGCATACAGCTATCTAAAGATTTAGAATTTGTGACTAAATCCATTAAGGAACTGGATTTAAAAGATCCGAAGCTGAAAGAATTTCAAAGCGGTTTTGCCAATATTTTCCAAAATCTCAGTCAAGCGATCGCTAAATCTGGTAGGGCACTTGGTGCAACCAAGACGGCAGAAGCAACCGTATCTGGCAGAGAAAAAATTCAAAAGGCTAGAGCCGAAATTGACTCAGCACTGACAACAGCTACAACTCTTGGCAAGCAGTCGGATACGCTAGTGAATGAAATGAATAAGTATTGTAACCAACCTGAATAATTTATCTTGGGGATTGGGGAAGGTGGGGGCCCCCTCTAGGGATAAGGGGTAATGGGGATTGGGCAAAACCCTTCGGGTAGGAAAAAGGGACAAGGAGGGAGCTTTCGTTTCCCCTTTGCCCCTTGCCCTTTCCCCTTTGGCGTTGCCATCTCCCCCTGCCTCCCCTGCTTTGCCACTCCCCAGCAACACGGCGATCGCTTCTCTGTTCTACAGTAGCTTTTATCACTTTTTTTTACAAAAATTTCCTGATATACACCAACTTTATCTGTCAAAAGAGATATTGGTGCAAGTCAAATGAAATACCATGAGTGATATTAGTCTACTGATAGCGAGTGTGCTAGCAACAGCGCCAATATCTGTGCTAAATTTACCAGACCAGTCCGTAATTGTTTCAGATAATCAGGTGCAGCAGTCAACACAGGAAAATTTATCTCAAGTTGTCTCAACTGCTGAAATTACTCCACCTGAATTTGTGCAGCCAGATATAACCACCTCATCTATAAAGAATAAGTACGAAAATATACTTAGAAAAAGCCGAGAAAAAATTCAACTTATAAATACCCCTAATTTATCTGAACTAAAAGATACTCAACCTATAACAGAAGTTGCACAGAATCAGGAGAACACAGAAGAATTCTCTGTATCTGACCATCCCCCAGACTCAGACAATCAAATGTCTCAAGTCACCTCAGTATCGCGACTCCAGGATGTGCAACCTTCCGATTGGGCTTTTAGTGCTTTGCAATCTTTAGTAGAACGCTATGGCTGCATTGCTGGATACCCTGATGGGACTTATCTGGGGAATCGTAGCATCAGCCGTTATGAATTTGCTGCTGGTTTAAATGCTTGCTTAGAGAAGATTAACGAAGTGATGCCTGCGGCGGTCACTGAGCGACTTGCCTTGAGCGAAGTCGAAAGGAGCCGAAGTGCGGGCTACGCCTACGCTAACAATAAAATTAATACTGTTAATAATGAAGATTTAATCCTGCTGCAAAGGTTGCAAGGCGAATTCAAAGCAGAGTTGCAGCAATTACAGCAGCGTGTCGAAGCTGTGGAAAAGCAGACTAGTGAATTACAAGGAAATCGGTTTTCCACAACTACCAGATTATTTGGTCAAGCCATTTTTAGCGTGCAGGGAACCAACAGCCCCGATGTGGATTTGTTTCCTAGAGATGGAGTACCTGAACGGCAGGGAAAAACTAATCTGACTTTCACAAGTAGCGCCCAACTAACCTTAGCAACTTCATTTACAGGGCGAGATTTGCTGCTAACAGGGTTGTCGGCGGGTAATTTGGGTTCTAATGCATCGTTGCTATCTACCAATATGGGACGCTTGGGTTTCGAGTCAAATACAGACAATAATTTAGTTATTAGTGACTTATCTTATCGATTTCTCGTCTCGAATAACTTGGGAATTGTTGTAGGTACGGCGGGAGTCAACCCGATTAACACCTTTCGCGGCATTAGCCCTTTGGAAGGTTCTAGCGATGGTGCAATTTCTCTATTTGGTCAGCGTAACCCAATTTTAAGTATTGGCAACGGTACTGCTGGTATAGGCTTTGACTGGCAGATTAGCGATCGCATTAGTTTGCAAGGCGTTTATAGTGCCGAAATAGCCAGTTTTCCCGGCAACATCAACCAGGCCGGACTATTTGGTGGTAGATATACTGCTGGCGCTCAGTTAAGTTTAGCACCTACAAATAATATCGATATCGGCGTACATTATCTTTATTCTCATTCTCCAGATGGCTTACTGGGAAGTGGTATTGGCGATTCTCAACTGATTTCGCCTTTTGCAGATGCTACAGCTTTTGATACCCAAGCAATTGGTACTACCGTTGCTTGGCGAATCAACCCTAATTTGCAGTTGGGCGGTTGGGGTGGCTTTACATCTTCCAAACCGTTTCACTTTTCTGGAAGTGTGGAAACTACCAATTGGATGGTGTTTGCAGCTTTTCCCAATTTGCTGCGTCCTGGGAATTTAGGGGGCGTTCTTGTCGGACAACCGCCGAAAATTACTTCGAGTACTTTACCCGAAGGCTTAAATTTTCCCAACTTTTCTGATGGGGGGACAGCAGGTGGACGTAATGACACCTCAATTCACGTAGAAGTTTTTTACCGTGCCCAACTCAACGACAATATTGCCATAACTCCCGGCTTATTTGTAATTTTCAATCCCGATCATAATGCTGCTAACGATGCATTAGTCATTGGGGCATTAAGAGCAACTTTCCGGTTTTAATTTTGTACTGATGTAAATGTAATAAAATACGCTATCTGCATACTGCTTAATTCAGTATTATATGCTTTCATTATCGGGTGAGAGCAAGGAAAACTCATGCAGAAACTTATACGTATTTTTTTTACAGGTGATTAAAGGAGCAAATTTTTCATGAAATTAGATTCATCAACTCATAGCACTTGCAAAAATATTGGCGAAAGATGGATTTACACAACCAAGATGCAGAAAGCAATTCCTAATCCAAAATCTAAGTTGTGCTGGAAGCGCACCAAAGATACGACCCAAAATCTAAAATTGTATAAGTTTGGTTGTGTTGTTCTTAGCACTAGCACTTTAGCAGCAGTCTTTATCGGTTTAGGTGGAACAAGTGCTTTCGCTCAAATCACAATTCAAAGCACTGGCACATTATCAGGGACTATCCAACTTCCTAGCATTAATCCCAATTTTAATCAAAGCACTACTCGTGTTGATACAGACAACACAGGGACTTATTCTCGGAACTTAGGTACTAAGAACAACTCTAATTATGTTCCTGTATACAAGTCAGACTATGTAAAAGTAGAAACACGCAAAGACGGTAGTTTGCATTACTTTGTTGACTTTAAAGGCATTCCGATTGTCTCCTTCAATGGCGTTCTGACTTCGCCGATTCTCTCTGGCGGTGAGTTGACACCTTATAAATATCAGGGAAAATTGGCAGGAACTACATTTCAAGGAGTAGTTCAGGATGAATTTAATCTTACAAAAGCTTTATACACTGGTACTGTCACCGATCCCAATACTGGAAACCAGTATCAGGGTACTTTTGAAGTGAGTGGATATGGAGTCCGATATAGCGATCGCAATGGTGGTGCAACCCCTACAGTCTTTGATTTTAAGTCAGATATCCCAGGTTCGCCAAAGGTGACATCTTTGGAAATGACTAACTCCCCCCTAGCGAGAATAACAATTAAAGTACCTGCAACTGCAACTCTCATAACTCCTACACCTGTAGTTACTGGTGGAAATACACCTGCTCCTACACCTGTAGTTACTGGTGGTGATACACCCACTCCTACACCTGTAGTTACTGGTGGAAATACACCTGCTCCTACACCTGTAGTTACTGGTGGTGATACACCTACTCCTACACCTGTGGTTACTGGTGGAAATACACCTACTCCTACACCTGTAGTTAGTAGTGGTAGTGCGATCGCTCCTTCAACATCGACAACATACACATCTGGATCTAATTCTCCATCACTTTCTACAACACCTAATATGGAATTGAGTAACGGTAATTCCTTAGAGATGAATCAAGTAGTTGTCAACCCGGCAACCCTTGCTCAAGTTGCTTGTACACAGGATTCTGCCAAGAGTTGTACAATACCCACTTCACCCAAACAAGCGATCGGCCCCCGTAGTCGAGTGCTAGTGCGCTAGTTAGGAACTTTCATATCAAAAATATCCAACTACTTCCCAACTACTTCTTGTAGGGTGGGCATCTCACCCGCCCTTAAGCAAAGGCTGACTTGACAAAAACTTTGAGTGCTTCTGGAACTCTAGCAAGGCAAAATGAAATCAATATAATAGTCAGGATAGGGCCGCATTGTAATTAAAAAAGTCCACCAGAAGTTATTTGTGGCGTTTTGTTGCTCAGACTTCATTTCGGTGGTAGATTTTACCTTGATGATTTTCTGGCTATACTAGTGGCTTAAGCTGATTGATAAATTTCATCCTCCAGCATGAAACATACAAAAACTTTAAACTTAGGATATATATCAGTACGCATTTACTTTTAAATAACACAAAAATGTTGATTGTCTAATGTTGGAGGAAATTAATTTTCTTGGGGACTACAAAAACTCAATCAATCACTAAGCTTAACACTAACACTACAGAGTCAATCTACATCAATCAAACTTCCGAGTAAGCACCTATGAAAGAAGAATTGATAGCCAGAGTCATGCAGGTCTTGCGAATTAATATGAGTTGGATGACTTGGAATTTGTTTCTGGCTTTTATACCTTTGGCTTTGAGTGTGTGGCTATTTCGCATGAGGCGCGGTGGCACTTGGCTTTGGTGGCTAGGATTTTTAGTTTTCTATGCTTTCTTACCAAATGCACCGTATTTGTTAACCGATGTAATTCACTTGATAGATGATATCCGCACGATTCAATCCGTATGGATGATTACTTTGGTACTCATTCCTCTATATCTGCTAGTAATTCTAAGTGGATTTGAAGCTTATGTAATATCGTTAATTAATTGGGGTTACTATTTACATCGGATCGGTAAAAGCCAATGGATTTGGCGCTTTGAGTTAATTACACATTTTCTCTGCGCTGTTGGCGTTTATTGGGGGCGATTTTTGCGTTTCAATAGTTGGGATTTTATAACTCAACCCGATGCTGTACTAACCAAAGGGGTAGAAGAAATTCTAGGAAAACAGCCTTTAGTAATTATTGCTATCACCTTTGTGGTACTTGCAGGTTTGTACTGGATTATGAAACGAGTAACTTTGGGTCTTAGCCAACCAAATAGCAGAATAGGGATAAACTCAGGACGCGCAAACTCTAATACGCCAAATATTTGATGAAGATGGTGATTTTGGCTTTTAAATTCGGGGTTTTAATTAGTAATTCCCTGAATGAATATTGCCTGTCAAAAGAAAGATGCAACTAAACCCTCCTTAAGGTGAAATAAATTCAGACGCAAACGGTTGGACTTCAACCGTCACCATCTGAGAATAACGTCCGATCAGATCGTTGAATATCAATGGTCTGCTCTGATGTATCTGGTCACGTTGATAGGAGGGATATAATATGCAATTAATCTCTAGAGAGGAAATAAAAGCATTAATAGAACAGCCAAAAGGAAATTGTGTTTCGATTTATATGCCAACGCACCCAGCCGGGCCAGAAGTGCGACAAAACCCAATTCGCTTTAAAAATTTGGTTAGGGAAGCGCAGACTCGTTTAATTGATGCGGGTTTGGAACAGGAAAATGCGATCGCATTGTTGGAAAAATCTCAGGAAATTGATACCCAAGAGTTTTGGGAGCAAATCGGAGAGCAAGGGCTGGCGATTTTTATTTCTGAAAATATTTTTCGCTATTATCCCCTACCAATTGATTTTCAAGAATTGGTCGTGGTTACAGACCGATTTCATATCAAACCACTGCTGCCAATTTTAAATGGCAATGGTCGCTTCTATATACTGGCTTTGAGTCAACAAGATGTCAGGTTCTTTGAAGGAACACGCTACAGCGTCAAAGAGGTAGAAGTAGAAAATCTCCCTAAAAGTCTAGATGAAGCTCTGCAAAGAGACGATACTGCTAAAGAAGGTCAGTTCCGCATCGCAACATCAAAAGGCGGAACCTCCAATTCTTTTCAGCAACCAGGTACGTTTCACGGACAGGGAAGCCCTGACAAGGATAGACGCCAAGAAGACATCCTCCAATTCTTTCAAATTGTTGATGGCGCATTATACGAGAAACTGAAATTGCAAAAAGCGCCTTTGGTACTGGCTGGGGTAGAGTATCTCTTGCCCGTGTATAGACAGGCAAATACTTACCAACATTTAATGGATGAAGCTATCACCGGAAATCCAGAAATTCTCAGCGCCCAAGAGTTACATGATCAAGCTTGGCCAATTGTCGAGGCTGATTTCCAAAAGTCACAGCAAGCAGTTTTGGAGCAATTTCACGAATTGTTTGGTCGTGATACTGGTAAAGCATCTAACAACCTCCAAGAGGTTGTCTCAGCAGCTTATTACCAACGCGTGGATTCATTATTAGTTGCAGTTGGTCAGCAACAGTGGGGTTTATTCGACCCAACCTCAGAAACGGTTTATTTGCACCCAGAAAAAGAAACTGGTGATGAGGATTTATTGGATTTTGTCGCTGCTCATACTTTATTAAACGGTGGCACGGTTTACGCTGTTCCCTTTGAAGAGATTCCATATAGCACAGCCGTTGCGGCAATTTACCGATATTAAACTTCGTTCACAGCCTTCTTGACTGTTGCAGGATTCCATAAAAGCCTCCTGCCTCCTGCCCGGTTGTTGAATCTCTACTCACAACGACTGCGCGATAGTTGAATCTCGACTTCGCTCGATTACCGCGTAGCGGTGCACTGAGCTTGTCCTGAGCGTAGCCGAAGGGCGTAGTCGAAGTGTCGAAACTCAGTGCAAGTCGCTCGATTACCGCGTAGCCGAAACACTGCCTTTCTTGATAATGCTCTACTAAAAGTCTGTGGGTGTTGGCTTAGTTTTAGCAAAGGAAAAATTTTAAGCGTAAAGGCTGAAAAGTTCACAGCATAGTGGTTGTAACTAATCAGCCTTTGCTTTTTACCTTTACCGAATCAGCCACTAGCCCTATGCCTTTGGTAGAACTTTCTTGCTGAACGAGTCGCCCCTAGAACTGTAAAGTTCCAGGGGAGCTTACAGTATCTAGCTCGTAGGGCAAAAGAGGATTTCGTTTCAACGACCGGTCATTTGCTCCAACTTTTCGGGGTATCTAGCCCCTTGCACCGCGATCTTGGAGGCGGCATCATCGATGTCACGCAGATCATCGGGCGTGAGTTCAACTGAGACTGCCCCGATGTTTTCGTCCAAGCGATGCAGCTTTGTGGTGCCTGGGATCGGAACAATCCACGGCTTCTGCGCTAGCAGCCAGGCGATCGCAATTTGAGCAGGTGTCGCCTGCTTCCGTTCAGCGATGCTGCCGAGCAGATTAATCAAGGCTTGATTTGCCTTGAGAGCCTCCGGCGTGAAGCGAGGCAGGGTGCTGCGGAAGTCGGAACTGTCGAAGGTTGTGCTTTCGTCCATCTTGCCAGTGAGAAAGCCCTTGCCCAATGGGCTGTACGGGACAAAGCCGATGCCGAGTTCTTCAAGGGTCGGTATCACCTCCTTCTCAGGAGTCCTCGTCCACAGCGAGTATTCGCTCTGGAGAGCCGTGATCGGCTGAACAGCGTGGGCGCGACGGATCGTTTGCACTCCTGCTTCAGAGAGTCCAAAGTGCTTCACCTTACCTTGCTGAATCAGTTCCTTCACTGCTCCAGCCACGTCCTCGATCGGCACGTTCGGGTCAACTCGGTGCTGATAGAGTAGGTCGATTGTCTCGATCTTGAGTCGCTTGAGCGAACCCTCCACAACCTGCTTGATGTGCTCTGGTCGGCTATCCAATCCTGGCGAACCCTTCATGCCACGAGGATCGGAATTCGGACTGATGTCGAACCCGAATTTGGTGGCAATGACCACTTGGTCGCGAAAGGGAGCGAGGGCTTCACCCACCAGCTCTTCGTTTAGGAACGGGCCGTAGACCTCGGCGGTGTCAAAGAATGTAACGCCGCGTTCAACGGCGGCCCGGAGAAGAGCGGTCATCTCGTGCGTATCTTTGGGCGGGCCATAAGAAAAACTCATTCCCATACAGCCCAGCCCGATGGCCGAGACTTCCAAGTTGCTGTTTCCAAGTTTACGTTTTTGCATTGTTATTCCTTCGAGGTTCCACCTCGGTTATGCAGATTTAAGGGATGCCATATCAATCACAAAGCGGTACTTCACATCAGACTTGAGCAGTCTTTCGTAAGCTTCGTTGACTTTTTGGATAGGAATGACTTCGACATCGGCAGTGATGTTATGCTTACCGCAAAAGTCGAGCATCTCTTGGGTTTCGGCGATGCCGCCGATCATAGAGCCGGAAAGACTGCGGCGTGCCATGATCAGGCTGAAAGCCGAGATATCCAGGGGCTTTGGGGGTGCGCCAACAAGGGTGATGTTGCCGTCGCGGGTGAGCAGGTTGAGATAGGCGTTGATGTCGTGATCGGCGGAGATTGTGTCGAGGATGAAGTCGAAGCTGCCTGTGTGCTTCTGCATCTCGTCGGCGTTGCGAGAAACGACCACTTCATCAGCACCGAGGCGGAGTGCGTCTTCCTTCTTGTTAGGCGAGGTGGTGAAGACGACGACGTGGGCATCGAAGGCACGGGCGAACTTTACGCCCATGTGACCCAGCCCACCGAGACCAACCACGCCGACCTTCTTGCCCTTGCTGACACCCCAGTGGCGCATGGGCGAGTAGGTTGTGATTCCGGCGCACAGAAGCGGTGCAGTTCCAGCGAGATCGAGGTTGGAGGGAACGCGCAGAACAAAGCGTTCATCGACGACGATGCTATCAGAGTAGCCACCATAAGTGACACCTCCAAGGTGTTTATCTGGAGAGTTAAAGGTTTGGATCATGTTCGAGCAGAATTGCTCAAGACTACCCCTGCAATGCGGGCAGGTGCCATCCGAGTCAACCATACAGCCGATCGCGGCGAGGTCGCCGGGTTTGTACTTCGTAACTGCCGAGCCAACCTCAGTCACACGACCAACAATCTCATGACCGGGAACGATTGGGTAGATCGTGCCGCCCCACTCGTTCCGCACTGAATGGAGATCGGAGTGACAGATACCGCAGAAGAGAATTTCAATCTGAACGTCATGTTCAGTTAGATTGCGCCGCTTGATTTGGGTAGAGGCCAGGGGTGATGTTGCACTGGCTGCGGCATAAGCTTTCGTGTTGTACATAAATTGATGCTCCAATCTGAAAGATAAGCTAGTTTCCTTGTACTCGGTCTTGAATCTGTCCTGATATTGTTGGTCGCTGACCTTTTCCATCCAGTCCACGGGCTTGCCGTAGAGTACCTCCTGAGTGGAGATATGAGTCATCGGCGTGGTGAAGGTGGCGATCGCCCGCCCGCCGAGTTCCTCTTGAATAAAAATCCAGAATGCTTAAAGAAGCCGAAATCATTTTTTATTGCATTAGCTTCATTCTAAGAATCCTGAAGAATATGTAATAGGACGATCGTCTAGGATAGTTGTACAATTCTGCAAACTTAGAAATGAATGCTGTCAAAACGAGTGAAAAGTCCGATCGCGATTTAATCAACGACCCGCAGGCAAAACGCGAGCTAGACAGAACGCAAGCCAATAGAGACGAACTCAAAGAGCGGATTGCCCAGGCGATTCATCATGATGGGACGATTGAGCCGCTCAAAGGTTTGCACTTCAATCGCTCCTCCTCGCCTTCGGAATGCGTTCATAGTGTCTCTATCCCTGCCTTTTGTGCGATCGCTCAGGGCAGCAAAGAAGTTCTTTTGGGTAGCGATCGCTATCAGTACGACCCGATGCATTATCTGCTGGCTACGGTCGAGCTGCCAATTATCAGCCAAATTCTGGAAGCGTCAAAGGGGCAACCGTACCTTAGCCTTCGCCTCGATCTCGACCCCACTCTTGTTGGCTCAGTGATGGTCGAGGCTGGGTATTCCTCATCGCGCAGCCGTGCTGATGTGAAAGCGATTGACGTAAGTCCATTGAATGCAAATCTGTTGGACGCTGTGGTGCGGCTCGTCAGGCTTCTAGATTCTCCTGCTGAAGCTCATGTTCTCGCACCACTGATTAAGCGAGAAATCATTTACCGACTCTTAATGGGAGAGCAAGGCAATCGGCTTCGTCATATTGCAGTTCTCGGTGGCTACACCTACCATATCGCCAGAGCCGTCGAGCGACTTCGTAAAGACTTTAACGAGCCGATCAAGATTGAAAGCATCGCCCGAGAACTGGGAATGAGTGTTTCTGGCTTTCACCATCACTTCAAGTCTGTCACGGCAATGAGTCCCTTGCAGTTCCAGAAGCAACTGCGCCTCCAAGAAGCCCGTCGTCTGATGCTGGGGGAAAACCTTGATGCTAGCAGTGCTGCCTACCGAGTGGGTTACGACGATGCCTCGCACTTCAACCGGGAATACAAGCGGCTCTTTGGTGCCCCACCGATGCGCGATGTGGAGCGGCTGCGACAAACTGCTAGTTCAATACGATCTCTATGATCCTGAGTTTTCACGTCATGTGGAAAAGCCAACGGAAAACCTAACCCCCCTTCCCTACAAGGCTACGGTGTACACACAAGTCTCTTAATCTGCACCTTTGTTGCATCGACTTGCACCTTTGTTGCATCGACTTGTACCTTTGTTGCATCGACTTGCACCTTTGTTGCATCGACTTACACCTTTGATGCATCAACTTGCACCTTTAATGCATCGACTTGTAAAAATTAACCTACTCTGCGTTACGCAGTAATTCTAAAAAACTTGTGTGTACACCGTAGTCCCTACAAGGGAAGGGGGGAGAAATCAAAGCCTCTTTAACTAATGAAGTTTTCGTCGTGCTGCTGCTAAAATTAGACGTTGTTCGGCACGAGCGATCGCTTGATATGTTCGCTCCACAGCTTCCGGTTCAACGGAAATCGAAGTTATGCCCCATTCCACTAATTGATCGATGATTTCTGGATAGAGAGCTGGTGCTTGACCGCAGATTGAACAAGGTATACCAGCACTTTTAGCTATTTGGATCAGTTGTGCGATCGCACTCATAAGTGCCGGATGACGTTCATTAAATACTTTTGCTAGCTGTCCTTGTTCTCGATCTACTCCTAGCAATAATTGAGTCAGGTCATTTGTACCAATGGAAATTCCGGCCACACCTGCTTTCACATATTCTGGCAGTAAAAATAGTACACTTGGCACTTCTGCCATCATCCACAATTGAAACTGCGCTACCTCGGTTAAAAGAGCTTGCTCAACTTTGCGCCGACAAAAAACAAATTCTTCCACAGTCCGCACAAAGGGCAAAATTAGATTGACATTGCTGTAGCCAGCTTGCTGGACACTCGCCAATGCTTGTAGTTCCAACTCAAATACTGCGGGATTTTGTAAATAGCTAAAAGTGCCGCGTTCACCTAACATCGACTGGGGCGAAGATTGTAAATTCTCACTCAATGATGGTAAATCCTGCGATCGCCAATCTAAAGAACGATAAAAAACTGGTCTTGGTGCAAAGGCATGGGCAAACTGCATAATCTGCTCAGACCATAGCTCTAACAATTCTGCCTGATGCCCGTTTAAAATCCAACTATTGGGATGTTGCCCAGACAATATATTTAGTATCATCAATTCTGAGCGCAATAATCCCACCCCATCCACTGGCAGGCTTTGCACTTGTTCTATTAAAGTGGGCTGACTCAAGTTAACCAGTAGTTGGGTAGCAATCATAGGTAGATGAGACGTAAAAGAAGGATGGGGCGCTTTTGGGTTGGGGTGATGGGAAGAAAGTTTTTCTTCTTTCCCTCTCTCTATCTCCTCTTTTGAGTCTCCTTTGATGCGATAAACTTCTCCTCTGTCGCCATCAAGTAGCAGTCGTTCGCCAGTTTGAATTAAAGTGGTGGCAGATGTGGCGTTTACTACTGCGGCGATACCTAATTCTCTGGCCAGAATTGCCGCATGGCTGGTTAATCCGCCTTGTTCTGTGATAATACCAACAACTTGTTGCAGGAATGGCAACCAATCAGGCGTAACTGTTGGTACTACTAAAATCACTCCCTTGGGTAGTTGTTCGGGTTTCTGTTGCGGATTAATAATTACTAAGGCAGTAGCTACAATACGTCCCGCGGCTGCCCCTAGCCCACGAATGAAGTGTAAGTGGTGAGTTAGATGGGAAGGACTAACTTGTGTGATGTAGAGCTTGCCTGATGTAGTTTCCCTGGCGATAGTCCATTTAATGGTAAAAGTTTTACCTAGCTCACCGATTAGTTGAGTTCCTAGAGCAATTATTTGTTGTAAATATTCTTCTTGTAAAGCGTACTGTTTTTGTTGGGCTTCCTGAAGTAGATAAGTAATCAGACAAGTGTGATCTGTTGTTAGTACTGAGTTGGGAACGGGTTGCGAAAAAGCTCCAGGCGCAGCATCATCAATACCATAAGCCAGCATTTTATTGCCCAGTTGTTGCTCAAGCACAATCCCAGTTTCCGGTTGAATGTAGTAGATATCTGGCTGTACTTCGCCAAGAGCGATCGCAATTCCTAATCCCCAAGTAGCTTCGATTTCCCACCTAGACGGGTTGGCTGTAAGCAAGCCACTGGCGATCGCATTTTCAACAGGTTGCACCAAAACTGCAAGATTAATTTGTTGCAGATTAATTCCTGAGTGCTGCCAATATAATAGACTTCGGGCCCGAAATATCTGGCTCCAGGTGCGTTTTAGAGCCAAGGCGATCGCTTCGGGTTCGCACTGGCAAAACACAGATTCCAGCAAACCCGATATATTCTTCATGCCTGGGGTAGCAGTCGCTACTGCCAAAGTTGGCCGAAGAATTAAACAGCCACTTTGCCATTCTCTAGCTGCTTGGAAAATTGTACTCACCCATTGCTCTGGCACAGTCGCAGTCAGAATTTCTTCACGCAAGCGACTAGCTACCAGCTGAAGTTGCCGCCAATTAGTGACATCCAGGTGTAACGAAGAATGGGGTAAGTCAGCCACTAATGATTCTGAACTATTGAGATTTTCGAGAAATTGCCGTAAAACTTCTGCCGAAACAACAAAACCAGGCACCACTGGATAGCCACGTTGGATAATTTTGCTCAAGTAAAATCCTTTGTCGCCTATTTTGGTGCGGTCTTGTAGTTTAATTTGGTCTAGCCAGTAGAGTTTATCCACTCAATTTGTTTAGTTGTCAGTTGTCTATTTGTAGCCACGGTTAATTGCTAGTTACACGATGCATTGCTGTAATTCGACTTGTTTATTTCACCTGCTTCTCTAAAACGGACGGTTTAGTTCTTTGATTGAGATGTACATGACGGTATCATATTTAATTATTGAGTGTATGGGTTAAATCTAGCAATTTAAGGTAAGATTTTATTGCTCAGTCATTTTAAATATCCCAAAAATTATTTAATAAATTTAAAATTTATGTAGCTTGCCAAAATTACGATTGTCGCTATAATTTCACAATCCAAACCTCCATTTATTTAAAAAAATAATATTTTATTGGGAAATAATCCTAACAATGGCAGATATTAATTTGCAGTTTAAAAAACATTCTTAAGTTGATATAATCCAAATCGGAGATAGTCTATTGGACTACACCTATTGGATTAAACTCCATTAATAAAAGATTAGAATATTTTTGTACTGTTTGTATAAAAAAATTACTATTTAACCTAATATATAGAATTATCTATACCAAAATTAAGCATTGCCAAACACTTACTACCTTGCAACTAATGATTGGCTGAATATCAGCTTCCGGCTAGGCATTGCATTGCTTATTGGAGCAACGATCGGCTTAGAACGCCAAATTAGGCGCAAACCAGCCGGTTTAAGAACTCATACACTGGTAAGTTTAGGATCAGCCGTGTTTACCTTGATAGTTATGCAAACAGGAGGACTGCTCGCTAGTCCTGATGCACTTAGCCGTGTGATTCAGGGGATTGCAGCTGGTGTAGGATTTCTCGGTGCTGGAGAAATTGTGCGCCAATCTTCTCAAGAATCACAGCAATTGGAAATTCATGGACTCACCTCAGCAGCAGCTATTTGGGTTTCGGCTGCATTGGGAATTGCTGCCGGCTGTGGTTTATGGCAGTTAGGATTAATCGGTGCTTTGCTGACTTTTTTGGTTCTCAACGTTTTTAAAAGGTTAGAAAGACATCAAAATAACTCCTAATTATGGATAGAAAAACTTGATTTTTTATTAATAAAGAAATAAAAATGTCCGGTGCATTGATTATCAACTAGATGTAAATTTAAATTTATAACAAACAAAAACCAAATTACTGTTGGATTATTTCTCCTGCTTTCACAAAAAGAATTTGGGAAGACTTCAACCATTGAGAATCAAAAGAACCCAAGTGAGTGGTAGTAATCAGGGTCTGAAAGCGGTCTTGAATGGCATCAAGCAATTGATTTTGACGGGATAAATCTAGTTCGGCAAGAACATCATCAAGTAATAATAAGGGTGGCTCTTTGACGACTTCTTCAATTAATTGTAATTCTGCTAATTTTAAGGCTAGAACCAGGGTTCGTTGTTGACCTTGAGAACCGTATTGACGAGCGGGTGTCTGGTTAATAGTCAATTCTACTTCGTCGCGATGAGGACCAACAAGAGTCGTGCCTTGGTGCATTTCAGCGATCGCACGCTGTTGAATTTTTGCTAAAAAAGCTTGCTGCACTTCTTCTGGCTGGTTATCCTCTACAGGAATATTCGGCACATACTTAATTTGCAAAACTTCTGTACTGCCGCTAATACTGGCGTGCCAAGTACTAGCGATGGGAGCTAATCTTTGGATGGCGCGATCGCGTCGTCTAATTACTCTGGTTCCTGTGGTCGCTAACTGTGCATCCCACACCGCTAATTCTGACTGTAAAGACGTTGCATCCAATGTCTCTACATGAAGTTTTAAAAAGGCATTGCGCTGGCGTAACACATGGTTATACTGCTGCAAAATGTAAGCATAAACTGGTTCGAGTTGAATTAAAAGTGTATCTAACCAGTTGCGGCGACCTTCCGGGCCGCCGCGTACTAGTTCTAAATCCAAGCTGGAAAATTGAACTGCATTGAGAACGCCGAGAAAGTCCATTTGACGGCGGATTGATTCACCATTGAGAGCAACGCTACGGCGACCATTGCGGCGCAGGGTTAAAGTTAAATCACTAACACCTGTTTGTCGCTCAAGGGTGGCATCAATTTGGGCTATGGCTTCCCCTTCTTGAACCAAATCGCGATCGCGGGTCATTCGGTGCGATCGCAATGTTGCTAGTAACTCCACCGCCTCCAATAAATTTGACTTTCCCTGAGCGTTATTACCTACCAAAATTGTTTTGGCAGCATTAAACTCAACGTTCTGGTCTTGATAATTGCGAAATTGTCGGAGGTTTAGAGTTTTTAGGTACATAAGTTCAATTTTGAATTTTAAATTTTAGATTTTGGATTGAAGATAAATCTAAAATCTAAAATCTAAAATCTAAAATTTCCTTTTCAAACGGCCTTTTTGCCCACAATCCGCAGAAATATCTTTTCTGCTTCAATCCACACGAACATTAAGGCACTGAAACCAATACAGATGCCTAGTTCTTGCATATTCAGGTAGTGAGTACCAAAGAAATCTCGCAGGGGTGGGACATAAACTAGCATCAACTGCAAAATTGTGGTGACGACAACAGCCGCTAGTACAAAGATATTAGAGAAGGGATTTATCTCGATGGTCAGTCGGTTATTGGAGCGAATCGCGATCGCATGACCCATTTGGGCAATACACAAGGTTGTGAATACCATTGTCTTCCAAGTATCGGGATCTCCTTGATACCCGTCGGCATGAGTATGTTGATAAGCCCACCACATCAAGGCAATACTGATAATGGCAAAGATGATACCAATGCGAATCATGTAAGAACCTAATCCCCTCGCGAAAATACTTTCGCGGGGACTAAAAGGCGGACGTTGCATTACATCCGGTTCGGGAGGTTCCACAGCTAATGCCAAGGCTGGTAGACCGTCTGTCACCAAGTTCATCCACAAAATTTGTAAGGGAGTAAGGGGAACGCCTCCCAAACCAATTAAAGGTGCGGCTGCAATTGTCAGGACTTCACCAATGTTACTGCCGAGGATGTATTTAATAAAGCGGCGGATGTTGGTGTAAACAACTCTACCTTCCTTGGTGGCGCTGACAATGGTGGCGAAGTTGTCATCAAGTAATACCATGTCACTGGCTTCTTTGCTGACATCAGTGCCAGTAATACCCATTGCAATACCGATGTCGGCTTGTTTGAGGGCTGGGGCATCGTTGACACCATCACCTGTCATCGCCACAAATCGACCCCGGCGTTGTAGTGCTTGGACAATTCGCAGTTTGTGTTCTGGGGAAACTCTGGCATAGATGCTTACCAGGTCAACGTTTTGCTCTAATTCCTGGTCAGTCATCCGTTGCAATTCTTGACCTGTGAGGACGCGGTCGCCTTCTTGGGCAATTCCCAAATCGGCGGCGATCGCTCGTGCTGTTAATTGGTGGTCGCCTGTAATCATCACTGGGCGAATGCCTGCCTCTCGGCACTCTTGCACAGCTGCCCTGACTTCTGGGCGTGGCGCATCTAGCATTCCCACCAATCCCAGCCATACCAAGCCTTGCTCAGATGCCTCATCTGAACCTTCAGGCGGGATCTCCGCCAGGGGTTTGTAGGCAAAACCTAACACCCGTAAACCTTTACTCGCCATCAGGTCATTTTCTGCCAAAATTTTCTGGCGTTGTTCTTCGGTTAATGCGCCTGTGTCATTACCCAAATGAATCTGAGCAGAACGTACCAAGATTAACTCTGGAGAACCTTTGGTAAACATTAAGTAAGGTTGAGATTGGAGAAGATCGGCGATCGCTGGGTCAACACCTCTCGAAGATGCGTCACCCGTAGCGACTCCCTCCACCTGAGAAATTACGCTCATCCGCTTCCGTTCTGAGGAAAAGGGAAACTCTGCAACACGAGGTAACTTACTGTTCCACTGGTCTTTTTCGATTCCGGCTTTTCCCGCCAGTGTTAACAATGCCCCTTCTGTCGGATCTCCTAAAATTGCCCATTCCCCTTGTTCTTTTTGCAACACCGAATCATTACAAACTGCACAGGCTACTGATAACGCGGAAATTTCTGGAGACTCCTCTAGGGAAATTTTTTCACCATTTAATTGAAAGTCCCCTGTGGGAGCATAACCTTCGCCAGTGACGCGAAAAGTTTTGTTATTGGTGAAAAAAGATTGCACCACCATTTTATTTTGAGTCAGGGTGCCGGTTTTATCAGAACAGATAGTGGTTACAGAACCCAACGTTTCCACAGCTGGTAGTTTGCGAATCAGGGCGTTTTGGCGCACCATTCGCTGAGTACCTAGTGCCAAAGTGACGGTAATTACAGCTGGTAAACCTTCCGGAACTACAGCAACCGCCATACTCAAGGAAACTTCCAAGAGTTCTTGAATATTTTTAAAACCCCCGTCTCTGATGACACCACCAACGACGACGATCGCCACCAGAATCAAAGAACCTGTAACTAGGACATTACCCAGTTGAGTCATTCGCTGCTGTAAAGGCGTAGGTTCACTTTCTACCGCCTGCAACATGGTGGCAATTTTGCCTAGTTCTGTAGTCATTCCGGTGTTAGTCACCAGAACCTTGCCTCGTCCTTGAACTACTTCAGTTCCTTGGAAGACGACATTGAGGCGATCGCCTAATGATGTTTCCTCCGGTAATTTTAGTGATGCCTGTTTATTCACCGCTTCGGCTTCACCAGTCAATGCTGACTCTCGCACTTGTAAATTTGACTGTTCTATCAAAAGTCCGTCTGCGGCTATCTGCATCCCAGCTTCCAGCAGCATGACATCCCCTGGAACTAGTTCCTTGGCTGCTATCTCCACCAATTTGGTGTCGCGGATAACCCGCACTAAGGGAGAGGTCATTTTTTTCAAGGCTGCCAATGCTTTTTCAGCACGGCTTTCTTGGACGTAGCCGAGTATGCCATTGAGAATGACAATTGCTAAAATAGCGATTGTATCTTTAAATGGCACTTCACCAGGCTTCAAAGTGCCCGACCGCCAACTCCATAGGTCTATCAAGCCAGAAATTAGAGCTACGCCAATCAGCATCAACAACATAATGTTCTTGAACTGATCTAGGAGAATTTCCCAAGTACTACGGCCAGCAGTTTCTTCAAGTTCGTTGGGGCCGTATTTTTGCAATCTCTGTTGAATTTCTTGGGATGTTAAGCCACTGTCTGCATTACTATCAAGCAGGTCTAGCGCTTTATCAACTTCTAAACTATGCCAAACGGCGGCACCTTCAGGCAGAGAATTAGCAGACATCGTGTAGGTCACAGCAAATGGTTACAAAATTCGATCATAATTTAGCGATGGCAGGAATTCCATCTTTTAAAGTTACATTAAGGCGATCGCCCAGTCTTATGAGTGTATATGTAATTCTTAACATTTGTAAATTCCTCCGATTTTGACATAGTATTATTTCTCACGAAAGAGTTTTTCGGAACACATTGTACCGATAATTAGTAGTACCTCGCTGTAAACGTGGCAATCGAAAATCATTAATTGATGTACTAGGTAAGAGCAACGCCCATTGTGGGCAGTCTTTTAACTCAGCACTCTTCATCTACCCCAATCAGGGAAGCCATTGCTCGAATAGGATTTTCCATATCAAGCAATTGGTGTGACGGCGGTTAAAACCGCTTGAGTCAATGCCCTTTGGGCAGGGAAAAGGTTAAAGGGGAAAGGGGAAAAAGAACCCCATAACTAAAGTTAGGGGCTTGAAGTAAGGATGCCTCAATTCTCGCGTAATAGTCTGGAATTGAATCTTTTTCCCCTCCATAAATAAAGTTTAGGGGCTTGCACCCTTTCCCCCTTCCCCCTTCCCCCTTTCCCCTACCTAAAGGTGAGGGTTTTTTACACTTACCACAAGGTTTTATGAGTTTTGCACTCCCCACTTTGACTGTTAGCCAGATGTTTGGGCAAAAAACAATTCGACCGCTTACTGCTGCTGCCCTGTATGGCATTACTTTCATTAAAGATAGACTGATTGCCATTGACAGTATTAAAGGGCATCTACTGGAGATTGATCCCATCTCTGACAACAGTAAAATTCTCAATGCCCATCAAGTTAAAGAATTTACTGATGTCACTGGTTTAGCGGCGTGGGATGATACCCTATGGGTGAGCCGAGAAAATAGTGTTTACTCGTGCAAGCTCAATGCTTTGGATCTGGAACATTTTGTAACATTGCCTTATCCAGCTGACGGCGTTGCTGTATGGGAAACAACAGTTTATGTCAGTTGCCAAAGGTTGGGCTACATTCTGATTTTTGACCGCGAAACACGAAAAGAAATTACCAGATTTTATGCCCCTGGAGTTGGGATAGAGAATTTGGCAGTAACTCAAGAAATGCTATGGATTTGCGATCGCACCGAACAATCGGTTTACGCGATGGACAGAGCCACAGGAGAACTTCAATTTAGTGTCCTGACACCCTTTGAATGTCCTACAGGCATAGCAATCCATAAAAATGGCGAAACAGGCGAAGAAAGTATTTACGTCGCCTACGCCTCAGAAGAAGCTTATATCCGGGACAACCCCAATGCCGATCCGAGTCATGAGCTAACATTCCGCGATCGCACTTTTATTCATCCTCTGTATTACCATTACGATCCAGATAAGCGTTACGCCCTCTCTAACGGCTATCTGATTGAAATGTCTTATGCTGAGGAAATTGCACCTCTAGACGAGGTTTATTTACCAGATGTCGAATGGCGCATTGCCCTACCATCGGAAACTGAGCGTCAAAAGGTGAAACACGTTGAACCCATTGGTATACCTTTTACCGAAGAAGTCGTACAGGGGCAACGTGTAGCAGTCTTTAAATTTGATTCTCTTGCTCCAGGAGAACGGCATATATTTGGCTGGAAAGCACTTTTGGAAGTTCGAGGTATTAAGTATCGCATCACACCTAGAGATGTAGAAAATATATCTGAACTTTCCCCAGAATTACAAACACGTTACTTAGTGGATGACGACGATTTAGCAATGGATACTACCATTGTTCGCCGTGCCGCCAGAGAAGCGATTGGTTCTGAAACGAATGTGCTGCGGAAAATGCACAGCATCCGCAACTACGTTTATGATGAGCTATCCTACGGTATTAAACCTTACATTGATACGCCAGATACAGTTTTAGAACGGGGTGTTGGTTCCTGTGGCGAATATGTCGGCGTTTTACTTGCCCTATCTCGTTTAAATGGCATCCCCTGCCGCACCGTAGGTAGATACAAATGTCCTCCCCATAGTGACTTCGTAGGAGTACCGCTACAACCCGACTTTAATCATGTTTGGCTAGAATTTTACGTCCCAAATTTCGGCTGGTTGCCAATGGAATCAAATCCTGATGATATCGGTGAAGGTGGCCCTTATCCAACGCGCTTTTTTATGGGCTTATGCTGGTATCACATTGAAATTGGCAAAGGCATCACCTTTGAAACCGTGACAAGTCAAGGTGAGCGGCTAACCAAAGAAGATATCCCCATTGGCGATTTAGCGATCAATCATATTAGGTTCACAATTCTTAAAGAATTGCCGCCTTTTTGAAGAGCTGATCGTGTCAAGGATGATTTCTAGCGATCGCCTTGGCACTTTGCTACGATTCTGTTGAGTCAATCATGATGTTGAGTTGTCAAAGTCTGCTTGGTCAGTAAAATACCGCCTGACGCCTGACAAACTTGGCAACTCGTGATTGATGTTTTGATTAATCATATCCAGAAAAATTCTTGATATTAAGAATAAAATATCTGTAACGCCTTATTTGGCTCGATTCGTTCGTGTGATATACGGAAAGTCTCCGTATGATAAATAGTTAGGCACTTGAACCATGATTTTCTGGTAATGTATCTTGTTTATAGGTTTTAGAAGATACAACATGTGGAAATAATTCCAGATGAAGCCTTAGTAATTCGAGGAGGTCGCAACCGTCCCGATGACATCCGAGGTGGAACAGGTACTCACCCAAGCGGCGTAACAGGAATTTCAGTAGAATGTGCATTAGGAGCTTCAATCGAGGAGCTAGCAGCAGCTATTCCTCATAGGCAACTCGGTTGCACTACTGTAGGAAAAATTCGTCAGGCTGGCGGAGATGTAATTAGAACTTCGGGTAGAAGTCCCAATCATGCAACCTTAGTAGGTCTAACCCCAGAGCAAATTAGTACTCTTTTGACACCTACGATTCCTAAGCCTCGGCAGATTACATAAGTACGGAGATGCTCAATGAGCGCATCAAGACAACCAGTACAGCATAATGATAGTGAGCAGCAACGAGTTTTAGTCGAAAACCCAAGAGTTTTCGTTGATTTTCATAATGCTGATGCTCAAGGTCGTCTTCGTCTAAATTGTATTGGAACAATAGAGGATCTTGCTGCTCAAAAAATTGAATTGCAAGCTGGTCAACACCTTGTTCTTTATAGTGAAGATTTAGAAGTTGATGGAATAGTTGAGTATTCTCAATCAGAACATCTGTGGGTTGTAGTAATTGATTGGGATGAAATCAGGGAAATAGAAGAAAATTCAGTACAACAAAAACTCTTTGATTTTGTAGAAAAATTTGGATCTATTCTTGAAATATTGAAAGCTGATACTCAGGCTGATTCAGATACTGACCAAGACACTAAACGGTATGAGCTTGAAAAGTTGCTTGATGAGGCGAAGCGAGACTTAAAGAACGCTCGTGCTTTTTTAAGTAGGGATCAGGATATTAGCGAAATCTTCTTCTATCAAAAATTTGCAGCCATCTTTGGAGAAGAAGAAGCCAATGAAATATGGTCTGCTAGAAATTGGAATGCAAACATTGTGTTAAGGGATTTGACTCTTGTCCTAATGGACGACCCTAAGTTACGTCGGAACATAGAACAAAAAGGTTTCAATCTGGAGAAAATTATCAACATACTCTCACAAGAAGATAAATTCAGAAAAATTTCAACTGAGTTACCTGAGACAAATCAAAGTTTACTTGCTCGTTTGCGTGAGGTAATCTGTGCCTAACACTGCGTTGGTGCGGACGGTACAAAGGTTATCGGTGAAAGTTTGAGCTTGTCTGCCACCGCACAACTTTACCGTTAACTTGCTCTGCTTCTAGCTTAGGATGTATAGAAAGGTTATTTGCTGTTCTGTAAGTGCGGTTGCTCTTGCAGTCTTGGTATAACCAAGGTATCACTTAATAAAAAGTAAGACTTGCAGCTAAATCCATTATGAAAACTGCAATTTCGCTTCCAGACTCAGTTTTTGAAGAAGCAGAAGCACTAGCCCAGCAGCTAGGGTTGTCACGTAGTGAGCTTTACACAAAAGCGTTAAAAGCTTATTTGAAAAAGTACAACCGCAATCAAATTTTGCACAAGCTCAACCAAGTTTATTCTCAAGAGTCTTCTGAGCTAGATCCAGTAATGGCAAAGATGCAGTTTATGTCTCTGCCTCATGAGGATTGGTAATGTATCGGGGAGAAATTTGGTGGGCGAATCTACCTAACCCAGTAGGCTCAGAACCCGGATATCGTCGTCCTGTCTTGGTAATTCAACTCAAAAAGAAATGGTATTAACTATTAACCCTTAAACTGGGTAATGGATACGATTGAGTTTGCTTAAAATTGGCAAACTCACAGATCGAGTTAAATGGACAAAAGCGGCAATGAGAGCCTGGATTGGGAGGGAATATTTTACTGAAATTACTACTTTCTTCCTGATATTTTTGCAAATCGTGCTGGTGCTTGTGGGCAATATTTGCTAACTCAAATTTTATGTATTCTAATTCACTATTATTGATGCTAATTAACTCAGACTTTTTACATATTTCTAAATTATAAAATGATGCAACGGCTTTCCGTCCAGGGTAAAGATAACGAGCAGCTACCAAATAAACTAATGCCTGTCGTCGGTCAAAAGCCGACTTACCAGTTTTGAAATCTAAAATATGTATTGTGCGATCGCTCTCAATGAAAACGCAGTCCATAGCCGCATATAAGCGAAAGCAATAATCTTCTTGTTCAACTACTATCGGTTTCGGAAAGCCTTCATCACCCGGAGTTAATTGGATAATATCTTTATCCAAAAGCAACGGCGCATCGTGATATTTTTTCAGAATTTGCAGCACACGTTGCTGGACTTGATCGCTTGAGTTGCCTAATTTAAGTAGCTGTGCAACTCTTTCTACACCATCGGCTTCCTTCAACAGATACCTATGATGATGAAACTCATAAATGCCTTTTTGGGCGAGTATGCCAATCCTCTGGGGCGCGGTGGCTTGCCCTAAAAGCGCTTTGACTTGTGGTTCATGTTGCCGTGCTTTGATAAACCCCCGTCTCATCTGGCAATGCCAGCGTTCTTGCCCAGTCGCTGGGGCAACTAGAGACCAAAGGTGATAACTGGCAAAAGGTCGATCGGGGGTTGACATTGCTCAGAAACAGTGAGAGAAAATACGGTGGCGAGAAGTTTAAACTAAGGCTTCCTTAGCAAATAACTTCGGAGGATGGTTGCTGCTACACGCGCTTTGCGGGAAGCTTTTATAGTACTGATAATGTACGGAAGCAAGTGGCAAAAATGTCCAGCAAGATAAAATTTGGTACTGATGGATGGCGAGGAATTATTGCTGATGACTTTACTTTCCCCAATGTGCGGAAAGTAACAAGAGCAATAGCCACTTACCTGGATACAGCCTACAAAAAAGATAGACCAATACTTATTGCCTACGATACTCGCTTTTTAGCTGACCAGTTTGCCCAAACATCAGCCCAAGTCCTAGCAGACTTGGGTTGGACTGTGAAAATTACCGATCGGGATTGTCCCACACCAGTAATTGCCTACAACGCCCGTCATCTAAATTCTGCTGGGGCATTAATGTTTACTGCTAGTCATAATCCAGCACCCTACTGTGGAATTAAATATATACCTGATTATGCTGGGCCTGCCACTCCAGAGATTACTGATACTATTGTGGCAAATATAAAAAGTGCATCGGATGAGTTGCCTGGGAACAACCCATCAGGTTCAATTTCAATTTTCGATCCGAAACCAGATTACCTGCAATTTATCTACACTCTACTTGATATAGAAAAAATTAAAAGCGCTAATTTAAAGGTAAAGTACGATGCTTTGTATTCTACCTCTCGCGGCTATTTAGATGAAGTTTTGCAACACAGTGGCGTTAAATTAGAAAGTTTCCACAATTGGAGAGATGTTTTATTTGGCGGTGGAATGCCAGAACCCAAAAGAGAACAATTAGTTGAGTTAGTGGAAGCAGTAGTTCACGATCGCGCTGATTTGGGTTTGGCAACGGATGGAGATAGCGATCGCTTTGGTATTGTTGATGAACAAGGAACTGTTCTCACTCCCAATACTGTGCTGTTAGTTCTAGCAAGCCATTTAATCAAAAACAAAGGGAAAACAGGCGCTATCATCCGCACTGTGGCGACAACCCATCTACTGGATAATTTCGCTGCTAAAAATGGGCTGCAAATTTACGAAACACCAGTTGGTTTTAAATATATCGGCGAAAAAATGCGCGAAACTGTTGTATTAATCGGTGGAGAAGAATCAGGTGGTTTGAGTATTATTGGGCATATTCCCGAAAAAGACGGGGTTTTAGCCAATATGCTGGTGGCAGAAGCGATCGCTTATGAAGGCAAACCTCTAAGTCAGATAGTTAAGGAAGCGATCGCCGAAGCCGATGGCCCACTTTACAACAACCGCTTAGACTTGCACCTCACAGAAGCGCACAAAACCGCCGTCATCGACTCATTTACTAGAAATCCACCTACAGAGGTAGCAGGAATTAAAGTCAGGGAAGTGGGACGTAAAGATGGTATTAAGCTGTATTTAGAAGAAGGTAGCTGGATTTTACTGCGTCCTTCTGGTACAGAACCACTGGTGCGCGTCTATCTAGAAACCAACACTCCCGAAAAACTCACCCAAATCGCCCAAGAGTTAGAGAGTGTCATTGCTAAACTAGAGGCAGTAGCAGTTTAATCTTTCAGAGTTAAAAATTAAGAGTTATGAATTAGGAGTTAAGAATTGCAATTAACAATTCTTAACTCCTGATTTCTAATTTCGATCATATAACTCTTAACTTCTCACTTCAATCAAAGTATGAAAACTCTCGCTCCGTTTTTGACATCTCTAGTTGTAGCAATTTGGGTAATAGCGATCGCAATTATTTCAGTCCAAAATGCCACACCTGTATCATTAAAATTCTTAACATTCCAGTCGATTCAGATACCAATGGGTTTAGTGCTAGCTTTTAGTGCCGTTGTCGGGTTAATTGGCATGGCACTGCTGCAACCTCTCTGGGGACTTGCTGGTACTAGCCAACGTAATTCTCGATTGGAAGACGATGCAGAATTTTTTGTTGATGACGAAGATTTTTGAGAACTGAAAGAAAACATACAGAAGTACACCAGTTAAATACTCTTCATCTGCTAATATGCACAAATGTGCATACAATAGAGATTAGGTAGCGTATCAGTGGGATAGGGATAAGGCAGCAGCCAATCTTCACAAGTATGGTGTTGATTTTGCTGATGCTGTAACCGTATTTTTTGACGATTTAGCAATTACGATCGCAGATGAACGTTTTGATGAAGAGAGGTTTATCACTATTTGAATAGATGCTTTCAGTCGAGTTTTAGTAGTTGTGTATACATGGCGCGATGATGAGATTCGATTGATTTCTGCCCGCAAAGCTACGCGCTATGAACTAAAGCAGTATGAAGAGGGATAAGTGATGGAAGCTGAATATGATTTTAGCCAAGGCAAGCGGGGAGCGATTGAATCAACATCAACAGGCAAAACTCGAATTACAATTCGCTTAGATGATGAAGTACTAGAATGGTTTCGTGACCAAGTTCACGCAGCAGGTGGGGGAAATTACCAAACTTTGATTAACGATGCCTTGCGTGAGTACATTCAGCAGCGCCGTGAACCGTTAGAAGAGACATTACGGCGAGTATTGCGAGAGGAACTTGAGCGTATTGGAAAATGAGGTGAAAAGGCGATCGCTATTATATATGTACAAAGTGCTACATCAATATTAATTAAGAAAATTATTTAAATTTGAATCGATTCCGAGCTAGGGAGTTTAGTGCTAGCTTTTAGTCTAGAAATAAGTTACTACTGAGATTGTTGAGAACCACATTATTATTGTATGGATATTTATTGTCTATGGTATCTCTATATCTTGCAGCAGACGGTGACGATGTTGGTCGAAAAATCGAGCTTTTCATCGTCACAGATCAAATAGAGCTATTATCAAATTTTTCCCATAATTTCCAATCAGCCATGTTATGGTTGGCAGAAGCTTTATCAGATGAATTTAATGCAAAAATAATATTCAATGGTGGAGATAGCTTACTTGCAAGGTTACAATCTGATGCAATATCAGTAAGTAGATTAGAAAATTTAAGAATAGAGTTTGCTAACCTTTCAAAGGCTACATTATCTTTTGGCATTGGTGATAATTCACGTCAAGCTTATTTTGCACTGAAATTAGCCAAAGCTACTGGCAAGAATCGTATTGAAATATTTCAGGAATACACAAGTGGCGAAACAATTACTCCTTGTCATTCAAAGCGATAATCCGGGACTTTACGTCAATATCTTAACGCACTGTATTCAAGTCAGAGGTATTCGAGATGTTTACTTTGGAGTTAATGAGGGAGCGGTAGGTAAACTTTCAGAAGTAAAAGAACAAATTAGGAAAATAAGGGATAAATTTGAAGAACTTTTAACTGTTCATAATGAGTATCAAATTGCATATAATTCAATACTATCTTTGGCTCCGATAGAAGAGAGAATTATAAAAATTTTATTTGTAAATCCAGAAGCTTCAATCAAAAATATAAAAAGAAATTTTCTTGATTTGGATAATTTAATTGTTGATATTTCGGGATGTAATAAGAAAGTTTCTAGTGATATTATATCATCTTACATATCAAGTGGAATAAAACATGTTTGTTGTTTTGAACTTGATGATAGAGTTTACTCAAAAGAGTGGCGTACAAAAGGATTAAGTAAAATGTATCATGATATACATCAAGATATAGTTTGCTATGAGTATATTGATTTCTCTGAATCTGGCACAACGATAGAAAGTTTTAATCGTATGCGTTCGCAAGGAAAAGTTATAAAACTTCTACTTGTGCTTTCTATATTTCTTGGAGTTATGGTTTTTGTATTAATTCAACAACAGCAAAGTGTCTTAGCTCAGTATGCAGCCGTTACACTTGCACTGATAACTGGATTAGGTCTTGTTAACGATATTTTTGGTGTTGTTGATCGCTTAAAGTAATTCGATAATTATAATTGCCCATTGTTATTATGATTGAATTAATTTAAAAAATCCAAAAATTTTATGTATTTTTAGCAACTAGACTATTTCTGTAATCCCAATTATCTAAAACTAATACAACAGCATCTAAATTGAGCAATTTTGGGTTAGTTGTAGCTTCAGGTAATCAATGAAATCCAGAATTTCTGTATCAGTGAGTTGTAGACGCGTAGGCGTAGCACGTCGTAGACATCGCTTGCTATTATAAAATCTGTTGAATCTATAACAAACTTTCTGGATCGACACCTAACGCATTCAATCTTTCAATTAACATTTTCACTTTTTGTTCTGCTTCCACCCGTCGCTGTTCTTCAAAAGCTGTGCGTTCTTCGGCTTCCCTGATGCGTTCTTCTGGTGTCAACAATTTTTGCCCTTCTTCGTCATACCAGTACAGCCACTCCCGCACAATACCTTGATAAATTCCCCGTTCTCGCCCAATTCCTAAACCAATTTCTGGCAGCCAAACGGGATTTCCTGATATTAAGATATATTCCCCATCAACTAATTGATACACCTCTAAAGGTGTCTTTCTACGCCGAAGCGGACTATACACAACGTAGTACAAAATTCCTAAATCTTTTGCATAGAATTCTTTCTTGGTGCTATATTCTTCTCGATATATTTGAGAAACAACTTCTAGCGCTAAAATTGGCAGTTTCTTTTCTTCCCACAGTACGTAACTTAGGCGTAAATCCTCATCAACGAAACGTTTAACTCCTAAGCTGAGAAACCCATCAGGGACAATGGCTGGTTTATCTGGGTGATAATAAATACCCATGTCAACACCAAAGAACCAATCCCAGCGATCGCACCAAACCAAAGCTAGTGTTGTTTTCAGCAAGCCGGGAATTAAATTTTGGAGTTCATTATCCACAGCAGTATCATCTGAGTCGGGTAATTCTTCGGAAGATGGCAAACAATGCAGTGGATTGTAGTTTAACATGAGCGGTTTTGCCAAATTTGATTCTAGATAGATTGTACGTAATCTATTGATGTGTAATGTGCGATCGCAGCACAAGAATGAAAAATCATTTTTAGCGTACACATCGCCTTCTATCTCTCTTCTCAGTATCACAATACTTATAAGTGTAAAATTTTTACATCAAACTCGTGGTTTTTCGGTACTAATTCTCAGAGTGTCTAACTGACAATAGCAAAAAAGGGCGGAACTTTGTTCAACTAGAACATTCCAGAAGTCGCAGAGTATGCAATTTCATGGTGAATTTGGTAGCTGGGCTGATTACCTATGTCTACCAGGAGAAAAAGTCTTCTCTCAACCTTGACTCAGAAAACGTGGCGTAGCTGGAAATTAGCTAATTTTCAACCCAATTTTTGAGTTGTACTTAAGTATCAAATATGTCACCACAGATCCATTCACGAGTTTTAATCAAAAACTTCCTAACGGTTTTTTTGCCATTATCAGCGTTAGTTGGGGTTGTTATTGGGACTATCTACTACCAACAAGTACAAACCGAGCAAGTTCTGTTCAAAACAAATGAACTCCGTAAGGTAGATTTACAAACGAAAGTAATCAGCGGAGACTTTCACTCGGTTGTCTCAGATTTGATGGTTATCTCTAAACAAAACGAGCTAGAAAGAATTTTAGACGGAGTGGATGGGCAACAACAGGCACTTTCTCAAGAATTCTTATTATTTTCTGGATATAAAAAACTTTACGACCAAATTCGCTTTTTAGATCGATCGGGTAAGGAAGTTGTCAGAGTCAACTTCAAGCAAGGTGAACCAGCAATTGTCCCCGAAGAAAAACTGCAAGTTCAAGCCAAGCGCTACTGGTTTAATGACACTTTGCGGCTGAATCAAGGACAAGTATTTGTCTCTCCCCTTGACCTGAACATCGAACGAGGTCAGGTTGAACAACCCGTGAAGCCAATGATCCGCTTTGGCACTCCGGTTTTTGATCGTAGTGGACAGAAACGGGGCATTGTAGTGTTAAATTATTTCGGTGCAAAACTGCTGGACAATTTTAATCAAGCTTTCGCTAGCGCCTCTAGCCAGGGAATGCTACTGAATGCCGATGGCTACTGGTTAAAAGGAGGGAAGCCTGAAGATGAATGGGGATTTATGTTTCCCGACCGCAAAAACCGCACTTTTGGCAAAACTTTTCCTCAAGCATGGCAGCAAATTTCTCAACAAGAATCGGGACAATTCCAAACTGCTGAAGGAATGTTCACTTTTACCACAGTTTACCCACTTGTCGAAGGGCAAAAGTCTAGTACGGGAGCAGGACAAGCTTTTGCGCCAAGTCAAAATCAAATTGATCCTAAATCCTATCACTGGAAAATTGTCTCGCGAGTATCGCCAGAGACGTTGACAACCAAATCAAACCGATTTTTGAGTCAATTGCTACTGCTATATGCTGGGTTAGTAGGATTAATTGGCATTGGTTCTTGGCTACTAGCAAGAGCTAGTGTCAATCGTAATATGGCCCAGCTAGAGTTAAGGCAATCTGAAGTTGAATTGCGAAAGCTAGTTGAGCGAGAAAAAATTCTTAAAACTCGTCTATCTAGTCAAATTCGCAACTCGCTGGATCTAAATACGATTTTGAGTACAGTAGTAGTTGAAGTTCGGCAACTGCTACAGATCGATCGATGCCAATTTTTTTGGTGTCATCAAGAAGATGAATCTACGAGCTTGGAACTGAGTCAGCAAGCTTGCGCTCCCGATTTAACAGAACCTTTAGGCTGTTCTGCTATCCAGAATGTGGAAGCCATAAGTGAGGCTGTTATCCAAGGAAATTTGCTTTGCTTTGATGACATTGCAACAGATTCGTGGCTTGATTTCAAAAGTCGGAATTTACTTGTGACATTGGGTTTTAAGTCTCTACTAACAGTTTCAGTTCAAACTCAGTCGGGTCACTTGGGTGTGATTGTCTGCGAACATAGTAGAGAGCTTCGCCCCTGGAGTGATGATGAGATAGAAATCATTCGAGGTGTAGCTGACCAGTTAGCGATCGCTATTGACCAAGCCCAATTATATAATCAAAGCCGCGCTGCTACTGCTGCTGCTACTATTCAGGCAGAACAACTCAACCAAGTACTACACAATCTCAAAGAAACCCAAGCCCAACTGATTCAGACCGAAAAAATGTCGAGTTTAGGTCAATTAGTGGCTGGAGTTGCTCACGAAATCAATAACCCAGTTAACTTTATCTACGGCAATTTGACCCATGTAAGTGAATATACACTGAGTTTGTTGGAACTAGTAGAACTTTATCAACAGTCTAATGCCCATTCAACACCTGAAGTACAAGCTCATATCGAAGCGATCGACCTTGACTTTATGGCTGAAGATTTACCTAAAATATTAATTTCCATGAAAATGGGAGCTAATCGCATTCGTGAAATAGTTCTCTCCTTGCGGAATTTTTCTCGACTTGACGAAGCAGATATGAAACCTGTCAATATTCATGAAGGTATTGATAGCACACTACTGATTTTACAAAATCGCTTCAAACAAACTTCTGGAAATACCGGAATTGAAATAGTTAAGGAATATGGTGATATTCCCTTAGTAGAATGCTATGCCGGACAATTAAATCAGGTATTTATGAATCTGATTGGTAATGCCATTGATGCCCTGGATAGTTATAACAGTAAGCGAACTCTGGAGGAAATAGAAACTAAACCCAGCCAAATTGTAATTCGTACTCAGTTACGCAACTTGGATCGGATAACTGTAAAAATTGCAGATAATGGCCCTGGCATGACCGAAGCAGTTAAGCAACGATTATTTGACCCTTTCTTTACCACAAAAGCCGCAGGTAAAGGCACTGGATTAGGATTAGCAATTAGCGCTCAAATTGTCACAGAAAAACACAACGGAGCTATTTGGTGTATTTCCGAACCCGGACAAGGAGCAGAATTTTGGGTTGAGATTCCGATTAATCAAAGTTCTAAACTAGCGACTGCAAGTACTGCTACTCTATCCATAATTTGAAAAATGACATGACTAATATTAACGATGTCGACGACGAGCTACGCCTACGCGCTGATTTTGATAGCCCTTGGAAAGAAATTATAGAAGCTTATTTTCCCCAAGCAATGCATTTCTTTTTTCCAGAAAATTCTGCCTTAATTGATTGGGAATGTCCCTACGAATTTTTAGATAAAGAATTTCAACAAATAGCTCGTGAAGCCGAACAGGGTAAGAAATATGCCGATCAATTAGTCAAAGTTTGGCAAATCCAAGGGGAAGAACTGTGGTTATTAATCCATGTGGAAATTCAGGGACAAAAAGAAGATAACTTTGCCAAGCGGATGTTTACCTACAACTTTCGCATATTTGACCGCTTCGATCGACCAGCAATAAGCCTTGCAATTCTCTGCGATCCAAACCGCGAATGGCGACCAAGCAATTACAGCTACAATTATCCCAATACTCGCTTAATTTTTGAATTTGGCAGTATTAAACTTTTAGATTACGAAAATCGCTTTCACGAATTAGAAAACAGCGATAATCCATTTGCAACTGTCGTCATGGCGCATTTGAAAACGCAGCAGACGCGCTCATCACCCGAACAACGCAAAATATGGAAATTCAACTTAATTCGCAGACTATATGATTTGGGGTTAGGAGAGCAGGATATTCGTAATCTGTATCGATTTATCGATTGGGTTATGATATTACCAAAGGTATTGGAAAATCAGTTTTGGGAAGAGTTTAAACAATTTGAGCAGGAGCGGACTATGAGATATGTAACTACAGGTGAACGCATCGGCTACGAGCGCGGAAAACAAGAAGGCGAACAACGACTTATTTTCAGGTTACTACAAAGACGAGTAGGAGAACTATCACCAGAATTGCAAGAGCGCATCCAATCTCTTTCTTTAAATCAGTTAGAAAACCTTGGCGAAGCTTTGTTAGATTTTACTGATATAGAAGATTTGCTTGACTGGTTGTAAACAAATCAATCAGCTTAAAATCTATTTTTATGATATTTGTAAAAAATACATTTCATTATTTACCAATACAAAATTTTTTTAACTAAGTTCGATGGGTTATTTTTTACTTCACGGAATCGAAAATTTTGAGTGAATAACAAAAAGGGCAGGTACAAAACCCGCCCTCAAAGTAATCAATATTTAAATTAAACTAGCGATCGCAACTTAATTACCAATTTGAGGCGCACTCAAAGAAACCTTTAGTGCGTCGTCTTTTTGCTGTGCTAAAGTCGGCACGGAATCACGCAATCTTGCAGTCAATTGTACAGTTGTAGCGTCATACATCTGAGTCAGCAATTTTGGATAGAAACCAATACCAATAATTGGAATTAACAAACAGGCAATGATAAATACTTCACGGGGTTCGGCATCTATCAAAGCTTGATGAGAAACTAATTCCTCGTTCTCTTTACCGTAGAAAATTTCTCGCAACATCGACAGCAGATAAATCGGAGTTAAAATCACTCCCACTGCCATCAAGAACACCACGATAACTTTAAAGGTAGAGCTATAAGCATCGCTAGTAGCAAAGCCAACAAATACCATCAATTCTGCCACAAAACCGCTCATCCCTGGCAATGCCAAAGAAGCCATTGAACAGGTGGTGAACATGGCGAAAATCTTCGGCATTCTCTTGGCAACACCGCCCATTTCATCCAACATTAGGGTGTGGGTGCGATCGTAAGTTGCCCCAACCAGGAAGAACAAACTCGCCCCAATTAACCCGTGGGAAACCATTTGTAACACTGCCCCACTCAATCCCAAATCGGTGAAGGAGGCGATACCAATCATCACAAAGCCCATGTGGGAAATTGAGGAGTAGGCAATTTTTCGCTTCAGGTTGCGCTGGGCAAAGGATGTTAAGGCAGCGTAGATGATGTTAACTACCCCCAAAACCACTAACACTGGTGCAAAAAGAGCGTGGGCATCGGGGAGCATTTGAGCATTCATCCGAATTAAGGCGTAACCGCCCATTTTCAGAAGAATACCTGCCAATAACATGTGTACAGGCGCTGTTGCTTCACCGTGGGCATCAGGTAGCCAGGTGTGCAAGGGAATAATCGGCAACTTAACGGCGTAGGCAATCAGGAAGCCAGTATAGACGGCAAGTTGGAAATTGAGGGCAAAGTCTTTTAAGGCGAGCGATCGCATATCAAACGTCACCGTATCGCCGTAAAATCCCATTGTCAGGGCAGACAGCAAAATAAACAGCGAACCGCCGGCGGTGTATAAAATAAATTTTGTCGCTGCATACTGCCGTCTTTTGCCTCCCCAAATCGACAGCAGAAAGTATATCGGTACTAGTTCCAGTTCCCACACCAGGAAAAATAACAGCATATCCTGGACAGCGAACACGGCAATCTGACCGCCATACATCGCCAACATCAAGAAGTAAAATAGCTTCGGCTTGAAGGTGACAGGCCAAGCTGCTAATATCGCCAGCGTGGTAATGAATCCAGTCAAAATAATTAGGGGCATAGATAAGCCATCTGCCCCTACTGACCAATTCAAATCTAGTTGGGGTACCCAGGCGTAACTCTCAACCAACTGCAAATCTGGATTGGAGAAATCATACCCAGTATAAAAAGCATAAACAATTAGTGCAAAATCTATCAGCCCTACGATGAGGGAGAACCAGCGCACTGTTTTGCCTTCTTTATCCGGGATGATGGGAATCAGTAGTGAAGCGGCTATCGGCAACAGAATAATCGTCGTCAGCCACGGAAAATTAGCTGTATTCATCACAATTCGTCTGCTATCAAAATCATGTTTGGCAAAAAGTCACTAGTTATTAAGTAACAGCTTTTTCAGGATTTCGTCTTCCTCGTTAGGTTGATTTAATTAAATTGGCAATCCCCTATTTTTCCTTTTGGGAGTCTTTTTTGACATTTGCGGGTGTGGGATGTGCGTTGTGATACTCCCAATCCAGTCAAAAATTTACCTTAAAAAAGTTGGTAAAATTATAGTTTAGGGGTGCGATCGCATAGCCCCCCGCATTGCTCAAAATATTACGATACTGTTTGGTGGTTGTTGAAAAAAGCCTGATGGGAGTGATCGCCCGCGATCGCATATCATTTATCTACTGTGTAGTCTGTCTTCCATAGCAATAACTTCATGCCTTTCTCCGATTTCACTAATCCTTACCAAAATCCGGCTAACATACCACAGAAGTATCGCCAGCATATAAATCTACTGAAGTTATTTAAAGCTGATAGTTCTTATGTGCGTCCAGCAGAAGACCCTGTGACGATGTGGGCACTTGAGATTTTAGTAGAAGAGTACGGTGTTCCACTAGAGGCAATGGAACTAGAACTAAATTCAGATTTTGCCGAGGGAACTTATCAAGGTGGGCGACGCTATCAAGGACGTGTAGATATTGTAGTTTACGATGACCGTTATGCTGATTCTATAGGTAATTTGGATGTAGCCTTCATTATGGTGGAGGCTATGGAACCAAATAAAAAAGTTGGCGGGACTGAAGGAGAAGGTTGGGTTGATCATCTTAACCGACTCAATGCTTACATGAGTGCTTCACCATCTGCCCGTTATGCCATTTTAACCAGTGGTAAACATACAGTAATTTATCGTCGTGATCTTGAATATCCAAGAAAGTTAGAAATAATTGGTGATTTACAGAAATATGAAAGCGCCCGTGAAGCCGCAAAGCACAGTTTTTATACTGTAATTCTTAATCCCACTGAACCAGATGGGATTCAAACAGGACTCACGCCCCTAACCCGTGATAGGTTTCGGGAGGTTTTGGGAGATACGCGATCTGGTTGTCACTCTATTCTGAGAGATAATGAGGGTTTGCAGCCACAAGAAGCTGTTGATGCAATGGTTAAATTCTTGTTTGCTAAGTGGTATGACGAACAGGCAACAATTGACTTGGTAAAGCAAACAGGAGAATCACGGGCTTATGTATTTAGTGTTAGTAATGAAACTGACCCAGAACGTTTATTAGTTCAAGTAAGAGACACTTTTGAGAAAGCGAAGCAGTGGGAACGAGAAACACTAGCGAAAAAATTTGGTGATGATTTGGGTGTGCGTTTGGCTTTTAATGAGGCTGATGTGCTGCAATTCAAGCCTCACACCACAATGGAAATCGTCAAGCGTTTACAGCCTTGGAGTTTGCGAAAATCTTCAGCAGATGTAAAAGGTGGGGTGTTTGAGGATTTTTTGAGTAAAACTTTCCGTGATGATTTGGGGCAATATTTCACACCTACACCAGTAATTAATTTAATGGTGGGAATTTTGCAACCTACAGTAAATGATTATGTAGGCGATCCTGCTTGCGGTTCAGCGCGGATGTTGACGCACGTTTTGGATTATGTGCGTAAGCAGGAGTATGCAAAAGCGATCGCAAATAATGGTGGTAGTACTGAAGGCATTAATCCTGAAGAACCAACCCAAGAGTTTATCAAGTTTCGAGATAATCATTTATTTGGGGCTGAATATTCTCGAAATGTGATGCACGTAGCGCGAGTTAATACTTTAATGAATGGCGCACAATATGCTGATTTAAAGGTAATGGATTCGCTGGATGGTAATGAATAACGAGCAACATGACGTAAAGCGGTTTTTAATTAAAGCAAGCAATTTGACTAGAAAAAAGCTTTTTGTTGAGTTTTATCAGCCTAAATATCAGTTTTTACTTGATAAATTACATAAATGTCCATATCCACTATATCCGTTGAAAAAATTAAGTATACGTATGTTTGATGGGCCGTTTGGTAGTAACCGAAAAGTGGATATGTATCAGGATAGTGGAGTCCCTTATATTAGAGTAAAGGATGTGCTACCTTCGGAAATCTCTTTAGATAAATTGACATATATATCTGAAGAAAAACACAATGAGTTAATTCGTAGCCGTGTAGTTCCAGGAAATCTGTTGATAACAATAGCGGGTAGACTTGGAATTGCTGCTGTATTTCCTGAAAGTCTAACAGAAGGTAATATTACAGGTCATATTGTTGGTTTAGAACTCTCAAAAAAAGTAAATCCTTATTATGTCGCAATATTTATTAACTCTCAATTTGGTGAATTTCAAGCTATTAGATTAGGACATAGAACAACAAGACCAGAATTGAATTTATCTGAAGTTGGAGAGTTTATAATCCCTGTTCCTCCTATATCTGTTCAAGATTGCATTGCTCAAATAATGCAGAATGCCTATCATACACATCAAGAAAAGCTACTAGCAGCACAAAACTTAATTGTAGGAATCCAAGAGTATGTAATTAAAGTAATTGGAATTAAAAATGTCTTACCAAGAAGTCAAAATCGGTTTCTCATTAGGCGATCGCAATTAAATCGCTTTGATGTCCGTTATTTTTTACCATTTTATACTCAGCTAGAACAAATAATAGAAAATTCAATATACCCAAAAAAAACCTTATCTGAGATTTGTATAAATATAGTCAATGGATTAACCCCTGCTAAAGACGGCTATACAGAAAATGGCTGCGTAGTAATAAAAGTTTCCAGTCTTACAAAAAATTGGAAAATTGAATGGAAAAAAGTAGCTTTTATATCAAAAACATTTTTTAAAAAAGCTAAGAAAGCATACGTAAAAGATGGAGATTTACTTTTACTTTCAGCTTCTCATCAATTGGACTATATTGGTGGAAGTTTTGGCTTGGTAAGAAATATTCCTATTGAATATCTTGATAAATGTATGGCAGTTGGTGAGTTGATTATTGTTAGAGTTAACCATCAAATCGTACTTCCAGAATACTTACTCACTTGTTTTATCATTAAGCCTATTCAAGAGCTTATCAACCGAATGTCTAGAGGACAAACTGCTCACCTTTATGCAGAAGACTTGCAACATCTGCGCGTTCCCTTACCGCCTATGAAAATTCAGCAAGTAATCGTAGATGAATTAAACAGGCGACGTAATGAAGCAAATCGTCTCTATACCGAAGCTGAATACTTGCTGACTGAAGCAAAAGCTCGTGTTGAACGTATGATATTAGGAGAAGAAGAAGTGAGATGAAGGAGGGCAGTAAATACCAGCCACTCCTAGAATTTTTATGTGGCAGCGAGCAAAATGAAATAAGTTTATCATTTGCTGAAATTGAAACTTTGATAAATGATGTGTTGCCTGAATCAGCAAGAAATAAACAGGCATGGTGGAGTAATCGCAAACAAGGCTCATCACAAGCTTACGCTTGGATGGAGGCGGGATATCGTGTAGAAAATGTGGATTTTGATCAGCAACAAGTGATATTCCGTAAACCTCCTGATAAGTATCAAGTTGAGCTTCAGGGTGATACTGTACTGTGGAATGCTGAATTAATCAAAGCACTGCGGCAACACATGGATTTAACACAAGCGGAGTTTGCACAAAGGCTAGGTGTGCGACAAGCAACAGTGAGCCAATGGGAAAAAAGTGTATATGAGCCGACTTTAGCCACATCTAAGTATTTGACCTTAATTGCAAAACAAGCTGGATTCAAAATTTAAACTAAACTTCTTTACATAATAATACTTTACCGCATATATTGTTTTTTGATCAAACATTTTATTCGGTAGAGCATGAATATTCAAAACACCGAACCCAAAGCCCTCTTCCTCTCCCCGGACGGCAACGTATACCCCGACAGCCTAATTTGCACTGGCATCATCCCCGCAGAACTCGACGGCAAACCCTGCCCCCATTCCCAAGCAGGGCGCTTTCCCGGAATCAAACCCCTCAATCCTGAAGACTCAAACTACAGCATCGACAAAGGAAAACCAGGCGATCTCTGCCCAACCTGCGCCAAACAACAACTCGCACACCTTGGACACTGGCAAGGTCACAGAAATCAAAAATTCCCTGAAGAACTTCTATCATTGCGCTTGTTCAAGTGCCGGATGTGGTTATGGCTAGTTGTCCCAGGACTTCACGACCATGATGCAACCCAGCTTTTACCACAAAATCTATGAGATGAGAGTGTTTAGAAGCGATGAAAACACACTCACACTTACAGCAACCCAGCAACAAAATTACAAATCTTGTCAAAAGCCAGCAAATAAGTTTCCGACGCTTCCTGCTGGCTCTTGGCTCCCTAACAAAAGGAGACATTCACCATGATAAAACCAGTTATTGCCCAAAATCATCCTTGGGTGATAGTAAAAACTGTAGTGATTACCCAATGTCACACCGTCGCCCGTTTTGTTAACCGCCAAGATGCAGACGATCATTTAAGATTTTTGCGTCGAACTATTCCCAATGGAGGTTTTGAGATTATGTTTGAACCGCCAGATGATGTAAAAAAAGATTTTAATATTTAATTGCTGATTATCAGCCAAAGGAGTCTAATTTAGGCTCCTAAGAAACAAGGCAGGATGAAAAGGATTTTACTTGTTTCTTCCATTCATAGGAGTTACGCACCGCCCGTCGGACGCTTTCAAAGATCGGCTCTAACTTAGTGTTAGCCAGCTTCATCACTAAGCATCTTAATAATATGTTTTGCAAGTTGCTCTTTGATTTCTCTATGTCTGGGAACAGCTTGAGAAATTTTTGTTATTGGATTCTGATACCAATCATGTTTGCCACCATGACGAACGAAGATACAACCCATTTCTTCAATCTTACTGATTAAATCTCTTCGTTTCATGAAACTTCAAGTTCTGCAACTCTACGAATATTTTGGATATTTCCACTTGTTAATTCACTGTAAATATCAAGTAGATTTTCTCTTAGCTCCTCTTCTGTTTCACCCTGAGTCCAATAGTCAGGATATTCTTCGAGATAACCTAACCACATATCATCATCTTGCCAGTAAATGTATTTCTTCTTTATCATTCGCCTATTAGCTACTTTTAAAAAACTTAGGGGTGGACATTCATCCACCCCGATTAAAATCAGGTAACACCAAATACAATCACTAAGCCCAAAACCGCCCCAAATACAATCAAGGCATAGAATTGAGCGCGACCGTTTTCTAGGTACTTCAGACCTTCACCGCTAACAAGGGTGAAAAAGCCTGTGAGGTTAACAGCACCATCGACAACGCGGAAGTCAACTTCCATAACTTGTCTGGCTACGCGACGCAAGCCGAGGACAAAAACCCGATGGTAAATGTCATCAAAGTACCACTTGTTGAGGGATAACTCGTAAAGTGGTTGGATTTTAGCAGCGATCGCAGCCGGATCAATTTTACGGCCCAAATACATCAGCGAAGCCAGGGTAATCGCAATTAAAGAAATTCCGACTGAAGCACCCGCCATGATGTAGAATTCCGTAGGATTGAACTCGGCAGACTTTTCTATAACTTCAGTGAGGGTTTCACTAGGAGGAAAGATAAACTCTTCAAAATAATTGGCGTAGGGAGTTCCCACCAAACCAATCAAAATCGAAGGCACAGCCAACAGTGCCAACGGCAGTGTCATTGTCCACGGCGATTCGTGGGGGGAGTCGCTGTGATGACCGTGGGAGTCATGGGAATCATGATGCTGACTAGTTGCCGCCAATTCTCCTTTCTTCATCGCCCCAGGCCCAAAATTCGGGGCAGGTTCTTCTGACTCTAATTCCAGGACAATTGTCGCCGCAGCTTTCTTAAGTTTTTCCTTGATTTTCTCGTCAGTACCCCGGAATTTGCCTTCAAATGTCGAGAAATACATTCTAAACATGTAAAAAGCAGTAATCCCGGCAGTTAGCCAACCGATAAACCAGAGTAGTGGGTTAGCCTCAAAAGCCTTCCCTAGAATTTCATCTTTTGACCAAAAACCAGCAAAGGGTGGAATACCAGAAATTGCCAAGCAACCAATCAAAAAGGTAGTTGCTGTGATGGGCATATACTTTCGCAGTCCACCCATCAAGCGCATATCTTGCGCTAAGGCAGGGTCGTGTCCAACGACACCTTCCATACCGTGAATTACAGAACCTGAACCCAAGAACAGCATCGCCTTGAAATAGGCGTGGGTCATCAGGTGGAATAGTCCAGCACTATAGGAGCCTATTCCCATTGCCATCACCATGTAACCGAGTTGGGAAATGGTGGAGTAAGCCAAGCCTTTTTTAATGTCGTTTTGGGTAATGGCAATGGTTGCCCCCAAAAACGCCGTAAACGCCCCAGTAAAGGCAATGACATTCATTGCGGCTGGAACGTCTTCAAATACTGGGTACATCCGGGCAATCAGGAAAACACCCGCCGCCACCATCGTTGCTGCGTGAATCAAGGCAGAAATGGGGGTGGGGCCTTCCATCGCATCTGGTAGCCAGACGTGGAGGGGAAATTGAGCTGATTTTGCAACTGGCCCTAAGAAAACTAAAATCGCAAACAGGACAGCGAGAAAATTGCTGATAGAACCTGATTCGACAAGTTGGGCGAGGCGATCGCCCATAATATTAAAATCAAAGCTTCCTGTTGCCCAGAACAGCCCCAAAATGCCGAGTAACAAACCAAAGTCGCCCACGCGGTTGGTCACAAACGCTTTTTGCGCGGCATCGGCTGCTGACTTGCGATCGAACCAAAAGCCGACCAGCAAGTAAGAACACATCCCGACCAGTTCCCAGAATATGTAAACTTGTACTAGGTTGGGGCTGACCACCAGACCTAACATTGAGGAGCCAAACAAACTGAGATAAGCGTAAAACCTCACGTAACTGGGATCGTGAGCCATGTAGCCATCGGTGTAAACCATGACTAAACAGGCTACTGTTGTGACAATCACCAGCATTAGGGCTGTCAGGTGGTCAATAGTGTAGCCCATGCTCAGGTGAAAATTACCTGCTGCTGCCCACTCCAAGGTGCGCGTATAAGACGGGTGTCCTTGGATTTGACTCCAGAGCAAGGCAAAGGACAGCACCATAGCTGCTGCCATCATGGAGATAATCACCACAGCATTAAGCTGGCGGAGGCGGTTTGTCACCTGATTCAACGAGATTAACCCTAGACCGACCAGCATTGCCCCAAGAAGAGGGAACACCGGAATCAGCCAGGCATACTGATAGATTACTTCCATCACTGACGCCTACTTTTAAAATTCTTGATTAGCGTGTCGAAACTGTTAATAATTGTGACTACACCCTTTAAGATAAAATAACCCACCCAAGACTGATTGGGTGGGGTATTAAGCATGGTTTTAGATTTGGTCATTAGTCATTGGTCATTAGTCATTGGTCATTTGTCCAATGCCCAATGCCTCATGACGCCAGTTGCTACCCTGCGGGAACGCTAAGAGCGAACAAGTCGGCACCGCCCAATGCACTGGCTCCCCCATGCCTCATACCTAATATCCATCAGGCCGATCGGCATTCTAAATCCACTGTTTTTGAACTTTTGTAGATTTTGGGGTAATTGCTGTAGCTAGCTTTAATCTCTTCTAGAGCTAGACGTAAATCTTCTCTGCCGCGAAAGCATTCCAAGCGATGGCGAATAGTGCCATTTTCAATCAATAGTAAAGTGGGTAGTGATTTTAGCCTATAGGTAGTAGACAATTTAAAATTTTGATCGGCGTTAACCCCGACTAATTTAATTTCATCCCCACACTGGGCTTGAAATTGCAACAAAAGTGGATGGATAATCCGACACAAGCCACACCAAGGTGCTTCAAAGTTAACTAAAACAGGAATAGGAGATTCTAAAACTTCTTGAGTAAATGTCCGCTCACTAACCGACAACACCATGACGCCTCTTGGATTATAAGGTTTTTATATCAAACTACCTATCAGTACTGAAGTGAAGGATTGGTTAAGTCAGTAACTGCCGATAGATGCTTTCAGGAACCAAATCTCAGGACACAAAATAATTGGGCAAAAATTGAGCGCGTTGATGTGTCTCTGACAAAAAGCCAGCGAGACTCTCACGTTGGCTTTTTTGGATGTTAGATTCCTGATTGCCGTCGCCGTCTGGGAATTTGACTAAATCTGCCACTTATTCCCGAGGTAAAGACAACAGGTCTTCAACTACCAATATAAAATCTCAAGCTGACTAAACGCACCCCCACTGAATAGATGTTTGAATTCATCCTACATTGATTCGGGGCAATTGATAAGCTGAAATTCTAATCTATTTGCGATTTTCTGCTGACACTGGGGATCGCTTCAATTTACCATGTTATCCTACCAGTTGCTTCCATCAATAGAGGGTGCGACCACCAAAGCAAAGCTATGAAAATTGTAACTCCCAAATAAGAAGGGCGGATAAATTCCTGCCATTTGAGAGATTGACGCCCGTCAATAATTGCTTTAAAGGGAATAATTGAAGTTCGCTGTTTGGCAATTTCAAAGGCTTCTCCATAACGATCGCTCAGGCGGCGATCCCCGTGCCAAACCCCAAACAAGTGATGCAGCACCAATCCAATGGAAGTCACAAGGGTAAAGGTAGTTCCCAGCCAGAGAGTGTGAGCAACACACCAAATTATTTGTCCCACCATCTGGGGATGACGGGTAATCCGAATAATTCCTGTTTCGTAGAGATGAACTTGGGGCTTTTGAATGGCAGCAATTTCTAGTAGATTGAAGGTAGCAGGATATAAAAATAAAAACGAGATTGCTGACAGCAGCCAAACAAATTCTCGCACTCCTGGCACTCCTTGTACCTGCCAAAGTTGCAAACCATCATAGCGATGCCCAAAAAAGTAAATAATTAATATCACAGCCAACGGTAAGCTAACTAATGCAAAGAGAATGCGATAAAGCCTTGGGCCAATATATTTTTCGGCCCTTGGACGCAAAGCAGCGCCTCCACTGTGAGCGATCGCAAAAACTATTTGTAACCCCAGTATGACAAAATGACTGGGTGTCAACCAAGAAATCAACAACATAAAAACGGGTGAAGTAATTTAAAGAAAATTGAATTCAGTACAACCAATACCACAAAGTATTCAAAAGGGGACTTTAGTCAAGATGTTGTGCTACTGTCTTTTTCGAGTCAAGCCTTCAAGTTTAATATGCAACAAATCATGTCTGGCTGATTGCTGCCAAACCGGATTTATTACGTGCATCTGCTCCTTTAAAAGTTTGTGGGTTGAGCCTTATGTCTGACCTTCCTTTCACTTTAGATCAGTTACGTATCCTGAAAGCGATCGCCCAAGAAGGAAGCTTCAAGCGTGCCGCTGATAGTCTTTACGTCTCCCAGCCTGCCGTTAGTTTACAAGTCCAAAATCTCGAACGGCAACTCGATGTCCCCTTATTCGATCGTGGAGGACGACGTGCCCAATTAACCGAAGCTGGGCATCTACTCTTAAATTACGGTGAAAAAATCCTCAGTCTCTGTCAGGAAACTTGCCGCGCCATTGAAGATTTACAAAATCTCCAAGGTGGTACTTTGATTGTCGGTGCTTCTCAAACCACTGGCACTTATCTTTTGCCCAGAATGATCGGTATGTTTCGACAAAAATATCCAGATGTGGCGGTGCAATTACACGTTCACTCAACTAGGCGAACTGCTTGGAGTGTCGCTAACGGACAAGTCGATCTGGCAATTATCGGTGGTGAAATTCCTGGTGAACTGTCAGAATCTTTAGAAGTTATTCCTTACGCTGAGGACGAACTAGCACTAATTTTACCTGTCTTTCATCCTTTTACCAAACTTGAAAAAATCCAGAAAGAAGACCTATATAAATTACAATTTATTGCCTTAGATTCCCAATCGACTATCCGCAAAGTCATTGACCAAGTGCTAGCACGCTGTGAAATCGATACCAGACGTTTTAAAGTTGAAATGGAATTAAATTCCATTGAAGCGATTAAAAATGCTGTGCAATCTGGTCTAGGGGCTGCCTTTGTTTCAACTAGTGCGATCGCTAAAGAGTTACAAATGGGCGTTTTGCACCGTACTCCCATTGAAGGCGTTGTCGTCAAACGGACGCTGTGGCTGATTTGTAATCCCAATCGCTATAGATCCAAGGCCGCAGAAGCCTTTAGTCAAGAAATTTTGCCCCAGTTTGCTAACCCAGGATGGAATCAAGATGTGTTAAAATTAACACAAAAAAGTCTAGTGTTAACTACATTGGAGGTAGCAACACCCACCTCATTAAGTGAAGACTAAAATCAGGTTATTAGTCTCTTGTCATTTGGACTTTGTTTTTTGTAAATGACCAAATAATTCGTAATGACGCTCCTCTGTCGCTAACTTAATTCGTAATTATTAACCCATTGTGTTCGTACAGATTGCTGTAGGCAACCCAAGGGTTTGACATCAGGAAAAAAGTTTCCTGTTCCTCATTAACAAATTTAGTTACTCTGTAACCGGAACTAATTACGAATTACGTAGCTTACTTCTTGCCATTCGCGTAGCATCTCCTAGAGAAGGCAAGTATTATAAATTACGAATTATTTTGACTAATCACGAAAATGGAAGTTTACTGCACTCGTTTGCGTTGTCCACGCCCACAAAACTATTTTGCCGATTTAGATGATGTTACGACACTAAAAACAACCCAGCAAAAGTATTGCACTACCTGTGGTATGCCATTGATGCTAGATGGTCGATACGTGCCAATGAAACTGCTGGGAAGGGGCGGGTTTGGAGCAGCATTTTTGGCACGCGATCGCCGAATACCAGGAATGCGTCAATGCGTGGTTAAGCAGTTTCAACCATCGGGGAATTTAACCTTAACTCAACTGCAACAAGCGCAGTTAATGTTTGAAAGAGAAGCAGAAGTTTTAGCACAGCTTGGTAACGATAGCGATCAAATTCCTGACTTGTTTGCTTTCTTTCCAGTGATAGTTAATAGCTTGCAACCAGGAGAGCAAGACCAATTTTTTTACTTGGTGCAAGAATACATTGATGGGCAAACCCTAGAGGAAGAATTAATTCAACAGGGTAAATTTTCTGAGCAGCAAGTATTAGAAGTATTACAAGGAATTCTACGGGTATTAAAGTTTGTCCATGACAGAGGCATTATCCACAGAGATATCAAACCTTCAAACATTATGCGTCGTCGTGATGGGAAACTTTTTTTACTAGATTTTGGCGCCGTCAAGCAAGTAACAAATGCTGCCCTTGGCGCTGCTTCTTCCACAGGAATTTATTCGATGGGATTTGCACCGCCTGAACAGATGGCTGGCGGGCAAGTATTTCCATCTACAGATTTATATGCTTTAGCTGTAACTATAATTACCTTGTTAACAAATAAGGAAGCAATTCAACTATTTGATGCTTATAGTAACCAGTGGAAATGGCGATCTCAAGTAAATATCAACCCTCACCTTGCTGATATTTTAGACAGGATGCTCCTACCTGCCGCTAATCAGCGCTTCCAGTCAGCCCAGGAGGTTATAGATGCACTTAACTCACAGGCGGCTCAAACCCCTACACAAATTAATTCGCCCTCTGTAACACTTCCGCCACAACCGTCAAAAGGTTCTAATCCCGTCGTTCCCCGCCGTCCGCCAACTCAGCCAGCGTTTTCGACATTGGAATTATTGGGTGGGGCGGCATTTAGTGGATTTCAGGGTGCATTGATCGCGATCGCCCTCTTCAGTCTAGTAAAATCACCAATAGTTACTTTGACTACTTCTGCCCTGATTTTAGGTATACTAATTTTTGCCCAAACCAGGCGATGGATCGAAAAGTTCGATTTATTAATTATTCCCACAATTACTTTTGCGATTGTTTTTTTTGTCCCCTTTTTACGTGGCGGACTTGACCTTCCGTCAGTGGTGATTTTAGCAGTTGGAGCAGGCTTAGTAGCTATTTCACTAACAGCTGTATTTCGACTTATTTATAAATTATTATCTCTCTTACTTTAAAAAATTTCTGGTGCTAAAAGCTACATAAATGTCTCATAAAAACGAAACACTTAGTCTTTTTTTAGCCGTTGTCATCACTATTGGTTTAATCTTTGGTGGTCTATGGTTTCTTATGGAACGGTGGGCGCAATTAACTGGAACTGTTTCTAAAACTTCCGGGAATGGTAACACGGGTAATCCCATAAACCAGTTTGTCAACAACAATAGATGTAATGTGCCAAATCTCCCACAGGGAACATTCAACTATGGCGGTAGTACAACCTGGGCACCCATCCGTAAAGATGTAGACTCAGTACTAGAAAGCCTGTGTCCTCAATTTACTTTACGCTATACTCAACCTCCTTCAGGTCAAGCAGGATCTGGAACTGGGATTCGGATGTTGATAGATAATCAACTAGCTTTTGCTCAATCTTCTCGCTCAGTTAAAGCTGAAGAAAATACCGAAGCTAAACAAAAAGAATTTAGTTTGAAAGAAATTCCAGTAGCTATTGATGGAATTGCGATCGCAGTTAACCAAAATCTCAATATCCCTGGTTTAACTGTCGCCCAACTCAAAGACATCTACACAGGCAAGATTACTAATTGGCAACAAGTGGGTGGGCCAAATTTACCAATCAAAGTCTACTCTCGCAACAAAGAAGCTGGGGGTACAGTGGAATTCTTTATCGAAAATGTTTTAAATAAAGAAAATTTTGGTACTAACGTTAGTTATGTTGGCACAACCACAGAAGCAGTACGAAAAGTAGCCGCGAATACTGGCGCAATTTATTATGCTTCTGCCCCAGAGGTTGTACCACAATGTACTATTAAGTCGCTACCATTAAGGCGAATTAGCGGTCAATTTGTGCCTCCTTACCAACAACCTGTTGTATCTCCATCTGAATGTCCCAATAAACGTAACCAGTTGAATAGTCAAGCATTTCGTAGTGGAGACTATGCAATTACCCGCAATTTATTTGTAATCGTTAAACAGAATGGTCAAACAGACCAGCAAGCTGGTGAAGCTTATGCAAATTGGCTGCTGACACCTCAAGGTCAAGAACTGATCGAAAAAGCTGGATTTGTCAGAATTAAATGATAGAAATGCTTAGATTTAGCCAAATAATCAAATATTAAATATTTTTACTTTATTTAAACTTGTTCATGTCACAAAAGAATGAAACCACAATTTTAGCTTTAGCCTTGCTGCTGACAGTTGGCATAGTTGGCGGTGGTTTTTGGTGGTTTAGCAACAATGGGGCCAAAATTGGTAATAACATCATTCCAAATCAGGAATCAGACAGCAAATCATCCTTACAAGACCGTATTAGTTTTGGGGAAAAATCTTTTACTCCGGGTGATATTTCTCCAGTAAAAAAAGAAGGAGTACAGGCGATCGCAGCTAAAAGTTATGATAAAGCGATCGCCAATTTCACAGCTGCTCTAAAACTCAACCGAAACGATCCAGAAACATTAATTTTTCTTAACAATGCCCGAATCGCGTCTTCCAAGAGCTATACCATCGTGGCTTCTGTACCATTCGGCACTGACCCCAATGCTGCTTTAGAAATTTTACGCGGTATAGCCCAAGCTCAAAATCAAGTCAATAGCTCAGGAGGAATTAAGGGAGTACCGTTGAGGGTAGAGATAGCTAATGACGACGACAATCCAGAAATAGCCAAGCAAATCGCTTCCAACTTAGTCAGCAATTCCGAAGTATTAGCTGTAGTTGGGCCGAATACTAGCGATTCCACTTTAGCCGCAGGTACTATCTACACTTCTGGACAACTTGTAGCCATATCTCCCACTAGTACATCTGTCAAAATTTCTAACTTTAGCCGCTACGTTTTTCGGACAGTTCCCAGTGATTTTATGGCTGCAAGAAGTTTAGCCAACTATATGGTGAGAACCTTGCAGAAAAAAAATGCAGTGGTTTTTTTTAATTCTCAGAGTAACTATAGTCAATCTTTGAAGTCTGAGTTTGTTTCATCCGTTTCCCTTGAGGGTGGACAGGTAGCCAGCGAATTTGACTTATCCAAGGCGGATTTTAGTGCAGCTAAAAGCGTAGAACAAGCAACTAAACAAGGTGCAGAAGTTTTGATGTTAGCTGCTAACACTGAAACTCTCGATAAAGCGCTGCAAGTAATCCAGATTAATCAGAAAAAGTTAACTTTGTTGGCAGGAGATGATGTTTACACCGCTAAAACTTTGGAAATTGGCAGAGAACAAGCTGTGGGGATGGTATTAGCAGTTCCCTGGCATATTGATAGCAATCCTAAATCAGATTTTCCTCAGAAATCGCGGCAGTTATGGGGCGGTGATGTGAGTTGGCGAAGCGCCCTTAGTTATGATGCCACTGTCGCGCTAATTGCGGCATTAAAACGCAATCCCACACGAGATGGAGTCCAACAAGCACTCTTGTTATCTGACTTTTCTGCCACTGGCGCTTCTGGTACAATTCGGTTTTTAGCATCAGGCGATCGCAATGCGCCAGTCCAACTTGTAAAAATTGTTCCTGGTTCTCGCTCTGGCACTGGTTATGACTTTGAACCAGTGCGTTAATCAGCAATCACAATTCAAAATTCAAAATATTTTTAGACTGGGATTTAAACCTAACTGAAACTGATTAGTTTTGACACGCTATTACGTGTAGACATAAATAGCTTAAACTCTTCTATTTACGATAAACTTTGCTTTTTCTTAACTTGTCATTAATTTTTAGGTAACAAAATGCAGAAGTAGAGATTTTTAGCAATTGGTGAGGTGGAAGTAACTACCGAAGCTAGAAGGTCAATGGATAAGTAGTTTAATAGCTTGTCCCTTGTGAGGAAAATCAATAATGATTTGATGTGATGGAAATTATATCAAATTATGGGTGCAGTCATTTCTGGATTTTTCTTTATACCTTCAAGGCTAGCCATAGGAATCTCTTCACTTTGGCATTGTTTTCGGTGTGCAAAAAGCACACTTACCTAAACTATGGGCAAAAATATTAAAACCCAACTTATGCTGAGTGCAACACCTTTAAGAAGGTTATCGCAAGCAACTGCTACCGCAGCAGTTGGTTTTGCTATGCTTGCAGCTATTGGCACAGATCCTGCCCAAGCTGTCAATTTGAAAACATTTAATATTTCAGGAGATTTTGCTCCTACACCTCTTGATGGCTCAGTAGGGCTACCTGTGAATTTAGCAAATGGCTCTTTTAATGGGACTTACACAGTAGATGTAGATCAATTACCTGCTTATAATTCTTTTGTGGATTTGACAAGTTGGACAATCAATTTAGTCAAAGACAATACTATTTTGCGAACATTATCCAACAGTTTGGCTGGCAATACAGCTTACATTCAAGAAAACATACTTGCTTTTTCAGACGCAGGCTTATTGACAGAGCAAAACAATAACTTGTACAGTTTAGAACTGGATTTTGACAATAATTTCACAGGTAAGGGTATTACCAATAGTGGAAAATTTTTGGATAATAGCGACCTTGGAAGTATCGAAAGTTCGGGACTTACTGCCGTTACTTTCGCAAAAAGTGTACCTGTTACTGAACCTCAAAGCTTTGCTGGAATAGTAGTTGTTGCTACTATCGCTTTGTGGCGTAAAAGAAAGCAAAAAGCTTAAATCGCAGTATAACTTTGCTTATCTTCAATGGTATTAATTTTTTCTAAATTTCGTAACCAATAAAGCACGCGTAACCAAAATACCTATTCTAAATCAATCAAATACTTGCGGTATATGAAGACAAATTCTGAATTCCGCATAGAAATATTAGCTGGATAGAAATTGTTAAGGAGATGTGCTTTGAGACAATTTACAAAGGTTTATTTTGCTCTAACACTCTTGCTACTTCCGTCCTTCATCGTCCCGGCGATCGCAGAGGATTCTTTACAGGAAGTTTCGCAAGCAAACTCAACCATTACGACTCAGCCAGATGCAACGCCAGACGTGGCGAGATACTTAAACGATCCAGGCAAGGAACCCCAGCTACCACCGAAGTTACTCACAAGACTCCTTCAGGAGCGGATCAAGTACGTCTTTGTCATTTTTAACGAGAACCATTCCTTCGACAACGAGTATGGCACATTACCCGGTGTGAACGGACTTTACTCAGATGGACAAAAGCCTCGTGACCCAAAGAAAACGCCGGGTTTCACCCAGACTTACACCGATGCTAACGGCGCAACCGTCACAGTTGAGCCATTCCGAATCGGATCTGAGCAGAACGCCAGCGCCGTTGACAGCGTTGACCACTCACACACCGGACTGGCAACCAAGCTCCACGTTGTGAACGGCAAGCCACAGATGGATCAGTTCGCCTACGACGAGTACACGCGCTTCGCGTCTAAGGGTGGAGCAGCCAACATTGCTGAAGGCAAGCAGTTCGCGCGTCTTGTGATGTCGCACATCGACTGCGACACCATTCCCTTCTTCTGGAAATGGGCTAGTCGCTTCACAGTCTTTGACAACATATTTGCAACTGAAGACACGCCCTCAACCCCGAATGCTGTAGCGATGCTCGCGGGGCAAGCAGGTGAAACGCAATGGGTCAAACACGGTGCGAGTGGCAAATTTTACACTGTAGGCAGCCACTCTGGCACAACGCAGGGAGTACCTCTGGTCAACGACCCACAGCCATTTTATGGCTCACAGTTCGACACAACGACAGATAACAAGCAACCTGCTGGTACAAAAGAGAGCTACGCTGATGGCAATATCTCCTCGAACCTGACCTTCGCCAGCCTGCCACTCACCTTTCAGGGGCGCGATATTAGGTCGGTCTTGGCTGGTAACAGGAATCCTTTATTCGATCTAACCGACATCCAGCAGGATATTCCCTATATCCACAAACTCCAGACCGAGCCGGTCAATTGGCGCTGGTATCAAGAAGGCTACGATCTCGAACCGACCGATACCAACGGTATCGCTACGCACAATGCTTATGTCAGCCATCACAACGGCGCACAGTATTTCGGCTATATTGCCAACACGCCGCAAATAAGCAAAAATCTCCGGGGGCTAAATGACTTTTTTAGCGATATAGCCAATAATTCGCTGCCCAAAAGTGGCGTGTTCTACATTCGTGGCGGCTACACGAACCAGCAGGGTCTGAAGCCGCCGATCACGAACCCCAATACCCCTGCGGATGAGATCGCCGCAATTAATGCCGCAAAGTCAGGTGATGACGACCATCCGGGCTACACCGATCGCCAACTCAGTGAGGGGATGGCGGCTAGGGCAATTAATGCGATCGCGTCAAATCCAAAAATCTGGCAGCAGAGTGCCATCATCATCACCTACGACGAATCCGATGGCTTCTACGACCATGTACCACCAAGGATCTTGTCCTATGGCCCTGATGGACTACCGCTCTCCCGTGGTGTCCGTGTGCCACTGATTCTCATCTCACCCTACGCTCGGACGCACGCTGTCTCGCACGTCGAGGGCGATCACAACTCGGTGATCGAGACGATCAACACGATCTTTGGTTTGCCCGCCCTTGCTAGCTTGCCCGATGAAGCACAGGCACTCGCTGCTGGCAATTCCCCAGAGTTCAACAAATTCGGGCCGCCAGGATTCCAGCAGAAGTACCTTGGCCCACGGGACATCAATTCGCCGATCACCGACAGCTTACTGTCGGGCTTCGATCCCAAGCGGCTACTCGGTGTATCGCCACCACTGCCAGCGTCATTTGCGAAGATTCCAGATAGTGTTGTGAACACACTACCGCACTACGGTGGTGAAGGCTGTCGGGCGATCGGAATCACGCCGGAAGACAAGCGCCAGGAAATTGTCAACAACATTCCCAAGGGCTTCAACGCCTTACCAAGCACTTATCCAGCCGCTAATCCTTAGACTTCTTGCAGAAGTCGGGAAAAGGGGAAAGGGAAAGATTCTGTATTTTGCCTTTTCCCCTTAACCTTTACCCTTTTCCCACAAGAGTGCAAAAAGCACTTTTGCAAGAGGTCTCTTAAAGACAAAGATAGATGGGGCACACCCCATCCATCTTTCAAACCAAGACACCTTTTGATCGCACTGAGTAAAGAAGTAAAATTCCCCCTCAGCACTCTTCAACAGGTTATGCCCAGGACTAGGTACTGGAAAAGAAAAGATGAGTATCAGTAAGATTTGGTTGGAGTTTAAATCCCCAGTCCCCATTACCCCTTATCCCCAGAGGGAGCCCCACCTTCCCCAATCCCCATTTTTCGACATTCCTTGAGGATAATTCATGCGTTTTGTGTTAGTCTTGCTGACTCTGTTTGGTGTCTGCTGCTCGATTTCCAATGCTCAGGCGGGTTCCGTGATCAAACGTGTAAAGGAACGCAATATGGTTCGCTGTGGCAGCGTCGAGCGGACGGGTCTGGCAACTGAATCCGAGCCAGGTGGCTGGAGTGGTCTTAACGTTGATATCTGCCGTGCGATCACCGCCGCCGTGCTGGGATCTTCTAACCGTATCGAATATCACGAGTATGAGACACCGAAGGACTTCGACTCGGTGCGTAACCAGCAGGATGACGTATTCTTCCTTACAGGATCGGAAATTGAGGAGCAAAAACTAGCTGCTAAGTTGCTGCCTGGCCCGACTATCTTCGTAGAATCCAATGCGATGATGGTGCCATCCACCTCGGCTGCACACCATGTCAGCGACCTAGCTGGAGAAAGCATCTGCTTCATGATTGGCAGTTCGGTTGAGCGAAGCCTCACGGCTTACTTCGGTGCGCTCCACAAAAACTGGTTCCGTCGCCCGTTCTCTGAGGATGGAGAGATGATCGATACATACAACGTGCAAAATTGCCACGCCATTGCTGATGAGATTACGACCCTAGCAAAGATTCGCCTCGACCCTGGGGTGAACCGATTATCGAGCCGCATCCTTCCAGAGTCGCTGACGACCTTTCCCGTGATCGCTGCCACCGGAACCGAGGATGCCCAATGGTCAGCGATCGTTGCCTGGACGGTGCATACATTAATTAATGCAGAGAGAACGGAAACACGCTGGTATGCGGGCGGTGCTGGGGCGATGCCGATCTCCGCACCAGAATTAGGTCTCGATAAGGATTGGCAGCGCCGCGTTCTTGGATCTGTAGGGAACTACGGCGATATCTTTGATCGCCATCTGGGAAAAGGCTCACAACTCAAGCTCGATCGCGGATTGAATGCGAACTATTTCCGGGGAGGACTTCTTCTGAGTCCATTCCTTGAGTAATTTCAACTAAGTATAGAGGTGTCAGAATTTATGAATAAAACACCCGTCTTCCAAATACAATCTCAAGTAGCAAGAACCTATAAAGCACTTATATTGAATGGGCACGCGGGTAATTTACTATGTCTCAAAAAAATGAAATACCTATTCTTGTATTATCCATCTTAATCACCGTCGGGCTAATAGCTGGCGGCTTTTGGTGGTTCAGCAGAAAGTCTGGTGTGGAGCTAAATACAGTTAATTCTAGTAGCACCAAAACGCCCCAAACTGGCTCAGAACAGCCTAGTGGCAATACTTTCACTTCAGTAAAGGATGTTCCTACAGGATTATTCAACTACGGAGGTAGTACATCTTGGGCACCGGTTCGACTAGTAGTCGATCCACCAATTCAAGCCGCGCGGCCAGAATTTCGGCTGCGCTATGTAGAACCCAGCAATGCTTCTCCTGGTTCTGGTACTGGCATTCAGTCTCTGATAGACGGTCAACTAGCCTTTGCCCAGTCCTCCCGACCAGTTCTAGATCAGGAATTAAGCCGTGCCCAGCAGCGTGGATTCAGTTTAAAACAAATTCCTGTAGCAATTGATGGTTTAGCGATCGCAGTTAATCCCAACTTGAATATCCCAGGACTAACGGTAGACCAGTTAAAGTCAATTTACACAGGCAAAATCAATAATTGGAGCCAGGTGGGCGGCCCCAATATCCCGATTAAGCCCTATTCCCGCCGCATTGCTGATGGCGGTACAGTTGAGCTTTTCGTCCAAGACATCTTGGGTGGTCAAGCTTTCAGCCCGAATGTGGAATTTATCTCCACAACCACCCAAGCCTTGCAAAAATTGGCTGATAGTCCTGGTAGCATCTACTACGCTTCTGCCCCAGAGGTGATTCCTCAATGCTCAATCAAAGCCTTGCCGTTGGGGCGGACGCAAGGACAATACATTGCTCCATACCAAGAACCTTCTGTCCTCCCGTCTGAATGTCCTGGTAAACGGAACAAGTTGAACATTGAGGCTTTCCAATCAGGAAAATACCCGATTACCCGCAATCTGTTTGTGGTGGTCAAACAGAATGGTCAGACTGAGCAGCAAGCAGGTGTCGCTTACGCCAACTTACTGCTGACTGAGCAGGGACAGCAACTGATTACCCAAGCGGGATTTGTCAAAATTCGCTGACAAGAGCGATCGCACTCAAGACAGAGTGGCGGAAATCGCCGCTCTGAACTGTACCTTAACCAGCTCTATTAATCGACTCTGCTGGTAAGCAAATGAGATTATCCCCTTGAGTCAAGATTAAACCACGTTGACGCAGCTTACCCATCAAGCGGGTGACGGTGACACGAGTGGAACCAATCGCGCTACCAATTTGGGCATGAGTGAGGGGAAAGGGCAGACAATAACCGCGAATCACATCAGGATCGGTGTCGCTCATTGCTGGCTCTCCATATTCCTCAATTAACAATGTGAGAAATCCTAAGAGTCGGTCAATTGTGCGGCGTTGTCCCAAGGCACTCAGCCACAGCAGCTTACGCTGGTGCTGATACCTAAAGGCATCCATAACTTCGCGACGGAAGTGAGGCCAATTGTCTAAATCATGCCAGTACATCCACAGCACCGCAGTTTGATCGACATGGGCGTAAGCCTGGAGTGTGAATGGTGACTGAGCAACAATTTCAAATGGCTGTCCCGCTCCCACAAAACCCAAGAACGCTTCTTCTGGAGTTCTGTTGATTCGTCGAGACGTTAGCTGACTAGCAGTCGCACTAACTTGGGCGGTTCCTACCATGCGGATCGCACCCCTTTGAACCAAATACAGCAATCCAGGCCGGGCTGGAATGCGCTCATCTTTGCTAAAGGTGCGGCAGCGATAGTGTTCTTGAGCCCAGTCAAGAATGCGTTGCCAAGTCAGAAAAGGCCGTGATGCCTCAGAAAAGGAGGATGGAGATTGCATAGGTAACAAAGAGCGTTCGGCTGAAGACAAAGACGTAAATAAAAGGGTGCAAGGAGTGTCTTTGTGTTGACGAGGCAGGCTTAACGCCTAACAGCGCCAGCCAATCCAAAGAATAGAAAGCAAATTACTCTCTACTCTTTTGTTATACTTCCTACTGTACAATGATGGTAGTAAAGTTTACTTACTATTCATCGATTATTCATCAAATTTTATCCTCTTCTCATTTTTCTTCATCTAAATTAAATTTATACCGCAAGATAGATGACAGAAATGTAGCAAATATATCTTACATGACTATTTAAATAATATTACGTGCAATATAGATTACCAGTTAGCAAATATACGTCAATAAAACATCTATTGTACAGTTATTTAATAAAATCAATAAGCATTGATACTTACAAAGCAGAAAACGAAAGCATAAAAGATGAAAAAATTCCTCTACATAAAGGTAGAGATGAAAATAGAGTTTTATACACCTCAAGTGTGTCCTTGCGACTATCAAAATCTCAGAATCGAAAAGCAATGGAGCTTGCCAGTGCGATCGCTTCAGATTTATCAGGGATTTGTGAGGACGTTTTTAGCATCCAAATAGTTCCCCCTGGTTGGATACATTTTGAATTAACTCACTCAACCTTAGCGACTTGGTTACAAAGTCTCGTAGTCGGGAGTTCAGGGGAAGAGGAGGAGCAGGGAGAAATCAATTCAAAATTCAAAATTCAAAATTCAAAATTGTACCCTTACAGGGAAGCAAGCTACGCGCAGCGTCTCGTAGAGAAGAAAAACATTGACAGAGATGAAGGAACAAGGAGAATAACTCATGCCCAATGCCAAATGCCCAATTTGTTTGCTATTGAATATGCTCATGCACGCTGCTGTTCGCTAGTGCTTCTGGCTCATCAAGAGGGATTAATTAAACTTAGAGAACCAGTTCCAAATACTAGTCCAGCTTTTTGGGAGGTTATTTCTCCTAACCCCTTACCTTGGCTTAATTGTGACGGAACATTGCGGCTAAATCACCTAGATGAACGTCGTCTAATTGATGAGTTAATACAAGTGATAGACAACATAGAGTGCCCTGACGTTGGCGGTTCTGTGAAATGGGAAAAAGTAGCACTGAATTTGAGCCAAGCTTTTGAAAAGTTCTGGTCTAATTGCCGGATTTGGGGTGAGGTGAAAATTATATCACCAGAGCTAGCCCAAGCCAGACTTGGATTACTCATGGCTACTCAGTCAGTATTAAAATATGTTCTAGAGGAAAACCTGGGTGTTTTTGCGCCTTTGGAGTTATAAATGGGTAATGTCGCTTAGGCAAAAATAAAAACTTTTTATATAGCTATTGACTCAATGCACCACCTCGGCTACATTAGCAGGTGTGTGAGGAGCGAACCAGCAGGGGCACCGAGACGAAACACGGCCAGTCGTCGGTGTCCTTTCTGATTGATATGGGTTTGGTTTGAAAAACTCCCCTAATTACAGTAAAAACTTTTCAATTGCTACTGCTGCTCCATCTTCTTCTACACTAGGAGCTACCCACTGAGCGATCGCTTGTACTCCTGCTGGTGCGTTGCCCATAGCTACACCAAGTCCGGCATACTCCAGCATTTCCACATCATTGAAGTTATCGCCAATCGCCATAACGTTGGCTAATTGTAATCCCAGCAATTCTTCGGCTAGGTAACGGACAGCAGTCCCCTTATTTACAGAGGCGTTAGTTGCTTCAAAAAAGGTAGCAACAGAGGTTGTCAGATAAAGTTCAGCAGGTGTGTATTGACGACGCAAATTTCCTAGTAGCTTGTCGATTACGTCAGTATCATCAGATAAAGCAAGAATTTTTGTCGGTTCATTGGTTAACGCTTGGCGCAAATCACCTACGGGAATCGCGATAACACCAGAACGTTCTGCATAAATTTGGGTTTCTCTGGTTAATTCACGGACGTATAGCTGATCGTTGATATAGAAATGGATAGATAGGAGTGATCGCAACTTTGGCTGTTCAAAATAGTCGAGTAACTGGTGGGCGATTTCTCTGGAAACAACCCAATGGCGATGAATTTTTTGGGTGATTGGGTCTTGAATCCAGGCTCCTTGATAGGCCATTAATGGTAGGGTAGAGCCGATATCTTGGTGGAAGCGCAAGGCTGAACGATACATTCGACCCGTAGCGATGGCCACTTGAATTCCTCGTGCTTGCGCCGCAAAGATTGCTTGCTTTACAGGTTCGCTAATGGTATTGGAGTGTCCTGCGATCGTGCCATCTATATCCAAAACTAGTAGTTTAATCTCTTTTGCAGCAGCCTGATTGTCAGTAGATGCTTTCTGCATAATTTCCTAGATTTTAAGTTCCAGTAAGAGGTTAACAGGCTCTAGCGACCAGTGGGGAGTAGTAGAAGAAATTGGGTTCTTTAATCTACCCAATTTTCCGATCATGAGGATGCTAAATAGCACAATTTTAGATTTTATATTGACCCCAGCGAGCAATCCACTTACTATGAGGATTTTAGATTTGCTTAAAAATTATTAAAAACTTTGGCTAATAGTCACAATAAAAAAACCCGATTCTCGAAAAAATCGGGGATTTTCATTTAAATTAAATAGACTGACCGATAGATGAAACGGGAAAAACCTACTATTCAAAAAAGTTTATGAATTGGACACCTTGATCCAGTTTTTTTACGTTTTGATAATAGACAAAGCCCAGCAATTAAACCAACTCCAAGTGTGGCGGAGGGTTCAGGTACTGATTTCACATCATCGTAGTCATAAGTTACTTTGATACTTGCCTTGGCGTATGTATCAATATAGGAACTCATGTTGCCCGACCCAGAAACTACTGAGCTAGCTATGGCTGAGAACAAAAAGTCTATATTGCCATTACCAATGAAAGACTGTAAAAATTGGGTATTAGTGAAAGACTGAGTACCAGATTGTGTGGCAGTTAAGTTAAGAATAGTCTTTCCAGATGTGCCATTATAATCAGTTTTGCCGTCATATTTAGCAACTTGGTAACTAAAGCTATTTTGTGGATTGAGTGCAAACAGAGACTGATTATTTAATTCTAATGTGATTTCACTGGCAAGATTTACTGTCATCGAAGTCGGGCTTTTACTCCTGTTTTCAAGACCTGCATTTCCAAGTATGTCGCCAGTGAATCCTATCGTTACACCTTTGAGTGTGCCAAGAGATGAGTCAAATTTTTGGATGCTTAGAGGTGCATCACTAATATCTGTGAGATCGTAATTAGTGGAACTTGTGTAGGAGAGAGAAGCTGCATTAGCAACTCCAGATGTTGCAACAATTCCTGCCAAAGTTGTGGCAGCAGCTAAAGTGTTGAATAGTTTTGTTGTCATGGATGGAAGATGCTTTTCTGAAACAAATCATTACAGGATTACTAACTTATTTCTAACTCTGAAATTTTGCTTGTAGTCTTGATAGATATACGTAACTTTATGTAAAGTTCTTATGTTCAGATTCCTTCGACAAATAGACTTTTTGATTACTATATATAAAGTTTTGTTAAGACGCTGCAAATGCGTAGACATCACTTTTGGTACGCAAAAACTACGCTACTGTCACCAAAGCCAAGCTGAACGAGGATCGGAAATTGCTAACTATGTGACAAAGCTTCTGGCTAAAATAGGGCTATGTCTGAAATCACTTCTGCAACCGCAACACGCCCCACGTTCATCCTCGTAGATGGACACTCGTTGGCCTATCGTTCATACTTTGCTTTCGCCAAAGGGCGAGATGGAGGACTGCGTACCAAAACGGGGATTCCTACCAGTATATGTTTTGGTTTCGTAAAGTGCCTGCTGGAGGTAATGGCAACACAACAGCCTCAAGCAATGGCGATCGCTTTTGATTTGGCTGAGGCAACTTTTCGTCACGAAGCGGACGATACTTATAAAGCCGATCGCCCAGAAACGCCAGAAGACTTCATTCCCGACTTAGAAAATCTTCACGAGTTGCTCAATGGCTTCAATCTACCATTTTTCACTGCCCCTGGTTTTGAGGCAGATGATGTTTTGGGAACCTTAGCACAGCGAGTAAGTGCGGCTGGGTATAGGGTGAAGATTCTGACTGGCGATCGCGATTTATTTCAACTGATCGACTCTGACAAAGAAATCACTGTTCTGAATTTTAGTCCAGATGCCCTAAAACGTTCTACAAATAGCATTACAGAATTTGAAGCAGAACAAGTAAAAGAGAAGATGGGCGTTTTGCCTTCACAAATTGTTGATTTCAAAGCTCTTTGTGGTGATAAATCAGATAATATTCCTGGAGTCAAGGGAATTGGCGAAAAGACAGCAGTGCAGCTGCTAAATACCTATGGTTCACTTGAGAATGTTTATGCTGCGTTAGATGAAATTAAAGGCGCAACTCAGAAAAAGCTAGCAGCAGGTAAAGAAGATGCCGAGAAGTCTCGCTATTTGGCAACCATAGTTTTAGATGTTCCTATAGAATTTGATTTAGAAGATTGCAAATTAAAAGGGTTTGATACAAACGTCTTATCACCAATTTTAGAAAAATTAGAATTCAAATCTTTTTTAGGCAGGATAAACGACCTTCAGGAACGTTTTGGTGGGCAAGTTGAATCAAAACAAGAAGCCAAAATAGATGCAAGTAATACTAACTCTACTAACTCAGAATTCAGTGCTGATGAAGATAATGATTTGTGGTTTTTCAGTGCTAGTGATACAGCCGCAGTTCCACAACAATCTACTTCTCCAATTACACCACGCATCATCAATACCGAAGCCAAATTAACTGAATTAGTGAAAATTTTGCAAAAATTCACTAATCCAGAAATACCAGTTGCTTGGGATACTGAAACCACTGATTTAGAACCAAGAGATGCTGAATTAGTAGGAATTGGTTGCTGTTGGGGCACGGAACCAGATGAGGTAGCCTATATTCCTGTAGAGCACAAAACTGGGGAAAATTTGCATAAAGATTTGGTGCTGGAAGCATTACGCCCAATTTTCGAAAGTGCCGATTATCCCAAAGCTTTACAGAATGCCAAATTTGACCGCTTAGTTCTCAGGTGTCAAGGAATTAACTTGGCGGGAGTGGTGTTTGATCCTATGCTGGCAAGTTACATTCTAAATCCCGATTCAAGTCATAATTTGATGGATTTATCACAGCGATATTTGGGATTGATCGCGAAAAGTTACTTAGATTTAGTTCCTAAAGGCAAAAATATCGCTGATATAGATATTCCCGCCGTAGCAGATTACTGTGGGATGGACGCTTATTCTACCTTTGGCTTAGTGTCGAAATTGCGTGAGGATCTGGAGAAAACTCCATCTTTGTCTAAGCTATTAGTGGAAGTGGAACAGCCACTAGAAGCAGTTTTAGCCCAAATGGAATACACAGGTGTTCGGATTAATTCAACTTATTTGCAAGAACTTTCGCAGCATTTAGAAACAGAGTTAGCCAGGTTAAAAGAGGAAGCAACTGAAATAGCTGGAGAAAATTTTAACTTGGGTTCTCCTAAACAATTGAGCCAAATTTTGTTTGAAAAATTGGGGTTAAGTACTAGACATTCTCGTAAAATTCAAACAGGATTTTCTACAGATGCAGCAACACTAGAAAAACTTCAAGAAGATGATAACACTGGGTTTGTTGAGGCGATCATTGAGTATCGCACTCTATCTAAATTAAAGTCTACTTATGTTGATGCCTTACCAGCATTAGTGCGTCCAGATACCCAGCGAGTACACACTGATTTTAATCAAGCAGCAACATCAACGGGTAGGTTATCTTCTTCTAATCCGAATTTGCAAAATATCCCCATTCGTACAGCATTTAGTCGCCAAATTCGGAAGGCGTTTTTGCCAGAAGCTGGTTGGTTAATGGTGGCTGCTGATTATTCACAAATTGAATTGCGGATTTTGGCTCATTTAAGTCAAGAACCAATATTAGTACAAGCATATCAGCAAAATGAAGATGTTCACACTGTTACGGCGCGGTTAGTGTTTGAAAAAGAAAATATCACATCAGAAGAACGAGGAATAGCAAAAACTATCAATTTTGGCGTAATTTATGGAATGGGTTCTCTCAGATTTTCACGCTCAACTGGGATAGATAAGACCATTGCTAACGAGTTCATTAAGCGGTTTAATGAACGATATCCCAAAGTTTTTGCGTATTTGGAGCGAGTGAAAAAAGAAGCGATCGCTCTTGGTTATGTAGAAACTATTTTCGGTCGCCGTCGTTATTTTGACTTTACTAATAACAGTTTACGTAAATTAAAGGGCAGTAACCCAGAAGATATTAATCTGAGTAAATTGAAGAATTTAGGTGCTTACGATGCGGGTTTATTACGCTCTGCGGCTAATGCACCAATTCAAGGTTCCAATGCTGATATTATCAAAATTGCAATGGTGAGATTGCATGAGGTTTTGAAGAACTATCAGGCGCGTTTGTTGTTGCAAGTTCACGATGAATTAGTGTTTGAAATTCCCCCTGATGAGTGGGAAGAATTACAACTGCAAATTAAGTCGGTGATGGAAAATGCAGTGCAGTTGAGTGTGCCTTTGCTGGTAGAGGCGCGTGTAGGTGAAAATTGGATGGAGACGAAGTAAGTTTAACTGGGGATTGAAACAATTACATTGGGATGAGCGTACATCTGTTTTAGCAGTGACAACAGTCCTAATCGAGATTAATCTTATACCATTATTACCCCAGAAGGAATTTTAATATGCATCGTCGTTGGCTCTTATCTGCTTTGGCAATTTTGTTGAGTATAGTTTTAGTTGCTTGCACCACAGTAAATACTCAGCAACCACAAACAAAAGTGGAAAATAACACTGAGGCGACTAACACGATTTCTCAACAATTACCGCAAAAATCAGCAAAAAGAGTTGTTGCTCTTTCTTCTCTATCAGCTGATATTATCTCTCGACTCGATCAAACAAAAATTGTTGGAATCACTGGTAGCAGATTGTTTAAAAATGACTCAAGATTCAAGGATGTTCCCCGCGTTAGCGAAGGTCAAAGTCCGCCAAATTTAGAGAAAGTAGTAGCACTCAAACCAGATTTAGTTATTGGTGCTGAAGGGTTTTCTAACATTCCAATTCAAAAACTTCAGCAACTAGGAATTCCAACTTTGCTCACTAAGGTGAATAGCTGGGAATCTCTAGAAGAACTTACTAAAAAACTGGCTGTGTTAATTAATACTGATCCTCAGCCTTTGTTAAACCGTTATAAAAGTTTCTTACCAGATAAACCAACTCAGAGTTTTTCTACTTTAGCGCTGGTTAGTCGACAACCAATTTTAGCACCAAATAAAAATAGTTGGGCAGGAGATTTGCTGGCAAAATTTCAGGCGAAAAATATAGCAGCAGATTTACAAGGAAAAAGCCCAGTTGGTGGCTATGTGACACTTTCGCCTGAGAAAATTTTAGAAGCAAATCCAGAGGTAATAATTCTAGTTAATCCGCCACAAGGAAATTCGGAAGTAGCACTTTTAGATTCCTTGAAAAAAGAAGCTTTTTGGCAGCAACTGCAAGCAACTAAAAATAACCGAGTCTATGTGTTTGATTATTTTGGTCTGGTGAATCCAGGTAGTATAGATGCAATTGAAAAAGCTTGTCAGCAGCTTCAACAAGCATTGTTTGCACCACAGCGCTGATTCTCACAGTATGAAAATAGACAAGAGATAACACAAAATCGTCAGATGAACTAAAGATTTTCGAGAGTTTTGAGTACCTCTGCTGCTGACTGATATCGTTGAGTAAAGTCAAAATGTACCATTTTATTTAAAATAATAACTAATTCGTCTGTTACCTCAGTTAGTTCGCGCCAATGTTGCCAATGTTGATTAGCGTTAGTTTCACTTGAGATAATTATTTCACCGGTATTTGTGTCTCTGCGAAATTCTCTAGGTTCTACTCCGGTTAAACCTTGTATTCCCATAATTCCCAATGCATAAATATCGCTGTTGAGTTTTGGCAATCCGCTCATTTGTTCAGAAGGTGCATAACTAGGAGTGCCAATTGAAATTGTTTGCGTTTCTTGCTGTTGAGGTTGAATCTGCTTAACAGCGCCAAAGTCAATTACTACAATGTGTTGATCTGATTCTCGCCTAATTAAGTTACTCGGTTTGATATCTCGATGGATTACGCCATAGCTGTGAACAAAAACAAGCACGTGTAAAACTTCTTTAAGTATCTCCACAACTTCAGTTTGTTTTAGGCGCTTCCCAGAGGATAGTTCTTTGTCCATAGCGTGCCCTCGAACAAATTCTTGCACTAAAGAAAATTGCCGATTTTCTTCAAAAAAAGCTAGCAGTTGGGGAATTTGTGGGTGCTTACCCAAAGTTTCTAAAATTTCTGCTTCAGCATCGAATAGGCGTCTGACAACATTTAAATATTCTGCATCTTTGCGAGGAGGTCGCAACTGTTTAACCACACACTGCGGATTACCAGGACGTTGGATATCATTAGCCAAATAAGTATTGCTAAATCCTCCAGAACCTAAGGGTTGAGTAATTTGATAACGCTTATTTAGTAAGGTTCCTAATGCAATTTCTTGCCCGATAGAATCAGCAATTACTGTTGGCGCTTCATTTGAGGCGTTGCCGCGTTGCCGTAAAAGACCTTGCAATTCCAAAATTAATTGTTGGTGTTCTTGAACCCGTTGGGTAATTTCTTGTTGTTCTTGCTTGGTTTGATAAGCACTATAGGCAAGAGTAGTCCCGACGGTAAATACTAACCCCAACGCCGGAGGCATGACTGGCAACCATCCAGCTTGAGTAAAAATGACAAAATTGCCTCCAAATAACACTGCAAGCGCTGTTGCTGTTGCTAATCCTAAGCCTAGCGGATGCTGAATTCGCCATACCAGTAACCCGCCAACTACAGTCCATCCCCATATCCAAAGAATTTTACCCCACTCAGGCAAAAACCAAAATAGAGGCTGTTTGTTAAGAACAGCACTGAGAATTTGACTAATGCTGTGAGCATGAATTTCAATTCCGGCCATTTTGCCAGAGTTATCTGACTTACCACTGGCTAATGGCGTATTAAAAATATCATTTAAACTATTGGCTGTTGAACCAATCAAAACGATGCGGTCTTTGACCAAATCTGGTTTAACTTGATTTGCAAGTACTTCTGTAATAGTTACCTGCTGGGCGACCTGATGACCTGAACGGTAGTTAAGCAGAATTTGGTAGCCATTGGTATCCGCTTTCTGATAACCGCCAGCGTTACTTTGTAGAGGTTTAAATACAGTATTACGTAGTCGTAGTTCCTTTTTGGGGGTAAATTCTAGCTGGATGCCTCCAACTTCTAAGTATTTGAGTGCTAGTTGTAAGCTAAAAGAATAAGTACTTTGACAAGAATCGGACTCCTCTGCACTGACCAGTAATAGGTTGCGGCGAATTGTGGCATCAGTATCTTCTACAACATCATTAAATCCTACTCGCTCTGCTTCAACGCCCTTTGGAGGTGCTATTCCTGGATTGTTAGAACCAGAATGTTTACAGATAGGAATGATAATATCGCTTTGTTGTAGGCGTTGCAGTAGTTTGTCATGACCTGGCTGTACTGGTAAGTCACGAAAAATATCTAGACCAATTGCTCGCGGTTGATATTCTTCAAGTTTGCCTAACACTCGGTCTAAAAGTTCACCAGACAGAGGCCAATTCCATTTTTGGATATCTTTTTCAGTTAAAGCAACAATTAACAGACGAGAGTCTGGGTCTGAGTCAGCACGTAATTGCATCATTTGGTCGTAGACCTTCATTTCCAGAGGCTCGAAAATCCCCAGTTTTTGAATGCCTAGTAGTAAAATTGTCGCGATCGCACTTGAAAGAATAACTGGCTGTTTAAATAAACTTTTAAAATTTACAACCATTTTTCAATCGATTTTACTTTAAAATATACCTATGCTTTTAAATTAATTTTTAATATTGAAATTATTCTATGCAATTTGTAACTTTTCAAAAAATATAGCAATCATATTTGATTTGTAAATCCAATAGCCTCAGAACCCCGACTTATTCAAGAAGGCGGGGTTCTTTTTGTTCGTAACTAATTTAGAATTGCTATATGTGTTTAAGATAATGCACGATCGCCTCTGCTGTTGGCAAATTAGTAGCCAATAAAACTTGATTAATAGTGCATAATCTTAACAATGCTTCTTCATTAGCTTGTCCAGGTTGAGGTTGCAGTAAATCTCTCAAGAAAATAACGGCTAAAATTTCTCCTGCTCCAACCAATGAAGCAATTGTTTGATATCCTCCAGAAGTTGGTGCAGGGGTTTGTTGACTAATAGTTATACCTGCCTGTTCATGTAAGACTTCGCTAACAGATGGCCAAGTAATTGTAAAGCTCTGTGAGAAAAACTCTTGATGCTGAGAAACAAATTCAGCAAGTTCTGATTTCTTGCTTTCATGAGCGATGAGTACTATATTTCTTTCAATGAGCGTTTGAGGAGGCTCACTAACATTTATATCTTCTGGAGTTTCATCAAGTTGAGTTACTTCTACTTCAGAAACTTCTTCAATGGGTTGACTGATGCTCTCAGTAGTTCCAGTTTCTGTTGTTTGCAAAGATTGAATATCAGCTAAGTCATAAACTTCACTTTCTTGTGCAGAAACATTATCAACATTTACTCTGACTTCTTCAGTGTATTGATTACTGAAAACTTGCGGGACATTCTCATCAGACGTAGTAGATACTTCAAAAACTTGATTGACTGTTTCACCAGTAGTGGAACTAGGTTTTACTTCCTCAACATCTGTGGTGTCTTCTGTTGTAGTAGGCGTATCTAATACCGCTTCATTAGTGATATTCGGTGTAACTTGGCTCAATGTTTCTGGCGGCTGAATGTCCACGTCCTCAGCAACTTCTGGACTTTCTGCGACTGGCGTATCTAAATCTAGTATTTCACGATTAGTCGCTTCTGGAACAGCGCTCTCTTCTTCAGATACTTGGTGAAAAATATCACGCGGCTGTACAGAGGTAACTTCTGCTTCTAGTGCTGCCTCTGATGCATACTCGTCGTCAGTAGCTTCGGGAGTGGCACTTATATCACGCGGTTGTACAAAGGTAGATTCTGCCGCCAGTGCTGCTTCCAAGTCTACAACCTCAGAATGGGTAGCTTCTGGCACGCTACTTTCCTCTTCAGGAGTTTCAATGATGTTTTCAGGTGTAGCTATTATCTCATCAGGTTCAGTCAAAGAAACTTTTGAGGCTTCGACTTCTGGAATCTCTACTTCTTCACTATCTGCGTTGACTTCTTCTACAAGTAATGTCCGCCAATCCACAAATTCATCATCATGGACATCGTGTGGAACTTCGCTAACTGCTTCTGGTGGCTGAATGATGTTTTCAGCGACGATTACCTCAACAACTGGGATGGCATCATCAGGTTGAGTAGAAATAACTTCTGGGATTTCCCTGCTTTCTACGGAAACAACATTAAGTTCAGGTGTTTCTACTTCTTGATTAATTGGCGCTGGAACTTCATTAACTACCTCTGGGGCTGGAGTAGCAACGTTAGAAGCGCTGACATTTTCAGGCGATCGCGGCCGAGAAAACAGCGAAGGATCTATAATTCTAAAGACTGTCTCTGGTTGCTCATAAGCGGGAGCAACTGCTTCCAAAATCAAAACATAATCTGCAATCCGAATAACATCTCCATCGCTCAAAGAATATGGTCGATCTTTTTCAGCTTGTTTTCCATTAAATATTGAGCCATTTCTACTGCCAAGGTCAGAGAAGTAGTAATTTCCACTTTTAACAAAAAACTTAGCATGTACCCTACTGATATCAGGGCTGTCTAAGAGTAAATCAGAATCAGGAGAACGACCTATTATCCATTCTCCTCTTGTTGGATTTTCTATGGTAAGGTCAACTTCATTGACTTCACTTAAAGTTGGTGAGTAGCTAACTTTTACTTTCATATTAATTTTTGGTTAATTTTATTGATTTCTGCTACCCAGCGCTGACGGGTAGTGTGTTCTAAATTTAAAATATCATCTTGTGACCAGTGGAAATGATAAGCAATAAAAGCTACCTCCTCATATAGAGTATCAGAGGGGTAGCTTACGACTCCCCCGCTAGTTCGAACTCCACTGAAAATTGAGTATTGCAGTGGGGACATTGTGTCGGAATATGTACATTACCTTGCTGATTGATTCGATTGTAAAATTCTCGGAGATAGGCAATGTCATGTAAGAGCAGTCCTTCGAGTAAATCAGGACTAACAGAGTTGAAACTGCCCAAGCGAGTAATAACCCGTGCAAGCATTACCAAAACACCGTAAGCCGGATTTTCTTGAACTTGGCGCTCTTGTTGTACTAAAATTTCATCTTTGGCGGTGGCTAAACGCATCACCCCATGACGATGTACTCGGTGTTCGCTATCACTCAACCCTCTAGGAAGAGTGAAGGCAAATTCTGTGCAGAGAGTATCCTTTTTACGGCCCATAGGTTATTTAATTTGGGTATTGGGCATTGGGCATTGAGAATAGGGGATGATATCGTGTCCGGTTAAAGACTTATCATTTAGACCGCAGGGAGAATACTTCGACTGCGCGGAAATCGAGCGACTTGCACTGAGCGGCGTCGAAGTGAGTCGAGATTCAGTACAAGAGGAGCAGGGGGAAAGGGGCTTTTGCGCTTTTCGCACAGATGCGGGAATTATAACTAATTAAGCGGACATGATATGAGGCTTGGCGTTGCTGATTGCGGTATGAAAAATAATTTTGCGTTATTTCAAAATCCTTGTAGAGACGTTGCAAGGCAACGTCTCTACATCCAAATTCATACCTCGATTCAGCAACACCAGGCTTTGAACTCCATTAATGAGTCTTTGAACTTCATTAATGAGTCTTTGAACTTCATTAATGAGTCTTTGAACCTCATTAATGAGTCTTTGATACTCGTTAATGAGTCTTTAAACTTCATTAATGAGTCTTTGATACTCATTAATGAGTCTTTGAACTTCATTAATGAGTCTTTGATACTCGTTAATGAGTCTTTGAACTTCATT